>PKDY01000018.1 GCA_002862755.1 Flavobacteriaceae bacterium | reverse complement strand
GCATTAGTCGTAGGAATTATTGAAAAAATTGGAGAAGAACTTTATAAACAAATAAATCAATTCGAATATGTTTAATGCTAATTCTAAAGAATCAATAATTGAATATGCAAAAAAATTAAAAAATCAAACCTTAAGACAAGTTTGTGAAGAAGAAATTGAAAAACATAATTATAAAGGGAAAGGTAATTTCGGTCAAATACTAGAAAAATTCTATTTTGGTTATGAACCAAATTCAGATGCAGATCCCGATTTTAAAGAAGTAGGAATAGAATTAAAATCAAGTCCATTAAAAACTCTAAAAAATGGAGATTTTCGATCAAAAGAAAGACTGGTTTTAAATATCATAAATTATTTAGAAGTTCATAAAGAAAAATTTGAAAATAGTTCCTTTTGGAAGAAAAACTCACATTTACTTTTGATATTTTATCTTCACGACAAAGATTTAGATTTACTTGATTATATGATAAAATTAGTTGATGAATGGCAATATCCAAAGGAAGATTTAAAAATCATCAAAAGAGATTGGGAAGTAATTAATAAAAAAATAAAAGAAGGAAAAGCCCATGAACTTTCTGAAGGTGATACTTTTTATCTAGCAGCTTGTACAAAAGGTGCAACTGCATTAAAATCATATAGAGATCAACCATTTAATAAAGAAAAAGCTAAACAGCGAGCATATTCGCTTAAACAAGGTTATGTAAATCACATTATTGCAAATATTGCTCAAGAAGAAGAAGCTGTTTATGGTAAAATAATTGAAAAATCAGAAGTTTTAGATGAGAAAAAATCAATTGAAGATATTTTTCTCTCCAAATTTGTTCCATTTTATGGGATATTTGCAAAAGAAATAGAAAAAATTTTAAAACTTAAATTAAAAAAATCTTATCAATATTATCCATCTCTAACAAAAGCCATTCTTGGTGTAAAAATAGATCAAGAAATTGAAGAGTTTCAAAAAGCAGAGATAGAAATTAAAGCAATCAGGGTTGAAGAAAATAATTCAATTGAACAATCAGTTTCTTTTCCAGCCTTTAAATTTGAACAAATTTATGAAGAAAGTTGGAGAGAGTCTGAGTTAAAAGACTTAATAGAAAAGAAATTTTTGTTTGTTTTTTTTAAGAAAAATCAAGGAGAGTATTTTCTTGAAAAAGCACTGTTTTGGAATATGCCTTTCAATGATAGAAAAGAAGTTCGAAGAGTTTGGCTTAACACAAAAAAACAAATTCAAAATGGAACAATTTTTAAAGATTACGCTTACGATAAAAAGGGAAAAATTAGAAATTCTAAAAAAGGAAATCCTATTAGGAAAAATAATCTACCAAAATTAAAAGATAGTAATGTTTGTCACGTAAGACCACACGGAACTGATTCTACATTTACATTTCCTTTACCAATTGAAGATAAAAAACTTAAAACTATGGAATATAGTAAACAATGTTTTTGGCTTAATGCAAGTTATGTGAGAGATGAAATTTATAATAAATAGTATTTTCTTAAAACATCCCTAAAACAAAAAACCACCAAGTTTACACCTGATGGTTTTTAAATCCAATTTTTCATGCGTTACTTTTTAGAAGTCGGTTTTCTGCGTTCACTTTTTCTCTTTCCTCCAGCCATTTCATATTCAGAACTGTTTCTACCAAACTTAGTAGCGACACCCATTAAAATGCGTTCGTTCCAGTCTTTTAAAACGGCTATTTGAGCCACGCACTCATTATACAAATTGTCAATGGTACTCAAGGCCGTGTTGTAAGCACTTAATTTAGTGGCCAGCACGTTAATTTCCGTTTCATAATTCGGAATCGTAATACCATTTGATAAATCCAATGCAGCATCTATACTTCTTACTGCCGACAAACGAGTAGTGGCCTTCTCAAGGTCTCTTACTCTAACTAATTTTTTACGTGACATCTTTTAAAATTTTAAATTCAACATTTGGTTTTTTACTTACTTTACGCAATCCAATTGCTGTGCCAAAAAAATCATTTTAACAAACATTTATGTATTAAAATTAAAACTTGTCTTTTTGCTTATTGTCAATTCGATTCATATTAAACCAAATCTAATCCGCATTAAACCAAACTTAATTCACATTAAACAAAACTTAATTCGCATTAAACCAAACTTAATTCGCATTAAACCAAACTTAATTTGTATTAAACAAAACTTGATTTGCATTAAACAAAACTTAATTCGCATTAAACCAAACTTAATTTGTATTAAACAAAACTTGATTTGCATTAAACAAAACTTAATTTGTAGGAAACAAAACTTAATATGCTTTCTACCCAATTAAGTAACAAATACCTATCTTTCCTTTCACCCTTCAAAAACTGCTGTTCGTTTAACAGAAAACGTCATTCGTTTAAAATATTTTTTTAATCCCTACATTCTGTTTATGTTTGAAACAACAAACATAGTAGTGCTTACTACTCACAAACAAAACAAACATGCTGACAACTACAATTACTTTTTTGAAAAAAAGAGCTGCTTTGCTATTCCTTTTAGGAAGCTCCTTACTAACAGCTCAAACGACTCGCGTGATTGGCTATGTACCCGATTATCGCTTGTATGCGATTAACCAAATCGATTTTACGAAAATCACTCATGTGAACTATTCTTTTGGAAACCCCGATGCTTCTGGAAATTTAATGGTAACCGATATTACGCCTCTAAAAAACGCCATCGCTTCCTCTAATCCAAGTATTCAAATCTTACTGTCTATTGGTGGTGGTGTGGTGAATGTAACCAATTGGAATGCGGTCTTGGCATCTTCTAGTTCGCGTGCTGCGTTTATTACACAATTGGTGAATTATACGGTAACGAATAATATCGCTGGTATCGATGTGGATTTAGAATGGGATTTTGCAGCAAACAACAATTACAGTCCGTTTGTATTAGAATTGAAAACGGCTCTAGATGCTGAAAACAAATTAATGACGGCTGCTTTACCGGGTGGCACGCTATTTAGTGTAATTACACCGCAAGCTTTGGCTGCTTTCGATTTTATCAATATCATGGCGTATGATTATACGGGTCCGTGGCAACCGAGCAACCCAGGCCAACACAGTTCGTATGCTCAAGCGCAAAGTGCGATTACTTTTTGGAAATCGCATGTTACAGCTGACAAACTGAATTTAGGGGTTCCTTTTTACAGTCACACTTTTATAAATTCCACCACGGCAGGACCGGATAGAAATTACAGCGAAATTGTGGCTGCCAATCCTGCCAATGCAGATGTGGACCAAATTGGTAACGATCCAAATGGCTATAACGAATATTATAACGGTCGCCCTACGATAGCTGACAAAGTAACGCTTGCTTATAACGAAGGTTTAGGCGGTATGATGATTTGGGAATTGGGGCAAGATACATTCAATCAGTATTCGTTGTTAACGACTATTGCCAATACTGTATCGACTTTAAAAACAGCCTCTTTTGAGTCTTTAGCGTATACATTGTATCCAAATCCAACTCAAGATAACGTTACGATTGCGATGATAACAACTCAAAGAATCGAACAGGTTGCCATCTATGATGTTTTAGGCAAAAAACTACAAGAAATACGTGTACCTCAGGAAAGTCAGACGGTATTGAATTTAGCAAGTTATACCAAAGGGATGTATCTCGCAAAAATTACAGCAGATGGCCAACAAACCACGGTTAAAATAATCAAACAATAAAAGATTTTGAAACCGTTGTTTACATTCCTAGAATAGAACAAATTTTAGTTAGGAAATAATTCCGTCATTTCGAGTGCTAGTATCCCTTAATTTTAGGGATACAAGCACATCGAGAAAAGGAATATTTCAACCCACAATACAACCCATATTTTTTAAATTTTAATTTGTAAAACATCCCAAGTGTCCTTCCGATGCTCAGGGATGTTTTTTTTGTACCAATGCCTTACAAATAAAAACAATAACGTATTGAAATGTAAGTGGTTATTTTGATAAAACTACTTTTTCAACAGAAAGTAAGGTTTTCAAAATGAGGATTTCTCAAAATAAAGACTTTATTTTATTAAAATAATAATTATTTGAAATTGGCATCATTTTTTAAAGGGTACCATTTCTTTAAAATGAGTATTTTTATATTTTTACTACTTCAAAAATAGGGTTAACTATCAAATAACGTAAAAAATGACACTAGAAAAACGCTGGATTGCCTCTTTTGTAATTATTGTACTTATCGCACTAACTTCTTTATTTTGGTCGCACCAACCAGCAGCTGTTTCCAATCAATTCTTAGACACTACTGCTATTAATTTTGCCGACGTGGCTTGGTTACTAACCGCTTCTTGTTTGGTACTATTAATGACACCCGGACTTTCCTTTTTTTATGGTGGTATGGTGGGGAGAAAGAATGTGATTTCGACCATGTTGAAAAGTTTTATTTGTTTAGGCGTAATTAGCTTACTTTGGGTAACCGTTGGTTTTAGTTTGTCATTTGGAGATAGTATCGGAATTACAATTGGAGACCAAACCTATGGTGTCATTGGAAACCCATTGGATTTTTTATTTTTTGACCAAGTGGAAGTATTACCGCATTCGAGTTTAGGAGCGAGTATTCCTTTTATTTTATTTGCCTTGTTCCAAATGAAGTTTGCTGTTATTACACCTGCAATCATTACAGGTGCTTTAGCAGAACGCATCCGCTTTATCTCATTTTTATTATTCATTTGTTTGTTTACTTTAATCATCTATGCTCCCCTGTGTCATATGATTTGGCATCCGAATGGTTTATTAGGAAACTTTTTTGGTGTTAAAGATTTTGCAGGTGGAACGGTGGTACACATGAGTGCTGGTTTTGCAGCTTTAGCGGGAGTAATTGTTTTAGGAAAACGTAAAAACAACGAACATATTCCAACCAACATTCCTTTTGTGGTTTTAGGTACCGGATTGCTATGGTTTGGTTGGTTTGGTTTTAACGCAGGTTCGGCTTTAGCAGCCAATGGTACTGCTGCTATGGCTTTTGCAACTACTACCATTGCTTCAGCCTCTGCCATGATAACCTGGATCTTTTTTGATCGCATCAACGGAAGAAAAGTATCTGCATTAGGAGCTTGTATTGGAGCCGTGGTAGGTTTAGTAGTCATCACACCCGCTGCTGGTTTTGTAACCATTCCAGAAAGTATTTTCTTTGGTTTTATAGGCGCTATTGTTTCCAATAAAATGGTGTATTGGAAACGTTTAAAAGAAATTGACGATACCTTAGATGTATTTGCTTGTCATGGTGTTGGTGGTATTATGGGAATGATTTTAACTGCTATTTTTGCACATGGCGAAGATGCCAGTTTACTACATGGCGGTTGGGGCGTTTTTGCCCATCATATGACTGCTTTACTTTTAGTTTCTATTTTTACTTTTGGAGGGGCGTATTTGTTGTTTAAGTTTACCAATGCAATTATCCCTTTAAGAGTTACAGAAGAATCAGAAGAAATTGGTTTAGACCAATCCCAACATGGTGAGAAATTCTAATGGAAAAGCTGAAAAAGATTGGTTTATAAAAACTACTAAGCCGTATCAAAGCCGTATTAAAGTCGAGTACAGCATAGGGAATCATTTTTAGAAGGAAAGGTACTTGTTAAATAGGAAATCAATTAGTGCAATCTTTTTACTATTTTTATAGCACAAAACCATACATCCTCATGAAAAAAATACTCCTACTTCTTTGCTTTACCTCTTTTGTAGTGGCTCAACATCAGGAAAAAGAAAAAGCAACGATACATGCTTTATTAGATGCTTGGCATCAAGCTGCAGCGAAAGCGCAATTTGACGCTTACTTCAATGCTATGGCTGATGAATCCATTTTCATTGGTACCGATGCTACAGAAAATTGGGATAAAAAAGAATTTATTGCCTTTGCAAAACCTTATTTTGATAGAGGTAAAGCATGGAGTTTTAAACCATTAGAAAGACATATTTTTATTTCAAAAGATGGCAAAACCGCATGGTTTGACGAATTATTAAATACCCAAATGAAAATTTGTAGAGGAAGTGGCGTTTTGGTTAAAGAAGGTAAAACTTGGAAAATCAAACATTATGTCTTGTCTATGACTGTTCCTAACGATCAAGTGGATGCAGCCATAAAAATTAAAGCACCCATAGAGGATGCTTTAATAGACGGTTATACTAAGTAATTTTGAGTTGAGGATTATAACAGGTCCCTCTTCCTGCTCGAGTGTCCTTCATAAATAAGGATATCTTTTTAATGCAGGACAATCTTTTTAAAGGTTTGTTGCCCTTGCTGTGTTATTTTCATACAATAAATGCCTTGTGCTTGCTTACTCATATCTACGAGATTATTACCTATTTGGATTGGTGTTTCCACCACTATTTTTCCTTGCATATTGATAATGGTTACTTGAGCCGTTTCTGTAGCAACTACTGTAAAAATTCCCTTGGAAGGATTAGGATATACCAGCACTTCATTGGCATTCGTAGTAAAAGTAGCATTTGATAGTGTGGCATTAGAAGGCAAGTAAAAGTTACCGGTTAACAGGAATTGGTACAACGTCTTTAAGGTATGATTAAAATACGCATTCGGTTCGTTTAAATTCTTCAAATCGGTATACGAAGCATCTAAATGTGCTTGGTTTTCTCCGGCCATAGCTGCACAAGCAAAAGCCCCTACAAAAGTAGCATTGTGATATTGCCCAGTGACCGCTCCATTTTGATTGTAACCGTCTTTAATATTAGCCGTTCCACCCAACGTTACGCGTACAAAATCCGAACATTTTTTAGCATATACTTTTCCAGAATTGTCACCATACCACGCGTAATCAACAGCAATTCTCCAAGGTGTTCTAGCGGCATCATAATAATAGGTATGCCCTTGCGCATGATAACCACTACTTTGAGAAGAATAGGCTCCTGAAGCGTCACACCAATCGGAAACCAAACCTCCTACGGCATTATTTTGAGTTAAATTCGCATTGATAACGGCATACGCATTGGTTACCACTGCATTCCAAAAAGCAGTATCATTGGTAAACGCACCAAAAGCTTTGTAATAAGCCGGTGCGAAATAAGAAGGATTGGTAAGTGAACTCCCTCCAAACATGTCTCCTGGTTTTAAAACATAGGTATTGGCTTCAATTTCATGCGCTTTTATAGCTGCAATTAAAGCTTCCGCATCGCTTCGATAATTAATTGTTCCAAGACTTCCCCATTGGTAATCGGCTACAATAAGCGCCATAGCCGCATCCAATTCCGCATCAGTGGCTCCATTTTGTCCTAAAGTCGATACCGAACAACCTTGAATCTTCCAATTCATAACGCCATTCGAATTCCTATTGTCTTTATAATAATTCCACAACCCATCAAAAGTAACTTGATCGGCTTTATAAACTGTTAATAACATGCCGTAGCCGATTCCTTCCGAAACCGTTTCATTGGGATTATCAAATCGCACTCTGTAACGCCCATTGGAACAAGCCTCGATAAAGTTGGTTTTCCAAGTCGTGTAACTACTGCTTGCATCCGCATCATTTTTATTGGTTGGCATTAAACCATTAGAAAAGGTAAGATTAGCGGGAAAGGGTTGGGTTTGGGCTGTAACCCAATACGTAGAAAGAAGCATTGCAAACGCAAAGAAGCGCTTCCATAGTAAAGGTAGTTTCATGTTGTTTGTTTTTTTGTTTGTTTGTTTTTTTGATAGCTAAACTCTAAAATTAGAGGTTTAGTATTCACAACATCCAAAAAAACAATAATTTAACTAATAAACATTTTTTGTAAGCATTTCTAACATTTCCACCGTCATGTTCTCCATGTTGTAATCATTCTTCCATCCCCAATCTTCTCTAGCTCTAGTGTCATCAATACTTTCTGGCCAGCTATCCGCGATTTTCTGTCTAAAATCTGGAGCATAATCGATGGTGAAATTTGGATAATGTTTTTTGATTTCAGCTGCAATTTCTTTGGGAGTAAAGCTCATTGCGGCTAAGTTATAAGAAGAACGAATCTTTATTTGTTCGCTTGGTGCTTGCATAATACTGATGGTTGCTTTAATAGCGTCGTCCATGTACATCATAGGCAAACCAGTATTTTCTGAAAGGAAACTGGTAAATTTTCCTTCCGTAATGGCTTTATGGTAAATATCAACCGCATAATCGGTCGTTCCGCCACCTGGTTCTGTACTCCAACTAATTAAACCTGGATAACGAATACTTCTTACATCCACACCATATTGGTTATGGTAGTATTCACACCATCTTTCACCTGTTTGTTTCGAGATACCATACACTGTTGTAGGTTCCATAATGGTATATTGCGGTGTGTTTTTAGCAGGAGTTGTAGGTCCAAAAACGGCAATACTAGAAGGCCAAAATATTTTTTTGATTTTTCCTGCCTTTGCTAAGTTGAGCACATGAAATAACGAATTCATATTTAAGTCCCAAGCAAAGGCTGGGTTCTTCTCGGCAGTTGCAGAAAGTAAAGCTGCCATTAAATACACATCGGTTATTTTGTATTTCTCAATTAAATGTTCTATTTGATTGTAATCTAAAGCATTTACTACTTCAAACAAACCATTGTTCACGACATCATTCTCTAATTTTCTAATATCTGATGCAACAACATTGTCCACCCCGTAAGTAGCTCTTAATTTTGCAGTAAGTTCTGTGCCAATTTGTCCACAAGCACCAATGATTAAAATTTTTGTATCCATGCTTTAAATGAAATTTGAGAACAAATATAAGGTTTTCGTAAGGACGACGTATTCATTTTTGAGAAATTATTTAGCAGTGAAATGTTAAGAAAATACCTAAATAAATCTAAGTTTGAACAAACATTAGTATTTTTGCTTTAATTACAAATGAAAATGAAATACCTAGTTGCACTTATAGTATCTCTAAGTTTACTTTCCTGTGATGATTTTTCAAAACAAAACGAAGAATCTTTAAAATTAGCAGAAAAAAAAGAAGTTGTCTTTGAAACGATTTCTAAAAAATGGCAATTTGTTTTTCCAGAAGCCAGACCAGAAGTAAACAAAACCATTGAAGGATGGAAACATTGGGAACAGTTTAAAAGAGAACTTCAAGAAAAACCTAAAACATCGTTATTAGCGTTTCAATTGAAGATTAAAAATGTTTCCAAAAGAGCCGATAGTTTAAGTTTGAGAGTTCCTGAGACATTCAATATTCCTCAAGTAAAAAGCCGTTTGATTACCTTAAACACTAAGATTAAATCATTAGACACCTATATCCATCTTGAAGAAATTCCTGAAAAAAAAGTAGTCGCTTTAATTGGTGAAATTAATGAAGAAATAAAGGGAGTTTACACCCAATGGGACGAAGTCTTTATTAAAAAAGCAATTCCTAAGGAAGTAGGAGAAGACGACATGATTCGTGCCTTAGATACGACCCGTTTAGCCAAGAAGAAATTTCAAGAAGAAATTATTGAAAACGACAAAAATAAAGCAACAGATACGATAACTAAAGAATAATCTTTTAATTTAAAAACAAACTGATTCATCTTGAAAGCTTCTGAAATAATCCAAAAATATGAGAAACTACCTAAGATTTCTCAAATTTCTGAATCGATTACCCATTCTAATAAGATACATGTTACAGGACTTATAGGCTCTTCCTTTTCTTTTGTAATTCATGCTTTGTTTCAAAAATCAGAAGTTCCTTTTTTACTCTTATTTAATGATAAAGAAGAAGCTGCGTATTATTTAAATGACTTAGAACATTTAATTAACGATCAAGATGTCTTATTCTATCCAGGTTCTTATAGAAGACCGTATCAAATTGAAGAAACCGATAATGCCAATATTCTATTACGAGCTGAAGTTCTTAATCGAATTAACTCTCTCAAAAAACCAGCCCTTATTGTTTCTTATGTAGATGCGATTTTTGAAAAAGTTGTTACCCGAAGAGAACTTGAAAAAAACACTTTAAAATTAAGTGTTTCCGATAAAGTTTCTATCGATTTCATCAATGAGACCCTTTTTGAATATAATTTTAAACGCGTAGATTTTGTAACCGAACCTGGAGAATTTTCAGTTCGTGGAGGAATTGTCGATGTATTTTCATTCTCTAATGATCATCCGTATCGCATTGAGTTTTTTGGCAATGAAGTAGATAGTATTCGAAGTTTTGATGTAGAAACGCAATTATCAGTAGAAAAACTGAAAAAAATTAGCATTATCCCGAATGTAGAAAACAAACTCTTACAAGAAAGCAGAGAAAGTTTTTTAGAATATATCAATGAAAAGACCGTTTTATTCATTCAAAACACCGAGCTATTAGGGCAACAATTGAATAAATTGTTTGATAAAGCGAGCGAAGCTTTTCATAAACTGTCAAGCGATATCAAACACGCTACACCTGAAGAATTGTTCTTAAATGAAAAACAATTTTTACATAAAGCATTGGACTTCTCCATAGTTGAACTCCATTCAAAACCCATGTTTAAAACCTCGAAGACATTCGAATTTTATATACAACCCCAACCCTCATTCAACAAGCAATTTGATTTATTATTACATAATTTAAGTGATAATCATGCGCATAATATTGCCAACTATTTGTTTTGTGCCAATGAAAATCAAGCCAATCGTTTTCACGACATTTTTGAAGATATTGATTCTGAACATCATGAAGCGACTCGAAAACAATATAAAACAGTTGTTTTCCCTTTATACCAAGGATTTATTGATGAAGAGTTACAGATAGCTTGTTATACCGATCATCAAATTTTTGAACGTTACCATAAGTTCAACATCAAAAATGGCTATTCTAAAAAGCAAACCATTACGCTTAAAGAATTAACCTCATTATCAGTAGGGGA
This sequence comes from Flavobacteriaceae bacterium, assembly GCA_002862755.1. Taxonomy (GTDB): domain Bacteria; phylum Bacteroidota; class Bacteroidia; order Flavobacteriales; family Flavobacteriaceae; genus Flavobacterium. The sequence goes on along the minus strand of PKDY01000018.1, from coordinate 322,927 downwards.
TTATGTAACGCATATTGATCATGGAATTGGAAAATTTGGTGGCTTACAAAAAATTGATGTTGAAGGCAAAAAACAAGAAGCGATAAAATTAGTATATGCTGACAATGATATTGTTTATGTGAGCATTCACTCCCTGCATAAAATTTCAAAATACAATGGTAAAGATGGCGCACCACCCAAAATTTACAAATTAGGAAGCAATGCTTGGAAAGCTTTAAAACAAAAAACAAAAGCAAGAGTCAAACATATTGCCTTTAATTTGATTCAGTTATATGCCAAAAGAAAATTAGAAAAAGGCTATGCTTTTGCACCAGATAGTTATTTACAAAAAGAGTTGGAAAGTTCTTTTATATATGAAGACACACCCGATCAGGTTACCGCTACCAATGATGTAAAAATGGACATGGAAAGCGATAAACCTATGGATCGATTGGTTTGTGGAGATGTAGGTTTTGGTAAAACAGAAGTAGCCATTAGAGCTGCTTTTAAAGCCGTTGACAATAGTAAGCAAGTTGCTGTTCTTGTTCCTACTACTATTTTAGCCTATCAACATTTCCGTACTTTTTCAGAACGCTTGAAAGATTTACCCGTAAAAGTAGGGTATCTTAACCGTTTTAGAACTGCCAAACAAAAAGCAGAAACCTTAAAAGAATTAGAAGAAGGCACTTTAGATATTCTTATTGGTACACACCAATTGGTCAATAAAAATGTAAAATTTAAAGATTTAGGTTTACTGATTATTGATGAAGAACAAAAATTTGGTGTAAACGTAAAAGACAAATTAAAGACTATTTCAGAAACAGTAGATACGTTAACCTTAACTGCAACGCCTATACCAAGAACTTTGCAGTTTTCTTTGATGGCTGCTCGTGATTTATCGGTTATTACAACGCCGCCACCCAATCGGTATCCAATTGAAACACAAGTCGTTTCTTTTAACGAAGAAGTAATTCGTGACGGGATTTCTTATGAAATTGAAAGAGGTGGACAAGTATTTTTTATCAATAATCGTATTGAAAACATCAAAGAAGTGGCAGGAATGATTCAACGTTTGGTCCCTGGAGCAAAAGTGGGTATTGGTCATGGTCAAATGGATGGTAAAAAACTGGAAGAATTAATGCTTTCTTTTATGGAAGGTGAATTTGATGTTTTAGTTGCAACCACTATTATTGAAAGCGGTTTAGATGTACCCAATGCAAATACTATTTTCATTAATAATGCCAATAATTTTGGTTTATCTGACTTACACCAAATGAGAGGTCGTGTAGGAAGAAGTAATAAAAAAGCGTTTTGTTATTTTATCACACCGCCTTATTCTGCAATGACAGATGATGCTAGAAAACGAATCCAAGCTTTAGAACAGTTCAGTGAATTAGGAAGCGGTTTTAATATTGCCATGAAAGATTTGGAAATTAGAGGTGCTGGTGATTTATTAGGTGGTGAGCAAAGTGGTTTTATTAATGAAATTGGATTTGATACCTATCAGAAAATCATGAACGAAGCCATAGAAGAGTTAAAAGAGAATGAATTTGCGGAGTTATATCCAGAAGACAATGATGTAGAGACAAAAGAATATGTAAAAGACATTCAAATTGATACTGATTTTGAGATTCTTTTTCCAGATGAATATATTAACAACATTACAGAACGTTTGAATTTGTATAATGAATTAAACCTCATAAAAGACGAGGCTAATTTAGTTTTGTTCGAACAAAAGTTAATAGATCGTTTTGGTCCTTTACCGAAACCCGCTGTAGCTTTACTAAACAGTGTGCGTTTAAAATGGAAAGCTACTGCTATGGGAATTGAAAAAGTAGTTATAAAACAAGGAAAGATGATTGGTTATTTTATTGGTGACCAACAAAGTAATTTTTATCAGAGCAATCGCTTTATGAAAGTACTACAATATGTACAACAAAATGGAAATGTTTGCAAAATGAAGGAGAAACAAACCAAAAGTGGTTTACGATTATTATTGACTTTTGAAAATGTAAAAACCATTACACGTGCGTTAGAACTACTGAATGGAATCTCTTAATATTATAGCTACTTAGTTTTAGAATAACACTTTATAAAATGCAAAAAGCCGAAGTCTATGAGCTTCGGCTTTTCAAACTTTTTCTCGAGTAGAAAAAATTACTGCTATTAACCATTACAAATATACAACTATGATTTGTTAAGATGGTTACAACTTTTTTGCCGAATTTGTTAAAATTTACATGTTTTATCATAAAAAAAGGTCGGAATGAGATGGAACCGACCTTTTAATTTTTACCCTTTTCCTTAATTTGGAAATTTACTGCTATTAACTAACACCAAATATACGTTTGAATCTTGTTAAGTAGGATACAATAATTTTGCCTTTCTTGTTAAAGTTTATGCTACATTTTTGCACATAAAAAAAGGCCGAAAAAATGAGAAATTCGGCCTTTAAAATTTTTACCCTTTCCTTAATTTGGAAAAATTTACTGCTATTAACTGTAACAAATATACAACTACTCTTTGTTAAGTTGGATACAAGTTTTCTGCCTTTCTTGTTAATTTTGTAGTAATTCTTTGTGTGTTTTTAAAATTTGTTCAATACTTTTATTTTCAATACGATTACAACTTACTATACCATTGTCTATCGCTATTATAATTCGGTTGATTCCATCATTTTCAAAAATTCTACCTTTTTCTTCTTTAAGTTGTCCATCATCAAATAATGCTTTTTTTAATTCAGCAACCGTTTCAATATTAGGCAATGGAATAAACTCTATAGTATAAAACTGCATTAGTTCTGCATTGATATGTTTTACTTTTTGTTTGATATCATTGGCTAAGTTATCTACCATAATTTGAGTTACTTCGCCTATGCTTTGCAACTGGCTAATATTAGTAAGTATCTCATTTTTGGAAGTCAACAAAAATTGAAACAATCCCACAATTTTTTGATGTTGCTCATACCGCTTGATTAATACCTCAGCCTGTTGTTTTTGTTGAGCTAATTGATAAAAATAACCAATAAATTTCTCATCCCATGCAGTAAAAGAAGATAAAAATAAAGCTTCTCTATCTGCAATTAAGATATCGTATACCGTTTGAATATCTTTTTTAGTATACATTTTGTCTTTATACATAAGCTTTTTGTCTTTGGTTGTTCCCGAAGCTATTTCATTTGCTTTTTGCATAAGGGCTTCAATGTCTTTTACAGGAAGCATCAAAATTTTTAATTCTTTTTTTAAATCTTCTAACGATAGTGACTCTTTATGTAATAAGTCGATTTTTGAAATAGATGGTATTGTAATAAATCTATTTTGAAAAGTGTTCTCATATTCTTCAAACAATGAATTCTCTATTGATTCCGCTTCAATAAATTGCTGAAAGTCTGCTTCTTCTACAAATTGTGTTGGATTCTTTTGTAAGTATTTTTCGTAAACCAACTTAGTTAGCATCTCTTGAAGCACAAGTTTATTTGAAAATAATATCCACGGACTTCTTGTATCTATATCACACTTTAAAAAAGGAGATTTTGCACTTTTTTCCCTTAATGCATTTGGTGGGTGACTGGCATACATGCTCACTTTAGCATTTTCAGATATAGAAAAGAAGACTCTTGAACCATTTTGATCTACAGGTAAACCATTTAAAATAGTAGTAAAATTTTCTTTTTGCTTTTCTAAAGCTATTCCCTTATGATGATATAAATTTTTTGAATAGACCTCTTTTTTTGAAGCATGGAAGGCATTACTCACAATCGTGTTCCAATTTGTAAATCCGTGTTCTAATCTCCATAAAGCAGAAACAATTGCATCACTGCCCGCCACTTTAACAGCTACTTTATCAGCATTGAATTCCATTTCTTGAGAAAGCAAAGAATGCATTCTATTTAATAACATATAAAAAAGCGTTAATACCCGTCTAATAACCCAAATAACAGGCGTAATTATCCAGGCCGCAAAGGAAAGACGAATATCTGAGTCTCGCCATTGATCTAATATTTCATCCCATTTGTCTCTGCTAAAAATCATCCCGTTAATAATGGTGTTGGCACTATGAATATAACTTCCAATTTTCATACTTCTTTGCGCAAAATGTCCAAATTCGTGCGCTATTACAGCTTTAAATTCGCTTAAATTTAGACTACTAACTAAACCTAAACCTATTGTAAGTTCTTTTTTCGTTGGAAGAAACAAACTCAACCAAACATTAGTGTAAGAAACATAGGCATTTACGTCTGGATCTACATAAATGTTTTTGGGCTTTGGAGCTCCAGAACTTTTACAGATATCTTCTATAAAAGAAAACAGCTCTTTATTTTCTTCTTTATTTAATTTAATTCGATTATCGGGTTTATGATTTCTTAATTTAAAAATAAATTTTAATGTAAACAGTGCTAACATAACTGTGCCTGCAATAGCACCTAATTTAATCAATATGGTAAATTTATTGATACTTCCTACTTCATAAGTAATAGCTATATATACTAAATAGAACAAAGCAATTATTAATGAAGTGTATAAAACAAAAAACAACAGAATAGATAGTATTGCTATCGTTGCTTTAACAATATATCCTTGAGATAATTTTGTTAACTCTTCAGGAGGGTTATTTGGTTTGGGGGTTACAATTGAGGCATTCATAAATTAGTTTTTTTAAAAGCTAATCTAATAAAAAAACCCGAAGTGAACCTTCGGGTTTAAACTTTTTCTCGAGTAGAAAAAATTACTGCTATTAACCATTACAAACATACGACCACAATTTGTTAACTTGGATATATTTTTTTTGCCTTTCTTGTTAAAATTTACAAATAAGCATATACAACCTTTAAGACATAAAAAAACCCGAAGTGAACCTTCGGGTTTAAACTTTTTCTCGAGTAGAAAAAATTACTGCTATTAACCATTACAAACATACGACCACAATTTGTTAACTTGGATATATTTTTTTTGCCGTTTTTGTTAAAGTTTCAAAACTATCAAATACTTAACTTATAAGCATAAAAAAACCCGAAGTGAACCTTCGGGTTTAAACTTTTTCTCGAGTAGAAAAAATTACTGCTATTAACCATTACAAACATACGACTACAATTTGTTAACTTGGATACATTTTTTTTGCCGTTTTTGTTAAAGTTTTTTTATTATCAATTAAACAAATTAAAACCATAAAAAAACCCGAAGTGAACCTTCGGGTTTAAACTTTTTCTCGAGTAGAAAAAATTACTGCTATTAACCATTACAAACATACGGCTACAATCTGTTAACTTGGATACATTTTTTTTGCCGTTTTTGTTAAAGTTTTTTTATTATTTGTTAGACAACCACTGTTCTGGATTTAATGTATTTGCATTTTGGTAAACCATAAATTTCAAAATGGCTTTTCCTGAAGCATCAGTAATAATTTTACCTAGATTTTGTTTTACTGAAATTTTATCACCTACAGATACACTTACCGTTTCAAGATTGAGATAAACCGTAATAAAGTCACCATGTCTAACGAATACCGCTTTTTTATCACCATTAATTTTTTGCACCTGTAACACTTCTCCATCAAAAACTGCTCTAGCAGAAGTACCCGGTAAAGCTGCAATTTCAATTCCACTATTTAAATGGGTTACGTTTTTATGAATTGGATCTTGATAATTACCATATTTTAGCTGTACATATCCTTTATCTACAGGCCAAGGTAATTTTCCTTTATTAGATTTAAAATTATCAGAAACGATTTTCCCTTCTGGAGTTAAATCAAATTTAGAAGATGAACCCGAAGATTTCACACCTGTTTTCTTTTCATTTTTCTTATTGGCAGCAGCAATGGCATCGGCAATTAACTTTTTAATTTTTCGGTCAATTTCTTTTCGCTCTCTTTCTTTCTTATCAATTTCTGCGGTGTACTTCTTCTTGTTTTTTTGAAGCTCTTTTGCTAATTTTTCTTGTTCTTGTTTCTGTGTTTCGAGTTCTTTTTTCTCAGCTAAATTTTCCGCTAATGCTTTTTGTTTTTCTTTTTTACTTGCTTCTTGTTTCTTTTTTGTCTCTATTAACTTTTCTTGCTTTTCAACTATTTCTTCTCCTTGCATTTTTCTAAAACTAGCATATTGTTTCATATATTGAATGCGTTTATAGGCTTGTAAAAAATTTTGAGAAGACAAAACAAACATGATTCTGCTTTGATCATTTCTGCTTTTATAGGATTTTACAATCATTTTAGCATAATCTTCTTTCAGAATCTTGAGTTCGCGGTTGAGTTTATTAATTTCTAATTGCTTCAAATATATATCATCATCAAGCAATCGCATTTGTCTTGAAGTAGTGTTAATTAATTGTTCGCTTAGACGAATTCTAGCGCGTTGTTCCGCAATTTGGTTCAAAACCGATTTCTCTTTCGTGTTTTCTACTTTTAATAAAGCTTTAAAAGCAGCTATTTCTTTATTAATTTCTTCCTTTCGCTGTTCTAACTTCTCTTGTTCCGACAATTGTGCAAAAGCTCCTAAAGAGAGAAAGAAAAAAAATAAGACTTGAAGTAAACGGTTCATTATATTTGTTTTTACAAAGATACTTGGTTTTTAATTTAAAAAGACGATTAATTAACATCCACTCTTTCGTACCCATCAGGTATCTCAAAAGAGAAATTCAATTCTTCATCAAAACTAATGCTTTTATAAAATAAAGAGATGTTAATTTCTTCCTTATGAATAGCTTTAATTTGAATTTCATTGGGTAGAAAAATAGATTTTTGTTCTTGGTGAGCAGGATATTGAACTTCTACTTTTCTATCTTCTTTGGGCTGGCTTATAAGCTCTTTCTTCAATAAAAAATGTGCGGACTCAAAATAAAACTCTTTTTGAGTTTCATTTACTCCTTTTTCAACTAATTTGTATAAATTATCTTCAATTGAATTTTCATATTTTCCCGCATTCAAATCGTCAACCGCATTTCCTAACAATAAGTTTTGTACTTTGGTAAAATCCAAATCGGTACCTAACCAATTACTTAAAACACTAAAATCTCCTTCAAAATAAGTGTTATTGATTTTTTCATAATAACTCACTTTTTCGGGAGTGATTAAAACTTTTGCAAGAGGAAATCCAAGCATCTTAACATTGATCCAAATCATTTTATCTTTTTGGATACGAATATCTGCATTTACGGAATGGGATTGTCCTTCATCCTTATATTTTGCATTCGCACGTATCGCAATTGTTTTAAAATCTTGCTTATTTTTATAATGTCCTTGAATAATTTTGGAAGTAGTAATCTCTTTTACGGCTATTCCGTTTGTAATCCCTTTTTTACTCTTACAAGAGAACAATACTAGGATTAGTACTAATGGAAAAAATTTTCTCATTATTATTTTCTTTTTTCTAATTCTTTAGCTTTTTCTAAGTAGCTGCTTTCTTTTTTTGGATCTCCTAAGTTTTTATAAACAACTGCTAGAAGTTTGTAAAACTCCTTTTCTAGAGCAACATCTTCTACTAAAAACTCTAATCCGTCTTCCAAATACCCTTTCCCTTTTTTATAATTCCCTACCTTATTATTGGCATAACCTGCATAATAATATAATATGGCTTGAGAAGGAAATAAATCAATATAATCTTCTGTAAGTCTAACTATGGCTTCGAAATTTTGAGTTTTATCATAACATTGGATAAGTAATAAAACCGTATTAAAATTTTCTGGTTCCTTTTTTAATCCTTTTTCTAAATAAACACTCGCTTTATCAAAGAGTTGCTTGTTGAAATAGAATTTACCTATTTCTAATGGTGAATTAACACTGGTATCGGAAGAAACATAATCAACAGCTTGCATGAGCTCTGGTTCGTAGGTATTGGTTTTAACAACAAACAATAGAAATTCGTTCAACATGCGCTGTTTTATTTTCATATCTACCTTATTATTCTTTAAAACTGTCAATAAGGTTTTTGATGCTTCGGCACCGTTATTTTCTAAAAGATAGAATTTGAATAAGCTTATTTTTGCCCATTCTGAATTTGGAATAGCTTCAGCCAATTTTTTAGCCACTTCAAAAGCTTTCTCTTCCTGATTACTTTCCGAGTATAGAAGTATTAAATCGATATAATTTTGTTCTTCTTTGGGATTCTCTTTTATGGCTTTTTCCAGTTCATTTTTTTCTGGTTTAGCGAAAGCATTTGATTCTTGAATTTTAAGTTTATAGAATTCCATAGTTTTACTTAAAACCATCTCTTTTTCCATTTGCTTCAATACTTCCAATGCTTTATCTCTTTGATTGGTATACATATACAAAGAAATTAAATCTTCTTTGAGATTGGGATCAAACTCAATTAGTTTTTGAACAACAGGAATTGCTTTTTGATACTCTTTCGTTTGATAGTATACATCATATAAACCATTCCAATACCACCTTTCTTTAGGATTTAAATCCACTGCTTTTTGGAACGCTTTTTCGGCTTGAGGATATTGTTTTAAGTCTAGATAATTTTTTCCTAATTCATGATAAAAAACTGGATTAGTATTATCTATTTGAATGCATTTTTCAATAGCAACAATAGCTTTATCATAATTTTCAATGGCGCGTTGTTTTACACTTTCATAAAAATTATTTTCAGTTTTATCTTCAGCTAGAGCAATGTCTTCAGGATTTTCTTGAGCAAATAATAAGACTTGGCTGCAAAAAAACAACCAGATTGTATACCTCATTCTTATTTTTAATTTACTCATTATTTACTTTATTCTAAAACGGAATAATCTCCGATACTGATACTTTTAAAATTACCGTCAAAACTTGCATAGTTCCCAATCATGGCATTGTCTAGCTTCGCGTTTTGAACTTGGGAATGCGTTTGAATAAGACTGTTTGAAATTTCAGCATTTGTAATTTTACAGCCTTTACCAATAGATACATTCGGACCAATTGTAGCATTTGTTAAAACCACATCCTCACCGATATAACAAGGAGGAATAATGGTTGCGCTTTCTAATGTTACATTTTGGGAAACCAAATTTTCGCCATCTTGGTGTAAAAAATACAACATTCTACCATTGGTTTCAACCGTTACTTCTTTATTGCCGCAATCCATCCATTCATCTACTTTTCCTGGTACAAATTTCATGCCTTTTTGCATCATTTGTTTAATTCCATCGTTAATTTGATATTCTCCACCATGAATAATATTATTATCAAGCACCGATTGGAGTTCGTTTTTAAGAATTGCAATATCTTTAAAATAATAGATTCCAATAACTGCTAAATCAGAAACAAATTCTTTTGGTTTTTCTACTAACTCAATGATTTCTCCCTTTTCATTTAAATTTACCACACCAAAAGCTTCAGGCCTTTCTACTTGTTTAACCCAAATAACACTATCCGCTGTAATGTCCAAATCAAAGTCGGCTCTAATTAAAGTGTCTGCGTAAGCAATAACTGCTGGACCACTTAAAGAATCTTTGGCACACATAATGGCATGCCCTGTTCCTAAAGCTTCATTTTGATAATATATGGTTCCTTTAGCTCCTAATTTGTGTGCAATTTCGATTAATTCCTTTTCAACTTGAGAACCAAAACTTTCGTGAATAATAAAAGCTACTTCATCAATTGCTTGATTTAAAACTCCAGCAATATCCTCTACTAATCGATGTACAATAGGTTTTCCTGCTATTGGAATTAAAGGTTTAGGAACCGTTAATGTATGTGGTCGAAGACGTGAACCACGACCCGCCATTGGTACTATTATTTTCATATTCTCATCTTGTATTTTATGATTTGCTTTTTAAAAACTACAAATCGTTAAATTTATTTTACTCCAGTACTTCCAAAACCTCCTTCGCCTCTAGAAGTTTCGGATAAGGTTTCAACCGTTATCCATTCTGCTCTTTCGTGTTTAGCAATGACTAACTGAGCAATTCTTTCTCCATTTTCAATGATAAACGCTTCATTTGAAAGATTTACGAGTATAACCCCTATTTCACCTCTATAATCAGCATCTATTGTTCCAGGTGAATTTAAAACGGTAATTCCTTTTTTAGCAGCTAAACCACTTCTAGGACGTACTTGTGCTTCATAACCTATAGGCAATTCAATAAATAAACCCGTTTTAACAATAACTCTTTCTAAAGGTTTTAGAACTATAGCTTCTGGTAAATTAGCTCTTAAGTCCATTCCAGCAGATGCGATAGTTTCGTAAGAAGGCAAATCGTGTTGAGAGCGGTTAATAATTTTAATATTCATTTTAGTACTTTAAGAATAAGTTTTCAAAGTTAAAAAAATCTACAGATATAAGTCTCTTTTTTGATTTTTGTTAACGTACTTAAAAAATAGAATGTAGCGTTTTAATTACCAAACACTTTTTTTTCTAATAATTCAATTCGACTTACTAATGATTTTTGTTCTGCCAAAAAAGTACTTCCCAAAACACCTATTATTGCATAATTTTTCTCAGTAGGGATAAATACAGTTGAAAATACAGCTTTTCCTTTAGGAAATAGTAAAAAGCCATTATGCGATTCATCGGGTTGAATCGCTTCTTTTAAAAATAAAACAGTGTCGTTTAAATAATTGCTTTTAGAGGCTAAATCTTCATTTACAAAGAATACAAAATCAAAATTTGCAAATATTTTTTGCAACTCTATGTTTTTTACCTCTCCTTTTTCGGTAAGTTCTTGAATTTCAACTTCTGAATCATTCTGAAAAGGAGGTATACTATCTTCAATTAAGGTAAAATTAGCCAACTGATTAACTGTTAAAGGTTTTGAAATAATATCATCTGTAGATATTCCAAAATAATTAGCAATTCTTAGCAAGGTTTCTATTTTGGGTTCCGCTCTTCCTTCTTCATAAGAACTAATCACCCCTCTATTCAAATCAATAAGCTCAGCAAAGGCTTGTTGGCTCAGCCCTTTTATCTGTCTTATTTTTTTTAAATTGGTTCCAAAATATGTCATTTCGCTATTCTTTTTTGCAAATATACAAACAATTATAGATTTTTTTGCTAAAAATATTTGCAAAATGATTTTTTTTGTCTAAATTTGTTTAACTAATTAACCTAATTCTTTTTATATGAAACAATCGAAACTATTTTCAAAAATTAAAAGTTGGTTACTAGAATTAGAATACAACATTAGCTTTGAAAGCGACGAACATCAAACATTTATTATCGAAAAAGAAAGCGAAGGAATAAAAAATATGATGATCGTAATTGCACCACAGATTTTAATTATTGAACAATTTTTATTCCGTTGCAAAAACAATCAGCAAAATGCTTACAAACAATTATTAATTAAAAATAGAGATATTGTACATGGTGCTTTTGTAATAGATGAAACTGGAGAAAAAGTAATTTTTAGAGACACTCTTCAAGCCGAGAATTTAGACCAGAATGAATTGATTGCCACGCTGAATTCATTGAGTTTATTAATAAGTGAATATTCTAGTGAAATGATTGCTTTTAGCAAATAATAAAATAACAAACAAATAAAGAACAGATGGTATGTTTAATTATTAAAATAGCCTGCTTTTTAACAAAAATAATCTATTTACTATTTAGATAATTCCAAAAAAAACCGTAGTATTAACATTATAATTCAGATTCTATCATGAACATAATTAAAAGACTTTTTAGAATAGGTAAAGCGGAAGCACATTCGGCTATAGATAGCCTTGAAAACCCTATAAAAATGACGGAACAAGGTATTCGTGAAATGAAAGAACAATTAGATCAAAGTATACATGCCTTAGCTCAAGTAAAGGCACTTTCTATTCGTAGAAAAAATGAAAAAGAAGCCTTACTGAATCAATCTGAAGATTATCAAAATAAAGCCATGCTTTTGGTTCAAAAAGGAATAAAAGAAGAAATGCCAATTGAAGAAGCCGATCGCTTAGCCAAAGAAGCCTTAAAAAAGAAAGAACAGTCGCTACAGGATGCTCAAGTAGCTGATAGCGAACGCCAAAAACTGGAAAACGATGTGGATAAAATGCAAGTTAACATCAACTCATTAAAATCTACTATTTCAAAATGGGAAGGCGAATTAAAAACACTCAAAGCACGTGTTCAAGTGAGTCAAGCTACTCAGGATATAAATAAAAAAATGACGCAAATTGATTCTGACAGTACGATTTCAATGTTAGAAAAAATGAAAGACAAAGTAATTCAACAAGAGGCATTAGCAGATGCCTATGGTCATATTGCAAATGCTTCCAAAAGTATTGATCAAGAAATTAACGATGCGGTCAATACTTCTGATTCAAGAGCTGAAAACGAATTATTAAAACTAAAAGAACAATTCAATAATAATAGCCAATGAGTTTTGAAGAGTTAATAAAAGTTTCATTTAATCCAGCTAACAGCATACTTTCAATATTATTAATATTAAGTGTGCTGTATTGGGTTTTTACTATAATCTCAGGTGTAGGAGATTTTGATGTTGATTTTGATACTGATTTTAATGCAGATATTGATGTAGATGTAGATGCAGACATTGACACACCAGATGGTATGGTAGAAGTTCCTCATGATCCTTCTTCATTTATTCAGTTTCTAAAATTTTTAAATTTAGACATCATTCCTATCACTTTTTTTTTAACCCTTGTATTACTTTTTACTTGGCTTATTAATGTAAACATAAGTTACTTAATCCCTTTACCATATTGGATGTATTTTATAACTATTTTACCTGCTTTTATCATCAGTTTATTCCTAACAAAATATATAAGCTTACCTTTAAAACCGATATTTAAAGAAATCAACCACAAAGGCGAAGAAGCTTATGATTATTTAGGCAGAATAGGAAAACTTAAATCGACTATTGATAAGGATAGAATAGGGATGATTGAAATAATTATTAATAAAGATCCAATCAAATTATTGGTAAAAAGCAAAGATGGCTCTCTTTTAAAAGAAGGAGAAAATGTTTGCATTGTAGACGAAAATCCTGATAAAAAATTTTATTGGGTTGAAAAATCATATGAAATATAAACCTTACTACTTTAAAAAATAAATTAAAATTTACTTTATGACTACATTTTACATTACAATTGCAGTAATTCTTATTGCTTTTTTGGGGTTAATTTTTTGGATTTTATCCATGTACAAAAAGACAGTTCAAGGAGTTGTCCTTTTGAGAACAGGTTATGGTGGTGCTAAAGTATTCTTTAATGCTGGTATTGTAATTCCTGTTATTCACCGTTTAGAATATATGGATATTTCAGTAAAAAAACTAGAAATATCCAGAGAAGGAAAAGACGGATTGATTTGTAAAGACAATATGCGTGCTGATATACAAGTTGCTTTTTTCGTAAGAGTAAACAAATCGGTAGATGACATTATAAATGTTGGTCAAACTATTGGTTGCCAAAGAGCATCAGACATTGGAACCTTAAGAGAGTTATTTGAAGCCAAATTCTCTGAAGCCTTAAAAACAGTAGGTAAAAAATTTGATTTCATTGAATTATATGAAGCCCGAAGCGAGTTTCGTCAAGAGATATTAAACATTATTGGAACCGATTTAAATGGTTATGTTTTAGATGATTGTGCTATTGATTATTTAGAACAAACATCATTACAGCATTTAAATAAAGACAACATTCTAGATTCTGAAGGAATTAAAAAAATTACAGAATTAACAGCTTCTCAAAACATTAAAGCAAATTTAGTTCGAAGAGAAGAAGAAAAAACGATTAAAAAGCAAGATGTTGAAGCTAGAGAAACTATTTTGGAACTTGAAAAACAATTAGCAGAAAAAGAAGAGCAACAACGAAGAGAAATTGCCAATATTCAAGCTAGAGAAAATGCTGAAATTTTAAAAGTAGCAGAAGAAGAACGTTTAAAGTCTGAATCTGTTCGTATTGCTACTGAAGAAAAATTACAAGTTGCTGAAGAGAATAAATTAAGACAAGTTGTTATCGCTGCTAAAAATAAAGAAAGAGCAGAATTAGTAGAAACTGAAAGAGTTCAAAAAGACCGCTTGTTAGAAGCAACAGAAAGAGAACGTGTGGTTGCATTAGCTGATATTGAAAAAGATAAAGCTGTAGAAGTAGAAAAGAAAAACATTCAGGATGTTATTCGAGAAAGATTGGTAAAAGAAAAAACAGTAGTTGAAGAGCAACAAAACATTTACGATGTAGAAGCGTTAAAAGGTGCTGAAAGAGAAAAACAAGTCCAATTAATTATTGCTGCAAGAGAAGCAGAAGAAAACTTAATCGCTCAAACGCGAGCTGCTGAAGCTCGTAAATTAGCTGCTGAAAAAGATGCTCAAAAATATGTTATTGAAGCACAAGCAAAAAGAGATGCTGCTGAAAAAGAAGCAGATGCTCGTAAAATAATAGCTGAAGCAAAAGCAAAAGAAGAAGCTACTGTAGGTTTATCTGAAGCGCAAGTGATGCATGCTAAAGCTGACGCAATGGAAAAACAAGGGTTTATAGAAGCTAATATTATTGAGAAAAAAGCAACTGCAAACAAACAAGAAGGCCTTGCACAGGCAGAAGTAATCAAAGAAAAAGCGTATGCTGAAGCAGCAGGTATTACTGAAAAAGCTGAAGCTATGAAGAAACTAAACGATGCTGGTAAAGAACATGAAGAATTCAGACTTACTCTTGCCAAAGAAAAAGAAGTAGAATTAGCACAAATTTCAATTCAAAAAGATATTGCTCAAGCACAAGCACAAGTATTAGCGGAAGCATTTAAAACAGCAAATATTGATATTGTAGGTGGTGACAATTCATTCTTTGATAATGTAGTCAGACAAATTTCAGCAGGAAAAGGAATTGATAAATTCATTCAACATAGTGAAAATGCACAACTGGTAAAAGACGCTTTACTGAATAATGCCGATAATGAAAACATTATTGGTAAAGTGATGAATATGGTTGAAAAATATAAAATTTCATCTGAAGATATCAAAAATTTAAGCATCGCTTCTTTAATTTTTCAATTGAAAAAAGTAGCCAATGAAAACGAACAAGGAATCTTAGCACAAGCAATGAACATGGCTAAACATTTAGGTATAGACAATAAACCGATAAAATAATGGCCCTTTTTTAAAGAACCTATAATAAGAAACAAATTTTAATAGAAGACTTTCTTATTATAGTGTTCTTTATCATGCTGCTTTCAATATAAATGATGGCATTTATAACTTCTACTAAAAAAATTAATGAGCAACGAAAAATTAAATACAGGGACATACGAAATAATTCAAAGTCGACTGAATGAACAAAAAGAAGATTTAATTCAGCGCATTCAATCTTTAAATGACGATCGAAAAAAAGTCTTTGGTGGTGTAGACTTCTCACTCATTGCCAATGAACGTATTTCTACGGATCAAAACTGTACTATTAAAGATATTTTTTCTTTAGGAAAATTATGCTTAGTAGGACATAATACTCATCTCGGCCTTCGATCAGAAGTAAATCTTAATGATGTTTTTTCTGCTTATTTGTTAAAAGAAAATCGTTTTGAGCCACAACCTATTCAATTCATTGAAGATCAAATATTTATTGAAGAATTTAAAAATCTATACAAATATTATAGAAACACTATTTTTGTTCGCTTTCATGTAACGCAAAACTATTTATATTTTGTATTTCAATTATCGAATAGTCCATCAGATATTAAAGCTTTTAAATGGTTAATTAAAGACAACACCTTAACTTTTATTGATGCAAGAAGCGCTTCAGAAGTAAAATATCCAAACCAACAAGAGTTTAAATGGACAAAAGCAACTCGAGACATGCAGCGCAAAGGAAGCCATCCACATGTTTCTTTAGCAGACAAAGTTTTTGTAGAAGCGATTGGTGGCGATATTACCATTAAAATTGAAGACAACACAAGCACAGGAAAAGGAATTTACAGCGAAGATGTTATTCATAAAGATCAAACATTAGATGATGCAGAAATTCATTTCTTTGATTATAATAACCTCGTTATTTTTAAAATCAAACCGTATCAAGAATCGGAACGGTTCTTTATTTACAATCATAAAGAGAAAAAAGTTGCTCGTGTAGATTCTTTACAATACTGTATCATTCTTTTACCAGAAAACCAAGGTGTTATTTACCCTAATGGTTATGCTTTACAAACAGGGGAAATAAAAGTAATTGCTACAGAAGACAAACCTGTTTATTTTAATCGCAGAATTATTGGTGTAAATGGAGAAAATTACATGTTTGTTTTCTATGATGAAGAAGGGCATGATTATTTACTAATTCCATACAACATCATTAAACAAACCATTGAAACACCTATAAGCTGTAATGGTTTTACTTTGTTTGATAGTGGAAAATTAGCTTATTTTAAATCGAATGAAGAAACCAAACATCATCTTATCCAAATTTGGCAAACTCCCTTTACCAAAGAGGTTATTATTGATGAATCACTGAAAAATAATTTATTATATAAAATAGGTAACAAAGATTTAGTTCGTGTTATGGCCGAATGTCAGGAACTTAATATCTTATTATCTAAAAAAGATTCCTATTCTGGATTGTACAATGATATTGTTAAACAAGCAACCATAATTTTAGACAGTTACTACTTTTTAGGCGAAAAAGAAATTCATGAATTAAATCAGCCTTTACTTGAAATTAGAAAAATTGCACATGCTGCTATCAATGAGTTTGAAAAGGCACAAGAAATCAAAAATAAAACTACGCAAACGATTGCTGTATTAAAAGAAAAATGTGAACATATCTTATCTGAAACTAGCATTATTGACTATCAAGCTTTAGATCAATTTATTACAGTTTTATCCGAAATTAGAGTTTTACGAGGAGAACTTATTAGTGCCAAAGATCTAAAATATGCAGACAACATAGTTATTGAAACTCTTGAAAAACAACTTCAAGAAAGAGCAGACGAATTATCTAATGCCTGTGTTTCCTTTCTTTTGCAAGACGATGCTTTACTTCCATACCAAAACAAAGTTGCTGAAATTAATGAAGAAATAAGTAATCTTAAAAAGACGATTGACGCAAAATCTCTTGAAAAAAACATTGATGAGCTTGCCATTCAGTTAGAATTATTAGTTGATATTGTTAACAATTTAAAAATAGAAGACGCTTCTCATTCTACTCAAATTATAGAAAGTATTTCGTTAATTTTTGCGCAAATAAATCAACAACGTATTGAGCTTAACAATAAGAAAAGAGAAATTTCTGGAAAAGAGCTGTCTGCAGATTTTAAAGCACAAATAACTCTTTTTGATCAAGCCGTAATTAACTTTTTAGAGCTTGCAAATACAGCTGAAAAATGCGAAGACTTTCTTAATAAACTTTCCATTCAATTAGAAGAAATGGAAGCAAAATTTGTCGATTTTGATGTCTTCATTCAAGAAATTAACAATAAAAGAGAAGAAGTTTATAATCATTTTCAAAATAAAAGTGTTCAATTAACTGAAGCCCGAAACAGAAGAACAACCCTGCTATTGCAATCGGCTGAACGTATTTTAAAAGGAGTAAAAAACAAAGCGGCTTCTTTTGAAACAGTAAATGAAATTAACGGTTACTTTGCTTCCGATTTAATGATTGAAAAAATTCGGGATATTGTCAATCAACTTAGAGATTTAAATGATTCTAACAAAGCAGAAGAAGTTACTACGTTGCTTAAAACTGCTCAACAAGAATCGGTTAGAAAGTTAAAAGATAAAAATGAAATTTATGAAGATGGTGACAGTGTAATTGCTTTTGGTGATTATAAATTTGCCGTAAACAAACAAAAATTAGATTTAACTTTAGTATTAAAAGATGATTCTTATTTCTATCATTTAACTGGAACCAATTTCTATGAAAAAGTAGCTTTTGAAACTCTAGAAGAATATAAAGAAGTTTGGAATCAAGAATTTATATCCGAAAATCAAAATGTAAAACGTTTTGAATACATGGCTTGGGAATTATTTTTACTTGAAGAAAATATTGTCCCAGATACCACAAACTCACAGCGCGCTCAAGAATTCTTAACAGCTCATTTTGGAGAAGGTTTAGTAAAGGGTGTACATGATGTAGACGCCTTAACATTATTACAGCATTTACAACAAATAAATAATGAATTAGGTGTTTTAAAATACACTCCATCTGAACGTGCTTTAGCGCAATTATTTTGGTTCTTTCTAAATCAAGAAGACAAAGAATTTTATGAAAAACAATTTAATGCAGTAAGTTTACTGAAAGAAACTTTTTCAAATACCGAACAATTCAAATATTTAAGTAAACGTCTTTCCGAAAAAATCGAAGAATTTAACAGTACTTTCGACGGCTTTGATTTTGTATCTTCATTCAGAGCAGCCATTTACTTAAAAAAAGAAAATAGAAATGCTTTTGCTATTTCAAAAAAAGCTGCAGATGCTTATGAGAGTTTCTTAAAAGGTTTAAAAGAAAAAGGAAAAGACATTGCTTTTATCAATCAAGTAAAGGAATTATATATATATCCATCTGCCTGTTATGATATCGTTGAAAATGCTTTAAAAACATTTTTCTTAAATGAAAATATGGCATATCCAATAGAGTGTATTGAAGAAGTAGCTGCTTTTATCATCACTCAAAATTATCATAAAAATCAAATTATCAATGTAACTTCATCAGTTGAGATAACAGGTTTAAAATCCTTAGAAAACAATCTTTCTTACACTTTAGATTATTATGAATTTTCTTCAAGATTAGATTATTTCCATACTAAATTAAAACCTTTGTTTTTAGCCTTACAACAATTAAAAAAGCAATGGGTAGAGACAAAGAAAAAACAAATAAAACTACATACTTTTACGAGTCAGGTTTTAACCTCTTTTGTAAGAAATAAATTAATTAATGATGTATATTTCCCATTAATTGGAGCCAACTTAACAAAGCAATTAGGAGCAATTGGAAATAATAAAAGAACAGATAGAATGGGTATGCTGTTATTAATTTCTCCTCCCGGTTATGGAAAAACAACTTTAATGGAATATTTAGCAGATCGAATGGGTTTGGTATTCATGAAGATAAATGGTCCTTCTATTGGTCATGATATTACTTCAACCGATCCAAGTGAAGCTAAAAATGCAGGTGCTCGTCAAGAATTAGAAAAATTAAATTTAGCCTTTGAAATGGGTGACAATGTGATGCTGTATTTAGATGATATTCAACATTGTAATCCAGAATTTTTGCAAAAGTTTATTTCTCTAGCAGACGGACAAAGAAAAATTGAAGGAATTTATAATGGAGAAGCCAAAACTTATGATTTACGTTCAAAACGATTTTGTTTGGTTATGGCTGGTAATCCTTATACTGAAAGTGGTGATAAATTTCAAATTCCAGATATGTTAGCCAATAGAGCAGACACCTATAATTTAGGAGATATTTCAGGTTCAAAAAGCGATTTGTTCGAATTAAGCTTAATTGAAAATGCCTTAATGTCTAACGAATATATGATGCGTTTGACACAACCTGCCTATCAAAACTTATACAACTTGTATGGAGCAGTTCAGGAAAACAATAGCAACTTTGATTTGGAAGGTAATTTTTCCTCACAAGAAATAGAAGATTTTAAACAAGTATTGCAAAAAATTATTCAAGTAAGAAATACGGTTCTAAAAACGAATGCGCTTTATATAAAATCAGCTGCTATGTCTGATGAATATAGAAATGAACCAACTTTTAAATTACAAGGTTCTTACCGAGACATGAATAAACTAGTAGCCAAAATTCAGCCTATTTTAACCGAAAAAGAAGTAGCGGCTATTGTATTGAATCATTACCAAAATGAGTCACAAACCTTAACTACAGGTGCAGAGTCCAATTTGTTAAAATTGAAAGAAATAATGCAAATTCAAACCAAAGCAGAACAAAAACGTTGGGAAGAAATTAAAACTACTTTTATCAAAAACAAACTAATAAAAGGAGTAGGTGGTGAAGATAGAATGGCTCAAATTGTAGCCTTACTTTCTGAGTTTTCGGATGGATTAAATGGGATTAAAGAGGTCTTAAAAAAATAAAATAGTACAGACTTCTCTTATAGGTTATAGAGAAGTCTTTATTTTCTTTTTATTAATTTGGTTACCAATTCTTTTTCGTTTCTATAAACAAAATAAGCGTAAAATATAACTGCTAGTATACCAAAAATATAGGTTTCTCTTAAAATTTCAATATAAAAAGACAGAACACTTAATACCATAGAAAGTCCTAAATAGCGTCCTATTTTATTTTTATCATACGGTATTGGATATTTTTTTTGTCCCAAAGTATACGAAATATACATCATGACGCCATATGCTAAAATAGTTGCAATGGCAGAACCTACAAACCCAATAGAAGGAATTAAAAGAAGATTGAGTAATAATGTAACTATAGCACCTACAATAGAAATATAAGCCCCTATTTTTGTTTTATCGATTAATTTATACCAAACAGAAAGATTGGTATAAATTCCTAAAAAGAAATTAGCCATTACAATTAAAGGCACAATATCCATAGCAATCCAATATTCTGCTTTTGGTACCAAAAGTAACTTTAAAACATCAGCAAATACAATAACTCCTAAGGAAATAAAGGAACCAAAGATTACGAAGTATTTTGTAATTTCTGCATAGGTTTGTGGTGCATTTTCATTTTTAGCGTGACTAAAGAAAAAGGGCTCAATACCTAATGTGTAAGCCGTTCTAAAAAGCACCATAAACATCCCTATTTTGTAACAAGCAGAATAGGCTCCAATATCCGATAGCGGAACATGCATCCATTCTAAAAGGATTTTATCAAAATGTTCATTAATTGCAAAGGCTATTCCTGCGATTAAAATAGGAAAGCCATAACGCATCATTCGTTTCCAAAGTACGGCATCAAATTTCCAATGCAACTTAAAATAATCGGGTAATAAAACGACCAAAGTAAATAAACTCGCTATTAAATTTGAAATAAAAATATAACCTATTTGAAAGTTGGGTAGGTATATTTTTTCTAATACTGTGTTCCCAAATTGCCATTTCGGTAATAATACAATAAAGAAAACATTTAATCCTAAATTAATGGATACGTTAGCTATTTTTACAACTGCATATTTTATAGGACGTCCTTCGGCTCTTAATTTTGAAAAAGGAATAATTACTAAAGCATCTAAAGCTAAAATTAATAGGGTATAAAAAATATACGTGTCTTTTATGTTGCTCCATTGGGAAATTTTTTCTTTAAAAAGCAAGCCCAATATTAAAAACAAAACGGTAGAAAGCAATAATGAAATAGTACTTGTTGAGATTACTTTTTGTTTATTTTCTTCCGAATTATAGAAACGAAAAAAAGCGGTTTCCATTCCATAAGATAAAATTACATTGAAAAAAATTAAATAGGCAAAAATGACTGAAACCTCTCCATATTCTTCAGCTGGCATATAATCGACATATAATCTTACCAATAGAAAACTTAACATTCTTGGTAAAACTGTTGCTATACCATAAATAGCGGTTTGATTTAAAAGCTTTTTATAAAGACTCAATATAAAGATGAATTAATATCTCACAAAAGTAATTAATTCTTTTGTTTATTCCTTAGTGTTTTGAGGTTTCGAAGAAGGATAGGCTAATAACTCCTTTTCCTTTACATTTTCCAAGTGTTGGAACAACTCTTTTCCATTTGCATTAACAAAAAGAATGGCTTCATTGGGTTTGAGTGTAGAAACAGGTGCTTGATTCCCGTATTCTTTTTTGGGATTTTCATCTAAAACCAATTCATTTAAAGTTGTCTTCATATGGGCCACATAAGAGGTTTCGGATATTTTTTCGAATGAAGCTTCATACGATTCAAATTTTACTTTTTCTAAAGCAACACCTTTCTCTAATGGTTTTTGCAGTTCCAAATACAAATCGATACCACTTCCACCACCTTTAACACCTGCAATCCATTTTTGATAATATACTTCTTGTATCGGTAATTTAAATTCTTGTGCTGTTCCTTCTTTTTTTTCTGTTATTTCATTTTCAGTAGCAACATGCTCTTTGGTACAATTACATGAAACCATAGAAAGACTAAAGAAAAAAATAATTATTTTGTAAAACATAGGTATCAATTTAATTATAATTAGTATACTGCAAAAAAAGAGCCAAAAACAACTAATCCTTATTTAATAACGTTTCATTAAACAAGTTTAGTATCCTACTGTATTCATCTATCCAAGAGTAGGTTTCTTGAAAACCGTGTTCTTCTACTGGAAAAATAGCTAGATCCCAATTTTTCTTTTTTAGTTCTATAAATCGTTGCGATAAACGTACAATATCTTGGAATTGCACATTATCATCAACCATTCCGTGCAACATTATTAATCGATCTTGTAAATTTTCAGCAAAATAAATTGGAGAGCTTCTTCTATAAGCAATACTATCTGTTTCTGGAAAATTCAAAATATTAGCCGTATATCCTTGATTATAATGGGCCCAATCCGTAACAGATCGCAAAGCAGCACCAGCTTTAAATGTATTCGGCTGGGTTAATAAAGCCATTAGCGTAATAAAACCACCATAAGAACCCCCGTAAATACCCACTTTATTGGCGTCTATTCCTAAAGTATTGACCAAATATTCTTTTCCATCTAATTGGTCAGATAAATCTAAACCACCCATATGCCTGTAAATTCCAGTTCGTACAGCACTACCATAGCCATCACTTCCTCTATAATCGATATCTAAAACGGTATATCCTAAATCGGATAATAAATTATGAAACATATATTCTCTGTGATACGAACTCCAGTAATTGTGTGCATTTTGCAAATAACCAGCACCATGAACAAAAATAACAGCTGCTTTATTCTTGTCTTCTTCCTTAGGTTGATACAATCTCGCATTCACAGATGTTCCATCTTTCGCTTTAAAAGTTATCACTTCAGGAACTTTCCAGGAATACGCTTCAAAAGCTTTAGTAGTAGAATGCGTAATTTGTTTTAAGGTAGCTTTTTCTTTCGTATCAGCCACATATATTTCCCATGGTTTATTTTTATAAGAATAACGTACCGCCATTTTTTTCTCATCTGGAGAAAGCACCACTTCATGCGCTCCATCTGAATTTAAAATAGGAGTCATTTTTTTAGAAGCAACCTCTAACTTGTAAAATTCTCTATTCCCAGGATGATTCGTATTCGTTGTTATATAAAAGCTTTTTCCGTCAAGCGAAAGTGACGCTTCTCTGACTTCCCAATTCCCAGATGTAAGTTGGTTTTTCTTCTTTGTGTTTAAATTGATGGTATACAAGTGAGAAAAGCCTGAAGCTTCCGATTGAAAATAAACCGTTTCCCCATCATTTAAAAAGCCTAAAACACCACCTCCAAAAGAATAATTTGGTATTCCAGGTCCACCTATCCAAGCTTCATCATGCTGATGGTCTACTTCGGTAATTTTTCCTGTTGCTAAGTCTAAAGTCATAATCCACCTGTCTTTATTATCTTGACTTCTAGCTTCAAAAACTGCTTTCGTTCCTTTTTTATTATATATAGGTGCAACCATAACGATTGGCTTTTCAGTCTCTTCTTTTTCTTTTAGCTCTTGATATTCTTGATAATAGTCAGGATGTTTTTTAATCCCTGATAAATGCGCAAATGACACATAATAAACCGTATCTTTTTCAATATCAAAAATTCCCATTCTGTGCGAACTTATATTCGCAACTGAAACTTTTGAACGAGCCGATTCACTTTTTGTGTAGCCATTTTCCGTAATAAAATGTTCCACATTCGTTTCTTTGGAATTCGAATAATCGGATAATCGAAAGGTGACAAACTTTCCATCAGGAGAAGGTTTTAATTGTTCTAAAGAAGCACTTCCATAAAAGATGGATTTAGGTAAATCAGAAGGATTTTTTTTGGACTTTTCGGCAAACCAATCATTTTTTGCTTTGGTATCTTTTATATATTGAAACAACTCTTCTTGCTGCTTTTCTAAATAAGTAAGTTCCTTTTCTTTTTTGGGACTTTCGGAACCCGTTCTAAAATTAGTTAGCTGTTTAAAGGAGAAATCTTTGGTATTCAATTGATACACATTTCGGTTCATTTGAAAAAAAACAATCGCTGGATCAACCGCTCTTTCCACTGCATAAATGCGTTCGTTTGAAAGATATACAGGCTTGCTTTTTTTTGTCTTTTTATCATAACAATATAAGTTGCCTCTTTTTGCATAAAATACTTCTTCAAATTCTCTTTGAGATTCCATATTTACAGTAGAATAATCAAAGGTATTTTCATCCAACACTTTTGGCTCTTGCATTCCAGATTGCCAATAATACGTGCTTCCTGAAATTTCATTTTTGGGATTCCATTCAAAATAAAGCGTATTCCCATCGGCAGACCAACGTTGATTATAGGGTTGATGACCAATAAAATCATCTCCTTTCATGATTTCTTCTAATGGAAGGGTTTGTGCTTGTACAAATACTGAGGAGAAAATAAAAAGAGAGAAAAAGTACTTTTTCATGACATTTTTTTTGATGTAAACAAATATAAAAATAAAAAAGAGCCAAATTTCTTTGACTCTTAATCTATATGATAAAGATTTGTTAAAACTCAAAAGCTAAGGAAGTGGTTACAAAAAAGTTGGTTGTCGTTGTTCCTGTATCTTTTGTAAAAATAGGCTCATCTGAATCAAACCATTTTGCTTCCGTTCTTAATTTTAATTTAGAATTTGGAATAAAATCTATATTAAAAGAAGCACCAAATACTTCAAAAGGATCACCTACACCTACAATCACGTTCTCTTGATCTTCAAAATATTCTGCTCTTGCTGCTATATTCCATTTTTGAGAAATGGCATATTGCGTTATTAAAGTAATCGTTTTCCAATCTTGGAAATCATCTCCAGCAAAGTTTCTTTGGTAACCCATATCAAAACCAGCAATTGTTTTCCATTTGTCATTCCAAGCATAATCCACATACAAATCGTTGAAATATCTTGTTCTTAAAACATCTACTGCAACCGGTTCGTCACCGATAAAAGTACTCCAATTAAGGGTTGTTTTTTCATTGGGTGTATACACTACTTGTGTTCCAAAAGTAGGTAAAGCTTTATTATTTGGTTTTTCAATACGTTGCCAACCATTTGTTGTAATAAAAGCCAAACTCCAAGAATCATTAGGTGTATACTTATATTTTACACCAGTGAAATAAAAAGGGGAACTTTCAGCCATAATTGAACGTGTTAATGTAAGATTAGAGAAGGTAGAAGCGGATTCAAATCCAATATAAGAAGGCATAATACCTGCTTCGACTACATGTTTTTTATCTGAATCTAAATAAACCCCTAAATAAGCTTCATGGAATAATTTTAAACTTTCAGCGGTATAATTATCGTCTACATAAGTACCTGCTTGAATGGCAATATTAGCATACACATTTTCATAACTAATCGTTGAACGTAACATTCCTATATTAATATTAAATTCATTATGTCTACTGTGATTGTAAATCCATCCTAAGCGAGTAGGTGAAGTAGGTTGATTGAAATCGTAGCCATAGAATGCTTCTAAATATCCTGAAACATCAATTTTTACTTTACTTTCTTCTGGATTCGTTTCTTGAGCAAAAACACCTGTTGTAATAACTAAAAATAGGGCTTTTAAAAAAAATTTATTCATTGTATACAATTAATTTAGATAGAAAATTGGATTGGTTTATCCAATTAAAGTGGGTTAAAAAAGGGCTTTTTGTTTTTTTATTCTTCTTGTTTTTTATAAAAGACTTGTGCTACGGTTTCCATAGGTTCTGGAATGTCTTCTTCTGTAATGGTGCGCAATGCTTTTTTAGAAATTCTTTTTAGCGTCACAATTCTATTGGCTTGTTTTTGAATTACTTTTTCAAAAACATTTCGAATAACTCTGGCATTACCAAAACTATCGTCTCGTTTTTCAAATAACAGTTCAAAGGTATCTTTTAGTTTTTCTTTGGCTTCCTCAGTTAGAATAAAATCCGATTTTTTACAATAGATTTCAAAAATGGCAAATAACTCATCCGGTGAAAAATGATCAAAATGAAAATAACGATTAAAACGAGAACGCAATCCAGGATTAGAATCTATGAATACTTGCATGGGTTCGTCATAACCTGCTACCACAACTGCAAAATCATCTCGGAAATCTTCCATTCGTTTCAACAAAGTATTAACCGCTTCCGCACCATAATCATTCCCTAGATTCTGACTTAATGCATAGGCTTCGTCAATAAATAAAACACCTCCTTTGGCTTCAGTGACTATCGCATCCACTTTAGTAGCAGTTTGTCCTACATAACCTGCAACCATACCTTCACGATCTGTTTCAATCATTTGTCCTTGGGATAAAAAATTCAATTGTTTGAAAATTCTTCCCAGTAAACGAGCTACCGTTGTTTTTCCTGTTCCTGGAGGACCAAGAAAAACGGTATGCAAGGTAATTTCAATATTTTTCAATCCTTGAGCGGTTCTTTTCTGTTGGACTTTTAAAAGATTAACCAATTCCGAAACGTCTTTTTTTACATTTTCCAAACCAATTAACTCGTGCAATTCTTCTAACACTTTTTCTAAGGAATCGTTTTCTACTTCATACTCTTGATGCAAATTAAAATCGACTCCTAAAATTGCAGCTGTATTTTGGTTTTTATGAATATCAAACTCACAAACTAAAGCTAAAAAAGAAGCAAAAGTTTGCTGCATTTCTTTCCATTTGGGATGTTTCTTTTGTTTCAGATACTGTAACAAATAGGTTTTGCTTTGGTTTAAATCAAACAAAATATTTTCTTGTAAAATTTTGTTGAAATGACTTTTAAAAGCATTGGTTGCGACCAATTTATTTAAGTTTTCCAATTCCTTTTCGTCTGCAAAATGTTGATTTCGGATAGCATCATAATAATACGCCAATCCAAATTGCGCTTTTTCAGAAAGGTTTTTCACTTTACTAAATACATAAATCAAATCTGAAAGGAGTATTTTCTCTGTTTTTAATAAAAGTTTGTGATCGCCTTTTTGTGGCAATAACGCATTGATCTCTGAAATCGTTTGTGTTTCACTGTTAAGAGCATCACAAACTGCTAATGCCTCTGAAGTAGCTTTTTTGAGTTGGTGAATATAATCTACTGTTATTGTCATAAAACTACGAAAGCATCATTTGATTGATAATTTGCTTGGTTAAGTGTAAATGTTCTTCCCCAAATTCTTTCCAAGCCAAGCCCAATTCTCGTAAATCGAATTTTGCCACTATCGAACCGTATTTTTGCTTTTCACCGTTTACTGTTGGGTAACCAATAACATAAATTACTTGAGCCAGTTCTACTGCTAATTCAATATCATGTGTAGAGAAAATAATCGTATTGTATTCTGAAGTAGAATTCAATAAATCGAAGGATTTTTTTACTTCAATAATATTTCCTACATCAAGTCCTGAAAACGGTTCGTCCATAACGATAAACTGATCTGAAGAAAAAAGCTGTTCAATAATTGCTGTACGTTGTCTTTGTCCACCTGATAATTCATTAGGATATTTATCCGCGAAATTATCCAAACCCCATTTGTGCAAATATTCGATGATTTTTTCTTCCTTTTCAGCATCCGTTAAATTGGTTTTTCGCAATGCAAATTTTAAGGTTTGATGTACTGTTTTATGTCTAAACAGTGTATATTTTTGGTCCACAAAACCAATATCTCCTTCTTTAATTTCTTTCGCAGCACCTTCTTCATTACTGGTAAAATCTTTAATTAAAATTTTTCCTGTTTTGGGAACCACCAAACCAGTCAAAGCCTTAAAAAAAGTAGATTTACCTCTTCCAGAGCGGCCTACTACAGCAATCACTTGAGACGTACTGTTATGTCCTTCTCTCACAACATCTTTTTCAACTAAATTGATGTCTTTAATAATAATAGTGTCATCATAAGCAACACTAAGATTTTCTACATATAAAAGCGTTTCTTTGTATTCGAAATCCATAAATTTATATTTTAGAGTATCTAAAAAGCGCTCTTCTTAGAAAATTAATAAACCAATCTAAGGACAACCCAATTAATAAAATAATAATTTGTAATGCGATGATTCTTCCGTGATTCATGAACTTATCAGAATTTTTAATTAAAAATCCAAGTCCGCCCGAAGCTACTACTATAGATTCTACCGTTACGAGCATCATCCAAGTAATCGCTAGATTTTGACGAATCACATCAATTACATAATCTAGCCTTCCTAATACAATAACTTGCCAAAGCACTTCAAAACGATTGCATTTTAACGTTTTAGCATGATCAAATTCTTCTTGAGGAATGTCTTTAACCACCGCAATTAAAGACGTTGTTAAGAAAGTCGTTAAAAAAATGACCATAATCCAGATTTGCATGTTTCTAGCATCATGAATGACCATCGCTACATAAAATGACAAACCTGTAAAAGGTAAAAAACGAAATTTAGTAACAAATTCTGAAACTGGTTTTAATAGCGGAATGGGCCAACTATACGCAAAAAGTAGCGCTATAGTGGTAGCTAAAAATATGGAAAGAAAACACAATTTCAACGAATTGAAAATATGTACTACCAAACCTTCATTATAAAGTTCCGAAAAACCTTTAAAAACTTGCTGAGGATTAGGAAACAAATGTTTTTCTCCTGATGTTCCTACAAACCATAACACTAGTAAAAGGACAATCCAAGCTACTAAAATTATCGTTTTCTTTGATTTTGAAATCGTCTGAAAAGGGGTAATTAATTGTATCATGTTGTTATAAAAAGAGCTACCAAAATATTGATAGCTCTTACTTTTAGTTTATTTATTTCAATAAAGTAATCACTACTCTTCTGTTTTTCGCTTTTCCTTCGGCAGTATTGTTATCCGCTGTTGGCTCATTAGCACCTTTACCATCAATCATTTGGAAACGATTCAATGGAATACCTTTCTTTCTTAAATAATCCACAACTGCTTCCGCTCTATCTTTTGATAACTTAATGTTTGAATCCGGATTACCCACGTTATCAGTGTGTCCAACAATCGTTAATTTTGTGTTTTCAGCCTGAATTAATAGGTTGTAAATTTTTTCCAATTCGCTAGACGAACTCGTTGAAATTTGTGCACTACCCGTGTTAAAGTTAATTCTCCATTCACCAGAAGCCATTACTTCAGTTGCTTGTTCTGTATAATCTGCTTTTTCAGGAGCCGTAGACTGGATATCGTTAATGTTTTTAAGGTAAAATAAATTTACCGCATCTTCATAAGCCGATACTTTTCCTACATTTTCATTAAAACCAAAAGGGTTTAATTCTGTTAAATAAGTACCAACTTGGTTATAAACCGATTTATATCTATTTACGCCATCAGATAAACCAAAATATTGCATTGCATCCAAGTAATTGAATACTTTAGAACCACCCATATTATAGGTTAATCCGTTTTTAGTTCCTTGTTGTCCTTTGAACATATCGTACCAATATTTAGGGCTTTCCATTTGGTATGTATCAGTAACTGCTTCTGAAGCTCTTACTCTCCAATCGTCATAATTTTTCATTTGATTAGAAGCCGTTAAAGCCGATTTTAAAATATTAGAAACGATCTCAGGATTTTGGCTTGCCCATTCTTTTAAACCAATTAAAACTGTTGGCATTTGGTTGTTAAATTCTTTCGTAGAAACAATATCAACAAAACCAGATAATTTATCAAAAACCAATTTATCACCGGGTGTCCAAGTAGCACAACCATCAATCTTTCTATTTACTGATTTTCCAGTTAATTTCCCATTAGAAACCTCTTTTAAAGAAACAGTCCAACCTGTAGTTTGTGATTTAATCAATTCTTCAGCAGATTTGATATAATCATCATTTTCTGAAGGATAAATATTAACTGCATCTGCATCATAAGTCGCTGGATCAGGGTTTACTTTTAAACCGTTAGCGAAACAATAGTTAACTGTAGTAACCCAGTCACCATCACCTAAAACGGCAGAAATAACTGCACCTTTCATAGTTTGTGGATCCGTTTTCCAGCTTGGTGGTCCAATTAGTTTATCTTCACCATAACTCATCCCTACAGCACCCATTACTTGTAAATGATATTTGTCTTTCCCGTATTTTTCGTCTAATGATTTTTGTACCGAACTGATATAAAAAGGAGCACCATCACCCATAATCATTACAGCGAATGCACTTTTATCAGATGTTGGAAATTTAGCACCTTGATCAAATTCTTCAATAAATTTCATTTGCATATTGCGTAATTCAGACAACCAATCTTGACGAATGATTTCTAAGTTTACGCCATTTTTTTCCATTAGGGAACCTTTTGTTGTTTTTGGTCCACCATTAGAAACGATAATTCCAGATTGCGCATTCCAAGCATAACCCGCGATTCTTACTAACGGTTTATTGCTTACTTCGTTTGAAATATCTTTTGTAGGCAATTCAATTTTATCTGCGTTTACTACATTGTTTACTTCCGCTTTGTCTAAAGTAATTCCATCTAATTTCTTTGAAACTTCTGTTCTAAGTCCTGGAGATAGAAAATAGATTGCTCCTAAAATTCCTCCTATACCAAGAATAACAATAAGTAATTCTGATAATGTCGTTAGCTTATTTGTCCTAAGAATTTTTCCCATTATGTATAAAAAATTTAGTTTTAGTTGTTAAAATATATCTCCAAAGCCACCTGCGTTTTGCTTGTCTTCTTTGGACATTTTGTAATTTGGATTCGAATATTTAGTTGAATCTGGGATGGTATTATCACCTGTTTTAATTTTATCTGCTAAAGAATCTAAACGGGAATATAATTCATCATTATCCACTGAATATTGAGACGTTAAAGTGTCTATATCTAATAAATTTTCAGATGTTCTTGCAATATCTTGAGCAATGGTTGAAGTTACTACTTCTAATGCATACTCTAATTCCCAGTCTTTGGTAAACATCATGGCATTTTTAGCACTTTCAGTAGCTGCTTTTGCATTTTTAGCAAATTCATACTCTTTTCTAAGCATGGTAATTGTGGCATCAAAATCGGCAATCTTAATATCAATAGCTGTTCCGGCTAAGGTTAATTTTCGATCCATTTTACCTAATACATTTGCTCTCACCCCATATTTCTGAATAAAACTTTTACTTTGCTCATATTGATTTGAAATACGTTGTGAATTACTTAATTTCTTAGCCAATTCACTTTGCAAGGCTACATATTCATCTGTATCTTTTGCACCAGCACCGTGTTGTCTAACCATTTCGTCCATCGCTGATTTTAACTTTTCAGATTGACGTTGCAAGCTTAACAATTGCTCTTGGTAATCTTTGGCTTCCTTTTCAGATTTTGAAGCTTCCATTTCCATTTCATTTTTAAGCCCTTTTAGTTTTGCTTTGGTATTCTTAAAAACTTCACGGTTTTTAATCATTTTTTGTTTTTGTTCCTCTAATTCATTGAAAGGATTACTTTGAATTAAAGCTTTATGAATATTTTTAGCTGCAAAACGCAACGCTTTCATAATGACAGGGAACATAATTACTAAGAAAATCAAGAAAATAGCGGTAGCTGATAATGCAATTACTTGACCTAACATGGTAAATAAGGGTGGTATAATATAGGTCCAGGTTAAATAACCTCCAATTCCTAATAATCCTAGAGCTATTACCCAAAAAAGTCCTTTTTCTCCTTTTTTTAATGAATTTGCTTTTAATGCAATTTCACCTTTAGATTCATCAAAGTGCTTTAAAATTGGCAATTCTAATAAAGTACTTTTTTCTTGTTCGTATTTATTCATTGATTTTATAAGTATTGATTGATTCCACTTATGACTAAATTGATTGAATCCACAATTTTTTGCTTTGCAAAATTATTGGCTTCTATTTTTAATTGAAGTTCTCTAAGTTCTTGTTCGTTTTTACTATCGATATTTGCTAATAAAGATCTCTTTTCTTGTAATTCTTGCTGCATTTGAAGAATTTTGGCTTCCAAATCTGAGATAGAAGCAGTTAATGCTGCTTTCTCTTTTTGTACTAAATTGCTTAAATCATGTTTTTTTGTATTCCCAGTTGCATCATATTTAGTATGCACTTTGTTAATTTCTTCAATATAAAACTTCGATTTTTCTAATAAATATTCTTTCGTTAAATCGGGTTTTATTGATTTTCCCATCATAAAAGCCATTTGATAACTTTGTGGATTTGTGATTCCTACAGCTACTACAGATTTATACATTTCAAAAAAATCGAAATTATCTAAATTTAACGATTCAAATCCTTTTTCATAGACGTCTAGAATTTCATTCACAAAAGGATTGGCAAAATTATCTTGAGATACTTGTGCTATTTTTGCTTCTGGAAATTTATTCGTTTGTGTACCAGAACTTGCTGTTTGATGAGATGAATTTGATTTTGATGATTCTTCTTTTTTAGCAGTGTTTTCAGATTCGTTTATAAATAAACTTTTCCAATTGAAACCTTCTTTTGACATGGATTACTTGTTATATTGTTCTTAATTATACGCAAAAACTTTGTTAAAGTTACAATTTTAAATAAATTTCATTTAAAAATAATGAATTCAAATATAAATAAAAAAAGGCTATTTGAATGATCAAATAGCCTTTTTACAAATAATGCTGTATAATAAGTGATTAACTATTTAAAGCTTCAGCACCACCAACAATTTCTAGAATTTCTCCAGTAATAGCAGCTTGACGCGCTTTATTGTATGTTAATTTTAATTGATTTCTTAATGCTGTTGCATTATCAGTTGCTTTATGCATTGCTGTCATCCTAGCTCCGTGTTCCGATGCAAAAGAATCTCGAACTGCTTTATACAATTGCGTTTTTAAAGATTTTGGAATTAACGTTAATACAATTTCTTCTTTTGAAGGTTCAAAAATATAATCCGAAGAAATTTCTTCACCACCCGAAATTGGTGCAAGTGGTAAAAATTGTTCTGTTTTAACAACTTGAGTGGCAGCATTTTTAAAATGATTGTAAACCAATTCAATTTTATCGTACTCACCTGCAACAAATTTATCCATTAAAACTTGAGCAACATCAGCTACATTTTCAAAAGTTAATTGATCAAAAATGGCACTTTGATTCTCAACAACTCTATTGGTTTTCTTTAAAACATCATTTCCTTTTTTACCAACTGCAAAAACATCAACGGTTTTCCCTTTATAAAATTCTGTACGACTTTTAACTTCTTTAATAACATTTGAGTTAAAGGCACCACATAAACCTCTGTTTGAAGTTATGGCAACGATAAGAACTTTATGTACCTCTCTTTGTTCAGCAAAAGCTCCTCCAGTATTTCCATCTAAAGTAGCACTTAAGTTTTGTAATAATTCCGTTAATTTTTCTGCATAAGGGCGCATTGCTGTAATAGCATCTTGTGCTTTTTTAAGCTTAGCAGCAGAAACCATTTTCATTGCAGATGTAATCTGCATCGTAGATGAAACGGAACTAATTCTATTTCTAATTTCCTTTAAGTTTGCCATTTTTTTAATTTGTCAATTTGACAATTATCAATGTGTCAATGGATTAATTGACACACTGACTAATTGAAAATTAATTAATATTTTGCAGAAATTTCTTTTGCTACTTTAGCTAAAACATCGGTAATATTATCATCAAATTTACCTGCTTTTAGTGCATCTAAAGTATCTCTGTGTTTTGCATTTAAATATGCTAAGAAATCTTTTTCAAATTCTTTTACTTTTTCAACTGGAACATCTTTTAATAAGTTTTTAGAACCAGCATAAATAATAGCAACTTGGTCTTCAACTGTAAATGGATCATTTACCGCTTGTTTTAAGATTTCTACGTTACGTTTCCCTTTTTCAATTACATTTAAAGTAACGGCATCTAAATCAGAACCAAATTTAGCGAAAGCTTCTAACTCACGGTATTGTGCTTGGTCTAATTTTAAAGTACCAGCTACTTTTTTCATTGATTTAATTTGAGCATTACCTCCTACACGAGATACAGAAATACCTACGTTAATTGCAGGACGAACCCCAGAGTTGAATAAATCTCCATCTAAGAAAATCTGTCCGTCAGTAATAGAGATAACGTTTGTAGGGATATATGCAGAAACGTCACCAGCTTGTGTTTCAATGATTGGTAAAGCTGTTAATGAACCACCACCTTTAACGATTGGTTTTAACGATTCTGGTAAATCGTTCATATTTTTAGCAATATCATCATCAGCAATCACTTTAGCAGCACGCTCTAATAATCTTGAGTGTAAGTAGAATACGTCACCAGGATAAGCCTCACGTCCTGGTGGTCTTCTTAATAATAAAGATACCTCACGGTACGCTACCGCTTGTTTTGATAAATCATCATAAATGATTAATGCAGGACGACCTGTATCACGGAAATATTCTCCGATTGATGCACCAGCGAATGGAGCATAAACTTGCATTGCAGCAGGGTCAGAAGCATTAGCAGCAACAATAACTGTGTAAGCCATAGCTCCTTTTTCCTCTAATGTTTTTGCAATTGCAGCAACTGTAGATGCTTTTTGACCTACAGCTACATATATACAATATACTGGTTTCCCAGCATCATAAAATTCTTTTTGATTTAAGATGGTGTCAATACAAACTGTTGTTTTACCCGTTTGACGGTCACCAATAACTAACTCACGTTGTCCTCTACCGACTGGAATCATCGCATCAATTGCTTTGATACCTGTTTGTAATGGTTCTGTAACTGGTTGACGGAAGATAACTCCAGGTGCTTTTCTTTCTAATGGCATCTCATATAACTCACCACCAATTGCTCCTTTACCATCGATTGGGTTACCTAAAGTATCTACAACACGACCTACGATTTCTTCACCTACTTTAAGAGATGCAATACGTTGTGTTCTTTTTACATTTGAACCTTCTCTTACACCAGTAGATGGTCCTAATAATACCACACCAACATTGTCTTCTTCTAAGTTCAATACAATTCCTTCCAATCCATTATCGAATTGAACTAACTCACCGTATTGAGCATTAGATAATCCATACACACGTGCAATACCGTCACCTACTTGAAGTACTGTTCCAACTTCTTCTAATGAAGTACCAGATTGAAAACCTGATAATTGCTTTTTTAATATTGCTGATATCTCAGCAGGTTTAATTTCAGCCATTTTAATTTATAATTTTAACACTTAAAGAAGTGCGATCACTATTATTAATTACTAAACTCTCTTTTTAATTGTTGTAAACTATTTACAACAGAAGCATTATATTGTTTGTCACCTATTCGTAATACAAACCCACCAATAATAGATGGATCTACAATATTCTTAAGTGTTATTTTTTTATTTGAAAAACTAGCAATCTTAGCTAATACTTTTTCTTCTAAATCTTTTGTAATTGGAAAAGCGGTAGTAACTACTGCTGTTTCCATATTATTCAATTCATCAAACAAAGTATTGTACTGAGAAGCAATTGTTGCTAAAATTTCGAATCTGCTATTTTCTTGTAGCAAACGAAATAATTCTTTAGTTTCTCCTTGTGCTGAAGCAAATACTTCAGATATAGCAGCAAACTTAGTAGGCCCTTTTACAACAGGACTTTTCAAAAAATCTTTCAATTCTTTGCTTTCTTTTACAGCAGCAACAATTTGTAACATATCGTTATTTACTTGTGCTGTCGTATTGTTTGCTTGTGCAATATCTAGAATAGCCTTAGCATATCGGATAGCTGCTCTACTGGTTGCCATAATTAACTTAATTTAGCATCATCTAACATTTTCTCAACTAATTTAGCTTGAGCGTCATTGTTAGCTAATTCTCCTTTTAATATTTTTTCTGCAATTTCTAAAGACAAAGTAGAAACTTGAGATTTAATTTCAGCCATAGCTGCATTTTTCTCACCTTCAATAGTTGCTTTTGCTTGAGCAATCATTTTTTCTCCTTGTGTTTGTGCTTCTTCTTTAGCGTCTGCAATCATTTTTTCTTTAATTTCACGCGCTTCTTTAATCATGGTATCTCTCTCCGCACGAGCTTCTGCTAATAATTTCTCATTATCAGCTTTTAAATTTTGCATGTCTTTTTTAGCGTTTTCAGCTGCTAACAAAGCATTTTTAATTCCTTCTTCACGTTCTGTGATAGAGTTCATAATTGGTTTCCATGCAAATTTAGCTAATAAAATTAATAATATTACTAAAATTAATGCTTGCCAAAAAAACAATCCAAATGAAAAATCATTAATTAACTTATCCATTGTTGAAAATTATATTTATTCGTTTAATCTCTTTTTAAAAACAAGACCTGCAACCAACCGTTACAGATCTTTGTTTCTTTGTTTTAATTAAGCTGCGAAAAGTGCTGCGAAAGCAACCCCTTCTAATAAAGCCGCGATAATAATCATCGCAGTTTGAATTTTACCAGCAGCTTCTGGTTGACGTGCAATAGCATCCATTGCTGATCCACCAATTCTTCCTAAACCTAATCCAGCACCGATTACTACTAAACCTGCACCAATAATTCCTGGAATTGTCATAACTATTTGATTTATATATTAATTAAACTAAATTCTATTTTAAATAATTGCATTATCATGCTCTCCTAACATATCCTCACTATGGTGCTCATCATGATGATGATCTTGAACCGCCATACCGATAAATAAAGCAGATAACATTGTAAACACAAATGCTTGTAAAAAAGCTACTAATATTTCAATAATTGAAATAAATAAGGTTAATCCAAAAAATGAAGGCCCAGCCACCCAGTTTTTGAAAATAAAAATTAAACCAATTAAACTCATTACTACTATGTGTCCTGCAGAAATATTTGCATAAAGACGTATCATAAGTGCAAAAGGTTTTGTTAACGTTCCTAATATTTCAATAGGGATTAATGCAATTTTCATTAAAACAGGAACATCTGGCATCCAAAAAATATGTTTCCAATAATCTTTGTTAGCACTAAATTGTGTTACAACATAAGTAAACAAAGCCAAACAAGCAGTTATTGCTATATTCCCAGTTACATTAATTCCTAGAGGTGTTAATCCAAATAAGTTTAGAATTAAAATAAAGAAAAACACAGTTAATAAATAACCCATAAATTTTCTATATTTTTTCTCACCAATATTTGGTAACGCAACTTCATCACGAATAAAAATCACTAATGGCTCAAGCACTTTTCCAAAACCAGTTGGAAGAGGTCCTTTTCTGTAAGATTTAGCTAAACCTACAAATATGAAAAACATTAAAATTGCAGTTACTAGCATCGCAACTACATTTTTAGTTATTGAGAAATCCAATGGTTTTTCATTTGTTGGGTGATGATGCTCATCATAATTCAATTGCCCTTCCGCATTTGTTTTGTAAATTTTACCATGATGTAAGGCATAGTAATTCCCATCTACTTCTGCAATTTCTTCACCATGATGAAATTTTGAAGAAGAAAACAGTTTTAAACCATTATCAATTAAGATGACTGGTAAAGGAAATCCATAATGTTTTCCTGTTTCCTCATCAGAGAAAAAAGTAAAATCATGAGAATCTTGTAAGTGATGATCGATGAAAGCTTTTATTTTAGATTTTTTATCAGTTGGCTCTGCTTCTCCATGTGCTTCTTCATGAGCCTCGTGAGCTTCACTAGGAGATTCGTGAGTGGTTTCAGTAGCTACATGAGTAGAATCTGAAATGGTATTAGCAGAACTAAAAAATGGTAGTATCGCTACTGCGAAGGCTACAAATAAATGAAGTGGTCTTTTTGAAATCACCATAACGTTATAAAATGTTCTTTTTACGGTCGTTAAAAATTTTTGCAAAAGTACAATTTTAATTAATATTTCAAGTTTCTAAAATACTTTTTTTTGAGAATTTATCATTTTTTTTATCTAATAGTTGTTTTTGTTTAACAATCTCGCTGTAAAATAGACATCTATGCATAAAAAAAGAATAAACAAAATAAAAAAATAGCCTTTTTCGAATGTGTTTACTGGTTCACTATTTAATACCGGTGCTATAAAAATATAACACGCAACAACTTTAATCGTTAATGTCACCAAAAAAACATAGCCTAAGATAGCTTCATTCTTACTTTTAACTAAATCATGAACCAATAATAAAATGGTACTGCTAATGCTTAAAAAAGCAAAAATTTGATGGAGACTATACTGTGTTTTTTCAAAATCAGGCTCCCATTGGAAAACTGCAATTACTAATCTATTGGCTAAATAAATAATAATAAGAAATAAGATATATTGTAAGTATAATGCTTTATTGAATTTCATTTAAGATTCTATTGATTGAATTGATACTATTTCTCCCCTTTATTAATTTGATTGACTTGCTTAATAACGAAATACAAAGCTACAAACACACCCAATAAAATACTTATCTTTTGAATGTAATGGGTTTGGTATTTTTCATCTAAAAAAACACCTAAATAATGAAAGCCAAAAATTACAACTCCCATCTGAAAAGGAATCGTAAGTAATGCCAACCATTTATTGTATCTATTATTTTTCATCTCACAAATATAAAATAAAAAAGAGGTTGCAAAATACAACCTCTTTTAAAACTAATTCATCTTTTTATTTAAAACTCGTAACGAACTGTAAAGTTCCAAGTTCTTCCTAAACCAAAGAAAGCATTGTTTCCTCCAGCTAAGCCTTTGTAAACATTTCCATTCTCTCTAAAAGTAGGGCCTGTTAAAGTATTGCTATCAAAAGTAGTTGGATCTGGACTATCCACTTCATAACTTGAGTTAGATTCAGAAATGTATTTTCTATTGAAAATATTATCTACATTTAAACGTAAATCAATATGGTTTACTACATTAATTCTGAATCTGTAAGAAGCGAATGCATCAACAACTGTAAAATCTGGTAATAAAATTGGATTTTTAAAAAATGTAGCATTTTCCTTGTATACACTAAAATTAGGATCGTATCTTTCAAGTGATGGCGAAGCATACATTTTGTCTGAATATTTTAAATTTGAACCAATATTAAAATTTTTGAAAAATTCATAAGTTGCTCCAAAAGAAGCCATTAATTGTGGAGCTCCACCAATTTTATGATCTTTGATATATAAAGTAGATACAGGAGTTGTACTTCCAGGTAATAAGTCATAAAATGTAGCATTTGAACTGTATTTCCAATCTCCAACAGATAATGTCCCATTTAAAATTAACTTTCTAATTGGTGCAGCTGTAATATCTAATTCAACTCCTCTGTTAATTCTATTAATCCCTGAAGTAGTACCAAAATTTCCTAATTCTGGAGTATAATAAGGTGTTTCTGCATCTTTATGATCCGATGAATACGCACTAATGTTAACACTTAAACTTCTTGATCTAAAACCATATCCTACCTCAATAGATTTGAATTTTTCATTTCTATAATTTGGATTAATATCATTATTTAAACCACTATAAACCGTTACGAATACAGGTGGTCTAGATACAAAACCTGCATTTGCCCAAATGTTATGCTTAGAAGTTACATTAAAATTCACGCCAAATTTTGCATTGTAACCGTCCATTGGTAATTCATTTGTAGTATTAGAAGAGTCCTCAATTAAAGAATAATCTACACGTTGAATGAATTGTCTATTGAACCCTCCTTGTGCTAAGAAATTCAATTTCCAAATATCGTATTCAATTTGTGCATATGAACCTAAATAAGCAATTTTGGCATCATAGTTATAATCTACAGGAGTAGCTCCTAAATTTTTCTTAGTAAAATCTAAAATAGGTTCTGGCAATGCAGTATTGTTGGTATACATCGAATACCATGAGCCTGAAGGCCCTGAATTTAATGCATCATAAAAATCGATAGAATAGCCACTAGCTCCAAATAAATCATTTACAATTCTTGTTTTATTATACACAGTTTTACGCGCGTCTAAACCATAATTTAATTTTAAGTTATTTGTTAATTGCGAACTTAAATTTAAAATTCCTCCGTAAAAAGTTTGATTAGTAATCTCAGATAATAAAGTAACTCCTGTATCATAACTATACTGTCCGTTAGAAAACTGTCCAGCAAAAGGAGAATTTATATAAAGTAAATTTCCGCTACCATCAACATAATTAGGATCTCTGAAATAAATACTACTTGGGTTTGTAGTATAAGTATTTGAAGTATATTGTTGAATAAAATCTAAATCAATTTGTCCTTCATCATTTGTAAGTTGCGCAGCTGAAAAACCTAAAATTCCACCTGAAAAATTGGTACTTCCACTAGTTCCTTTAGAACCGTATAATTTTGCAGATAACTGCGTTTTATCTGTAAAGTTGATATCCCATTGGAAAATTCCTAAAGGTTTGTGACCAAAATTTACTTTAGTAGCATATTGTTCGTTATTTAAATAACCCCAATCACGGTTGTATTTATAATTTGGATCGTCTACACCATTTCCTCTTTCAATGTAAGTCGCTAATGAAATATCAGACACTCTTTGATTGTGCCATTGTGGCGAACCAAATACTTTAAATTGAAAATCGTGTTTCCCTTTTTTATATCCTAAAGCTAAATAGTAAGAATACGCTTCAAAGTTGGTAGCTGCTACATATCCATCTCCAGAAGTAGCGCTTAGTAAAACATTTGCAGAAAATCCACTTTTTAATAATCCTGTTGCATACGATCCTACAAATTTTCTATATCCATTATTTCCAGTAGCGTTGTATAAAAACCCTCCTTTATCATAATTAGCATCTCTCAAAATCATATTAAAAGTACCTGCTACAGAAGAGTTTACTAATTTAGAAGCTCCTAAACCTCTTTGTAACTGAATCGAAGAAGCCACATCATTCATAGAAGCAATATTAGCCCAATCCACAATACCTGCTTCTAAGTCATACACAGGGATACCATCGATCATTGGAGAAATATTATTTTGTTCAAAACCTCTAACATTCATTCTAGTGTCCCCATAACCGCCTCCAACTCTTGAAGTATATACTCCAGGCATATGGCTCGTTAATTCAATAAAATCTTTATTAGAAACTTTTTCACGCATTTCGTAATTTCTCATCGTAGAGGAAGAGATAGGTGTTTTTCTATCTTTAATAACGTCGATACTTGAAGTAGTTACGATAATGTCTCTTTCGGTAACTGTATTCTCTTCTAAATAAATAATTCCTAAATCAATTGTAGACTCATCACCTTTACCATAAAATGGAAAAGATTTAGAAATAAATCCATTCATAGAAACTTCTACTGTACCATAGGTTTTAGTAGTTGTCAAAGAAAACGTTCCGTCAAAATCTACAGTTGCCTGATCAACAGCAGTAGTTCCATCTGCACTAATAGTTACTAATGCACCAAATAAAGAAAGTTTTTCTTTGTCATCTTTTACAACTCCTTTAAATTTGGTTTGAGAAAATCCTTGTAAAGAAATGAAAAGTAATAATAGTAAATAGCCAATAATTTTTTTCATAAAACTCATTTTTTAAAACGAGTGCAAAGTTTGTCTTAAAAAAAAATTAAAAAAAAATTGTATTATTTAACAAAATGACATTGTCTTGTGATTTTTTTATTTATTAAGAATTAAAATGTTTTTTTTGTGTTAATTTTTTATTCTTACAAAAGAAATCATTTTATCAAAAAATGAAATATCAATTTTTTATGCTATTTTTTTAATAAGTATATAAAAGTAGAAATTGCATTGAATTTTCATAAAAAAAGGCAAAAAAACTGCAAAAAGCCCTCGATTTGAGGGCTTTTTGTTGTTAAAATGTGTTAATTTTTCTATTTTTTATCTGCTTTTGGAGTGTCAATAACAGGCTTTTGTGTGGATTTCATTGAACAAGTTGCTTCAAATATAGCTCCAGATTCAACTGAAAGTCTACTTACAACTACATCACCTTTAATATGTGCTGTAGATTTAACTGTCAATAGTTCGTCTACTTCTAATTTACCTGTATACTTACCCTCAACATCTACATTTTTACATTTAATATCACCTTGAACTTCTCCTGACGTTCCGATAACTAATTTTCCTCCGGAAGTGTAGTTTCCAATTAATGTTCCATCTAGTCTAAAGTCTTCTTTGGTTTCAATATCTCCTCTGATAACTGTTCCTTGGACTATTCTGTTTGTTTTTCCTAATGGGTTACTTTCTGGTGCTTTATTTTTATCAAACATAGCTTGTTGCGTTTTGGGGTTTATTTATGTTGTTTTATTTAATCCATTCTTGAAGTTTCTTCTTTACTTGAATAATTTTGTAATCGTCTGAAGAAATTATATATACTTGATCTTTAATTTTATAATCTTTGTATTCTTGTAATACACTTAAAGTTGCACGAGCTACTTCTTCGGTAATAAAACCATGTATTACAACAAAATTTTCTTCTAGAGTATAAATATCTGTAGAGCGTTTTAAATCATCGTTTCTTCTGGCAGCTAAATATTTATCTATTTTTTCAATCAACTTATTCGTACTTTCCTCATCACCTAAAGCATTCTTAGGGAAAACTAATTTCCAAGTACTGGTTGGTGAAGTGGCAAATTGCAACGCTTCTAACTTAGGAATATGATTGCGCAATAAGTCTTCTGCTTCTTTTCCTTCATCAGTATTAGGATAAGTTAGTGCTACATCATTAAGTGCTTTTTTATATTCCTCTACGCCTTTTAATCTTCCTACTACATTGGCTTTTAACATTTCAAATTTAGGTAACGATTCTTCTCCAATATATTGTTCAATTCTTTGCTGTACTTCTTCATAAACGTCTCTTAGTTGGTTTTCAGTATATTTTTTATACAATTTATTGAAAACTATTTCAGGTCGGGTATCATCTTCAACGGATAAAGAAGGGTCTTTTAAAATTTGAGCATAGCGTGTATCAGGATATTCTGCAATGATTTGTTCTTTATAGGTAGCAGCTTTTGCTGGGTTAATAATTTCATATATTTTGAACAAATTATATTTTGCAGGTAAAATTAATCGCTCTTCTGGATTATTTTTAAGTAATTGTTCTAATCGATTAGCCGCTAACTGGTATTCTTTAAATTTTTCTTTGTATATCGTACCTAGCTGAAAATAGGCGAAATTTCGGTCTTTTGCCAAACTATCTATGAGTGTTTGTCTTTTAGGCAACTTATCTAAATAGTAGGTTACTTCATATTCTGGTTTAGTAATTGTATTAACCATTGAAGAATCTTTAGACGTTATTTCATTTTCATCAGCTCCATTTTCAGCATCATTTAAAGAAGTATTGGTTTTACTATCCTCAAGTTTCCAATTTTCTTTCCATTTTTTCTTTCCCCATTTATTTTGGAAATCTTTTTTTCCATAAGCAACTGTAA
Source organism: Flavobacteriaceae bacterium (assembly GCA_002862755.1). Classification (GTDB taxonomy): domain Bacteria; phylum Bacteroidota; class Bacteroidia; order Flavobacteriales; family Flavobacteriaceae; genus Flavobacterium. The sequence goes on along the minus strand of PKDY01000018.1, from coordinate 279,812 downwards.
CAGGATTGTAAAAATAAAATGAACTTTGATCTTCTATTCCCATAGGTGGAAAATTACCTGGTGGTAAATTACCATTTGGCTTAAGAGCAGCAGTGTTTGCTAAAGCTTGATTTTCTTGCTTTATAGCTTCCTTTTCTGCTTTTTCTGCATCAATTTTAGCTTGAATAGAATCTGCAATTTTTATTTTTTGTATATGTGCTTCAAAATAATTTTTCCTTTCTAATTCTCCCATGGCAACTATAGCTAAAATACTATCATTATCGTGTGCTATGGTTTCGTATTTAATTACATCTTCTAAGTTATCTCTTTTCTTTTTAAATTTTCGATATTCTTTCGTTCTATTATCCAGTTGAATTAAAGTACTATCGTAATATTGACCTGCCAATTTATATTGCGCTTTTTTAAAGTACATTTCACCAATATTTCTATAATTAGAAGCATTTAAATAACGATCTTGCGAAGCTGTTCGCAAAGACTTATTATACCATTTTTGAGCAGTAGAATCGATTTCTAATTGGTCATAAAAAAGCCCCATTTGATGATATAAAACATCTAAATAAGGTCTGTTTTCTCTATCTTCTATAAGCTTATTAAATTTTTCAGTAAAAAGTAATGTGTCTCCATTTTTGTAATCAAATTGAGCTGCTTGTCTTGCATGTGCTTGTATGACATATCTCCTTGGAGATTTTCTATTCATATCGATTACTTCCTGAAAACTAGCATAAGCACTATCATTATAAGTTAACGATTCATATAACTGACCTAAAATAAATGCATATCTAGCTTTTTGTTCTTTATTCTTCGTGTTTTCTTTTGCTATTTTTAAGGTTGCTACAGCGCTATCATTAGAACCAGTTTTCATATAGGCTTCTGTTAACATGGCATTTGCATCTGCTAAATCTTGTCCTTCAATTTTATCATCTTCCAATAGTTTTTTAAGATTTTCAATAGCAGTTTCATCGTTATCTAAACGAATATTTACCTTTTCTCTCCAAACTTTTGCATGATAAATTTTATCACTTGTAGGATATTTATATAAAATGTAGTTGAGTGCTTCTAAGGAAGGTAAATAGCGATTGTCATAATATCTTGCTTTTCCAAGTAAAAGATAAGCTTCATCCATTTGCGGATTTTTCTCCTTCCCTTTTATATTCATAGAATGCTTTTGAATAGCCTTAACCGCTTTTTCTTCTGCTCTTTCAAAGTTCGGATTTTTTTTATCGCCAGGCATCAAATCCTCTTCTTTTACCCCCATTCTTTCAACGGGTAAAATTTCCCAGAAATTATCTTTATAAGTCAATATTAATTCAGCTTTTCCAGCTTCTAATGCTAAGTTACCATTGTACAGAATATTATATTCGGTAGTTACGGCATGAAAATTTCTATTGATAAACTTATCTTTTTTAACTGAACAAGCAATTAAAAAGAAAAGGAAACCAATAATAAATGAATATTTAAGTATATTGTTTTTCAAGATGAAACGCTTTAATTCTTTAACTACAATTTTCTCTTTTTAGTATAAAGAATGGTAAAAATACACTTCTTTTTTTGATGTAAAAAAAAACAAGTATATTTTTCTACTTTAGTCTTGAATGCTTTTTAGATCTTTGATTGCTTTGAATGCGATATCAATTTGATTGTCACTTACAATTATTGTAAACTCATTCGTCGTTGAAATTACTTCATGTATAATAATTCCTTCCCAAGCCAAACGCTGAAAAATATAGTAATATACTCCAGGAACAGAAACATTTTCTTGAGGCAATTTTACAGTAATTGAAGATAAGTTTTCTATTTTATGGGTAATCTTCTCTGTTTTTAATAAATCTGCTACTAAATAAGCAGCTGAAGTACTGATGATTATATTAGATTCATTTACTCCTCTAGAAGACGTATAAAAAACATCCGATTCTTTATTAATCTCCGATAATAACTTTGCTTGATTGTCTAATAACGTTTCGGAAATTGTAAATGCATAATCCGTTAAAGAAGAACGAACTGTAATTTCTCCCGTATTTTTTAATACTCTAGAAATTTTATGATTGATTTTAAAATCCAATTCTTCTGATAATCTTTTTAAAGACATAACAATAGCACCTTGCTTCACATCTTTTCCTAATTCTTTTTCCAAATATGGCATCATTACTCTAGACAAAGAAGTTAAGTTGATTATTCCTTGAGATAATGAATTTAACAAAAAGGGTTTTGACTTAATATATTGCTCTACAACAGAAGATATTGTTTTCATAGATATTTGATTTTTTTACAAATATAATTAAAAAACACAAAATGTTATATTTATAACTTAAAAATAATAAAAAGCTTCTTCTATATGTTCTATAGTAAAACCTGAATTTTCTTTGTGAATGGCAATGATATCAAAACGAATAGTAACATCCATATCATGAGAAACTACATATTCATTTATTGCTTTTACTAATAATTGAATTTTTTTTGGTTTTACAAAGTCTTGGGGTAAACCAAAATCTAAACTAGACCTTGTTTTTACTTCAATTACAGCCAAATTGTTCTCCTTTTTTGCAATAATATCGATTTCGGCTTTATCATATCTCCAATTGGTTTCCAATATTTCATATCCATTAGCTTCCAAAAAAGATACTGCTTTTTCTTCACCTATTCTTCCTAAGTCATTGTGTTCCGCCATTTCTAAATGTTTTCATTAAAAATTTTAAAATACACAAGTCCTCTATTTAAATTGTAAAAGTATCTCTTTATCATTCACTTCAAACGAAACCTGGCTTCCTAAAACTAAAGTACGATTGTCTTTTTGGTGGCCTGCACAAAATTCAAAAGCTATTGGAATATCGTATTCTTTTGCAATCGCTGTAATAATTTGTACTTCGTTTTGCCCAAAAGGAATTTCGTTATCGTGCATGTCTCTCATACTGCCCACAATAATTCCTTTAGCGTTTTCAAAATAACCATTGCGCTTCAAATTATACATCATTCGATCCACATGATATAAATATTCGTCTAAATCTTCAATAAAAAGAATTTTGTCTTGAGTAGAAATTGAGGAAGATGAGCCTAATAAACTATATAAGATGGAAATATTCCCTCCTACTAATTCCCCTTCTGCTTTTCCTTTCACATCATATGATTTGGAAGGTAGCACATAACTTAATTTAGTTCCAAACAACGCATCTTTCAATGTTTGTTTCACTTTTTCAGGAGCATTTGGAACCGTAAAAGGCATAATCGAATGTAAGGTAGCAATTCCTAATGTATTCAAATGACTATGCAAAACAGTAACATCGCTAAATCCCATGATCCATTTTGGTTTTTTGGAAAACTTAGTAAAATCTAACAAATCGATGATTCGAACCGTACCATAACCCCCTCTTGCGCACCAGACTGCTTTTACATTGTCATCATCCATCATTTGTTGCAAATCGGCAGCACGCTCCACATCTGTACCGCCTAACTGACAGCTATCTAAACCAATCGTTCTTCCTAATTTTGTTTTTAAACCCCAAGATTCTAAAAGTTCAATGGCTGGTTTTGCCTCTTCTGGCATAAATTTTCTAGCAGTACATACAATGGCAACGGTGTCGCCTTTTTTTAAATAAGGTGGTATTTTCATTTTTTGTTGAGAATGTGCGTATAATGATAAATAAAATAGTATTCCAAAATAAACAAACTTCATAAATTGTAAAAGTTTACTTCAAAAATACATAAAATAAAAGACAAAAATTCGTCAAATCATTCCTAAAGAATTATTTTTGCATGTTTTTCTGAATGTTTTTCAGAATTTAAAATTCAATCTATTTATGTTAGAAAACCCAAAAAGATATACGATAACTGCAGCATTACCTTATACTAATGGCCCAATACATATTGGTCACTTAGCAGGTGTGTATGTACCCAGTGATATTTATGCTAGATATTTACGTTTACAAGGTAAAGATGTTGTTTTTGTTTGTGGAAGTGATGAACATGGTGTGGCTATTTCAATGAAAGCAAAGAAAGAAGGAATAACACCACAAGAAGTAATTGATAAATATGATGGTATTATTCGTCAGTCGTTTATCGATTTTGGAATTACTTTTGATAATTATTCTAGAACTTCTGCACCAATTCATCATGATACAGCTCAGGATTTCTTTAAAAAATTATATCAAGAAGGGAAGTTTATTGAACAAACTACCGAACAATTATATGATGCTAAAGCGGATCAGTTTTTAGCCGATCGTTTCGTGACGGGAACTTGTCCGAAATGTGAAAACCCAGAAGCATATGGAGACCAATGCGAACGTTGTGGTTCTTCTCTAAATGCTACTGATTTAATTAATCCTAAATCAACTATTACAGGTGAAACTCCCGTTTTAAAATCAACAAAACATTGGTTTTTACCCTTAAATGAATACGATGCTTTTTTAAGAGAATGGGTTTTAGAAGGTCATAAAAACGATTGGAAACCAAATGTATACGGCCAAGTAAAATCTTGGGTTGATGGTGGTTTAGAACCTAGAGCCGTAACTCGAGATTTAGATTGGGGAATAGATGTTCCAGTAGAAGGAGCTGATGGAAAAAAATTATATGTTTGGTTTGATGCGCCTATTGGTTATATTTCTGCAACCAAAGAATGGGCGACAAGAGAAGGTAAAGATTGGGAACCGTATTGGAAAAATGAGGAAACCAAATTGGTACACTTTATAGGAAAAGACAACATCGTTTTTCATTGTATTATTTTCCCCGTAATGTTAAAAGCGGAAGGAAGTTACATTTTACCAGATAATGTTCCCGCTAATGAATTTTTGAATTTAGAAGGAAACAAATTGTCAACTTCAAAAAACTGGGCGGTTTGGTTGCATGAATATTTACAAGATTTTCCAGATAAACAAGATGTGTTACGTTATGCTTTAACAGCTAATGCTCCTGAAACAAAAGACAATGATTTTACTTGGAAAGATTTTCAAGCGAGAAATAATAACGAATTAGCAGCAATTTTTGGTAACTTCATTAATCGTGTGGTGGTGTTAACCAATAAATATTATGATGGGATTGTCCCAACTCCAAATGAATTTACTGAAGTAGACGAACAAACCTTAACCGAATTGAAAGCATATCCTTCGGTAATCTCAAGTTCTGTTGAACGTTATCGTTTTAGAGAAGCCTTAAGTGAAGTAATGAATGTAGCGCGTTTAGGAAACAAGTATTTGGCCGATGAAGAACCGTGGAAAATGGTAAAAGAAAATCCAGAAAGAGTGAAAACACAAATGTATGTGGCGTTGCAAATTGCTGCTGCTTTACAAACCTTATGTGAGCCTTTCCTGCCTTTTACTTCTGAAAAATTAAAAACAATTCTAAATACAAGTACGTTAGATGCAAATTGGAATAGTATTAGTAAAAAAACAGATTTGCTTCCTGCAGGACACAAAATAGGAGAAGCACAAATCTTATTTGCCCAAATTGAAGATTCAGAAATACAAAAACAATTGGATAAACTAGAAGCTTCTAAAAAAGCAAATCAAATCGCGAATGCTAAAGCAGAGCCTCAAAAAGAAGTGGCTACATTTGACGATTTTACCAAATTAGACTTACGTGTGGGTACTATTTTAGAAGCTGAAAAAATGCCTAAAGCAAATAAACTATTAGTTTTAAAAGTAGATACAGGTATTGATGTAAGAACGATTGTGTCTGGAATTGCAGAACATTTTACTCCAGAAGAGGTTGTGGGTAAAAGAGTAACTGTTTTAGCAAATTTAGCTCCAAGAGCCTTACGAGGAGTAGAAAGTGCAGGTATGATTTTAATGACTAATACTGCTGAAGGGAAATTAGTTTTTGTAAATCCTGATGCTGAAGGTGTTTTAAATGGAGCATTAATTAGTTAGATATAAACTTAAAAATATATAACAAAAAAGCCTTTCAAAAATGAAAGGCTTTTTGTTTTCCCGGCATTATAATTCATAATCTATAAACGATAGAAAACCGAAATCTAAATTTTTCTCAAAATGTAATAATGCGGTTCCAATCCCAACAATTCCATGGGAAAAAGACAACTGTGCATTTATATCAAATTTATTGAAAGTAGTATCAAAACCAGCCCATTGACTTTCTTGTATTTTATAATCTTCTGTTTTGTTATACCAATATTGAATCGCTTCTTCTAAAAAATTACTTTCCGTTTTCTTATTCATGAATTTGAAAAAAGAGGCTATTCCTAAACTTCCATAAAATAAATTAGCATCTTTAATAATTTCTTTTTTATCATCTTTAATTTCGCTAGCTCTTGTTAAGCTTTTTAAAGCCAATGCTTCATACTCTTTCCAGCCAAAAACATCAGCTGCTCGATGCAATACATAGGCTATTCCTAAATCACCATACATTAACCCAAAAGAGAAAGATTTTGCTTCTGGAACATCATTGGTACAAAAAGGGAAAATGACTTTTTTATTTTCAAACTGATGTGCTGTGGTGTAAATCAAGGCTTTTTCTATAAGTTTTTGTACTCTTTCCTTTTGAAAATTAATTTGGTACAAATTAATCAAACTATCAACGATTCCAATCACGCCATGTTTTACCCCTAATTCGATAAGCTTCTTACCTTGACGGTCCACATTTGAAATCCAATAAACACCACCAGTTTTAGCGTCAGTATGCGCCAATTTCTCTATTTTGTCGACCACGTCTGAGAAAAACAAAGTATAATCTTTCTTGCCATACTTCGTGCGTTGAACAAAATAATTGACATACTTTAAGATTCCTGTTACCGGACTCAAATTGTCTTCTTTTAAACTATCAACAAATAATTCTTCAAGTATTGGATCATAACTTTCAAAGTACATTTCTATGTCTTCTTGCTGTAACAATCCGTTGTCTACATAAAAAGTTAATAGTTTACCAATACTAATAATGTCTTCCACAATATTTGGCCCTTCATAAGAGTCGTTTAAACCCTCAATTGCTTTTTCTAGAAAGGAGATACTTAAATCGGTATCTCCTAAATAATAATAAAATAAAGAAACCCCTGCTAAACCATTTACGACCCCCATGGACGTAAAAATGTGATGGTTGTCTTGAATAGCTTCTTCTATTTCTCTTACGATACTACTTTCTGTGATAATGTTATTTGTTTTCATGTTAACTTCCTAATTCTAATTGGTTTTTTACTAAACTAAAATAATCTCCTTTTCTTTCTACTAATTGTGCATGACTTCCCACTTCGCTAATTTCTCCTTTTTTCAGAACTACAATTTGATCAGCATGTTTTACTGTACTTAATCTGTGTGCAATTATTACCACTGTTTTCCCTTTGAAAAAATCGAATAAATTGTCGTGAATTATCTTCTCATTTTCTGCATCTAAAGCTGAAGTAGCTTCATCAAAGAATACATAATGTGGGTTTTTGTAAACGGCTCTTGCGATTAAGATTCTTTGTTTTTGACCTCCAGAAAGACCACTGCCTGAAGCACCTATCTTGGTATCATATTTCAATGGTAACGATTCGATATACTCTTCAATATTTGCAATTTGAGCGGCTTTTTTTAACCTGTCATAATCTATTTCTTCATCTGCTGTAGCAATATTTCTTTTAATGGAATCTGAAAAAATGAAACCATCTTGCATTACAACCCCACAATTTTTTCGTAAATCTTTTGGTGATAGATTTAAAATATTCTGACCATTAAAACTAATATGTCCTGTTATGGAATCATAAAAGCGTAGTAACATTTTCATTAATGTCGTTTTTCCACTTCCAGAAGCACCTACTATCGCAGTAATTTTTCCATCTGGAATATACATGTCGATATTTTTTAATACAAAAGGTGATCTTGGGCCTTCATATTGAAAAGAAACATTGCTCAATTTGATTCCTGAATGAAGCGCACTTTTTAAATCTAGATTGGCATAGGTTTCTTTTTCTTCTGCTTGTTCGGTTTGAACTTCATTCAATCGCGCTAAACTTAATTTAGCATCCTGTAAAGATTTTAAGAAAGAAACCAATTGATCTACTGGTGAATTCATCATTCCAATAATATAAGAAACACTCAATAAAACACCTAGTGACATATCTCCTTGTACGACTAAAACAGCTGTGTAAAAAGACACACAGATATTTTTAATATGATTGATAAAATTGAATCCTGAAGTTTGAATTTGGTCTAATTTTAAAATCTTAAGATTAATTTTAAACAATCTATTTTGAACTTCTTTCCATTGATTGCATTTGTGTTCTTCGAAATTATTCAGTTTCATTTCGGAAACGCCATTTAAAATTTCATAAATCGTTTCTTGATTGTTACTGTTTTCCACAAAACGATGATAATCTAGTATCTTTCTTTTCTTCAAAAAATAGTTAGACCACAAAAGAGATAAAACCGTTAATGAAACATAGATTAAAAGTACTTTAGGATTATAGTACGCTAACACAATAAAAAACACCGAAAAGGTAATGGTTGAAAAGAACGTGGCAATAGATTGAGAGGTTAAAAAATATTCAATTCTATCATTATCTTGTATTCTTTGCTGAAAATCACCAATTAATTTGGAATCAAAAAAACGTAAAGGCAACTCCAAAATTTTGGTTAAAAACTCCGAAATAATTTTGATACTGATTTTGGTGCCCACAATTAGAAGCGACCAGTTTCGGAATATTTCTATAATTATGGCTCCTAGATACAAACTCAATTGTGAAAAAAGAATCAATTGAATGTAATTGATGTCTTTATTCGATATTCCTTTATCAATTAAAAACTGCGTTAGAAAAGGGAAAATCATGTTGATTAAACTTCCTAATAACATCAAAATAAAAACAAGTCCTAGTTTCTTTTTGTGTGAAATAAAGTATTTCAAAAAGAAGTGTAACGAAATTTTTTCAGGTTGTTTGAATTCAGTTTTAAAGAATTTCTCTTTAGGTTTTAGAAAAAAGGCAATTCCAGTTTCATTTTCACCTAACCATGATTTTTTAAATTTTTGGTCGTTTAAATCGATAAACCCATGTCCTGGATCGGCAATTTGCCATTTCTTTTGTCTGCTAAAAAACCCTTTTTTTCCATATCCTTTGAGCACAACAAAATGGTTGTTGTTCCAATGAAGAATGCAAGGGAAATTATAGTCTTCTACTTTTTTTAATTCTTCGATATCTAAGCTAGCAGAGAACGTTTCAAAACCAAGTTCGGTAGCTGCTTCATCAATTCCTAGCAAAGAGACTCCTTCTTTGGTAATATGACATTTTTCTCTTAGATAATTTAATGAAATTTCTTTTCCGTAAGAATTGGCAACCATTCCTAAACAAGAGGGTCCACAATCCATTTTATCGTATTGTCTAATAAGCTTCATCTGTAACAAGTTTTTGGTTATTATACTTTTTCATTCCAATTTCTTTGCTGTAAAAACGCTCTAAAATTCCGTACATAATTAACTCATGTGATCTCGGGTGCGCAGGAATAAATCGATTGACATGCATATGAATATAACTCCATAGTAAATCTGTCATATTAGTCGTTACCTCATCCACAAACTGAATTGTATGTAATTGTAACAATCGCTCTTGATACAGTTCTTGTAAAGCAGCAGGTGTTTCATGGAATAAATGAGTAAGTTCTTCCGTATGCTTTCTGAATTTTGCATTGATGTCTTTTCTTACCGATTTTACTTCACCATGTTCTACCCAAAAACTGTGATACATTCTTTCAATGATTTGATGTCTTTCTTCAAGAGAAATTTGGAAAGCATTGAAAAAATCATCTATTGATTTTAAAATAAACAACCAAGTACGATTTTCATTTATTTCTTTGAGGTATCGCATTAATTTCAGTGTAAAATCGGAATCAATTGAAAAAATGTTTTCTGAATTATCGATATTTTTCCAATGGTATCTTTCAATTTCCCTTTTATAGGTGGAAACATCTAACTTCCAAACTTTTCCTTCGTTTACTAATGTTTTTAATTCTTGATGGATCACTTTGGTTACCATATCGTAGTTTTTACTGTCTGTTAAATGCAAACGCACACGTAAGTGAAAATCAGGATCAGTATATCGAATAAAAAACCATTTGTCTATAATTTTTTGTTCGGTCAAAATCGACACAATTTTCTGAATGTTTTCCGTTAAAATAACATCCGAAATTACGCGACCCGTATAGAGTTTAAAGTACATCCATTCGTCACCATAGATAAATGCTCTTTCTACATTTTGATCCTCTTTGTCAGAAAAATTCCAAATTGGATCTAAAACATTAGCACTTCTTTGTGATTTTACAAAAGCAATGTTTTCATTCGCAACCTCATTATCTTTATTTAAATCATACACACATTCTGAAATTTGTACAAAACCGTTCTTTTTTATTTCATTCCATAAAACAGTAAGAGTTATTGGATTTTTTCTGTCGATAATCATTTTTTCTTCCGTACTTTCAACGATATAAACAAATTGAGGTACTTGTAACGTTTCTAAATGATTTTGTAAAGCTTCTATCGTCTTGTAGTTTTCTTTCTTCAAACGCCATTGTGCATTTCTAACTACCAATTTTTCTCCAAAAACCAATCGCGGACAATAATCTAAATCATCAATATTAAAACCTCCAAAATTAATGGAGTAATCGATGTATCGATCTTGAATTTGTAAATCACATAATAAATGATAGGCTGGTAATGAGTTGAAATGAAAGTTTTGAGCCGAACTTAGATAAGGAATTACTTCCTTTTTATATTTTCCAGAACGTAAGACAATTCTATTGTTTTTTATGCTAATGTATAAATCATTACTATCTATTACTTTTCGCTTTCCAGAGGGTTTAGAAATTAAACTAATTTCTGCTTCTCTATCTACGTTTCTAATTAATACATTTCCTGTTCGATTTGAAGGCAAATGGATGATTTCTGCGGTGATTCTATCTTTATTTACGGTTTGCTCAAAAGTGGTAATTTCATCGATTACCTTTTGCATTTGCGAGTCATTATTTCCAAAACGACCAATTAAATTAGTTGCTGTAGCACCAGAAGCATATTTCAAGTAGATGGTATCATTCGCATAAGTATATGCAATTGAAAAAGCACCGTTTTTTATTGGTTTTTCATTTTGGTATACATCTAATGAAACTTTATCCAAATCAATTGTTCTTTTGTCTGCATTTTCCATGATTAAATTCAACCAAAAATTATTAATTTGAGGTTCAATTTTTCTATCGGTAACTCCTTTTTTCTGTGGAGCAATAGTAATGTCGTCTAAAAGATCAGAGAATAAAACATCTTCATTATATTGCGATAAGTAACCTATTCCTAACTCATTATCTAAAGCATCCATAAGTTTTACCTCTTGATCTTCATATCGATTGTAAAAATTTTGTTTGAAAATTTCCAAATTATTCAAACGCTTAATTTTACTATGAGAAATTTTAGATAATTTGCTTAAGAATTGTTGCAATCTTTGGTTAATATCCTTTTCATTTGATACCACATTATTGCGTTTTAGATTGGAATTAATCACATATTTTTGTTCATAAGGAATACCAATCTTATTCAATTCAGAAAAAACAGTATCATAAATGGCTTTAGAATTAAAGACCTTATCATCTAATTGATGTAAAGCTATATCAACATTTCGTAAGGCTTCAAAAATATTTTTTAACGAATCTTTCGTGTCAATTTGAGCTTTATTTTTTTCATAAAAACCAACTATTTGCTGAATAAATTGAGGTTGGTTTAAACATACTTCTAGAGAAGAAAGATAGATTCCAGATTGAATTAATTCATCTAAGTAAGCTGTTACCTCATCTTCAGTTACACCTTCGACAAGATTTAAAATTTCATCTTTGAGTGCTGGTAGTGAAATTTCTTCTCTATCGTCTTGTAATAAATAATCCATTAATTCATCACTATCAATAGAAGCTAAAGTATAGCTGATTTTATCGTTGGCATATTTTGGTTCAATGTATCTATATTTTTCACCTACTTTGTAAATAGAATTATTCTTTCTGTAAGTGACAGCGTTTTTTATGATGGAATCTTGATTCAGATAATGTAACAATTTCAATAGGTATTCCATATCAAGATTAGAGAACCTTTCATATTCTTTTCTATTTGATTCTTTAGGTTCGTCTTCCAATATCGAATAAGAAGTAAACAATCCAAAAGGAACCGTATTAGAAATTGCTCTTAAGTAATATTTTAGAATGGATTCATTGATTTTACCTCTTTCTTTACCTGATTCGACAATTTTTTCCCATTCTTCATGTAAAACAGGTGATGCCAAATACACCGCTTCTGAAAATTTTTCATGATAAAACAAGGCATCGATAAAGGCATTTAACTCCTTTACTTCTGTTGGAATTGCTTTATATTCATTTAATGAAAAGAAAGGTATTCGAACTATTTTATTGGGAAATATGCTAATGTTTTTCATTTTAATAGATTTTTAAAAGTTTAGAAGAAACTGCTTCTTTCATGATTTTTAGATGCTTTATCTTTTTCTCCAAATTATACTCTGTATCATAAATGATAAATTCATCTACTTGGTATTTTTGCTGAAGATTCTCTAAGGTTTCTAGGAAATTATCCTCTGTAACTGAAAGCACTTTTATTCCTTCTTTGATGTTCGTTATTTCTTTTTCTTTTTCCAGTAGCTTTTCAGGAGAGTCTGTAAATGAAACAGCAATCGCTAGTGCTACTTCAGGATATTCATGATGTGTTGCGTAAAAATCTTCTCTGTATTTTGTGAGTCCTTCGATATCAGGATCAAAATCAAAAACATCTAATCCATGTAGTAAAGACCTACAGATGTTCAGTTTCTTTTGCACCGCCATATCTCGCATTTTGTAACTATTGGATAAATACCAAAGAGAAGGTGATACTCCTTTAAAAGGTGGAATTACAATATTTTTCTTTTCAAAATTTTCTTCTTCATTTTGAAGTAAATCACAAATACTTTCCAGATTACTCATATAATTTCTGTTTTCGAAAGTTGAATTATCCAAATTGAAAAAATTATGCAAATGAGAATGTTCCGGTCTTCCTTTAGACAGGCCAAAGTCGATTCTATCATTATAAATATTATTCAATAATTTGTAGTTTTGGACCAAAGAATAAGGAGAATAATATCCTATTAATGATCCTGCTGATCCCACTCGTATTGTATTTGTCATTCCTGCAATTAAAGAAATTAAAATTTCAGGATTATTGTAAGGGTGGAGTGGATTCGATCGATGGTGTTCAGAAATCCAAAATCTTGAATATCCAATTTCATCAGCTGTACTTGCATAGGAAAAGATGTCTTCTAATCCATGAATAGAGTTTTTTTGATCGCTTATCCCAAACTCTAAAAGTCCAATTTTAATTTCTTCATTTCTCATAATAATACAATATTTGACCAGTTCGTATTTTTTTGTTCTTCAAACTCCAAAAGCGTTAGCGTAGTAGCTGGAAGATTATTTATAAAATCTAAAGGATGTTCGGTTATGGTATTGTTTTCTAAATAATGTAGCGTTTGCTGATACCAAAATGCGGAAGCTTCTTTAAATTTTGGGTTTCCTGTTTTTGTATATAAGTAGTTATAACTTTTTAATACTCCAGAGCTGCCATAATAAAATCGATGATCCCATACTCGAGTTGAACTGGCATCGATTCTGTCTAGGCTTGTTAGGGCAATTTCATCTGCCATTTTTAGTAATTTTGGGTTAACCAATTCCTTTTTAAGCGAATAAATTAGTGTTGAAAAATTCACATCGCTGTTCGACCAGGCTAATACGGCTCTAAAATTTAACCCATTTGGAAATTCAGTTGAATTATGAATGCTCCTCGGTAAGAAATATCTTTTTTGGTTTATAAAAACCTCATTTTCGTTAACATAATCTACTAATTTGTTTAGGATTTTTGTAGTAATACTAGTTGCCTTTTCATCCTCAATATCATTTAAAACTTTTACGATAGCACATAAACCATGAGCATATCCAATATGAATTCCTTCTATGTAGGTGTCATTATTATAGAATAAAAAAGAGGCATCTTCATCACATTTTTCTTGTATCTTTTGTAAAATTTCATCAACATAAACGGTTGCCTTTACGTGATTTAAATAATATAATATTCCAAATGGTCCTCTTATAAAATCATAATTATGAGCCTCTAATAATTGCATGGCTTCCTGAAAAGCCATCGTATTGATTTGCTCTATTTCTTCTGCATAATCTTGCTGATCTAAGATCTGTTCTTCGATGAGCAAGCTTAGTATGTATCCTAAACCACTTAATCCATCTTCTAATGAAGAAGACAACACTAAGTGAGATTGTTCGTTTTCAATATTTGAAAAAATAGTTTCAAGAGTAGCTTGTATTTTTTGCAAATATTTATCTTCTTTAAAGTGTTTATAAAGTGATAAATAATAGTATACAAGTCCCAATTTACCTGATAATAAACCATCGTTTATTAATTCTTCACTATTTAAAGAGTCTATTTTTTCAATTAATTGATACGCTATTTTCATGATTTTTGATTTTAATAAGAGAACCTAGGAATAGTAAATCCTTTATCTTTTTAAGAAGGAAGGATTGTTGTGATTTGTTGCAAAAATTATCGAGTAAAATCTAGTTGTTGATCTGCAGAACCGTTACAAGTTCCATTGTTACAAGAAGAATTACAAGTTAATTGTATACATGAAATACTTTTTACACCACCTCTTAAATTTGACATTTGAACGTCTTGAAGTCTAGTGATCGCTTCTTTATTCAAGCTTAATCCTTTGTTTAATTGAATTTTTTTCATTTCTTTTGTTTTTGAAATTGGTTAAAAAACATAAGGGATTTTTAGATTAGGAAACAAAAATCCCTTTATGTTTTGTTGAATGATTAACGATCTAAAACTTGATCTGCTTGTGCATTACAAGAATTTTGGTTACAAGAGTTAGCACATGATGCATTGGCACAAGTAACACCTCTAACACCACCTTTTACGTTCGATAATTGATCTTCTTGTAATTTTGTAATTGCTTCTTTGTTTAAGCTTAATCCTTTGTTTAATTGAATTTTTTTCATTTTTGTTTTATTTTAAAAATTAATATTTGTTTTAATTACTTTACGAATTATTGTAAAGATTGATCTGCTTGAGCGTTACATGAATTTTGGTTACATGATGCTGCACATGAAGCATTCGCACAAGTAAATCCTTTAACTCCTCCTTTTACATTAGATAATTGATCTTCTTGTAATTTTGTAATTGCTTCTTTGTTTAAGCTTAATCCTTTGTTTAATTGAATTTTTTTCATTTTTGTTTTATTTTAAAAATTAATATTTGTTTTAATTGCTTTACGAATTATTGTAAAACTTGATCTGCTTGGTGGTTGCATGAATTTTGGTTACATGATGCTGCGCATGATGCATTGGCACAAGTAACACCTCTAACTCCTCCTTTTACGTTAGATAATTGATCTTCTTGTAATTTTGTAATTGCTTCTTTGTTTAAGCTTAACCCTTTGTTTAATTGGATTTTTTTCATTTTTGTTTTATTTTAATTATTGATATTTCAATTCTAGTTTAAAGACATCAATTGGGCATCGGTCTAATTCTCGGCCAAGAATATTTTTTTAGTTATTTTGTTGCTCTGCTTTGGATATCATCATTTCCAAATCGAGAAGCTTTTGAATAAATCTTTTTGTTACCAAATGTGTATCTTACATTAAAACTCACATATCGGGTATCATAATAATTTTTGTATGTTGCTCGTATTCCGTTGTAATAATTAGTTACTTGTGCTCTACTGGTGTATAAAACATCACTTGCATATAAAGAAAGGTTCAAGTTGCCTTCTAAAAGTTTTAATCGTAAAGAAATATCGAGAGGTCCATAACCTTCTACCTTAGACAGGTTGTTTTTAGCAGGAAGAACGTAATAATAATTAATTCCTAAAGAGAGGTTGTTTTTTGGGTCCAAACGAATACTATTTTGTGTTTGGATAAAAGCATTGAAACCTTCTTGATTTGCAATCGTCTGTGGTATGGAAGAAGACATTATAGAATAACCAACATCAACGGTATTATAAGAGGTTAGCCATTCTAACGTATCAAAAATGTAGGTGTCAGTAATTCCATACGTACTGGTTTTTATATAATTGTAATAAGTATAGTTGATGATTTTTGTATTGGAATCAATTTCACTTATTTGTTCATATCCATCATCCATCCATTGAGAATAGGCTTTTAATTCATTTTTACTCGTATTAAAAATCAGTTCCGTACTCGTAAGGTAAGATGGTTTAAGAAAGGGATTTCCTTGAACGGTTTTGAAAGGATTTAATACCATCTTAAAGGGATCTAAACTTTCAAAAGAAGGCCTGTTCAAACGTCTGCTTACATTAAATGAGAGGGATTTATTATTTTCAAGACTATACGTTAAAAATAAGGTTGGGAATAATTTCGTATAATTATTTGTATTCGTTTGATTAATTGCTCTTGAGTAGGATTCGGTAACCGTATTTTCTAGCCTTACACCTAAAGTACCTGATAGTTTTTCACTTAGTTGTTTCGTTCCAGAAACATATGCTGCATAAATATTTTCTTCATAGTTAAAGTGATTGGACTGATTGGTATCTAAGATAGGTGTACCAGTAAAAGTGTCATAAAATTTAAAGTCATTTGTTGTTTTTGATAAAGAAATTTTAGTTCCAGCTTTTAATTCAATTCCTTCAAATGGAAGAAAGAAATCTATTTTATTGGAAATATTTTGAAAACTATAATCTATCGCTGTAGCATTAGAAAAAATAGGTTGATTTGTATTATTTTCTGTTTTTTCGCCACTGTTGTCTCCTTCTTTAAAAGCATTTGAAGTAAAATAATCCACATCAATAGATACTTTTTTTCCAACTGTGTCTAACTGAATTGTATTGTAATAATTTATCGCATGAACTTTAGCATCACTCTCGTTTAAGCCTCTTGAATTAATTATATATTTTAAATTTTGGGTTGTACCAAAAATACTGTCTCTGTTTGTGGTTTGATTATCGGCATCTGAAAAAGATCCCGCATAACTTGCACCCATTTCCCAACGCTTTGAAATATTTTGAGTTATTGAAAACCTATAATTTGTATAATCATTATCATATCGATTTGGCCCTTCACCGTACCAAGTTTCCTCATCATAATAAGTTGCATTTCGAAATAAATTATTTTTAAGATATTTCCCATTAGAAGCACTTACTGTTAAATAGGTATTTTTCTTTTTATAATTAAATGATAGATCTCTTCCATATGAAAATTCTTTCCTTTGAATACTCGATAAACGGGCATTTAGACTCCAAAAATCATTTTTCTGCTTTTTAAGAATGATATTAATAATTCCTCCATTTCCTTCTGAATCAAACTCAGAGGGTGGTGTGGTAATAACTTCAATACTTTTTATATCATTACTATTAATGCTGGCCAAGTAATTTCTTAAGTCATTTCCTGTAAAAGGCATCATTTTACCATTTACCATCACACGAATGAAATTTTTTCCCAACATCGATAGTTGATCATCTCGCATTACAATATTTGGAGTAACTTTAAGAACATCTACAGCTGAACCTAGTTCTTGCGCAACAGTATTTTCAATTGAAAAGATTAAGCGGTCATTTTTTCGTATGAGGTTTATTTTTTTGGACTTTACCACAACTTCATTCAGACTATTCACCTCTTCTTCTACAATTATATTTCCCAGTGTAGCTTTTTCAAGGGGTAAGACTTTGGTTTTAAACCCTAGAAAACTAATTTCTAAATGGTAATTCTCTGTTTCATTCAGTGTAATTTCAAAATTTCCATTTTCATCTGTTATAGTACCTTCTTTAACAGAACGGTCACTACTTTTATAAACAATAACATTTGCAAAAGCTACTGGTATGTTTTTAGTATCGATAACTTTTCCTGTGTAAGTGGTTTGTGCCAAACAAACTGACATTGAAAAAAATACTAGTATATTTAAAATTATATTGTTCATCTTTTTTGTTTTTTAACTACATTTCAAAACTACTCAACATCTACTTTGTACCTGCTACACTAAAGAGTAGTTGTAACTTGAGGTATTAAAAACTACACTTTTAGGTAGTATATAAGCTTCTTTTAATTCTTGTTCCATAACCGTATGAGGAACTAATGCTTTATTAGCATTATAAAAATCAATTAACCCATCATAAGTCATGCAAATTGGAATGGTTTCAGATCCTAAATAATCTATAGAGGCTCCCACTACTGTTGCTTTAATACCTAAAAGTCTTAGGATTCGTAACAATTTACTATCACATTCTGCAAACACTACATTACCTTTATGCTTACAAACAGGAGAAATCGCACATACCATTAATTGTTTGAATAGATTCATATCGCTACCTTCTTTTTTAATAGCAAATCTTCCAATATGAAAAATGTCATTTAAAGGAATATCACCAATTACATTTAAAGGGTTTATTCCGAAAATTTTCTGAATAGGTAATGCATCCATAAAATTCCATTTCAATACGCGTATCGCACCTAAAATCTCACCTGAACTATTTTTGGAAACAAAAATTTGAGAATTCTTTATATAAAGCATTTCTTCTTCATATATAGATTGAACATCTTCTTGGTATTCTTTTGGTAGAATACTATTCGCATGATGTTTAAAATTTTCAATAACAACAAATTCAGATAATTTTTGAATTTCTGTCGTGTTTAATCTTTCTAAGTAGTTTTTTGTAAGTATCATATTTGCTTTATTTATACTCAAAGCTATTCAACATACAGATGGACATCATTACACAAAATAGTAGTAATGAATAAGTTACATAAAAACTACCCGAAAGTGTAGTATATAAGATTTTTTTCTTAAAAAAATCTTATATTTGGTATTAAACAAATAAACATGGAAGAAATAAACAATTTTTTCAGTCTGAAAAACACAGTTAATAGTGTTTCAGACGAGGAAGTCTTACAAACCAACGATTACTTAGAGCCCATTAAAGCTTTGGCAAGAACAACATATAACAGTATTTATGTTATTGATTATCAAAAAAAAGGGTTTGATTATGTGTCTGAAAATCCTTTATTTCTTTGCGGCCATACAGGAGAAGAAGTACAAGAAATGGGCTACGCTTTTTATTTTAAATATGTTTTAAAACAAGATTTAGATTTACTACTTAAAATTAATGGGATAGGATTTGAGTTTTACGAAAAAATTCCTGTAGAAGAAAGAAAATTTCATACGATTTCTTATGATTTTCATTTAAAAAATCAAGAAGGCAAAATCATCTTAATTAATCAAAAATTAACGCCGCTTTTTTTAACGAATGATGGTAAAATATGGAAAGCCATTTGTATAGTTTCTCTTTCTAACGAACAACGCTCTGGAAACATCAAAATATTTAAAAAAGGTGACAACAAAATATTTAAATACGATTTAGAAGGAGATTTTTGGAAATCTGAAGAGAAAATTGAACTATCAGATAGAGAGAAAGAAGTATTAAGTTACTCCATTAGGGGTTTTACGATTACTGAAATTGCGGATGCTATTTATGTTTCTCCTGATACGGTTAAGTTTCATCGTCGTAAATTATTTGATAAATTGGGCGTAAATAATATTTCTGAAGCCGTTGCCTTTGCTACAAATAATAAATTAATTTAAAATTATTGAATCGAAGAAAAATAAAACTCTGGAAATTTCTTTACCTCTTTCCCAGTAGCAATATCAAAAAGGATTTGTGTACACATTGCTGCTACAATCCATGAAGCTATGGCTAATTGTGGTGGTGGTAAAAGTTCAACCTCCTCTTTATATTTCTGAATAATTTCTTCTAACCAATCTTGGGGATTTCCCCAAAAACGAAGATAACTTGTCGCATATTCTACCATATTAACCTCATTAAATGGCTCTCCTTTTTTTGCTAAAGCACTCAAAGACAAACTGTCTGGTGCTATAACTGAAACCAAACCCGCCCAACCTAAATTATACGGGTGTAATACTGGAATGTTTTGTTCCTGACAAACCGCATCAAAAACTAAAGGAACATCAGAAGAAAAATCAAGTGCGTTAATTGCAATTTTATGGTCTTTTAAATAATCTGCAACATTCTCAACCGTAAGAAAACAAGAATGAACTGTAATTTTTGCGCTTTTATTTATCGCCAGCAAACGTTTCTGTAAAGCTTCTGTTTTAGAAATTGCTATGTCCTCTTCTAGATAGTTTTGCCTATTTAGATTTGTTAATTCTACTTGGTCTCCATCGATAATAGTAATGTTTTCAAAACCGAAACGCAAAGCACATTCTGCAATAACACTTCCTATTCCACTCCCTCCAAGAAGTATTGGGTACTCTTTAATGATACTCTGCTCCTCTGGAGTAATGTATATTCTGTTTCTACTATATCTGTTATCCATTGCTTTATATTTTATACAAAAATAATCCTTATTCTTAGAAATAACTTTAACCAAAAAGGTAGTTTTGTGAATTGTTCTACGTTTTAAAAGAGACCGTTTATTTTTAAGTATCTTAAAAAAGACGTAATTTTAACCTTTTATTTCTTATAAATTATTTTTAATATTTTGATATGATTATGAACCCCAAAACGATTGCTTTTGACGCTGATGATACACTATGGCACAACGAACCTTATTTTGATGAAGCACAAGCTCGTTTTTGTGAATTATTTCAAGATTATGCTTCAAGCCAAGAAATTTTAGGACAAATTTTAAATCATCAAGTCAAAAACTTACCTCTTTATGGGTTTGGTATTAAAGCTTTTACGCTTTCCATGATTGAAACCGCTTTACAAATTACCAATCACTCGATCTCAGGTAAAGGAATTGAAAAGATAATTACCATTGGTAAAGATTTACTACAAAAACCAGTTGAGTTATTACCTCATGTAGAAGAAGTGTTACAAGAACTTAAAGGTAATTATAAATTAATTGTAGCCACTAAAGGTGACTTAAAAGATCAGCATCGAAAGTTACATGATTCTGGTTTGGGTCATTACTTTCATCATATTGAAGTATTGAGCGATAAAACTGAAGTGGATTACACTAAAATGCTCGGTCGATTAGATATCCAAGCTGCTGATTTCTTAATGATTGGTAATTCTTTAAAATCAGATGTTTTGCCTATCCTAAATATAGGTGGTTATGGGGTTCATGTGCCATATCATACCACTTGGGAATATGAAAAAATTGATTTTGAAATCCAACATGAGAACTTTACAGCTATTACTACTATAAATGAAATTATTCCTTTATTAGGTCACTAAAAAATGAAACAAGAGATTAACATCCACACTTGGAATCGGAAAGAACATTTTGAGTTTTTTTCTCAATTTGACGAACCTTTTTTTAGTATTACTTGTGATATCGATATGACGGTAGCCTATGCACAAGCAAAAAAACAAAAGATTCCTTTTTTTATTTACTATCTACATAAAAGCTTAACCGCAATAAACTCAATTGAAAATTTTAAGTATCGAATTGATAATAAAAAAATTTTCTTGTATGATAACATTCATGTTTCTGCAACTATTATGAGAGACGATAAAACCTTTGGTTTCTCCATGATGCATTATCATGAAAACCTTTTGGAATTTAACCAAATGGCACAACTAGAAATCAATCGAATACAAAATACTTCTGGACTTCTAACGACAAGTTATCCTGAAAATATCATTCATTTTTCAGCCATACCTTGGATTAACTTTACAGGATTAACCCATGCAAGAAATTTTTCTTATCCTGATAGTTGTCCCAAAATTTCATTTGGAAAATTGGTTGAAAAAGGGTCACAAAAAAAAATGGCATTATCCCTTGCCGCACATCATGGATTAGTGGATGGATATCATATGGGGTTATTAATCGAAAAATTACAACATTTACTTGATTCTTAAATATTTCGCTTTTGTAACTTTTACAAAGTTTTAACGGAAGGTTTATTGCAATTATTCTATATTTGATTTAAAATCATGCTATATGAAAAAGAGTATCCTTTTCTGTTTTTTATCTATATCTCATTTATTTTTTGGACAAATTAGACTTTCAGATGTATCTCTTGAACTTAAAAAAAACAGTGATTTTCATCAATTAGTTACGCAAGATAATCAAAACACAAAGGAGATTTTTTCCTTCGTAGCGGACAAAGAAAAATTTGTTGGGATTAAATTTAATAGTGCTATTTTCTTTTCAGATAGTATTTCTTTAAAAAAACCATCTCAATTTCGCTTCTTAATGGGTTGTGGTTTTACTTCAGAAAACAAACCTATAGCGTATTGGGCTTCTGATGATTTAGAACAGTTTATGGGAATTGAGTTTGATTATGAAACACATACTACAAAAACCGTTTTATATCCTCTTGATCTTTCAAAACAAACCCTTTTTACACAATTTTACATCAATCATACTTTATATTTTTTAACAGAAGAAAAAGAAACAAAATCGATACAATTAATTAGTCTTAAAGGTCACGAAATAACTTCCAATACATTAGATTTTTCGGAATTTCAGATCACGAATTCTAAAAATAATAATACCAACTTAAATACATTACTGCGGGAGTTTGGTATGACAAAAATGGAAGATAAATTATTTAATTCGTATCTCAATGCAACTCAGCCTATCAAGTATTATCTTAGAAATACTACATTAGTAATGAGTCTAGATCAAAACCTGTCCAAAACACAAATTTTTGAAATTGATTTATCTAATTTTCAAATAAAAGAAATCATTTTTAACAAAAGTAATGTACCAAATAGTTCTGCTTCTAATTCACTTTTATACCAAAATAGATTGGTACAACTGATGCTAAATTCTGAAAAATTAGAAATTGAATTCTTTGACTACTCTACTAAAGAAAAAATAAAACAATATACAATCAAAGCTGAAACACCTTCTCCTTTTTCATCTGAATTTTTAATACAAACTAGTAATAGTAGTCCCTCAACACTTAAAAACAGTAAAAAATTTATAAAAAAACTTCAAAACTGTGACCTAGGAGCTTCTTTATATTGTAGTAATGGAAATTATATTGCTACGTTTGGTGGTTATAATGAACATATAAGAAGTAGTGCTATGCTCTTAGATATTGGCCTTCAAATGGCAGGAGCTGGTGGTGGTGATTTACTAGGAAGTTATGTAAATCAAAATATTTTTTTTGATGTACAATTAGACCCAAATTTTAACCCTGTAAAAACTTCTTTTGAGCCCTTATATATTGATAAAATAGCGCAATTTACAGCTCAAAATAATGTGAATTACGAAACCATCTTTCCTTACAAGGATTTTTTTATTATGAGCTATTATGACTCCAAAAAAGGAGAAATTGTGCTTACAAAATTTACAAATGGTTACGATTATTAGATCATGTTTCCAATAGCTTTTCATCCTATTTACAAACATCCATTACCTGAAGGACATCGGTTTCCCATGCTAAAATATGAATTGTTGCCACAACAATTATTACACGAAGGAACCGCTTTACCTCAAGATTTTTTTGAACCTGAAATTGCCAACTTCAATGATATTTTAGCGGTTCATACTCAGGAATATCTTACTGCTTTATTGCATCTTTCCTTAGAACCAAAAGCTATTAGAAAAATCGGATTCCCACTTTCAAAAGCTTTAGTTGAGCGAGAACTTCGAATTGTCCAAGGCACAATTTTAGGTTGTAAAAAATCTTTTGAATCAAGGATTTCTTTTAATATTGCTGGTGGTACACATCATGCCTATTCCAATAGAGGAGAAGCATTTTGCTTATTGAACGACCATGCTATTGCAGCACAATATTTAGTCAATCATAAATTAGCTAAAAAAGTCTTAATAATAGACTTAGATGTACATCAAGGAAATGGAACCGCTGAAATTTTTAAGAACAACCCTAATATATTCACCTTTTCTACTCATGGTAAGACTAATTATCCTTTTAAAAAAGAACAATCCGATTTAGATATTGAATTTCTAGATGGCACTACTGATGAACAGTTTCTACAGACTATCGCTTCAGTTATCCCCAAATTAATAGAAGAGCAAAAACCTGATTTTATCTTTTATTTAGCAGGTGTTGATATTTTGAAAACGGATAAATTAGGAAAGTTATCTTGTACTTTAGACGGTTGCAAAAAAAGAGATGAAATTGTCTTTCAGTTATGTCATCAATATGAGATTCCTATACAAGTTTCTATGGGTGGTGGTTATTCTCCCGAAATAAAAACGATTATTGAAGCACATGCTAATACGTATAGAATAGCTAAAGCTATTTTTTAAAAAATGAACCTCTTCAAAATTGAAAAGGTTCATTTCAATTTTTATTATTTCCCTAATAAAAGTATTTCATTGGCAACGATTTCGGTAATATATCTTTTTACTCCGTCTTTATCGTCATAAGTTCTATTCGTTAATTTCCCTTCTATTCCCACTTCTTTCCCTTTGGTTACATATTTTTCAATAATTTCTGCTGTTTTACCCCAAGCCGTTACACGATGCCATTCTGTCTTT
This sequence comes from Flavobacteriaceae bacterium, assembly GCA_002862755.1. Classification (GTDB taxonomy): domain Bacteria; phylum Bacteroidota; class Bacteroidia; order Flavobacteriales; family Flavobacteriaceae; genus Flavobacterium. Next base: position 255,388 of record PKDY01000018.1, on the reverse strand, counting down.
TCAACTTTGTCTCCGTTGTCTTTATAATAGACTTCATTGGTTGCAATCGATAAGCTCGCTACTTTCTTTCCAGCTTCTAAATTTTTGATTTCTGGTTCTTGACCTACATGTCCGATTAATTGTACTCTGTTTTTCATAAGGCGTGTAAAATTTTAAATAGTTTATATAAATTGATAACTATCTCGTAAAACTTAGAATTCATATTGTCTTTTAATATAGAATTGTATTCGTTTCATTTCGACAAGGCAAAGATGTAGCAATTTCTAAAATGGATTCGGTTGTTAGTTATTTACTTTCGTTTGTAAACGTTTGTAAATGTTTAAAACTGAATAATAAATAAAAACTAAGTGTATAAAAGAGGCAAAATAAATGACGCAACCACTAATAAAACCAAGGATAAAATACCACCAATAATCAAAAAATGCTTGAATTTATAAATACCCATTCCATAAATAATCGCATTGGTTTGATACCCCATAGGAGTGTAAAAACTAAAGTTGGCTCCAAACATCACTGCATATAATAACGGTTTCGGATTTAAATTCATTTTTTGAGCTACAACAATGACTATAGGTGCTAAAATTATAGCCGTTGCATTATTAGAAATAAAACCACTCATTAATAAAGTAAAAGCAAATACTAAAGCAATAACTGCTGAAGTAGGCACCGATTTTAATATCGTATACAAATGACTTCCAATAAAATCATCCGTACCCGTATTTTTCATAGCAATACCTAACGGAATCATACCCGCCAGTAGAAAAATTACTTGCCAATTAATTCCAGAATACGCATCTTTTAATTGAATACAGCCGGTAAACAAACATAAAGCAACGCCTATAAGGGCGCTTTTTAAAATGGAAAAAGTATTCGTTGCCGACAACACAATAACCAGAAGAATCGCAACAAAGGAGATTATTTTTTTATAACTCGGAATGTTGGGTAAGGTTAAAACCGAATTAGTAAAAAGTAGATTGTTAGAATGTGCTATTTTTTGAATTTCACTTAAATTACCTGTTAACAAAACGCGATTCCCAGGATTTATAAATTTCTTAGAAAAAAATTTATAAATCATATTGGGGTTTCGCTCATAATCTTTTTCACTATTTACGGCTTTTACTGATATGTTTTCGGGCAATTGCTCATTAAATTCTTTCACCGACATATTTACGTATCTCGAATTAGGCAATATGATGACCTCATGATATTCATTGGTATATTGTTCTTCTAATAAATCCTGATCCACTCCAAGAATATTTAAACCCAAGCTTTCCGATTTAGAAGTTAAATCTTCAATGGTTAAATCGAGCCACAAAATGTCATTTTCTTGTAAAGTTTCCGATTTTAAATCGGTTCTAAGGTATCGTTTCCCTCTTTGAATTTTAATCAAACGGATGTCATTTTCATCCCAAATTTCGGTTTCATAAGGTTTTTTACCTATTAATTTTGAACCTTCTCTTATTTTAACAGATGTGATATAAGCAAATTTATCAGCTAAATTGTCTTCTTCTTCCTTAGTAATCTTGGGTAAAAAAATTCTAGCCAAAACAAAAACAACAGGGATAGCTATGGCTAAAAAAATCACTCCAGCTGCTGAAAATTCGAAAAAAGAGAAATTTCCAATACCACTTTTTTTAGAAATTCCTGAAACTATTAAATTAGTACTTGTACCCATTAAGGTACAACTTCCTCCTAAAATACCAGCAAATGAAATGGGCAATAGTACTTTGGTTTTATCTATTTTACCCATTTTATCTAATTCGTTGACCAACTTTATAAAAATAATAACCACAGCAGTAGTTGCAATAAACGAAGACAAAATTCCTACAGCTATCATTAATAAAGGCAAGAAAATCCATATGGGCCAATGCATAATCGGAACAATACGTTGCGCCATTAAAGCGACGACACCATTCTTCTCCAAACCAATAGCAATAATCATCAAGCACAAAATGGTGAGCACCGAATTATCTGAAAATCCTGAAACCGATTCTTCTGGTGACACAATACCAAATACCAGTAAACTTATAAGTATAAAAAAAGCGGTTTTATCCACCGTGAATTGCTCACTTACAAAAAGCAGAAAGGCAATGGCTAAAACACTTAAAACGATTCCAATTTCAAAGGTCATATAGTTCTAATTTAGATATAAAAATACAATTACAACAAGATAAAAATTTACATCATTTTCAAATACTTTTACAAGATTATAAGAGTAATTAGAAAGCGTTGTAAAGGGAAACTAAAATTAGTATCTTTGGTAAAAAACCTTAATTTATGCCAAATACCATTAGTAAAGTTGAACTGCGAAATTTACAGATAAAAGATTATAAAGAGCTTAAAAAATCCATGATTGAAGCTTATCCTGAAATGGTAGACTCGTATTGGAATGAAAATCATATAAAAAAACTTTTGAAAATTTTTCCTGAAGGACAACTTGTTATTGTTGCAGATGATGTAGTTGTAGGTTCTGCTTTGTCGATTTTAGTTACGGAAGACTTTGCTTTTAACACTAAAACCTATAAAGATATTACTGGAAATTATACGTTTAAAACGCACGATGAAGATGGGGATGTTTTATATGGAATAGATGTATTTATCAATCCCAATTACAGAGGGTTGCGATTAGGAAGGCGTTTGTATGACGCTCGAAAAGAATTATGTGAACAATTGAATTTACGTTCTATTGTTTTTGCTGGAAGAATACCAAATTATGGCAAATATGCTAAAGAAATTACGCCTAAAAAATATTTGGAAAAGGTAAAAAAGAAAGAGATTTATGACCCTGTATTGTCCTTTCAGTTAAGTAATGATTTTCATGAAGTGCGAGTTTTAAAAAATTATTTAGAAGGTGATAAGGAATCTCAAGAATATGCTGTTTTATTGGAATGGAATAATATTTATTACGAAGATGCTAAAAAATTAATTAACGTAGACAAGAGTATTGTTCGTTTGGGTTTAATCCAATGGCAAATGCGTCCTTTAAACAATTTAGAAGCGTTGTTTGAACAAGCTGAATTTTTCATTGATGCTGTTTCAGGTTATGGTAGTGATTTTGCTCTATTTCCAGAATTATTTACAGCGCCTTTAATGGCCGATTACAATCACTTATCGGAAGCTGAAGCAATTAAAGAATTAGCGAAATATACAGATGCCATTCGTAAAAAATTTCAAGAATATGCCATTTCCTACAATATCAATATTGTTAGCGGCAGTATGCCTTTTCAAGAAGGAGGCCATGTATACAATGTAGGTTTTCTTTGCAGAAGAGATGGAACCTATGAAATGTATCGCAAAATTCATATTACACCAAATGAAGTGTTTCATTGGGGAATGACAGGTGGAAATGTAATTCAAACTTTTGATACCGACTGTGGAAAAATCGGAATTATTATTTGTTATGATGTGGAATTCCCAGAATTATCACGTCTAATGGCTGATGAAGGCATGAATATTTTATTTGTTCCTTTTTTAACCGATACTCAAAATGGATATACTCGCGTTAAAAACTGTGCACAAGCGCGTGCCATTGAAAATGAATGTTATGTAGCGGTTGCTGGTTGTGTTGGAAATTTGCCAAAAGTAAATAATATGGATATCCAGTATGCGCAAGCAGCTGTTTTTACGCCTTCTGACTTTGCCTTTCCAAGTAATGGAATTAAAGCAGAAGCTACCCCAAATACAGAAATGACCTTAATTGTAGATGTGGATCTTGACTTGTTAAAAGAATTGCATGAACACGGAAGTGTAAACACCATGAAAGATCGAAGACTGGATTTATATAGTTTAAAGAAATTGAGATAATGTCACATCGAGCGGAGTCGAGATGACTCAATTAAAATTGTTCTCGACTCCGCTCGAACTCACAACTAAATAAATACAAACATGAATTCAATATTAGTAAAAAGTTTTCTCCAAACCATTAAAATATCATCTAAGTCTATGAAAAAGAAAATCTTTCTATTCCTAATAATTTCATCCTTTAGTTTTGCACAAAACACACTCCATTACAATGATGAAAAAGGTTCGGAAAAAGCAACCTTAAAAGATATGGAATGGCTTGCTGGAAATTGGACTGGCGAAGCTTTTGGTGGGGTTTTTCAAGAAAACTGGAGCCAACCTTTAGGCGGTTCTATGCTATTTGATTTTAAATTAGTGGTAGAAGGTAAAGTTGTTTTTTATGAAGTAGGTCATATCGTAGAAAAAGACAAAACACTTTTATACCAAATCAAACACTTTGATGCTAATTTAAAAGGTTGGGAAGACAAAGACAAATCCGAAGATTTTAGGTTTATCAAAAAAGAAAAAAACAGAATGTACTTTGATAATTTTACTTTTGAAAAAGTATCTGAAAATGAAATCAACCTTTACGCCTATTTTGAAGATTCTAAAAAAGAAGTTGTTTTTAATTTTAAAAAATAAATGGAACTAGATCAACTAAAATACCCAATAGGACAATTTAATTGTCCGGAAATTATTACAGACGATATCCTTACTACTTGGATTTCAGAAATACAACATTTTCCAGAACAAATTGTAGCTGTGACCGATGGTCTTTCCAAGGAAGAATTGCATTGGAAATACCGTCCGTATGGTTGGAACATCAAACAAGTAGTGCATCATTGTGCAGACAGCCATAGTAATGCTTTGATCCGATTTAAATTGGCACTTACCGAAAATAACCCAACTATTAAACCCTATGCTGAGGATGTTTGGGCGGAATTAAGTGATGGCACAGATGATGATATTTCTTATTCTTTACTAATCTTAAAAGGTTTGCATCACAAGTGGCATTTGTTGATGGTTAATATGGATGAAAAAGATTGGGAAAAAACGTACTTCCATCCAGAAAGCAACAAATCGTTCACCTTAAAAAGTGTGGCCGGATTATATGCTTGGCATTGCAACCACCATTTGGCACATATTAAACAAGCTTTATTACATAAAAATAATTTTTAAGAATGACCAAAGTTTGTTTAGAATGCAATGATAAAATTGTAGGTCGAGAGGATAAAAAGTTTTGTTCTGATAGTTGTAGAAATGCCTACAATAATAAAATGAACAAAGATCAGAATAATTTGATGCGTAATGTGAACAACAAATTGCGTAAAAATTATCGAATTCTGTGCGAATTAAATCCTGAAGATAAAACCAAAACGACGAGAAATAAACTTTTAAGCAAAGGCTTTGATTTTGAATTTTTCACCTCTATTTATCAAACCAAAACAGGCAACACCTATTATTTCTTATACGACCAAGGGTATATGGCAATTGAAAATGATGGATTTGTATTGGTAAAGAAAGACAGTTAGATTTCAGAAAAAAGATGAAAGAGAAAAGAGAAAAGATTTCTTTTAAAGAATTCATTCCTATTTCAAAATTGAGGTTTTGGTCAGGTTTAGTTATAAGTATTTTTCTAAGCTTTTTTTTATACCAATTTTTTATTTTAGGTAGAGATATTTTTCGTTCGTATACGTTTACACCTAATTTTAACTATTTAGAATTTACGGAAAACGAACTCCTTTTTTATAATTTATTTTATGCTTTTTTAGCCTTAATTATTGCACAAACTTTTTTCCTAAAAATAATTTTTGATACCAATAAAAAATTGGGAGAAAAACGAATTCAATTCAACCGAAAAAAAATAGTTCACAACCAAAATATACTGATTTGGTTTTTTCTGTATTGGTTTGTAAAATTAGCTGTTTTCTACGGAATTATGAATATGAATAGTCTTTATTGGGGAAATTATTCCTTTTTAATATATGAACATCTTAATTTTATAGAAGAGTATCCTTATTTATTTGTGTTATTTATTTTAGTCTTGTTTTTGCAATCCTGGCAAAGTTTAGGTCTAACACTTCGTAATTACTACAAATACATAATATGTTCTTTTAGCATCATTTGTATCGTTGCGATAGTTTTTTCTCAAATTAATTTTGTAGATATTGAAACCTATTTCAAGAAACAACATTTTAAAAATCTGTATATTAAAGAAAATATTGAGTTGCCTAATATTCCTTTTACTGAAGCTCTATATTCTTGGAATAAAAAAATAGAACTATATGTTTCAAAAAACGGAGAAATATACTCACATGGAAAAAAAATAAATTTTAGGGAACTAAGAGAAATATTACTAGAGATTGATAATCAAGGCTATCAATATAATAATTTCAATTCCTTTATACAACTTAATATTGATAAGAATACTTCTATAGAACATTTATATAAATTAAAAAAAGTCATTACGACTTACTCCGATTTTAAAATTGCATATAGTGCTTATCCTGAAAATCTTGAGTTTTCAAAAACATACTATCAAGACAAACCTATAGGTGTTTTTGAAGGGAGAAAAGTTGCGTCTTTTGAAAATGAAATTACTTTAGAATTAACAAATGAAAACACCATTTTAGTAAATAAAAAAAGTATTACTTGTAACGAAATTCCAAATATAATTTACAAACAGATTTTAAATAACAAGAATTATAATATTACTTTTAAACTTAAAGAAAAAGCATTGTTTTCAGACTATATAAAATTACTATCCTGTGCTAGAGAAGGTTATTTTAAAGCTATTCTATTTTTAGCTAAGGAAAAAGAAATAGATCCTTTTTTCATTTATAATGAATCTGAAAATATTTTATATTTTATGACTGTTGATGTTGATGATGCTGAAATTATAGACAAATTGAAAATCCTTCCTTTAAACTTAGAAGATGACTAAACAAATCTCTTTATTAGGCTGTGGTTGGCTAGGATTGCCCTTAGCCAAAACATTAATTGAAAACGGTTTTTCCGTAAAAGGTTCTACTACCTCAATGAATAAACTTTTAATTTTAGAAGAAAATAAAATTGAGCCTTTTTTAATCTCCCTATTTGAAGACAAAATTGAAGGAGACATAACTGGTTTTTTAAAGAATTCGGAAGTTTTAGTTATTGACATTCCGCCTGGTTTAAGAAGTAGTACTTCTGCTTCTTTTGTCGCCAAAATACAAACATTGGTTACCCAAATAGAAAAATCTGAAATTAAAAAGGTACTTTTTGTAAGTTCAACTTCTGTCTATGAAGATGTAGAAATCTTCTCGACTCCGCTCGAAGTGACAGAAGAAACACCTACAAATCCGGAAACAGAAAGCGGAAAACAATTAGTAGAAGTAGAAAATTTACTATTATCCAACCCAAATTTCAATACCATAATCTTACGTTTTGGTGGTTTAATTGGAGAAGATAGACATCCTATAAAATATTTGGCTGGCAAAGAAAATGTAGAAAACCCTGATGGTCCGATTAATTTTATACATCAAGAAGATTGTATTGGTATAATTCTGGAAATTTTGGAACAACTTCTCGACTCCGCTCGAAGTGACAATAAGACTGACAAAATAATTTTTAACGCTGTGGCACCTCAACATCCTACTCGAGAAGAATATTATCACAAAAAAGCAAAAAATATGAATTTGCCTTTGCCTATCTTTGCGAAAAATACAGCATCAAAAGGTAAAATTATCAATAGTGCTAAAATTGAAACAGTATTGTCTTATATTTTTAAAAAAGAGGTATAAATAAATGGCCTATTTTAGTGTTTTTCACGAATATATCAAGCAGAAAAAAAAGGCAATTGGGTTGCCTTTTATTGCATTGTGTTGGATTAGTTTTTTTTGGGGAACCACATGGATTGCATCTAAAGAAGGAGTAAAACACATGCCTGCGATGCAATTGGTTGTTTTACGTCAATTTTTCGGTGGCATTATCTACTTAACTTATTTTCTAATAAAAAGAGCACCTTGGCCCACACAAAGACAATGGCGTAATATTTTAGTATTAAGTATATTAAATTTCATGTTGAGTAACGGTTTAAGTACATGGGGTGTGAAATATATTTCTAGTGGTTTGGGTGCTATTATTGGTTCAATATTTCCGCTATGGATTGTAATTATTAGTTTTTTTAGAGGAGAAAAAGTTTCATGGAAAGCTGTTTTAGGATTGATTATCTGTTTTTTTGGGATTTGTGTTATATTTTATGATTATCTGCATGATTTTCTAAATCCTGAATTTCGTTTTGGAATTATTCTTTCTGTTATTGCAACATTTACTTGGGCATTATCTTCCATTTATATTAGAGAAAACAGAACGAATTTCAACCCTTATTTTAGTTTAGGCTTACAAATGTTAATTTCATGTGTGGCTATTTTTGGGGTAATTCAGTCGACAGGAGAAACGGTTCCTTTAAGTGAAATACCTGCTGTTTCTTGGTGGTCGATTGCTTATTTAGTTGTCTTTGGGTCTGTTTTAACGTTTATTGCTTTTATTTATGCTTTAGAACATTTACCTAAAGAAGTAAGTAGTTTGTATGCCTATATTAACCCTATGGTGGCTTTATTTTTTGGATATATTTTATTCAACGAACCTTTAACCGTTTCAATTGCCATTGGAGGCTTCGTAACACTTACCGGTTTATTTTTGGTAAATAAAGCAATCAAAAAACCATAAAAAAACACTCAAATAAAAGTATTTGAGTGTTTTATAATTTTTGAATTGTAACTAAACCAAATCTATTTACCAGATTTTAACTCGTTTTTCTGGAGCTACATACATACCATCACCAGCTTCTACATCAAATGCTTGATAGAAAGCATCTACATTTTGTAACGGCACATAAGCACGATACATTCCTGGTGAATGTGGATCTGTTTTTACTTGGTTTTTAATGGCCTCATCTCTCATTTTACTTCTCCAAATGGTTGCCCAAGAAATAAAGAAACGTTGTTCTGGTGTAAACCCATCTATTAATCCAGGATTACCGTTTTCCTTTAAATAGATTTGTAGCCCATCATACGCTGCATTTACACCTCCTAAATCACCAATGTTTTCTCCTAAAGTAAATTTACCATCTACATAAATACCTGGTAAAGGTTGCAAAGCAGAATATTGATCTGCTAAAGCGGATCCTAAAGAAGTAAATTGTGTTAAATCTTCATCGCTCCACCAATTGATTAAATTTCCATCTGCGTTATACCTAGAACCTGAATCATCAAATCCATGAGAAATTTCATGACCTATTACAGCACCAATTCCTCCATAATTTACCGCTTCATCTGCTCTATAATCATAAAAAGGAGGCTGTAAAATAGCTGCTGGGAAAACAATTTCATTGTAAGAAGGATTAAAATAGGCATTTACCGTTTGTGGTGACATTCCCCATTCTTCTTTATCCACTGGTTTTCCTAATTTATCTAAATTATCTTGATGTCTCCATAACGCATATTGTCTTGAATTTTGGAAATAAGTACCTCCATCTTTTGGATCTGTGATAGTCAATTTAGAATAATCTTCCCATACATCTGGATAACCAATTTTTACTCTTGATTTTCTTAATTTTAATTTGGCATTTTCTTTGGTTTCTTTGGTCATCCAAGGTAAATTATCAATTCTATTTTCAAAAGCTTTAAAAACATTTGCAATCATGGCTTGTGCTTTCGCTTTTGCCTCTGGTGGGAATTTTTTAGCCACATATAATTTTCCGATAGCTTCTCCTAATCTTCTATTTACTACTTGAAGCGCTCTTTCATCTGCTGGTCTTTGTTTAACAGCTCCTGTTAAGGTTTTACCATAAAATTCAAAATTTGCATCTTCTATTGCTGTGGTTAACTCATCGGAAGCCCCTCTAAGTAAAGTCCATTTCATGTAGGCTTTCCAAGCTTCCAAATCGTTCTCTTTGAAAATAGTTTCTAAACGTTCCATATATTTTGGTTGAGAAACGATTAAAGAATCTATTTTACCAATTCCAACTCCTTGTAAATAGTTTTCCCATTGTACAGTAGGTGTAATTTTTTCTAAATCAGCTACCGTCATAGGATTATAGCTTTTTCTTCTATCTCTTCTTTCAACACGATCAAAAGTTGCTTCAGACATTTTAGTTTCTAATGCTAATATTTTAGCAGCATTTGCTTTTGCAGTTGCTTCATCATCCCCTATAAATTGAAGCATTTTAGCTACATGTTGCTCGTATTTTTCTCTTTTTTCTTTATTGTCAGGAGCATCAGAAACATAATAATCGCGATCCGGTAAACCTAAACTACCTGTACCAATATACACTACATTTCGTGTACTGTTTTTAGCATCTGTTCCAATATAACTTCCAAAAAAACCGATACCAGCTTGTGGTTCCATTTCTGTTACCAAGGCAACTACTTCATCGGCATTCTTTACTTGATTTATTCTATTAAGATACGGCTGTAACGGACTAATTCCTTGTTTGTTTCTAGTAACTGTATCTAAAATAGATTTGTAAAGACTTAATGCTTTTCCTTGATCCGATTTTGAATCGATTGATTTATCATTTAAAGCTTCTTTAATGATTAACATTACATCCTCATCCGTTTTTTTACGAAGTTCATCAAAACTACCCCAACGCGTTCTATCGGCTGGGATTTCAGTGTTATCTAGCCATTTTCCATTCACATATCGGAAAAAATCATCGGCTGGATCAACCGATTTATCCATTAAATTGGTATTAATACCAACAGCTTGATTCTTATTTGTACTTTTTGTAGTACTATCTCCTGATTTACAGGAATTAAGAATCGAAATCAAAAAAAGGAAGCCTACACTTCCTTTAAAAATATAATTTCTCATTTTTACTTGGGTTTTTAAAGTCTAGTTGTCAGACAAATATACCTTATTTGCTAGAGCCTTAAAAAAATGTGGCTATTCTTTAACAATTCTTTTAGAAACTATTCCTTCTTGTGTTTGAATAACTAAAAAATAAATCCCTTTTGAAACTTTAGATAAATCTAATGTTGCTTTGTTATCTATTGTTTTTATCTGATGAATTGTTGAAATAGTCTTACCACTTACATCATAAATGGTAATTGAAACGGGTTCAACATTTCTTAAAGATAACGTATATATTCCTTGTGAAGGATTTGGGTAAACCAAAATTTCATCATTAATAAAATGCTTGGTTGATAAAGTTCCATTAACTACAAAATCATCAATATTAACTCCTAATTCGTTCACGGCTTGATCGGAATGAAAAACGATTCTAAAAATTATATGGGTTTCATTATTCAGTGCATTCAATGGGTACGAATAATTAGTAAGGGTTGTATTGGTTCCAGTCCATTGAGCTCCTGGACAATTAAAACAATCATTTCCATTGGTAAGCTGTGTGCGATCACTCGTATACCAATTGGTCCAATTTGCCATATCATTAAATCCTAATACTTGCCAGTTGGCTCCAAAATTTGTAGAATACTCGACATAGACAATATCCCAATTATTCTCTAAATCATATTTCATATTGAAACTAATTTCTGGATTTGAAATAGAAGATAAGTTATAACATTGAGAAATTAAATACGCTTTGGTTTCATCAGGGTAATTACCTGAAAGATTTGTTGCATAAACTGTATTTCCATTACTGTCCATTGCATTAGTAGGACTGTCGGTATGAATACCTCTAACCCATAAAGAGTTCGCATCACCTTCGTTATAAGCAATTAATTCATCCGAACTACTACTAAAGGTGTTGATAAGTCCCACTGTTCCTTCATCATTAACCATTAATAATGTTTCTTTGGTATTATTTTCTGGCCTTCCATCATTTATAATGGAAGTTGTTACATTTAGTAAATGAGCTCCTCTGTTTAATCCATTAATAGTAATAGGATAATTAATTTCCTCACAAGGTGCTAAATTACCATTCCAAGTTTCAGTAATTAAATTAGTTCCATCAATAGTGTAAGAAATTGTAGCAGTAGAGATAACATTTAAGCCTTGATTTTTAATTAATAAATCTGTTGCAATTGAAGAAGAGGTACATAAAATGGTATCCGAATTATCAATCGCTTGTAGAGCAATATCATCAGTCGCAGCAACATATGCTTCTCCTACATTCACAGCAAACCAAGCATTGGTAACAGCAATAGCTTCTGGACTATTCGCACAATACAAGTGATTTGCAACTGCTATAGTGGCTGTTCTTGCCTCTTCATAAGTTGCATTAGGAGTTAAATAATCTCTTTCCGCTAAATAGGCTATTTCTGATGCCTTTTCCATACCAATACCTGTTACAGAATACGAATCTGGGGATGGAGCATTATTGGTTCCTGTTTCTCCAACGGTTAAGATATAAAACCAATGATTTAAAACTCCTGAATTGGTATGCACTCCTCCATTATCAGCTGCACCAGTATACCAATATGTTCCTAAATAAGTATCGGGAGCATTGTTTGAATTTGGATTCTGCATCGATCTTAAACCCGATGTTGTAAGGTCTTCTCCTATAAGCCAAACATTATTCGATATAGGGTTTGAAAGATTTCCGGTTCGCCCATAATGTTCTATACAAGCTCCCCAAATATCTGAAAACCCTTCATTCATTGCTCCTGATTCATTTTGGTAAACCAAATTTGCCGTGTAGGTACAAACTGCGTGACCAATTTCATGACCACATACATCAATAGAGGTTAAGATATCAAAACTACTTCCATCTCCATAACTCATTGCAAAACCATTCCAACCTGCATTGTTATAGTTGGTACCAAAGTGAACGTAACTTCTAATGATTCCGCCATTATCATCATAACTATTTCTACTAAAAACCTCTGACCAGAAATCATAAGTTCTTTCTGCACCCCAGTGCGCATCTAAAGCGCCATTATCTTTTGCTGCATTGTTATATTCTGCATCGGTCCAATTATTATCATTATCCGTAAAATCAATATTTTGGAAACTATTTGAATTTTGGCAATTGAAGGTGAAAATGCCTAATCCTCTAGTTTGATCTCTTAAAATGTAATTCGAATTTGATGCATCAAATGTAGTTTCAATGCTTCGAGTTCCGCTATATCGTGTTGCTGCAGTTCCTAAAATAAAACTAGGTTTGGTTTCAATTTCAATTTTTGGCTGAAAGGCTTTATGAGCGTTTTTAGCAGCAACATGCTTAATAATTTGATTAGAAAACAAAAGGTTTCCAGTGTGCGCATCTACATATACCTCTTGCCGAGATACTGGTTGCGTACTGTAGATATCATATTTATAGGCTAAATGAACTGTATTTGTCTTCTGATTCGGAAAATAAACGAGCTCTCCATTTGGTCTTTTATAGTTCATGAGTTGTGCATCCGCTTCATTTTCCCACAGGTAAGCAGTTGCATTTATGTTTGCTAATGCTTTATTTAATCCTTCTTTTGGACTAATTTTAGGGTTCAAAGAAATCTGACTTACATCATATAATTCTCCATTTACATGGGTTAGTTTCCCTTCAATTGAATGCGTAATAGCCGTTCCAAATTCAATTTTAATTCCTTTATAAAACTGTTGAAATTTATGATGCTTTTGTCCTTTTCTATCCGTATTTTCATAAAGGGATTGATAGCTATAATCCTCATTTAAATGGTATGATTTAGAAAGTTGATTCAAAGCTTCTTTTTCAGAAAACGATTTTGATGCAAAAAACAAACTTGAGTGATGGGTTTGTTTTTCCATTTTCTTTTGGGAAAAAACAAATGAAATAAATAAAAGTTGTAGTAGAAGAATTTGATTTTTCATTATTGTATTTCTTTAAAACAAAGAAGTTGGTTTACTTAAACCAACTTCCTTTATTTAGAGTTTTATTTTTTTATGATTCTTTTCGTAATGGAACCTACATCGGTACTTATCTTCATAAAATAAATACCGTTTGAAGCGTTTGTTAAATCTAACATTACTTCGTTTGCAGATTTAAAGTTGTTTTGTTTCAAAATATTTTTACCTGTAATATCATACACTTCAATTGCCTCTATTTGATGATTCTTTGTGCTGATAGTATACAATCCATTAGATGGATTTGGGTATACAGCAATAGATTCTAGTGCAAAAGTTTCAGAAGATAAAACAACCCCATTTATAACAAAATTATCAACATTTGCTCCAGGATTATTTACAGATTGATCCGAATGGAAAACAATTCTAAATATGATATTCGTTTCAGTATTAAGTGCTGTAAGTGGATAAAAGTAAGAAGTGTTTGCTGTATTTAATCCAGTCCATTGCGCTCCTGGGCAATTTTGACAATCGTTTGCAGCACCAGAAGTTGCATTAGTTCTATTGCTATTGTACCAATTTGGTCCACTAGTTCCTAAAACATTCCAATTAGCTCCAAAGTCAGTAGAATATTCTACATACACAATATCCCAATTTTCTTCTAAATCATATTTAAAAGAAAATCTAATTTCAGGATTTGAAACAGCGCTTAAGTTATAACATTGAGATACCAAATATGATTTCGTATTATCAGGATAATTTCCAGAAGCACTTGTAGAATATACCGAATTTCCAGCACTATCCATTGTGCTACCGTCGGATCTAATTACTCTAACCCATTGTGAACCTGCGCTTCCTTCATTGTATGATATTAATTCGTCCGAAACATTAGTAAAGGTATTAACCACTCCAATAGTTCCAGAATCATTTATTATAAAACTTTTATCTCCAGTATTATTATCTGGGAAAGCATCATTTGTTGTTGAAGAAGATACCGAAAGAACATGTGTTCCTTTAGCTACCGATACAGAAGGTAAGGTTACAACTGTAGTTGCCGAAGAGGCTAAATTACCATTCCATGTATACGTATATGGAGTACTGTCTATAGTATAATCAAAAGTAACAGAAGTAATTGCATTTAAACCATTGTTTTGTATTTCCACTTCTGGACTAACATTATTACCACAATTAATGCCTGTAACTGGGCTTTGAATTTGAACTAATTTCACATCGTTATTTGGAACTTGAATAGGAATATCCGTTTGCCAAATACCTCTTCCATAGGTAGCCGCAATTAATTTAGCATCATTTATGTTGATTTCTAAATCGGTAACTGATACATTTGGTAAATTGATGTCAAATGGTTCCCAAGTAGACATGGTGTCATCTTTATAATAAACCCCTAAACTTGTACCTACATATAAAGGATTATCTGTATTTTGACTTTGATGCACAATTACATTTTTTCCAATGTTTGGAATTCCTGAAGTAATGTTACTAAAGTTTAATCCTGCGTTTGTTGAAACAAAAACACCTCCAGAAGCTCCAGAAGTTGTAATATACACAACATTGGAATTACTACTATGACATTCTATAGAATTAATTGTTGAAGCTGCATCGTACATTAAATTGAAATTAACCCCTCTATCCGTACTTAAAAACAAAGATGTTCCATTAGATACATACATAATATCATCGCTTACAGGAGATACTTCAATATTTTCAATGTTTCCAGAGCCAATTGCGCCCACACTTTGTTGTACCCAACTACTTCCGTTTAATCGATATAATCTTTCATAACCTGAAAATAGTTCACCAGAATTATTTGCTCGTAAAGGAGTAATCCAATTTCCACCATCATCATTTGTTCCAGTTTCTGCTGTAGGTGCACTCACGCTTCCTGTTCTGCTATTTCCTGCATTATTAGATAAATATAAAGTACCTCCATATTGGATGAATCCATAATAAGCATTAGGATCATTAGAGCTTACTGCTGTATCCATCCCATCAGCACCATAATAATTTTTCCATCCACCTGAACTGTAAGCATGTCCACCATTATCTTGAAGACCTCCTACCATATTAGCAGAAGATTGTTTTGAGACAGCAATTCTGTAAAATTGACTAATTTGTGCAGTAGCTGTTAAATCGGTAAAATTAGTTCCACTATTAGTAGATTTATAAACACCCCCATCACTTCCACAAAAGAAATTTCCATTATAAAACTTTAAAAAATGGATGTCGGCATGCGTATATGTTGCTGCAGTAGGTGAACTCCAATTATTTAATTTTGTAAAAGTAGTACCTCCATTAGTAGATTTCCAAATATTTAAACAGCCTGTATATACTTCCTCAGCATTTGTATCTGATACTGCTAGGGCTAAATCGTAATAAGATTGGTTAGACTCTAACACATTTGTAGTATTATTTCTTAAAGTAAAAGTATCACCACTATTTACTGATCTATATACCCCTTGAAAACCATTATTTGCAGGTTCATTAGAAGAATGACTTAAAATATAAACATAATTAGCGTTAGCAGGAGTTACATCAAGTCTTAAACGACTCGATGAAGCAGGTAAACCAGAGGTAATCTGAGTAAATGAACTTCCTGTATCTGTAGACTTATAAAAAGCAGTATTTGTAACAGCATACACTATACTTGGGTCATTCGGCTTAAAACGTATAGATCCTTTTGCAAAATTCCCAAGTCTTACCACATTCCAAGTAGTTCCACCATCTGTTGTTTTATACAATGCATTACTTGCAGCACAAAATAAAATTGAATTATTTGTAGGATGCATGATAATATCACCCGCTGTTCTATTTGTAGTTGTAAAAGTTAAACCTGTAGTATTCCATGTAGTACCTCCGTCTGTTGATTTTAATACACCAACAGAATAAGAATTACCTCCATCATTATCTCCAGTCGCAATATAAATTACGTTTGAATTTGTATGATCCACCACAATTCCAGAAACACCAATTTGTGGTAAATAATCCGATAATGGCGTCCAATTTACTCCTGCATCAGTAGATTTCCATATGCCACCAGCTGGAGCACCAATATATAGTGTATTGGCATTATTTGGATCTTGATAAACAACATTTACTCTTCCTTGTCCTGAGGACCAAGAACCAGTATTAGTATGAGTTAAAGGGCCTACAGGTTGCCAATTACTTACTGGTAAAGAAAATCTTGAATTTGTAGTACTGTTCTTTTTTGCATTATTTTTTTCCTGCCAAGCTTCATAAAATTGAGTTGGAGAAATAATATATCCTTGCTCGTTAACAAGGTTCTTCCAATAATTTTCCCATCTCATAAAAGGCTTGTGTCCTGAACCTTTCACATTTTTATCTCTAGTGGACCAATATTCATTAAACAATGCAACTTCTTCTTCTAGAGTTAACTTTTCTTTTTTGGCTGAAGCATTATCTACTTTCCATGGTGCGGAAGGGCTATATTGACTAAAACCCATAGTAGTAAATAACAATAAAAACAAGTAATTGTTTCTCATAATATTAACTATTAAATTCAAAATTTCGCAAATATAATTAGTTTTGTTTAAAAATTTTTGTTTTTTTTCAATATTAACAACTGTATTTACCTAATTTTCAGTTGAAACACATAATTTTGTATGTATTATGAATATACGTAGAAATAAATATTTTGGCTTTATAACCCTCTTTTCAATTCTTTGCATTCTCATTTTTATAGGTATATATTCCCTTTTAAAACCTCAAAAAAAACTAAAAATTTTTACTCCTAGAGATGTCAACCCAGAATTAGTAGATTCAACAATTCAGCACATTGGATACAATCATCGGATTCCTGATTTTGCTTTTACGAATCAAAACGGAAAGATAATTACTCAAGAAGATTATAAAAACAAAATATATGTAGCCGATTTTTTCTTTACCACTTGTCCTTCTATTTGCCCAATAATGACCGATAACATGGTTTGGTTACAAGACAAAATTAAAAACAACCCTAAAGTAATGCTTCTTTCACACTCTGTTACCCCTGATATCGATAGTGTTCCTGTATTGAAAGCCTATGCTAAAGAAAAAGGGGTCATTGATGGCAAGTGGAATTTAGTAACGGGTCCTAAAAAAGACATTTATTATATTGCTAGAAAATCATATTTAGTGGTTAAAACTGGAAGACCAGAAGAATTATATGATATGGTCCACACCGAAAATTTTGTATTAATAGATCAAAAAAGAAGAATTCGTGGATTTTATGATGGAACTAATTTAGAAGAGGTTAAAAAGCTCTATGAAGATATCCTTTTCCTCTGTGAATAAGAAACTTTAAATTTTATACAAAATTGTCTTTCCATTTCTAATTATTAGCTACCTTTGTATTTTAATTCAATCTAAATAAGTTTGGAAAAAAATTTGTCAGATTTAAAAAAGGGAGAAAGAGCATACATTAGTGAAATCAATGTAGATGAAATTCCTTTAAAGTTATTAGAAATGGGTTGTTTACCTGGCAATTTTATTGAGTTAATTCAAATTGCACCTTTGGGTGATCCTTTTTATTTTAATATCAATGATTCTCATGTTGCCATTCGAAAAGAAACGGCTAAACAAATCATTGTAACATTAGAAATTACGATTTAATTCATGTCTAAATCCACTATAAAAGTTGCTTTAATTGGAAATCCTAATGTGGGAAAAACATCAGTATTTAACCAATTAACTGGCTTAAATCAGCAGGTAGGAAACTATCCTGGAATTACTGTTGAAAAAAAACAAGGAATTAGTAAGCTTTCCGAGTCGGTAAAGGCCAAAATAATTGATTTACCTGGTACATATAGCTTAAATGCGAGTTCAATAGATGAAAATGTTGTAATTGAATTACTTTTAAATAAAAATGATGAAGATTTTCCTGATGTTGCGGTAGTTGTAACCGAAGTAGAAAACATTAAGCGTAATTTACTCCTTTTTACCCAAATAAAAGATTTAGAAATCCCTACGATTTTAGTCATTAATATGGCAGATCGTATGTCGTTAAAAGGAATTGAATTTGATATTCCAGTTTTAGAGCGAGAACTAAAAACAAAAATTGCACTCGTGAGTTCTAGAAAAAAAACGGGTATTTCTGATTTAAAAGAATTGATATTAAATTATGAATCTTTATCAACAGAACCTTGTTTACATGCTTCTGTAATTGATCCTGATTACTTTAACAATTTAAGAAGAGCCTTTCCAAATCAACTCTTATATAAATTATGGTTAGTAATTACGCAAGATGTTAATTTTTTAAATTTAGAAAGGAACGAAATTAAAAGTTCGTTTACAAAATCACATTCCGATTTAAAAAGATTGCAACAAAAAGAAACCATTAAAAGGTATCAATTTATAAACGACACCTTAAAAATTGGTCAAAAAATAGACATCACAAAAGCTTCTGATTTAAGAGCTAAATTGGATCGTATTCTTACACATAAAGTGTTTGGTTATCTTATTTTCTTTAGCATTTTAATGCTTATTTTTCAATCTATTTTTGATTGGAGTACGGTTCCAATGGAATTTATAGATGAAACCTTTACTTCTTTAAGTGCTTATACTAAAAATCATTTGCCTCCTGGGGAATTTACTAATTTGTTGAGCGAAGGAATTATTCCTGGAATAAGTGGTATTGTTATTTTTATTCCCCAAATTGCCTTCTTATTCCTATTTATTTCTGTTTTAGAAGAAAGTGGTTACATGAGTCGTGTTGTCTTTTTAATGGATAAAATTATGCGACGTTTTGGACTTTCGGGGAAAAGTATTGTCCCTTTAATTTCTGGAACGGCTTGTGCTATTCCTGCCATTATGGGAGCAAGAAATATAGAGAATTGGAAAGAACGTCTGATTACTATATTAGTGACTCCTTTTACAACTTGTTCGGCTCGATTACCCGTTTATGCTATTTTAATTTCTTTAATTATTCCTGAAGAAAGAGTATTTGGGTTTTTAAGTTTACAAGGCTTAACGCTTATGTTGCTTTATTTAATTGGATTTGGGATGGCTGTACTTTCTGCTACTATCTTAAATTATTTTTTAAAATTAAATTGCAAATCCTATTTTGTTATTGAGATGCCTTCTTACAAGGTTCCAATGTTTAAAAATGTAGCTTTAAATGTAATTGAGAAGACGAAAGCTTTTGTAACCGGAGCTGGGAAAATCATTTTAGCATTATCTATTATTTTATGGTTTTTAGGTTCGCATGGCCCTTCAAAAAAATTTGATAACGCGGAAACAATTGTTGCAACAGAATTAAAACAAAACAATACTTATATTGATGCAGAGATTCTTGAAAATAAAATCAATAGCTATAAATTAGAACATTCTTATATTGGTATATTAGGCAAAACCATTGAACCTGTTATTCAGCCTCTAGGTTATGATTGGAAAATTGGAATTGCTGTAGTAAGTTCTTTTGCAGCAAGGGAAGTTTTCGTAGGTACTTTGGCAACTATTTACAATGTGGGAAATCACAGTGACGAAGAGGTGACTATAAAAAACAGAATGGCAGCTGAAGTACATCCTGAAACGGGAAAAAAAGTTTTCAATTTTGCTTCCGGCATTTCTCTATTGCTTTTTTATGCTTTTGCTATGCAATGCATGTCGACCATTGCTATCGTAAAAAAAGAGACCAATTCTTGGAAATGGCCTCTGTTACAATTTATTTTTATGAGTGGTTTCGCTTATGTTACCGCTTTAGTTGCTTATCAAATTTTAAAATAAGATATGGATTTTCAACAACTTTTAGTTTACATAACACTTGCTATTGCCATTGGATTTTTAATTCGAAAATTTATTTGGAAAAAAAAGAAGCCCAAAAGTTCTAAATCTTGTGGAGATGATTGTTCGTGTCATTAATCCTATTTAATGACTAACTTATACTCACTTTCTTTTATTTCTTGATCTTTTACCCTTTTTGGCAAAACTCCAATAAAAGTGATTTTCTTTTTACTGTATTGATTTGCCCAAGTTACATTTTTGTCTGTAGTTTGTGAATTTACGATTAGCTCTTTTTCTTCTACTAATTCATTTTCTTTATATACAGAAACCACCATTTCAACTTGACCTTCCCATACACAGTTTAATCCTTCAGGACAACGAGAGTCAGCAATAACCTTTTTCAATTTAAATTGGTATTCCTCTTGATTTTGATCCAATTGTTCTTCATTACTAGTACTCGAAGTATCCTTAGTTTCATTTTCTTTTGAAGCACATTGTGCTACTAAAAGCGTTAAAAAAAATAAAATAGTTTTCATGTGTTTTGTTTATTTGTTTTTTATAATGAATAAAGGTACTGAAATTTTATGACGTAATTTATCTACTGTTGTACCAAACAACAAGTCTTTAATTCCAGAATGTCCGTGCGTACCCATCACTAAAATATCAAAACTATTTTCATTTACAATTTTAGGTAATACTTTTCCAGGCCTTCCAAAACCTAATTGCGTTTCAATTTGATACCCCTTATCTACTAATAAAGTTTTATATTCTAACAATAATTTTTCGTCTATAGTGGTTTCATGGTCATCAGTATTTCTACCATACATCATGGCACCAACGGTTTCTACTACATGAATTAAGGTATATTTTGCCTCTAATCCTCCCAATTCAAAAGCACTGTTAATAGCTAATTCATCCGCTTTGGAAAAATCAACTGCAATGGCAATATTTTTTGCAGAATAGGTATTTAATGCTCTTAATTTTAATTTTAAATTATGAGGGGAATGATTGTCAATATTATGTTTAGCTTTAACGAAAAAGGGTTTAAAAACGATATACAATAGTAAGAATAGAAATCCGATTGCCAAAGGAACAACGGTCGTCCAAATTAAGGTAGGATGATTCGTAATTTGCAACCAATTTTTAATCTCATCAAAAACTAATTTCCCATTTAGGGTTACAATAATGGAGGCAATTAGCCAAGCAGCGACTTGTGTGGTTTTGGAAATATGAAATCCTTTCATTTTAGATTTATCACTCACAAAATGGATTAATGGAATGATGGCAAAACCTAATTGTAAACTCAAAATTACCTGACTTAGAATTAATAGTTTACCTGTAATATCTTCACCAAAATATAAAATAGTTACTACAGCTGGCACTATCGCTAATAATCTCGTAATAATTCTTCTTACCCAAGGCTGAATTCGCAGACTTAAATATCCTTCCATAATAATTTGACCGGCCAACGTTCCTGTAATCGTAGAACTCTGTCCAGCCGCAATTAAAGCCACTGCGAATAATATTGGTGCCCATTTGGTTCCTAGTAAAGGTTCTAAAAGTTGGTGCGCATCTTGAATTTCAGCCACTTCAAATAATCCATTTTTATAAAAAGTGGCAGCCGCTAAAATAAGAATCGCTGCGTTTACAAAAAAAGCTAAATTTAAAGCAATAGTACTATCAATCAAATTATACTTTAATGCTTGTTTAATGCCTTTTTTACTTCTATCAAATTTTCTGGTTTGAACCAAAGAAGAATGCAAATATAAATTATGAGGCATAACGGTAGCACCAATAATTCCTATTGCAATATATAACGCATTTTCGTTGGGTAAGGTAGGAATTAATCCTGTGACTACTTTTCCTATTTCTGGTTGTGCAAAAAACATTTCAAAAACAAATGAAAAACCAACTATTGCTACTAAAGCAATAATAAAAGCTTCCATTTTTCGTATGCCTTTATTAATTAAAAAAAGCAATAAGAAAGTATCTAAAACGGTTATGAGAACTCCATCGAGTAACGAAATATTAAATAATAAATTCAGACCAATGGCCATTCCTAAAACTTCAGCCAAATCACAGGCAGCGATTGCTATTTCAGCTAAAAAATAGAGAATATAGTTGACAAATGGTGAGTAGGTTTCTCTTGAAGCTTGTGCTAAATCACGTTGGGTTACAATTCCTAATCTAGCACTTAAACTTTGTAATAATAAAGCCATCACATTACTCATTAGTAACACCCAAATTAAGGCATATCCAAACTGACTTCCTCCTGCTAAATCAGTTGCCCAATTACCAGGATCCATATAACCCACACTGATTAAATAAGCTGGACCAAAAAAGGCAAGAATTCTTCTAAAAGTAGATGCTTTTCCCTGTGTAGCAACTGATTCATTAACTTCTTCTAACGATTTACCCATACTTTATATTATTATTGCACGTATAAATTAACAGCTATTTTATTGGAAAGAATCACTTCTTTTGTATCCACCTCAACTTTGATTAATTCATCAAACGTTTCTTTTTCTAAAATTTTAATTTCCGCACCTAAAGTAATTTTTTGCTTGTCTAAATATTGTAAAAAATCTGCAGAAGAATCTTTAACTCCTACACATTTACACATTACTCCTATTGGCATTTCGGAAAGTAATTGTTTGTCTTGCTTTTTTATTTCTCCTTTTTCATTGGGTATAGGATCACCATGTGGATCAAAGGCGGGAAAATCTAAATAGGCATCTAAGCTATTAATCAATTTCTCCGATTTTATATGTTCTAATTCCTCGGCGATTTCATGCACTTCATCCCAAGTAAATTGTAATTTTTCAACTAAAAAAACTTCCCACAAACGATGTCTTCTTACAATTTTTTTGGCTTGTAATAAACCATTATTTGTTAAAGATACGCCTTGGTATTTTTTATAGGTTACTACATCTTTTTCTGCTAACTTCTTGAGCATATCTGTTACGGAAGAAGCCTTAGTATCTAACATTCCAGCAATAGCATTTGTATTAACACCTTTTGGGGAAACCAATGATAAATGATAAATAACTTTTAAATAATTTTCTTCAGAAATCGTCATCTTAAAATAAAATTTAATCAAATATAACAATTATATTCTGTTATTGTAAAAAATATTTTTAGATTTGTCTAAATTTTATTTTTATAGATTTGAAAAAAATAGTTCTCTTTCTTTTAATTTGTAACTTTTCTGTCATAGGACAAACCACGATTAAAGGTAAAATAATCGACAAAAAGGAGCCTTTAGCATTTGCTTCTGTTTCTATACCAGAACTTAGTAGAGGTGTAAATGCCAATGAAAATGGAATATATGTTTTAGAAAATATACCAAACGGTAGTTATACCGTTTATTTTTCGTTCATTGGTTATAAAACAAAAAAGAAAACAGTTACTATAGAAAATAATAGTCCAATTTCATTAGATGTTGTACTAGAAGAAAATCAAAGTTTAGATGAAGTTGTCGTTACAGGAACTCTAAAAGCAGTTTCTAGATTGGAAACCCCTGTTCCTGTAGAAGTGTACACAGCTACTTTTTTGAAAAAAAATCCAACATCCAATATTTTTGAAGCCTTACAAAATGTAAATGGTGTAAGACCTCAACTGAACTGCAATATTTGCAATACGGGTGATATTCATATCAACGGATTAGAAGGGCCTTATACTATGGTAACAATTGATGGAATGCCTATAGTAAGTGGCCTTTCAACGGTGTATGGTTTATCTGGAATTCCTAATTCTTTAATTGAAAGAATCGAAATTGTAAAAGGTCCAGCTTCTTCATTATATGGAAGCGAAGCGGTAGGTGGTCTTATCAATATTATTACTAAAAGTCCCACTACTGCTCCTTTACTCTATGCTGATTTTTTTAGTACCTCTTGGTTAGAAAACAATCTTGACTTAGGTGCAAAATACAACTTAGGTAAAAAAACGCATGCGTTATTAGGATTAAATTATTTTAATTATAATAATCCTATAGATAACAATAATGATAATTTTACGGATGTTACCTTACAAGACAGAATTTCAATTTTTAACAAATTGAGTTGGGATAGAAAAAGTGAAAAAGAATTTTCAATTGCGGGTCGTTTCTTTTATGAAGACCGATGGGGTGGTGAAATGCAATGGAACAAAAGTTACAGAGGTGGTGATGAAGTATATGGAGAAAGTATTTATACGAAACGATATGAATTTTTAGGTAAATATGAACTGCCTTTTGTAGAAAATGTTACAAGCTCCTTATCTTATACGAATCACAATCAAAATTCGGTATATGGAACAACTATTTTTAAGGCAAAACAAGAAATCGCTTATGGTCAGTTTACTTGGGATAAAAAAAGTAGAAATCATGATTTTTTGTTAGGAATGGCCTATCGATATCAATTATATAATGATAACACTACAGCAACTAAAGCACCAGAGAAAAATAAAATTAGTAGTCTTTTCGTTCAAGACGAAATAAAATTATCTAAAAGCAATCACATCCTTCTTGGATCCAGGTGGGATTATCATTCGATTCATGGCTTTATTTTTACACCAAGAATAGCCTATCGTTGGAAACCTACTAAAACTGATATTTTTAGAATAAATGCAGGAACTGGTTTTAGAGTAGTTAATTTATTTACAGAAGAACATGCCGCTTTAACTGGCTCAAGAGACGTTATTATTAAAGAAAATCTAAATCCTGAAAAATCTTATAATATCAATTTTAATTACTTAAAAAAAGGGCAAATTGGAGACAATATTCAATCTATAGTTGAATTTTCTAGTTGGTACACACATTTTAAAAACCAAATCATTCCCGATTACGATACCAATGCCAATCAAATTATTTATGCAAATTTAAATGGATATTCGAAAACATATGGTATCACTGGAAATGTAGAATTTCTTTTCCCTTTTGGTTTAAAAACTATGACAGGGTTTACCTTATTAAATTCTAAAAACAAAAGAGATTCTATAGTATCAACACCTATCTTAACAGAAAAATTTAGTGCTACTTGGGGTATTTCTTATACTCTTTCTAAATGGAATGCAACCTTTGATTATACAGGAAATGTGTATGGACCTATGCGATTACCTCTTTTAGGTGATTTAGATCCAAGAAGTGAATATTCTCCTTTTTGGAGCATTCAAAACATTCAATTTACCTATAAGAATATAAAGAATTTAGAATGGTATCTAGGAATTAAAAATCTATTAAACTGGACACCTAATAAAAAAAATACTTTTTTAATTGCTAGAGCTAATGACCCCTTTGATAAAGAAGTTGTTTTTGATGCTAATGGAAATCCTATGGCAACACCAAATAATCCTTACGCTTTAACTTTTGATCCTAGTTATGTGTATGCCCCAAATCAAGGGATTCGTTTGTTTTTAGGATTGCGATATTCACTTAATTAAGCTGCTTTTTCAAAAGCAATATAATTTAAAAAAGTACCCTCAGCATTAAATTTTGGATACGCTTCAATTTCACAAAAATAGGTTTCCCCATTTTTCTTGTAATTTAAAAGAATTGCTTTAAAGGGTTCTCGTTTACCAATTGCTCTTCTTATTTTCATGGTAGTTGCTAAGGAAGTTTCGTTTCCTTGAAACATTTTTGGAGAATTGCCGGTAAGTTCTTTATAATGATAGCCATTCATCTGCATTATATTACTAGATGCAAATACAATTTTAAATTCACAATCGGTTACAATAACAGTAAGGTTCTTGTCTTTTTTAACTTTTGCTAAATCAACTTTTTGAGACCAATACTTTTGAATTTCATTAAATTCTTTTAGTTCTGCTCTTGGTAATTGGTAAAACTCCCATGAAATTATAGGAATTGGTAAAAGAGCCAAACGCTCTTGGTATTTTGCCCAAGCTTTATCATATTCTTTAAACATAACACATCACTTTACTATTCAAAAATAATGTATTTATGAATTAAAAGTCTATTTAAGAGTAGCTTTAACGTTTGTTTGACCAAAAATAAAACCTTAAATTCAATATCTTTGGAAGGTGAAACACTACAATTATATATTTTCTGGTACAGGTTTAGCTGCTCTATTAACGGTTTATGAAATGAGCTTATCTTCTTATTTTAAAGAAAAAACGATACTTCTCATTGATATAGAAACCAAAAAAACCAACGACAGAACCTGGTGTTTTTGGGATGAAACCAATCTTTTTGATGCCATTGTTTCTAAAAAATGGGACAAAATTGCGTTCATTACCTCTTCTGAAAATAAAAAATGGAGTATTACTCCTTATTCCTATAAAATGATAAAAGGGATTGATCTATATGAATATATTTTTAATTTAATTCATCAAAATCCTAATATTACTTTTCTTAAAGAGGAAGTACTTCATATTGAAGATCTTGGCAATAAATGCAAGGTAACTACAAAAAGCAGCACTTTTTCTTCAGATATTCTATTCAATTCGATATTTAAACCTGAAATAGTAACTTTTCAAAAAAAATATTCTTTACTACAACAACATTTTATAGGCTGGTTCATCAAATCTAAAGAGCCTGTTTTTGATTCAGAAACGGCTACTTTCATGGATTTTTCGGTAAAACAAAATAATAACACTCGTTTCATGTATTTGCTTCCATTTTCAAAAAATGAAGCTTTGTTAGAATATACTTTATTCTCCTCAGAGCTCCTTAAAAAGGAAGAATACGAGCAAGAAATTAAAAATTACATTCAAAAAATAGGGATTACAGCATATGAAATTCTTGAAAAAGAACAAGGTAATATTCCTATGACTAGCTTCCCTTTTTGGAAACAAAACACAAATACAATTATTCATATCGGTTCTGCAGGTGGTTGGACAAAAGCAAGCACAGGGTATACTTTTAAAAAAGCCTATAAAAAAGCTAAAAACTTAGTGCAACTCCTACAAAAAAAGGAAATTGGTTTTAGTAATCAAAAAGAACTAACAAAAGATAAGTTTTGGTATTATGATTTATTATTCATAGATGTTTTGTACCAAAATAATGAAATTGGTGCGAAATTATTTTCCGATTTATTTCAAAGAGACAATCCAACTTTAATCTTCAAATTTTTAGATGAAGAAACTACTGTTCTTGAAGATTTACAGGTCATTTGGAACTGTCCTAAAATCCCTTTTCTAAAAGCGCTTCTTTATAGGTTAATCCCATAAAATTGCGGTAATCATCTATTTATAAGATATTTGCATTAATTTAGTTATATTTGTTTTACAACTAAAAAAACTAAATTTACTAACATGATTAAAAAATACTATCTGACCCTAGGTCTGATGGTGTGCTCAGTATTACTGTTTTCTTGTAGTGATGATGACTCCAATTACACAGAAATACCTACACCTGAAGTTTCTCCTGTAACCGTTAATTTATCTGAAGTACCTTACAGCAAATTATCTGATTACCATTTTTTTGATGGGTTATTAAAAAATCAGTCTCCCTCTTTAGATGTTTTACCTTATGAACCTGCTAGTAGTTTGTTTTCGGATTACGCACACAAAAAAAGATTTGTTTGGATGCCAAAAAACAAACAAGCTACTTATAATGGAGATGATAATACATTAGAATTTCCTATTGGAACTGTTTTGATTAAGACATTTTATTACGATAATGTATTGCCTCATAATACTCAAAAAATCATTGAAACAAGAGTTTTAATTCGAAAAGAAGACGGTTGGAAAGCTTACGATTACATTTGGAATGAAGCACAAACCGAAGCCAATTTAGATACTGTTGAACAAGGTGTATTTATTCCTGTTGAATGGTCTGAAAACGGAATACCTAAAAGTACTACTTACAAAATTCCTTCTCAAACAGAATGCCTGACTTGCCATAAAATTAACCCGAATCAAGAAGAACATGGTGAGATTACCATTCCTATTGGAGTAAAGCCACAAAACTTAAATCTTGCTTATAATTATGGTAATGAAACCGTCAACCAATTAGCTAAGTGGAAAAGCGTAGGTTATTTAGATCCTAATTCACCTACTCCAACAAATACAACTATTAATTGGACAAATACCAATGAACCTTTAGAAAAAAGAGTTCGCTCGTATATTGATATTAATTGTGGTCATTGCCACAGAACAGGTGGTCATTGTGATTATGTAGATTTAAGGTTGAATTATAGCAATACAAACTTAAGCACTTTCGGTGTGTGTATGACTCCATTATTTAGTATTCCAAACGGACCTTATGTAATAAATGGTGGCAATGCTGATCAATCTGAAATGATACAAAGAATAAGTTCCACAGAAGAAAGCCTTATGATGCCCTATATTGGTAGAACTTTGGTTCATGAGGAAGGTGTAGCATTGGTTACATCGTGGATTAACTCCTTACCAGAATGTCGTTAAAAAAACAAACCAAATAAAAAACCAAATTATGAAAAAAACTACCTTATTCTTTTTATTAAGCTTGTGCTTTCACTCATTTGCGCAAGATGATTGTGCCACAGCTATAACTGTAACTGCTGGTACCTACACAGTGGGTCAAATAAATGGTACACAAATTCCTCAAAGTTGTATAAATAATAATGCAACAGCAGGAGAATGGTACAAATATGTTGCTGATGACAGTTATACTGTTACAGTTACAACTGACTTAGCCATAAATATTTGTAAAGATACTCGGGTACATATTTATATGGGAGATTGCTCCAACTTAATTTGTGTAGCTGGTGATGATGATTCTGGAACGATTCAATGCAATAATGGAAATTCAAATTCATATCTATCTAGAGTAAGTTTTAATACTACTCCTGGAACCACCTATTACATTGCTTTTGATAACCGATGGAGTACTTCTGGTTTTGATTTTCAATTATCTGAAGTTCCCTATGTTGCTCCACCTGTGAGTTTTACGCAACAACCCATCTCTTCTACCGCTACGATTTGTTGTGTCGTTGATATGAACGGAGATTATTTGGATGATATTGTTACAGTAAGTTCCAATGCTATGACCATTTTAAAACAAAATGTTGGTGGCGGTTTTACTAGTTCCACTATTTCTTTACCAAGCTTAACGGCTACACCTACTTGGAGTATTGCGGCTGGAGATTATGATAAAAATGGCTTCAATGATTTGGTTTTTGGGAGTGGAAGTAGGTTAACCATTGTTAAAGCTGATGCCACAGGAAGTAATTACACAGAAGTACCTTATCCACAAAATATTTTCACACAAAGAACTAATTTTATAGATATCAATAATGATGGAAATTTAGACTTATGGGCTTGCCATGATGTTGCTCAAAGTCATGCTTACAGAAATATGGGTTCTGGAGATCTTGTCTTCGATATCTCTTTAATGGAAACCTTACCAGTAGGCGGAAATTATCAATCCATGTGGACAGACTATGATAATGATGGAGACATGGATATGTATTTAGCAAAATGTCGTGGTGGTGCACCTGTAGGAGATTCCCAAAGAATCAATTTATTGTATAAAAATAATGGTGATGGCACTTTTACCGAATCTGGTGCAGTTGCAGGAATTAACGACGGTTCTCAATCTTGGTCAACTGCTATTGAAGACTTTGATAATGATGGAGACATGGATTTTTTACTATCTAATATTTCTGATACCAATAAGTTTTATTTGAATAATGGTAATGGAACCTTTACTGATATTTACGCATCAACTGGTATTGATCCACAAGTAGGTTCTTGGGAAGTGCAAGCAGCTGATTTCAACAATGACGGATGGATTGATTTTCTTTGGCAAAACGGAAAAGAATTATATTTAAATAATGGCGATTTAACATTTACGGGTTATGATTTGACTTTTAGTGAAGGAGGAATAGGTGATTTAAATAATGATGGTTTTCTAGATGTTCAATTTGCTAGTAATGTTTTTTATAATGTCCCAAATGCCAATCATTGGATTAAAATTAATCTTCAAGGGTTAATTAGCAATCAAAATGGTATTGGTGCAAGAGTAGAAATTTATGGCAATTGGGGAAAACAAATTAGAGAAATCAGAAGCGGACATGGTTTTAGTCATCAAAGTACGATGAATGCTCATTTTGGAATTGGTTCAGAGACCAATGTGGATCAGGTAATTATCAGATGGCCTTCTGGAATTATCGATGTTATCGACAATCCGAATGTAGACCAAGCATTAACGATACTAGAGGGTTCGTCACCATTAAATGTTACTACTTTTAACACAGACAGCTTTGAAGTATATCCCAACCCAAGTAGTGACTTCATAAGTATAACCCATGCAGAAAAACTACAAATAAAATCTATTGCGATTTATGCCATGCATGGAGCATTAGTAAAAAAAATTACGGATGTAGCATCTCAAATTAAAATTAACGATTTAAAAGAAGGAATTTATATGTTAACCTTAGAAACAACAGCTGGTGAAAAATTCTCAAGAAATTTCGTTAAAAGAAATTAAACTGCTGCTTTTAGTATACTCATTTTTGTGGTAAGCGATAACAAATCTTTATGATTTAATTAGATATTCAATTGTTTAATCTTTGTAACTTTGCAACATTAATTAAAATACAAAGAATTATGTATCCAGAAGAAATGGTAAAACCAATGCGTGCAGAACTTTCTGAAGCGGGTTTTAAAGAATTATATACAGCTGCAGACGTTAAAAACGAAATTCAAAAAGAAGGAACTACTTTAGTAGTAGTCAATTCTGTTTGTGGTTGTGCGGCTAGAAATGCACGTCCAGGTGCCAAAATGAGTTTAGATGGTGCTAAAAAACCTTCTAATTTAATTACAGTTTTTGCTGGTGTTGATAAAGAAGCTGTTGATGCAGCACGAGAAGAAATGTTTCCTTTTCCACCTTCTTCACCAAGTATGGCTTTATTTAAAAATGGAGAATTAGTGCACATGCTAGAACGCCATCACATTGAAGGTCGTCCAGCAGAATTAATTGCTGAAAATTTAAAAGACGCTTACAACGAATATTGTTAATTTTAAAAACAAAATTACAGGAAAACCATCTTTTACTGATGGTTTTTTTGTTTTATATAGTACCTTTGTTAAAAAGTCTATTCGGTTATGCAAAAGATTCTTTCTTATCCCATTTCTGTTGTATATTATATACTATTTTTATTTTGGTTGTGTGTTTTTCACGTAATCCAATGGGTATGTCTAAATGTATTTGGATACAATGCACATCGATGGAGTGTAGCCATTCTTAATTTATTTTTGGTACGAACCACCCATTTATTAGGAACCACTTATGACTTTAAAGGCAGAGAAAAATTACCTAAAAATCAACCTTTAATTATTGTTTCCAATCATCAAAGCTTGTATGATATTCCTCCTTATATTTGGTTTTTGAGAGCTTGGCATCCAAAATTTATAAGTAAAAAAGAATTAGGAAAAGGAATTCCGAGTGTTTCTTATAACTTAAAACATGGTGGTTCTGCATTAATTGATAGAAAAGATGGAAAACAAGCCTTGGCAGAAATAAAAAAATGTGCAGAATTTATCAATAAAAACAACTATTCTGTCGTTATATTTCCAGAAGGAACGCGCGCAAAAAAAGGGGAACCAAAACCATTTTCTGTAAATGGTTTAAAAATGCTTTACAAATTTGCACCCGATGCTTATTTTGCTCCTGTAACTATAAACAACTCATGGAAATTAGCTCGATACGGCGTTTTCCCTTTAGGACTTGGAAATCGATTGGAATTTCAAGTTCACGAACCTCTAAAAGTTTCGGATTATACTTTCGAAGAAATTTTTGAAAAAACGGAAAAAGTAATTACAGATCATATTAAAAAATAAAAAATGTCCCTAAAAAATGTTCGCTTAGAAGTAATGCAGTTTTTGGAAAAAAAAATTGATTCTTTTGTAGAAGAATTTTTAATTCCAGTTGAAAAAATTTGGCAACCTACTGATTTATTACCCAATTCACAAAATGAAAAATTCTTTGATGAAGTCACCGAATTAAGAGAGATTGCAAAAGAATTACCTTATGATTTTTGGGTAGTTTTAGTTGGAGATACCATAACAGAAGAAGCCTTACCAACTTATGAGTCTTGGTTAATGGAAGTTGATGGTGTCAGCCAAGAAAACGGTGGAAATGGTTGGAGTAAATGGATTAGACAATGGACGGGTGAAGAAAATCGTCATGGAGACACTCTTAATAAATATTTATATTTATCAGGTAGAGTAAACATGAGAGAAGTAGAAATGACAACCCAGCATTTAATTAATGATGGTTTTGACATTGGCACCAGTAACGATCCTTACAAGAATTTTGTCTATACCAGTTTTCAAGAATTAGCGACTTACATTTCACACAATCGAGTAGCTCAAATGGCTAAGAAATTTGGTGATAATAAGTTGTCTAAAATGTGCCGTTTAATAGCAGGTGACGAAATGCGTCACCACCAAGCTTACAGTACTTTTGTAAACAAAATTTTTGAAGTAGATCCAAGTGAAATGATGTTGGCTTTCCAACACATGATGAAACATAAAATTACAATGCCTGCTCATTTTTTAAGAGAATCCGGACAAAAAATAAGTACCGCTTTCGAACAATTTTCAGATGCGGCACAACGAATTGGAGTTTATACAGCAAATGATTATGTAGACATCATGCAAAAACTCATAGACAAATGGCAGATTGACAAAATTACAAACTTAACTGATGATGCTGAAAAAGCGAGGGATTTCTTAATGAAATTACCAGCAAGAATGGCTCGTGTTTCTGAAAGATTAGTAATCCCTGAAACTGGCCATGTCTTTAAATGGGTACAACCCGCTTTAGTAAAATAATCGTTTAAACTCTAAATAAAATTCCAAATTCCATTAGTAATGAATAGAATTTGGAATTTTTCTGTATAAAAATGAATGTAATAGATACAACTATTCTTTTTGTAAAAAAGCAATTGCAACAGGCAGAAGGAGGACATGATTGGTTTCATATTGAAAGAGTGTATAAAAACGCACTCCTATTAGCAGAAGAAGAAAACTGCAACTTAGAAATTGTAAAGTTAGGTGCTTTATTACATGACATTGCAGATAGTAAATTTCATCAGGGAGATGAAACCATTGGACCTAAAATAGCCCGTGATTTTTTGGTGAGCCAAAATGTTACAGTAGATACTATAGACGCAGTAGTTGCTATTATTGAAAATATTTCTTTTAAAGGAGGTAATTTTGAAAAAACATATACTTCTAAAGAATTAGAAATCGTACAAGATGCTGATCGATTGGATGCTTTAGGTGCTATTGGTATCGCGAGAACTTTTAATTATGGAGGCTTTAAAAACAGAGCCCTTTATAATCCCGAAATTCAACCCAATCTCAACATGAGCAAAGAAGAATATAAGAAAAGTGATGCGCCTACCATAAATCATTTCTACGAAAAACTATTGCTTTTAAAAGACAAAATGAACACAGAAACTGGAAAAAAAATTGCAACAGAAAGGCATCGATTTATGGAGCAGTTTTTAGCTCAATTTTATGCCGAATGGGAAGGTGAAAAATAATTAGAATAAAAAAGCGATTCAAATTTGAACCGCTTTTTTTATGTTATTCTAAAGTAATTTTTAACAACTGCTTTTTCTTTCCTCTCCTACCAAAAAAAAGAATGGATTCATCTATCATAACCCCTTTTGAAACCATAAAAGGAACTTCATTTTCTTCTGCATCATCGTCTAAAACCTCTTTGATTTCAAAATTTCCCTTCTCATCCAATACAATTAAATTTAAATTTGATCTATTTTTAGCTACGCTTCCAAATTCGATTCTATCGTTCGATAATTTTTTTACTTTGTCATTAGCATTGACAAAGAATATGTTTTGGTGATTCACCAAAAAAGAAGAATAAGAAATATAAGCAGCTTCATCTTCATCTATTATTGCTTGGTGTTTATTTATATTTCTCGCATAAAGTAAATCAAGATTGCTGTTGAGTTTTAGAGCTATAATATCATCGTGATTATAAATCACAGCGTTATAATAATTAGAGTTATTAATATTACTACTTTTTAAATATATCTCTTCTGCATTAATAAAAATTTCATCTTTCTCATTAAAAAAGATTTGTTTTAAAGAAATGTTTTTGAACTCCTTATCTTTTAATTTACCATATTTATCTATTATAAATTGCGCATCAAAAGGATTATAGTTGGATTTCAATATTTCTAATTTAGTAAAATCCATTTCATAAATACAAACGCCTCCATACCTAAAATCACCTTCATCAGAATAAAACCCAACACTGAAGACTTTATCTTTATGAATAAATGTTTTAAGAAAGGATATATAATGGTTTTTAACACTTATATTTATCTCCTCTTCCTTTGAATTGGTAATTTTTCGAACGCTATAACTGTATTTTCCGCCTTCTTCTTTATCTTTCAGATCTATTGAATATCTTTTTTCTGTTAAATAGACCGCCATTGTATCATTATCCAGTTCTAAATTCTGACGAGCAATTTCATTTTGCTCATCTTCATAAGTCCTTTCAATTTTTTTATCTAAGGTAGCATCGAAAACAAATAATTTTAAATAATTTTTATGATTATTCAGATAATTTAAAGCAACTGTAAAATACGTTTTTTGCTTGTTCAATTTCATTAGTACCTCAGACCTTGAGCCACTTCCAAAATTTCCTTTTGCCGCTTTTCCTGATATAAGTTCAACTGGAGATTCCTCTATTTTAAAATTACCTGCTGTTTCATTTGTGACGTCAATATCATACACATCATCAAAGATTTTTTGTATTCCAAAACCCTTTACCTCATCTTTATGTAAACTAAAAAGTTCTTTTTTACTTACTTCATAATTTTCATTAATTATATGAGCTTGACAAACAAAATTTTTACTTTTTAAGTCATAAAAAATCTCAACAACAATAACCTTTGAATCTTTTACAAAAGTTCCAATTATGGAACTGTATTTTTCGCTTAAAGGATGCTCAATTTCAAATTTAAAATCATTAATCTTATGTAAAGATGAATCAAATTTACCTATATATAAACCTCTTGAAGTTGATACTCCGCTTTTAAAAGAACGCACGATAATTAAGTTGTCGCTTTTGTCTTTTTCTGCAAAGACCATTCTCGAATCTTTGAAATCGTCTTGAAAAATAGAACTTTTTAAAATTGTTAGCGGTATGTCTTGAGCAAATAAAAAATTGGTTACTAAGAGTATGAAGGTAACAAAGTATCTAATCATGCTAAATTATTTATTTAAAATTTGCTTTTCTTTTTTCTAAGAAAGCGGTTGTTCCTTCTTTAAAATCTTCCGTACCGAAACAAGCACCAAAATTTTTAATTTCTACTTGATATCCATTGGTACCATCTTCAAAATTTGCATTAATGGCTTCAATGGCTTTTGCGATTGCAGTACTGGAGTTTTTAGTAATTTTTGCAGCAATTTCTTTGGCAAAAGAGAGTAATTCAGCTTGTTCCACTACATGATTTACTAATCCGTAATGTAAGGCTGCTGAAGCATCAATCATTCCAGCAGTCATAATCATTTCCATAGCTCTTCCTTTTCCTACTAATTGTGCCAATCTTTGTGTTCCTCCATAACCAGGAATTACGCCTAAAGTTACTTCAGGTAAACCCATTTTTGCATTGCTTGAAGCAATTCTAAAATGACAAGCCATAGCCAATTCTAATCCACCACCTAAAGCAAAACCATTTACCGCTGCAATAACTGGAGTGGTTAAATTTTGTACAAAATCAAACAATAGTTCTTGTCCTTTAGCTGCTAATTTTCCTCCTTCATCAACTGAAAAATTGGCAAATTCAGATATGTCTGCTCCAGCAACAAAAGCTTTTTCACCACTTCCTGTTAATATAATTGTTTTTACAGCTGCATCTTCATTCAATGAGCGGAATGCTTCATGCAATTCTAAAATTGTAGCTTTGTTTAAGGCGTTTAATTTTTCGGGTCTGTTAATGGTAATAATAGCAAGTTGGTCTAATTTGTCAATTAAAATATTTTCCATTTTAGTTCGATTGTTTTATGAATGTTTTAAATTATTTCTTGTTCTGCTGTTATGGGAAAAGAGACTGTAAATTCGGTACCTTTCCCTTCTTCACTTTCAAAAGTAATGGTTCCATTATAATTTTCAATAATATTTTTTATAATGGCTAAACCAAGTCCCATTCCACTAGACTTAGTGGTAAATTTAGGTTCAAAAATACGCGCTTTATTTTGTTCCGAAACCCCTTTTCCATTGTCTTTCACCGTAATAATAGCATGATTGCCTTTTCTAAAGACACGTACAAAAATATCTTTATTTTCTTGATTTTCAGGAATTGCTTGAATCGCATTTTTAACTAAATTCGTAATCACACGTATCAATTGCGTTCGATCCAAACTGGCTATAATTTCTTCTTCTGAATAAGAAAATCGGATAAAATCTTCATTAAAGATATCCAAAGCCAATTGAACCACCTTAACCACATCTAAGGTTTCATTTTGTTGGGCTGGCATGGAAGCAAAATTAGAAAAGGCACTAGCAACCGAACTCATGGTATCAATTTGCTGAATTAAAATTTTAGCAAAATCATCTAATTTTTCTTTTGCCTTTGGATCATTTAAATCAAAACGTCTTTGGTAACTTTGCACCGTTAATCGCATAGGTGTTAAGGGGTTTTTGATTTCATGTGCTACTTGTTTTGCCATTTCTCTCCATGCTTGCTCTCTTTCACTTTGTGCTAATTTGGTTGCACTATCCTCTAATTTGTCCACCATATTATTATATGATTCAATCAACAAATTAATCTCTTTACTACCTTCATCTAATTCAATCTTTTGATTTTGCTGATTGAAGTTGGTTTCTTGAATTTTATCAGATATAATTTTTAAAGATTTTGTAATGTAACTGGATAAAAAGTAGGACAAGAAAATTGAAATCAGTAGCATCACAAAATACACTTGTCCAAAACGTATCAGAAAGTTTTTGATTTCATTATCATAGAATTCGGTATCTTCTTCATAAGGCAAATTTAAAATGGCTAAAGGTTTAAATTTATTGTCTTTAATATAAGAATAAGAAGATCGATAAGGTAGACCGTCAATTTTGGTAAATTCTACATAGCGTTTATCTATGGTTCCCTGTAAAATTTTAAGGGTGGAAGCATTAATTTCTGGACGAATGCTATCCATTTTGAAAACAGGCTTGGAAGAAATAATTAAATTACCTTGCAAGTCAAAAAAATTAATTTCTAAACTGTGAATATCCGCAATTTCATGAATTTTTTCTTTAAAAATATATTGAATATTTTCAGTTGTAAGTGGGAAACTCGTGTTATTTAATATATAATTGATGTTTTCAATAATAGCATTTTCTTTACGCTCTAACCGATCTTGATGATACTCTTTCGCTTCTTTTTTAAATTGATAATAGGAAACAAAAGCAATTAATATAGAAGCAATAAGTGTTAAGAATATCATCGAAATAAAAATCCTTAACCGTAGCGAAATATGTTTAATATTGAATAGTGCGTACATTATTTATTTTTTTCTCGTATCCTTTTATACAATTTAAACCCTAACATAATTAAAATGGAAAAAATAAAAATTCCGATTACACCATAAATCCAATTGATAGCACTTTTTAAGATGACCAAAAAAACAATAGCAAATAAAATAATGGTGGCTCCTTCATTCCAAATTCTAAAAAAATTAGAAGTATGTTTTACTTCATTCTTTTGCAATTGTTTAAAGATTTGATGGCATTTTCCATGATACAAATAGAGTAACAAAACAAATGCCAATTTTACATGCATCCAAGGTTGGGTTAACCAAAATTTTCCAGATTCGGTAAAAAAAAGCATCCAAAAAGCAAAAAAACTAGCTAAAACTGCACTTGGCCATGTAATAATATACCAAAGACGGTATTGCATTAATTGATATTGTTCGATTAATATGTCTTGTTCGGGTTGTGGTTTTTGCTTGGCTTCTGCATGGTATACAAATAAACGAACGATATAAAATAGTCCGGCAAACCATGTAATCACAAATATGAGATGCAAAGCTTTAATGTAATTATATTCCATCTTGAACGTACGTTAATTTTCTATTCATTTCTCTTTTTAAAAAAAAACCTGTGACTAAAGTAGATAAAATATCTGCAATGGGAAAGGCAATCCATACTCCAAAAATACCATAATAATTTGGTAAAACTAAAATTAATGGAATGAGAAAAAAACCTTGCTTTGTTAAAGTTAACAATAAAGCAGGAATTGCTTTTCCAGCCGCTTGAAAGTAAGC
This sequence comes from Flavobacteriaceae bacterium, assembly GCA_002862755.1. Classification (GTDB taxonomy): domain Bacteria; phylum Bacteroidota; class Bacteroidia; order Flavobacteriales; family Flavobacteriaceae; genus Flavobacterium. The sequence continues at coordinate 216,907 of PKDY01000018.1, read as the reverse complement.
TGCTCCAATTAATTGTATCGCTATGATAGGGGAAGCTGCAAAAACCAATCGCAAAGCACTTGGTGTTTCTTTGATAATCGTGGCATCTTTAGAAAAAATGGCAACGATGGGTTCCGCTAAAACTAGTATTAAAATAAAAATTACTGTGGCTAAACCGGCCGCCCATTTTATAGATTTTGAAATGGTTTCGTTCACTCTTACGTAATTTTTGGCTCCATAATTATATCCCGCTACAGGTAAAAATCCTTGTGTTACTCCTAAAATAGGGAAAAGAGCAAACATCAACATACGACTTATAATTCCATAAATGGCAACTGAAATTTCTCCTCCATGAATGTATAACGTATGATTTAAAATAATCGATAAAATAGCCACAACACCTTGTCTTGCAAAAGTAACAAACCCAAGTGAAGTTATTTCAGAAACAATCTTTATTTGAAGTACATAATGATGCATTTGCAAACGCAATTCACTTTTGAAAATAAAAAACCAAAAGATAAAAACAAAACACATGAAATAGGATAAAGAAGTAGCTAATGCAGCACCAAACATTCCTAAATTCAAAAATTTTATAAAAATGACATCTAGGATAATATTCCCAAAAGCAGGAATAATCATAGCAATCATGGCAAATTTTGGTTTTCCTTCAGCTCGAATAACCGTATTTCCCATCATGCATAAAGCTAAAAAGGGAACTCCATACAAAACCGGAATAAAAAAATCCATGGCTGGTTGCATAATTTCACCATTGGCACCAAATAAAAGAAGTACTTCTTCAGAATAGAATAAGCCAATTAGCACTGCTAAAACAGCTAATCCCAAAGTAAGTATAATTTGATTTCCTAAAGTTTGCAATGCCTTTTCTCTATTTTCTGCTCCTAAGGCTCTAGAAATAATGGAACTTCCTCCAATTCCTAAAGCCATTCCTAAAGAAGAAATTAAAAAAGTTATGGGCAAAACGACAGAAACAGCAGCTATTGCAAGCGATCCTATCCATTGCCCTACAAAAATAGTATCAATAAGTATATTAACAGACATAAACAAGATGCCTATAGAAGCAGGTACTGATTGTTTTATCAGTAGTTCTCTAATAGGTAATGTGCCTAATTCTGTTGATGATACTGCCATTATACATTTTGTTCTTCCGATTGGAAAGCCCATTGGTCAATCCATCTGCTCAAAGTCTTACACCAATCGTCATCATCATTTAAACACGGAATAGCTTTAAACTCTGAACCACCATGTGCTTTAAATTCTTTATTAGCTTCCATAGCAATTTCTTCCAAAGTTTCTAAGCAATCGGAAACAAAAGCAGGAGTTACCACTGCTAATTTTTTAATCCCTTTTTCTGGCATTTTATTAATTTCAACATCAGTGTAAGGTGTTAACCATTTATCTCCTGCTAATCGAGACTGAAAAGTTTGACTGTATTTTCCTTCTTCAATACCTAAAAATTCAACTACTTGTTTGGTGGTTTCAAAACATTGATGACGGTAACAAAATTCGTGAGCAGGTGATGGTGTATGACAGCAACTACCATCTATTTTACAATGACTTTTTGTAATATCTGTTTTGCGAATATGACGCTCAGGAATACCGTGATACGAGAATAATAAATGATCGTAATCAAATCCTTCTAAATGTTTTTTAATCAAATTAGATAAATCTCTGATGTAATCTTTTTGATTGTAGAAGGCAGGAACAATCGTAAAATTCATGTGTGGAAATTTCTTTTTACGAATTTCTTCTGCCAAAACCAAAATGGTTACCGTTGAAGCCATAGCATGTTGTGGATATAAAGGAAACAACAGGACTTCTGTAATGCCTTTATCGCTTAACTCTTGCAAACCACTTTCAATACTTGGGTTACCATATCGCATCGCTAAAGCAACAGCTATACTTACATTTTGTTCCACTTTAGCTTTCATTCTTTTGGAAAGTACAATTAAGGGAGAGCCTTCTTCCCACCAAATTTTTTGATAAGCTGCAGCCGATTTTTTAGGACGAGTTTGTAAAATGATTCCTCTTACTAATAAAGCACGCAATAAAAAAGGAACATCTATTACGTATTTATCCATTAAAAATTCATCTAAATAAGGTTTTACATCCTTTGGGGTTGGACTATCAGGGGAACCTAAATTCACTAATAATACGCCTTTCTTCATGGTTATAAATTGGATTTCTATGATTATTAACTTGAGTAAAAATAGATAAAGTCATTTTTATATTTCTCTCAAGATTAGTTTTTGTTTCTATTTCAATATTAGGTAAATTGATGATACAATAATTAAACATTTAGATTCAAATTCATCAAATATTTTTTAGGTGTAATCCCAAATTTCTTTTTAAATGCTGCTATAAAATGACTGGAAGTACTGTATCCTACTTTTAAACCAACTTCATTGACATTATAGGAACCTGAATCGAGCATTTTTCGAGCATATTCCATTTTATAGTCAAATAAAAAACTGTAGACACTATCACCGTAAATTTGCTTAAAACCTACTTTTAACTTTTTTAATGTTAACCCAACTTGGTCTGCTAACTCTTGCAAACCAGGTGGTTCAGCCATATTATTAATAACTACCTCTTTGGCCTTCTTTATTTTTAATACATTTTCTTCGTCTATTAAAAAAGGACAGTGTTCTGCATTGGGGTCTTCATTTTGATTGAAATACAAACTCATTAGTTCATACCCTTTCCCTTTGAGATACAAATTTTTAATGGAAGAATTTTGATTGTAGTGGAAAATTTGATTGAGTACAATAGCCATAGAAGGACTAATATCTTCTTCTCCGTAATATTTCTTATCTAAATTTTCTTTACTTAAAAAAGGAATTACGTCTGCTTCGTTAGAAAATAAAGCATGGAATTTTTTAATAGAAATAAGCATCGATATAATCCACGATTTCGGACTTACTTCGAGATGAAGTGGTAATTCTTTTTGAGGATTATAAAGTAGTAATGACTTTTCTTCATTCAAATCTAAAGCATAGGTGCCTTGATTAAAAATAAATTTTGCTTTTCCTTTTACATTAAAGTGAAATTGAATCAAACCTGTTTTTACCTGTTTTTCAATACGTTCCATATTATCGGAATCGTTTTGAAAACGCAATAAAGTAAAGTCTGTTTCAATTTTTATTTCTTCAAATGAACTCATAGCGTTGTTTTTTGAGTTATTAAAGCCAATTTAAAATTTGAACTTATTTAGATTGGTTATAAATAAAAAAGTTCTCGTGAACCAATTTTACTACAAAAATAGCGTAAATACTAAAAACAAATCATAAATTTTACAAAAAATCTGCAATCGACACAAAAAGTCCTTTGAGCGTTATTTTTAAAAACACTTCTATACTAATTTTGTTTTTCTATAAGGGAAGTAGAATTTTATGGAGAACTTTACAGGAGTCAAACACACTAGTTTTTACGCAATTGGTCTCAGCTATAAAAAAGCAGATGCCGAAATGAGAGGTAAATTTAGTTTGAATGAAACAACTAGAATTGATTTATTAAAACAAGCCAAAGAAGAACATATTGAAAGTTTATTTGTAATTTCTACTTGTAACAGAACCGAAATTTATGGCTTTGCAGAACACCCTTTCCAACTTATCAAATTACTTTGTAATAATAGTTTAGGAACTGTTGAAGATTTTCAAAAAATAGCTTACGTATATAAAAATAAAGAAGCTATAACGCATTTATTTCGAGTAGGAACAGGTTTGGATAGTCAAATTTTAGGGGATTTTGAAATTATTTCACAAATAAAAATTGGTTTTACTGAAAGTAAAAAAATTGGTTTAGGAAATAGTTATATTGAACGCTTAGTAAATGCAGTTATTCAAGCTAGTAAAAGAGTAAAGAATGAAACTCAAATTAGTTCAGGTGCTACTTCTGTTTCTTTTGCTTCTGTTCAATATATTATGAATACGATTACCGATATTGGTTCGAAAAATATTTTGCTTTTTGGAACCGGTAAAATTGGTAGAAATACTTGTGAAAATTTAGTAAAACATACTAAAAATGACCATATCGTTCTTATCAATAGAACCAAAGAAAAAGCAGAAAAAATAGCGGGTAAATTTAATTTACTTGTAAAAGATTATGCTGATTTACAATTAGAAATTCAAAAATCTGATGTTTTAGTAGTGGCAACAGGTGCACAAAACCCAACCATTGATGCTAAAATTTTAAATCTAAAAAAGCCATTGCTTATTTTAGATTTATCGATTCCAAAAAATGTAAATGAAAATGTTACGGGTATTGAAGGTGTCTCTTTGGTTCATTTGGATTATTTATCTCAGGTTACAGATGAAACAATTGAAAAAAGGAAAGCTCATATTCCCGCTGCAGAAAAAATTATAAACGAAATTGTAGAAGAGTTTATCAATTGGTCAAAAGCGCGCAAGTTTGCTCCCACCATCCATTCCTTAAAAGAAAAATTAGCTGATATTAAGAATTCAGAATTAAATTATCAAAGAAAAAAAATGGATAATTTTAATGAAGAACAAGCTGAGATTATTAGCAATCGTATCATTCAAAAAATTACTACTCATTTTGCCAATCATTTGAAACATGAAAACACCATGGTGGATGAAAGCATTGAATGGATTGAAAAAGTCTTCCGGTTAAACCCATAAATTACTTCTTTTGAAAAAAACAATACGCATTGGTACCCGTGATAGTGAATTGGCACTTTGGCAAGCACATACTGTTCAAAATCAACTTAACGCATTAGGATATACCACAGAAATTATTGCGGTGAAATCTACTGGCGATCTTATCTTAGACAAACCTTTATATGAATTAGGAATTACAGGAATTTTTACCAAAACTCTTGATGTTGCCATGTTAAAAGGCGAAATAGATATTGCAGTGCATTCTATGAAAGATGTTCCTACAAGTTTACCCAAAGGAATTGTTCAAGCAGCGGTTTTAGAAAGAGCGAACACTTTAGATATTTTGGTTCATAAAGGGAATTTAGATTTTTTAAATACCAAAGGGGTTATTGCTACAGGAAGTTTACGAAGAAAAGCCCAATGGCTTCATCGATATCCTACCCATACCGTTGAAGATTTAAGAGGAAATGTGAATACGAGAATGCAAAAACTACACGATCATTCTTGGAATGGTGCAATTTTTGCAGCAGCTGGTTTAGAACGAATTAATTTGAAACCAGATACATTTATCAATTTAGATTGGATGATTCCAGCTCCTGCTCAAGGCGCAATGCTTGTAGTAGCCATGGAAGAAGATACTTTTGCAAGAGAAGCCTTACAGCAGTTGAATCACAAAGAAACTGAAATTTGTACTACAATTGAAAGGAATTTTTTGAAAACTTTAGAGGGTGGTTGCACTGCTCCAATAGGTGCTTTAGCAACAATAGAAAAAGATTCTATTTCATTTGAAGGAGTCTTGTTTTCTTTAGACGGAAAAGAAAAACATTACATTAAAAAAAGTTGTAATTTTGTTGATTATAAATCTTTTGGGGAAAATTGCGCCCAAACAATTTTAGAACAAGGAGGAGCCGTTTTAATGCAACAACTTCGTTCGCAATTGAAAGTGAAATAAATCACTGCTAAAAAATGGAAAGAGAATCATTACTCAATTATATTTATAGGTTTTTTGATATTATTGTACTGCTTTTTATAGTCTTTGATTTTGGCTATGACTTTGCAGAGAATTTCAACAGCCCGCATGTTATAGGATTAATCATTCTGACCATTCTATTGTTAGTCTTTAATACTTTTAAGTTCTTTATTTATAAGTATAAAAGTAATAAAAAGGTGGCCTTAGTGAACATGATTATCATTTCACTTTTATTGGCTATATCTTTAATTATAGCTCTTTTAAATACCGATTTTAGTTACCACTACATTTTACAAAAAATCAAACCTGTTTTAGAAGGCGGTTTAATTATGTATTTCCTTCTTCGATTACTGGTTTTGGTACGTCATATTTATGACATTTATTTCAATCCAGCTATTGTATTCGTAGGTAGTTTTTTAATATTAGCCTTGTCTGGTGCATTTTTATTAATGTTACCCAGTGCTACTACTAACGGAATAAGTTTTACCAATGCTTTATTTACAGCAACCAGTGCAGTTTGTGTTACCGGTTTAGCTGTAGTGGATACAGGAGTTGATTTTACGACTGTTGGTCAATCCATCATTTTAGTGTTGATTCAACTAGGTGGAATTGGTATTTTAACTTTTACTTCTTTCTTTGCTTTTTTCTTCAGAGGGAGTTCTTCTTTTAAAGAAGGACTAAACACGAAAGACTTTATTGCTCAAGAAGGTCTAAAAGATGTATTTAGAGCTGCGTTAAATGTGGTTATTTTTACCGTAAGTGTTGAAATTATTGGAGCTATATTTATTTATTCTTCCATTGCGAATAATTATGCGATAACAAATAAATTATTCTTTTCTTTATTTCACTCCATATCAGCCTTTTGTAATGCCGGTTTTTCCATTTTTTCTAATGGGTTATATGACGAAAGTATCCGTTTTCATTATTATTTCCAATGGATAATCATGATACTTATTGTTTTTGGAGGATTAGGACATAATATCATTTTTAATTTTTATCGCTATTTGAAAACGTATGTTTTAGAATTATTCGATAAACGATTGATACACAAGCAAGTTCCTGTAATTACGTTAAACACTAAAATTGTAATTTACACCACTATCATTCTTTTATTTGGGGGTTGGGTGTTTTTATTTATTTCAGAATACAACAATACCTTGTTAGAACATCCAACGGTTTTTGGTAAAATAACAAACGCGGCTTTTAGTTCGGTAACTCCAAGAACTGCTGGTTTTAATGTAGTGGATTATACGAGCATGACGGTTCCTTCTTTATTATTTATCATTTTTTTAATGTGGATTGGAGCGTCACCTGCTTCCACTGGAGGTGGTGTTAAAACAAGTACTTTTGCCTTAGCAACTTTAAATATATTTGCGGTTGCAAAAGGGAAAAGTCGAATTCAAATTTTTGGCAGAAGAATTACAAGTGAATCTACATCAAGAGCCTTTGCTATATTATGTATTTCATTAATTGTAATTGGTGTCGCTATCATGGCTTTGCTTATTTTTGAACCCAAAGACACTCCTGTGTTAACGGTTGTTTTTGAATGTTTCTCGGCATACAGTACCGTAGGTTTAAGTTTAAATTTTACACCTACCTTATCGGAACCTAGTAAATATGTGATTATTGCAGTAATGTTTATAGGACGAATAGGAATGCTCAATTTAATGATTGGTTTACTTAGACAAATGAACCATCAATTTTATGAGTATCCCAAAGAAAATATTTTGATTAACTAAAAAAATTTCAAATGAAAATAATTGTTTTTGGACTTGGAAATTTTGGAATGTCACTCGCTTTAAGTTTGACAGAAACAGGTAATGAAGTAATTGGAATAGACAAGCAAATGGATAAAGTGAATTTAGTAAAAGATAAAATTTCACATGCCATTTGTATGGATTCCACCAATGAATTAGCCTATGATGCTGTTCCTTTAAAAGATTCAGATAAAGTAGTAGTAGCCATAGGTGAGAATGAAGGTGCTGCCATTATAACTACTGCGATTATTAAAAAATTAAGTAATGTAAAAATCATCAGTAGAGCGCTGTCGCCCATACACGATACGGTTTTGGAAGCCATGGGTATTTACAGTATCATTCATCCAGAACAAGATTCTGCAGATCGTTTAACCAAACAAATTAATTTTAAATCTACTTTAGAAAATTACCAATTGGATAACAATTTTACGATTTCTGAAGTACGTGCTAAAAAAGAATTTTATGGGAAAACTTTAGGCGAATTAGACTCTGTAGACAAGTATAGCTTAACATTAGTTACTATCATTCGTAAGAAAGAAAAGCGCAACTTAATTGGTAAAAAAACAATAGTGAAAGAATCTATTGGAAGACCTAATCCAGAAACGATTGTAAAAGAAGATGATATTTTAGTGGTTTATGGAAACAACAAAGACATCGAAAATTACTGTATGGGTCAAGAAGAATATGATTTGAGAAATAAAAAAATATAAATGGTTATTTTAAGTACAAAAGAACTTAACAAAAAACAACTTGCTTTATTTGATCAAAAAAAATTTGCACTCATTCATGCCAACTTTATCAAAATCAAATGGCTGAAATTTGTTGCAAATAAAATTAATGAATGCCTTATTTTTACGAGTAAAAATGCAGTTAAGAGCGTTTTAAAAAGTAAAAATGTTGAAGACTTAAAAGATAAAGATTGTTTTTGTGTAGGTGAAAAAACAAAAAAACTGCTAGAAACAAATGGATTTCATGTAATACGTCATGAAAAAGATGCCAATACTCTAGCCGAAACCATTTGTGAAAAGTACTTTCAAAAAACATTTACTTTTTTCTCTGGAAACTTGCGCAAAGAGATTTTACCCAAAAAACTTTTAGATAAAAAAATTCGATTAGAAGAAATTACCACCTATAAAACAATTTTGCAACCCAAACGAATTGTTTTGGAAACAGCTGCCATTTTGTTTTTTAGTCCTTCCGCGGTAGAAAGTTTTTTGGAAAAAAACACCATTCAAAATCAAGTTTGTTTTTGTATTGGAAATACTACAGCTCAAAGCTTAGAAAAAAACAGTACTTCTATAGCTACTGATAAAATTATTATTGCCAATGAACCTTCCGTTGAAAGCGTAATTGAACAGGTAATAAATTATTACAATTCCTAACATTAATAGAATCTTTAGAATCAAAACCAGAATCAGATATTTAAAAAATAAAAATAATGATAAAAAACGATTTGTTTTTAAAAGCCTTAAATAATGAAACAGTGGAGCGCCCACCTGTTTGGATGATGCGTCAAGCTGGCAGATATTTACCAGAATTTATGGCTATCAAAGAAAAATATGATTTCTTCACCCGTTGTAAAACTCCTGAATTAGCATCAGAAATTACGGTACAACCTATTCGCATTATAAAACCAGATGCAGCTATCTTGTTTTCAGATATTTTAGTGGTACCGCAAGCAATGGGAATACAAGTGGAATTACAAGATAATATTGGTCCTGTTTTACCAAATCCAATTCGTAAAGCGAGTGATGTAGATCACGTTTTTATCCCAGATATTAATGAAACTTTGGGTTATGTTATGGACGCCATAGACATGACTCGTGAAAAGTTAGACAATGAAGTTCCATTAATCGGTTTTGCAGGTTCTCCTTGGACTATTTTCTGTTATGCAGTAGAAGGAAAAGGTTCCAAAAGTTTTGATAAAGCAAAAGGTTTTTGTTTTTCAAACCCAGTTGCGGCACATCAATTACTACAAAAAATTACAGATACTACGATTCTCTATTTAAAAGAAAAAGTAAAGCATGGTGTAAATGCGGTTCAAGTTTTTGACTCTTGGGGTGGGATGCTTTCACCTGCAGATTATACCGAATTCTCATGGCAATATATTAACCAAATTGTGGAAGCTTTAGCCGATGAAACCAAAGTAATTGTATTTGGTAAAGGATGTTGGTTTGCTTTAAATGACATGTCAAAATCCAAAGCAGCTGCCATTGGAGTAGATTGGACGTGTTCTCCAAGAAATGCTAGATATTTAACAGGTGGAAAGAAAACTTTACAAGGTAATTTTGACCCTTCTAGATTATTATCTCCAATTCCTGTGATTAAGAAAATGGTACACGAAATGATTGACGAATTTGGAAAAGACAATTATGTAGTAAACTTAGGCCATGGTATCTTACCAAATATTCCGGTGGATCATGCAAAAGCCTTTGTGGAAGCGGTTAAAGAGTATAAACAGTAAACAGTCTCAATAATCAGTTATGATAAAGTATAACTGCAGCACTTGAAAACTTATAACTGAAAAACACTTCATTTAATGAAAAATAAATTTTACGCTTACATACAACATTTACAAGATCAAATTTGCAAAGGTTTAGAGCAAGCCGATGGAAATGCATTTTTTAAAGAAGATTTATGGACAAGGCCTGAAGGTGGTGGTGGAAGAACTCGCGTGATTGAAAACGGTACTGTTTTTGAAAAAGGAGGCGTAAATATTTCTGCTGTTCATGGAAAATTACCCGATTCAATGCAAAAATTGTTCAATGTAGGTGAAGCTGATTTTTTTGCATGTGGGTTAAGTTTAGTCATTCATCCTAAAAACCCAATGGTTCCAACCGTTCATGCAAATTGGAGGTATTTTGAAATGTATGATGATCAAGGAACTATTATCAACAGTTGGTTTGGTGGCGGTCAAGACTTAACCCCTTATTACCTTTTTGAAGAAGATGTTATTCATTTTCATCAGACTTGTAAAACTGCTTGTGACAAACATGATCCAACTTTCTATCCAAAATTTAAAAAACAATGTGATGCATATTTTTGGAATGCGCATCGCAATGAAGCTAGAGGAATCGGCGGTTTATTTTTTGATTATTGCAAAGAAATGGAGACCTTTTCAATGGAAAATTGGTATGCGTTTGTAACTGAAGTTGGAAATAGTTTCTTAAGCGCTTATTTACCTATTGTTGAAAAACGAAAAAATCTAAGTTATACTAACGAACAAAGAAACTGGCAAGAAATTCGTCGGGGTCGTTATGTTGAGTTTAATTTAGTACATGACAAAGGTACCTTGTTTGGGTTGAAAACTAATGGTAGAATTGAGAGTATTCTAATGAGTTTACCACCTCATGTACAATGGGTTTATAATTACCATCCGAAAGAGGGGAGCGACGAAGCAAGACTAATTGAAGTATTGGAGAAACCGAAGGATTGGATTTAAAAAGATTTGAAATTTTGTATTGCCCTCATATTATTATTTTGTGTACACCTTTATGCTCAAGATGAAGGGGCAATTTTACACGCAAAAAACCACAAATACGATCCAGAATATCGCATAAATTACTTCGACAAAATGATTTTCAAAATAGATTTGAATAGTGATGTAGACAACTATTCCATTCCTAATTTGAATCGAGCATTTGGGAACGAAAGTAAATTTGTTCCCAACCAAAAAACAAAATTGCGTTTTTCATTTGATTATAAATTCCTAGGCCTTTTCATTTCTTATTCGCCCAATTTTTATGCGAAAGATGAATCCGTTTATGGCGAAACTAAAACTTTGGATTTAAGTTTTAAATTTTTTTATACCGATCGATTGCGTCAGGAAGTTGATTTTAAAAATACACGTGGATTTTATGTCGAAAGTCCATTGCAATCGACGCCATTAGATGTTTATCCTCAATTAGAAATTCGAACTATTGGTGGAAAAACATTTTATATTATGAATAATAATTTTTCATATCGGGCATTTGAAAACATGACCGAAAGGCAAGTTAGAAATGCAGGAAGTTTTATCCCTTCTATTGGTTATTATTTCAATACGTTAAAATCGAAAAGAGTGGATGAAAACGAGAAATCATTATTAAAAGTACATTCTTTTGATGCTTTGTTTCAATACGGTTACATGCATAATTTTATATTAAGTAGAAAATGGTTTGCTACTTTAGGAGCACATCCAGGAATTGGATTAAATAATTCGAGAAGTTACTATTACGAAAAAGCGACTGATGAACAAACCATCATAAAATCGCTTAATATGAATTTTAATTTGGATTTAAATTTAGCATTAGGATATAATAACAAGAATTTATTCGGTGGGTTTAAAGTAAATTTTAGAGATTATCAATACGACAATTCCAAAACAGCTGAATTAATTAACTCCAAATTGTATATCGATTTTTTTATAGGCTATCGTTTTAAAGAAAATAAAAAAATAAAAAAAGTATTTGAATTACTTGAAAAGAAAATATTCTAAAAAAACAAAACCGTATTCGTTTGATAACAAATACGGTTTTTAGCTTTAACTACATTCTATTTTAATTATTCAAAATAGAAATTAAATCTAAGGTTTGTAAAATGATGTTTTTATCCGCAGCTGAAGAATGCAAACTCATCTCAATTTGTAATTTGTTGTTTTCAATCTTCTTAGACGATTTAAACTGTAACGCTTCAAATTGCTCACTTACTTTGTTCATCTTATCCTTTTCTTTATTCGATTGCTCTTTGATTGCTAATTGCGCCATCAGGTCTTTCATGTTTAGATTACCAAAGGCAAAATTGTACTTCATTTGTTGTTTAAATTGCGTACTAAATGAAGTATTAGGTCGATCGATGTAGTTAAATCCATTGGTTATAACTATAACTTCACCTTGTTTTATGATTCTTAAATCTCCCATTTCATTTTCTACACCTCTAACCTTATAATAGTTGTTTTCTTTTATAAGACCTCCTTTTCTTTCAGCTAAATCCAATAGCTTTTGACCCATTGTTTTATGTGTGGAAGTACATAAAAATGTAAAAATGGGAATATTCCTTGTATCTGTTTTTTCAATTGCTATCTCTTCATAATTTTCATCATATTCATATGCTGTATAAGTATATTCTGTTTGCGAAATATTATGTAAGAAAAATGTAAAATCGCCATCCATTAAAGAAGCAATTGCTTTTTCATCTAATAGTGTTCCTATAAAATCAGTTAGTAATTCTAAATCTTCTTTTTGTAAGAATTTATTCTCGGGATACATTTGTGCCGTAATCGCTGGAAAACCATTTAATGCTTCTTCCGAATTAATATGATAACTCATATAAGCTAAAGGCGCTTCATTTGGAAAATACTTAAAAATATTCTTGTTTACTTTTCTATTGACTACTTTTTTCATAAGAGAAGCTAACGGACTAGAATATTCTACTATTTGTTCCATTCTCGCTTGGTCATTATCAAAATACATATTAAAGTTAACTCCTTTAATAAAACTATCAATATCATCTGTACTAAAATCTCTAGATCCTTTTGCTATTGATTGTATAATGCCTGAAAAATCTTTTATAGAATTGAAAACAGATTGATAATTTATCCAAGCAGAAATATCTGCTTTAGTCGTAATTTTATCGGATGTTGGTACCTTAAAACCATTTTCAAATAAGAAAGCAATGTGCTCTTGTTGTAAGGCAATGCGTTCTAATCTTTCTGCTTCTAATTCTTTTAAATACGCTTCATTTTCCTTTTCATAATCATAATTTTCAATGAAAATAACTGGATCTTCACCCTCTTCTTCCCATTCTGCAGGCGATTCTTCTTCTACTACAACTTCTGAGTCAACTTCTTCTATAACTTCCTCTTCTGTTTCTTCTGTTTCTTCAACTACAACTGGCTCTTCATATTCTGGATAAGGAATGTCATATAAATTCGAATAATTATCATTTGTTAACCTAGGCTTAAGAAACTCCATAAAAATCAAATATTCATTATTCCATGCCATTGATACAGACTCCTTCGGATTCGTATACACAGTATAGTTTTCATATTCAACTAAAGACGGAGCTATTGTATCCTGACCTTTACTACTTGTTTGTTTTATAATAAAATTTTTAAGGTCTTGACTATTTTTAATGGGAATTGTAATTTGATAAAAAGGACGACTGTCCGAAGTATAATTTCCATGAATAACACTGTTTTTATCCAAATTAACAAAAGACAAGTATTCTTTAATATTAAAATCAGATTTGGAATTGGTAATCTTTTTTAAAGCATCATGATTTAATATTTCATCTAAGGTTACTTTTTTAGAAAACTGATTTCCATTAAATTGAATAAAATAATCTAACGCATCAGGAGTGGATTGACCAAAAACAATAGTACTGGCTAATAGTAATAAAACACGCAACTGTTTTTTCATAATTATGGATTAAAATAAATTGTGTTATTCATTAAAGTGTTGTTTTTTAAAACATTATAAATGTTATGTTTTAAAAAAACGGTTTGCTTATTTTTTGAAATTTTACTGCTTGGATTTGAAATTTTAGAAATTTCTTTATCGAATGTATAAATTGTAGTAATGTGAGCGTCCTCTAAATCCTCTTTCTTATCTTCATTATTTACTAAATTTTTAGGTATGGGATAGGAAGCAGAACGCTGAAAAAAACTTTCTTTAGAAATACTAAAATGTGTCATTGGATTATCAGTATTCATGCTGTTTAAAGCCGCATTTAAAGCAATTAAGTTCTTATACTGAAAAGTAATTGTAAAAATATAAGATTTGAAATTATAGGTGGTCGCAATATTGGAAACACCTTCGATTTTTGAAGCTTTTGTTCGAAAATCTGCCAATTTATTTTTTATGTCGTCTTCACTTGGAATGCTTACACCATCAACTTCTTCTAACCAAATTGCAGATCGTGTTCGAATCCAAGATTTTGAAAAATCTACCTTTAAACTATATTCGCCACTTTCATCGCTATGTTGCTTTATTCTTTCCGTTATTTCAAAGCAACTGGTTAAAAGGAAACACCCGCATAAAAGTATTATTTTTTTCATTTTGCAAACTTACTATTAATAATTTAAATTTTTAAATTTTCATTGGCATTAAAGCTTGTTAAAACCTTTATTTTAGACTAATTTCATTAACTTTGTGAACGAAATTCTTATATAGAAATACAATCATAATACTTCTAAAAAACAATATTTTATGTTCCCATTACGAAGAAACAGAAGATTAAGAACCAGTGAAAATCTACGAGCGTTGGTTCGTGAAACGATACTTACACCCAATGATTTTTTAGTACCTCTTTTTGTGGTAGAGGGAAAAGGAATAAAAGATGAAATTCCATCCATGCCAAATTATTTCAGATATAGCTTAGACTTACTTGAAAAAGAGGTTAAAGAATTATGGGCGATGGGCCTAAAATCGGTTTTACTTTTCGTAAAAGTTTCTGAAAATTTAAAAGACAATAAAGGTGTTGAAGCCTTAAACCCAAATGGCCTTATGCAACGTGCTATTAAAACCATCAAAAATGCTGTTCCAGAAATGATTGTGATGACCGATGTAGCTTTAGATCCCTATTCCATTTATGGCCATGATGGAATTGTTGAAAACGGTCAAATTGCAAATGATAGTACTTCTAATTTTTTAGCTGAAATGGCTTTATCTCATGCACAAGCGGGAGCCGATTTTGTAGCTCCAAGTGACATGATGGACGGACGTATTTTGGATATTAGAGAATTACTAGAAGAAGAAAACTTTATCAATACCGGAATTATGAGCTATAGTGCAAAATATGCTTCTGCACATTATGGCCCATTTAGAGATGCTTTGGATTCTGCTCCAGTGGATTTGATTGATATTCCAAAAGATAAAAAAACCTATCAAATGGATTTTCATAATCGAACAGAAGCAATCAAAGAAACGAGAATGGATATTGAAGAAGGAGCAGATATTGTAATGGTAAAGCCTGGTATTTCTTATTTGGATATTGTTAGAGAAATTAAAAATATGTCGGAAGTTCCTGTAGCAGTCTATCAGGTTTCGGGGGAATATTCAATGATAAAAGCAGCCGCAGAAAAAGGCTGGTTAGACCATGATGCTATTATGATGGAGCAAACCACCGCGATGAAAAGAGCTGGAGCAGATATAATTGCGAGTTATTTTGCAAAAGATATCGTGAAGCTTTTAAAATAATTTTTTTATAAATAGGAAAGCATCATTTAATTTGCTTTCTCTTTTTTATTGCTTACTTTAGAATTTTAAAATTTCAATTGATGACACTATTAATTATTTACGCAGTTACTTCTATTTTCTTTTCTTTTTTGTGTTCCATTTTGGAAGCCGTTTTGTTAAGCGTTACACACACCTTTATTACCGTAAACAAACGTGAAGGAAAATCATTTGCATTGCGTTTAGAAGCGTTAAAAAGTGATATCGACAAACCTTTAATTACGATTTTAACCCTAAATACGGTTGCACATACGGTTGGTGCCATTTTAGTGGGAGTTCAAGCAGAAAAAACATTTGGTAACGGTAATAATGCGGTTGCTATTGTTTCTTCCATCATGACATTTTTAATTTTAATCTTGTCTGAAATTATTCCTAAAACCATAGGAGCCAAATTTTGGAAACCACTCGCTTCTTTTACGACTAGTACCTTATATTTTTTGATGTTTCCTTTAAAGATAACAGGTATTCTTTGGTTATTGCAACTGGCTACAAAATTAATTGGCGGTTCCGGACATGTTTCTATTTTAAGTAGGGATGACTTTACTGCAATGGCAGATTTAGCTGAAAAAGAAGGTGTCTTTAAAGAATCAGAGTCTAAAGTTTTAAGAAATTTACTAAGCTTAGAATCTGTTTTCGCAAAAGATATTATGACTCCTAGAACCGTTGTAAAAATAGCTAATGCAGCAACTTCAATTGCTTCCTTTTATAATGAAAATAAAACCCTTCGTTTTTCTAGAATTCCAATTTACCAAAATTCATCAGATAATATTATAGGTCTTGTTCTTAAAACGGATATATTAGAAGCTATGATTACCAATATTAACGATGCTACACTTGAATCTATAAAAAGACCCATTGTATTGACCAAAAGAAATCAGCCTGTTCCGCAACTCTTTGAAGAATTAATACAAAATAAAAATCACATGGCTGCAGTTTTAGATGAATATGGTTCTTTTAGCGGTTTAGTCACCCAAGAAGATGTAATTGAAACGCTATTAGGTCTAGAAATTATGGACGAAAGCGACTCGGTAGAAGATCTTCAAAAATTAGCCAAAAAGAATTTAGAAAAAAGAATAGAAGCATTAAAAAAGAATTAAAAATAAAAAGGTATCTTGAATTAGATACCTTTTTTTATTCGATTTGGTTATTCCAAAATTAAACCTACTTTTGTGTATTATATAAGCCATTTATTTATTACACGCCATGTTACAAAACGATTTATACTATACGCTTGCATTATTGCAAGTGGAAGGAATTGGTGATATTCTTGCCAAAAAACTAATTCAAAATTGCGGTTCCGCAGAAGCTGTTTTTAAAAGTAAAACCACAACTCTTGCTAAAATTGAAGGAATTGGTAAAACCATATTAAAAAACCTTCAAGACCCTAACACATTTCAAAAGACTGAAAAAGAAATGCGTTTTATCGAAAACGAAAACATTTCAACCTGGTACTATTTAGATGATGATTATCCTGAAAGACTCAAACAATGTTTTGACGCACCTGTTCTATTATTTACTTCTGGAAATATCAATCTCAAGAATAAAAAAATAATTAGCATTGTGGGTACCCGACAAGTAACGACGTATGGTTCAGAAATGACCAAAAAAATAATCGAAGAATTAGCCCCTTTACAACCCATAATTGTGAGCGGCTTTGCCTATGGTGTGGATATCGTTGCACATCAAGCTGCCATGGAATTTGGACTACAAACTATTGGTGTTTTAGCACATGGTTTAAACCAAATTTATCCCAAAAATCATAAAAAACATATGGTTAAAATGGAAGAAAATGGAGGTTTTATTACCGAATTTTGGAGCAATTCAAAACCCGATAGAGAAAATTTTGTAAAAAGAAATCGCATTGTAGCTGGAATGAGTGAAGCGACACTTGTCATTGAAAGTGCTGAAAAAGGAGGTTCTTTAATTACCGCACAAATCGCTAATGATTATAACCGAGATGTTTTTGCGGTACCGGGAAGAATTACCGATAAATACAGTCAAGGTTGTAATAATCTCATTAAAACGCAACGTGCCCATACGCTTACTTGTGCTGCCGATATTCTTTATATGTTAAATTGGGAAATTAAAGCCAAACATAAAGCGAATCCAAAAGCCATTCAAAAACAATTATTTGTTACTTTAACTGAGGAAGAACAAAAGATCTACAATTATTTACAAATCCATATTTCTGAATCAATTGATACGATTGCCTTAGAATGTGCGCTTCCCGTTTTTAAAACCTCATCGATTTTATTAAATATGGAATTAAAAGGGCTAATACGGCCTTTACCAGGAAAAATATTTGAATTAATTTGAAAAATTCATAAAAAAATAACAATGTGTTTAATTTGTAACTGTGTTTATAGGAATTCTTTAAAATTATTACCGTAAATTAGTAACAAATTTATTCGCAATGTATTCTTTACCCAAACTAGAGCGTTTTGAACAAAACGTAGCTTCCAAGTTTAATATTTACAACAGTATTTTTATCACGCTTCCTTATGATGAAATTAACAATACAGGTGTTTTATTACCGCTTTTTTCAGATGTTTGTCAGCAAGGCTATAAAAACAATCATAGTCCCGATGAGATTTTCGAAAATTTTACCACAAAATACCTCGAAAACGCTTCTGAAAAAGAGAAGATCGATTTAATGTTTCGTTTTATTCAATATGTAGAAAGACAAGTGGTATTATTTGATGCTATTGAAGATGCCGCTTTTGATGTGGTAAACAATTTAGAAGGAAGTGGTTCTCTACGTAGTATGAAAGAAAGAGCGGAACAACGTTTTAAAAAAGAAGAATTAATTGCTTTTTTGAACGAATTTAAGGTACGAACTGTTTTAACAGCGCATCCAACCCAATTTTATCCAGGCTCTGTTTTAGGAATTATTACCGATTTAACCGAAGCGGTTAAAATTAATGATTTGAATTCCATCAAAGAATTGTTGGCCCAATTAGGGAAAACTCCTTTTATAAAAAAGGAAAAACCAACCCCTTTTGACGAAGCGGTAAGTTTAATTTGGTATTTAGAAAATGTTTTTTATCCTACCGTTGGAGAAATGATGCAATACATTCAAAAGAATATTTTTAAGAAAAAATCAATATTACAAAATGATATTTTAAATCTTGGTTTTTGGCCTGGTGGAGATCGTGATGGAAATCCATTTGTAACCACAGAAATCACTTTAAAAGTAGCCGACAGATTGCGCACAGCTATTTTAAAATGCTATTATTTAGATATTCGAAAATTAAAAAGAAAATTGACCTTTTCAGGAGTAGAAGAATTAATCAGTGTTATCGAAAATAAATTGTATCGATCCGTATTTTATTCGGAAGGAACCGTATTCATTTCCAAAGAAGAATTACTTACCGAATTAAATAAAGTGAAAGACCTTTTAATTCACAAACACCAATCGTTGTATTTAGATGAGATTGAAGATTTACTCAATAAAGTAAGTGTATTTGGATACCATTTTGCTACTTTAGATATTAGACAAAACAGTAAAATTCATCAAGCGGTTTTTCAAGATATTATTTCCAAAAATCCTGCCTTATTTTCTGTAAACTATAATGAATTAGACGAAGCTGCAAAAATTGAAATTTTATCCACGGTTACTGCAAATTTAAATGAAGATGATTTTTCTGAAATAGGTACAAAATCAACTTTAGGTTCTATCAGAGCCATTAAAACTATTCAAGAAAAAAACGGTGAATTAGGCTGTAACCGTTATATTATTAGCAATAATGAAAGTGCTTTAAATGTGATGGAAGCCTTGTCTTTATTTCGTTTGACCAATTGGAAAAACCCTCCAGTAGATATTGTGCCTCTTTTTGAAAGTGTAGACGATTTGGAAAAAGCAGATGTTGTTATGGAACAATTGTATACCAATCCAACATATAAAGAGCATCTAGAAAGAAGAGGAAACCAACAAACCATTATGCTTGGTTTTTCTGACGGTACCAAAGATGGTGGTTATTTAATGGCCAATTGGGGAATTTATAAAGCCAAAACGGCTATTTCAGCCATGTCTCGAAAATACAACATTAAAGTGGTCTTTTTTGATGGTCGTGGTGGTCCTCCAGCGCGTGGTGGTGGAAAAACGCATCAGTTTTATGCTTCTTTAGGTCCAGAAATAGAAAACAAGCAAATTCAATTGACCATTCAAGGACAAACGATTAGTTCCAACTTTGGCACACTCGACTCTTGTCGTTATAATCTAGAAAATCTTTTGAGTGCTGGAGCCAACAATCAGGTTTTTCATCATGAAGAAAATCATTTGACGGAAAAGGAAAAAGAAGTGATGCAAAAACTTTCGGAAATTAGTTATCAAAAATATATCGATTTCAAAAAGCACCCTAAATTTGTTCCATACTTGGAAAATATGAGTACCTTGAACTATTATGCTAAAACCAATATTGGAAGTCGTCCTTCGAAAAGAAAGCAATCGGCCCAACTCAATTTAGACGATTTGAGAGCCATTCCTTTTGTAGGTTCGTGGAGTCAATTGAAACAAAATGTACCTGGTTTTTTTGGTGTAGGAACTGCTTTAAAATATTTTGAAGAAAATGGAAATTGGGAAGATGTTCAAAATTTATACAAGAATTCCTTGTTCTTTAAAACGCTATTAGAAAACAGTATGATGGCTTTGAGCAAATCATTTTTCCCATTAACGGCTTATATGCAAAAGGATCCTGAGTATGGTGCTTTTTGGACGATTATTCATACTGAATACTTGGAAACGAAACGATTGTTATTGAAAATATCTGGTTTTATTGAATTAATGGAAAATTATCCCGATGGAAAAGCTTCAGTAGCCATGCGTGAAAAAATTGTCTTACCCTTGCTCACCATACAGCAATATGCTTTATTAAAAATTAAAGCTTTAAAAGAGAGCGACAATCCGGATGAAAATCAAATTGCAGTTTATGAAAAAATCGTAACCCGATCTTTGTTTGGAAATATCAATGCCAGTCGAAATTCGGCTTAATTTTTGAAGTGCCTTTTCTTATTAATTTTGTTTTATGAGAAAAGGTACTTTTATTTTAATACTATCCTTGTTTTTTATTCATTGTAAAGAAAAGACAAAATCAATAGATAAAACCTACAAACAACTAGAAGCAGAAGTATTGTGTGATGTGTTGCCTGATATTATTAAAGATTATTACAAAAAACAACCTTTATTTCTACCTCCACCATATGAAACACATAGTAAAATCATTTCCAAAAAGGAATTAGATAGTATAAATACTGTTAATGCAAAAGAATGGCTAAGGATAAACAATGAAATTCAAAAATATAGGTCTAATTTTATAAAACTAATACCTCAACATAAAAAAGTAACCTTTGGAATAGTTGACTCATTATGGGGGATTTCTTCAGATGAAATTAAAGGAACAGAAAACTATTTCTTCCCTCTATATGATTCTTTAGGTACAAGAGCAGTTTATAATCGTGATTTTTTGAATTGTTCTGTAAATATTAAAACAATTTCTGTTGATTCCATTTTTGAAGGAGAAGTTAGGAATAATATTGGTTTAGCAGTTATTAGTTTAAGTAGGGTTTTAATAGACAAACCACAAGAAAACGCTTACTTAGAGGTTTTTGACTATTTTAATCGAAAAAAAGTTTCTTGTTTTTATTCAAATAAACAAAAGAAATGGGTTATAAAGGAATAAAAAAAGCAGCTCAATTGAGCTGCTTTTCTATATCTCATATTTTCTTAATACCCTAATTTCTCTCGTACTCTTCCTAAAACACCATTGGCAACAACACTGGCTTTAGCAGCACCTTCTTTTAATAAAGCATCCACTTCATCTAAATTATTGATGTAATAATTATATTTCTCTCGAACGCTTGCAAATTTTTCTACAATCAAGTCAAACAACTCTTGTTTCGCGTGACCGTAACCGTAATTCCCTCCTAAATAATTAGCACGCATCACTTCTGTTTGTTCTGGGGTTGCTAATAACTTATATAATGCAAAACAATTGCACGTATCTGGATTTTTAGGCTCTTCTAGAGGAGTACTATCCGTTTGAATAGACATAATTTGCTTGCGCAAAGCTTTATCCTCTAAAAAGATATTAATCGTATTGTTTCTAGACTTACTCATCTTTTCACCATCAGTTCCAGGAATTAGTTTGATATTTTCATCTGTTTTAGCTTCTGGTAAAACAAATGTTTCTCCCATATGATTATTAAACTTTATCGCTACATCTCTAGTTATCTCTAAATGCTGTTCTTGATCTTTACCAACAGGAACAAATTCTGCATCATATAATAAAATATCGGCAGCCATTAACATAGGATACGTAAACAATCCAGCATTAACGTCTTCTAATCTATCCGCTTTATCTTTAAAGGAATGTGCTAAGGTTAGTCTTTTATAAGGAAAAAAACAACTCAAATACCAAGACAATTCTGTAACTTGAGGCACATCAGATTGACGATAAAAAACAACCCTGTTAATATCTAAACCACACGCCAGCCATGTAGCAGCTACACTATATGTATTTGCTCGCAAAGTTTTTCCATCTTTTATTTGCGTAATCGAATGTAAATCGGCAATAAAAAGAAACGATTCATTGGCTGGATCATTTGCCATTTCAATTGCTGGTAAAATGGCACCTAATAAATTTCCTAAGTGTGGAGTTCCTGTACTTTGAACGCCAGTTAAAATTTTTGACATTTTTTCTTGTTGTTTGTCGCAAAAATACCACTTTTACAGAAATGGGAAAAGGTTATTTCTAAAAGGTTGAATAATATTGTTATTTTTGAGAGAATTTTAAAAAACCCCATTGTTTGAGTCTACTCCTGATAGTAGTGATATCCTTTTAAACAAAGGTTAAAAGATAAAACGAATAGCAGGAAAATGATGGAAACGATACCCTAACGTTTGGTTTCAAAAATATGAAGATACTAAAATATGCTTTTTGGATTGTATGGCACATTTGGTTTTACCTTTTGGTAATTGTACCAATTCTCATTCTTTTTCCAATATTATTTCTTACCATTTTAAGTGAAAAAACCTATCCTCAATTTTTCTTTTTAGCTCGTTTTTGGGCGAAACTTATTTTTTATGGAATGGGTTTTTACCGTAAAGTGGCATACGAACAAGAACTAGTCAAAGGAGAAAGTTATATGTTGGTAGCGAATCATACTTCAATGACAGACATTATGTTGATGCTTTTGGTGGTAAAAAAGAATCCTTTTGTTTTTGTCGGTAAAAAAGAATTGGCTAAAATTCCTGTTTTTGGTTTCTTTTTCAAACGTGTTTGCATTATGGTAGACCGAAGCAGTAGTAAAAGTCGTTTTAAAGTGTTTGAATTGGCTCAAAAACGGTTACATCAGGGATTGAGTATTTGCATTTTCCCTGAAGGAGGTGTTCCTGATGATGAAAGTATTGTTTTAGATGAATTTAAAGACGGTGCTTTTCGTTTGGCAATCGAACATCAAATTCCTATTGTTCCTATGACTTTTATAGATAATAAAAAACGTTTTCCTTTTCGCTTTTTTAGTGGAACAACAGGTCGTATGCGCGTAAAAGTTCATGCTTTTATAGAAACCAAAGACTTGACTTTAGATCATAAGGTAGCCTTGAAAGAACAAACAAGAGCTATTATTTTAAACGAATTGAAAAAACACAATAAGTAGCGGTTTTCTACAAAACACTTTCTATTTTGGCGGTAACCGCTTTTGGAGCAATGGTTCGCATTACGTCTTCGTATCCTGCAATTTTTTTATTTCCGTAAACCGATGTGGGCAAAAGAGGAAATTGTACTCTATCTGCAGTAATACAAAAATCATCGGGTTGATGAAAAGGTTTAAAACCAGCGTAAGGATGGGTAACGCCCCAAAGCGTAATAACTTTAATGCCTAACATAGCTGCAATATGTGCATTACCAGAATCCATAGAAAGCATGACGTCTAAATTAGAAATTACACTTAGTTCTTGTTCTAAAGTTAGTTTTCCTGCTACAACAATTACGTTATCATCGTTTCCTTTTAATTGTTCTAATAACTGAATTTCTTTTGCTCCACCTCCAAAAAGATAGATGTTATAATGAGAATGAGAGGCCAATTGTTGGATGACTTGTTGCATCAAATCGAAAGGATATACTTTGCTTTCATATTGAGCAAAAGGAGCAATTCCGATATTTTTTTTATGGGTATAAAAGGGTACTTTTTCTAGAATTGCTTTCGACAGAATTGCTTTTCCAGGCAATGGAACCATAGACAAATCCATTGGAAAACCTAATTTTTGAAAAGTGTGTGCATGATTTTGAAACATGGGTTTTACAGGAGCAAAGATTTTATTCTCTAGTCTTGTTAATTCTTTTTTAGCTTTCCTACCTTTATCAGTTGCTGCCACATTTTTTCCAGAAATAAAAAACAAGGTTCGAATTATTTTGGAACGTAACACATTGTGCAAATCAGCAACAGCATCTATGTTCAACTTTTGTAAATCGAAAAACAAACGTAACAATCCTAGAAACCCTTTATGCCGCTTTTTTAAATCGACACCAAAGAAATCCACATTAGGTATATCTTGAAAAAAGGGTTTAAAAAAAGGGCGAGAAACTACGGTTATAGAATGCTCCGGGTATTGCATAGAAAAAGCTCTCAACACAGGAACTGTCATGGCAACATCACCCATGGCGGAGAGCCTTATTACTAAAATATGTTTTGGTATAGACATCTAGCGATGACTATTTTTTATTTTGGTATAAAACAGGATTCAATTCCTCGTCGTTATACATTTTCATTTGTTTGTACACTTTCATGTATTTGTCACCCTTTTCAATATCATCAATTAATTGGCTAATGGAAGTAAACATATCGTTTTTTTGGTCTAATAATACGTTCAATTTTTCTTGGCATTTTGCTCGATGTTCTGGCGTTGCTTCTGCTCTTGTAGCTTCTTCATTCATATGATAAATTTTCAACGCTAAAATGGAAAGTCTATCAATGGCCCAAGCCGGACTTTCTGTATTGATTTTTGCATCCGCTTTTACTTGAACATTTGCATATTTTTGAAGAAAATAACTATCAATATATTCTACCATGTCGGTGCGAACTTGATTCGAAGCATCAATTTTTCTTTTTAAATCTAAAGCCGCGACAGGATCTATTTGTGGGTCACGAATAATGTCTTCATAATGCCATTGCACCGTGTCTACCCAGTTTTTTGCATACAATAAGTACTCTATAGTTCCTTTTTCATATGGATTTTGTACGGGTTGATACACATCGTTAATAACGTGATAATCGTTTATAGCACGCTCAAATATGGGAAATGCAAATTCTGCAAACATGATTATAATTTTTAAATTTCTACAAAAATAAGGTTTTTTTGTACTTTTAACCTGAAATTTAAAAACTAATCCAATGCATATTCATTATATTTCAGAAGAAAGCAGCATTTTAAATCACTTTTTAGCTCAAATTAGAGACGTTTCAATCCAGAAAGACAGCATGCGTTTTCGTAAAAATATAGAGCGTATTGGTGAAATTATGGCCTATGAATTGAGTAAAACATTGGAATACAAACCAATTCAAGTACAAACACCTTTGGGAATTAAAAATACAACCCAAATCTCAGATAAAGTCGTTTTATGTTCTGTTTTACGTGCTGGTTTAGCACTTCATACGGGCTTTATGAATATTTTTGATGCGGCAGACAATGGTTTTGTTTCGGCATACCGATATCATCCAAATAATGATGCTACTTTTGAAATACGAGTAGAATATCAAGCGGCTCCCAACTTAGAAAATAAAACGCTTATTTTAATTGATCCAATGTTAGCTACTGGACAATCTATTGTAGCCGTTTTACATAAATTACATTTAGAACAAAAACCGAAAGAAATTCATATCGCTGTAGCAATTGCTGCTCCAGAAGGCATCCAATATTTACAAGAAAATTTACCAGAAAACGTACATTTATGGGTAGCCGCATTAGATGAAAAACTGAATGAAAAAAATTATATCATTCCAGGGTTAGGTGATGCGGGTGATTTAGCTTATGGTATCAAATTATAATTGAGCCACAAAAAAGAAAATACCTAATAAAGACAAGATATATAAGGTACCTTCTTTTATAATTTTATTTTCTTGGTTTTCAACAAAATTCGCTCCTAATATAGCTAAAGGTGCTATAGAAAAAGCCAAACAACTATTGTTCTTATCTGCTGAAAAAAGATATACAATAACACCTAATATAAAAGCAAAAATAATCTTTTTGTAAGAGGTTTTCATGTTCATTGGTTTTGTTGCCAAGGTTAGAATCATATTGATAAAAAACAAAAAACCAATAGACGTGAAAACAGCTAGTGCAATATTTTGATACGTGTTTTCAAAATACGTAAAATTGAAACTAATAAAGGACTTCGTTAAAAAAGCTTCTAGAAGCTCATTATTACTCCAAATATTAAAAATAAAAAATAGAATAATTACACTAAACAAAGCTATTCCAGGAATAATCCAATTTCTATAGTCTCTTGATACGTGTAAGATAATAGAAGCAAAAACAAGGAAAATAAAGAGAATACTCCAAAAATGAAATAACGCAGCTAAAAAAATCCAGAATGAGGCATCAAAGATTTTCTCTTTGGTGTTTTTCATCGATTTTAATGAAATTAATCTTCTTAGAGAGAGTAGTAATAAAAAATTAGATATTAAGATATTTTTATTTTTAAAAATGGTGGGAAAGAAGAGTAAAAAAATAAAAAAGAGTAAAATGGCATAATTATTATTTCTAGACAAATTATTTTTTAAAGCAATAAAATTGACTAAAAAACAAGAAGCTACAATTGCTATAAAGTAAAAACTTCCATATAAAATACCTTCCCATCCTGTATACGTTTGGTGAGAAACAGAATAAGAAACAAAGGCTATTAAAAGCAATGTTCCAATAATTACATAATTAAAAGGTCTTGTTTTATTAAAAATGCTTGCTATCATCAGGATATTTTATACTTTTGTAATGTAAATATAATACATTATTAAAATGAAATCATTTTTTGAAGGAATTGGTACACTTTTCACAGATTATTTATTTGTCCCTTTTCATTGGTTAAGAGAAATGGAATTAACAAATTGGTGGGGTGCAAACACTATAAACTGGATTTTCATCATTATTTGTTGTGTGGCTATGGTGTATTGGGTAAAACAATTAAATCTTCATAAAGCAAATAATGAAGATACTCAAGACACAACTGCACATTCGTTTTTAAAATAAAATTCCCCTTTTAAAGAGGAACTTTATTTATAAGTCAAAGCCAATATCTTTACGATAATACATCTTATCAAATTGTAGTTTTACTATACTTTGATAAGATTTTTTTATGGCTTCTTGAAAATTATTTCCATAAGAAGTTACAGCCAATACTCTTCCACCATTTGTAACAATTGTACCATTATCAAGTTTCGTTCCTGCATGAAAAACTAATGAATCCGTAATCGTTTCAATTCCGGTTATTTCATGTCCTTTTTCATATTCTTCAGGATAACCTCCAGAAACCACCATAATTGTTGTAGCCGCTCTCTCATCAATTTCTAAAGTAATTTTTTCTAATTCTTGAGCATGCATTGCTTCAAAAATAGCAACTAAATCGCTTTTTAATCTTGGCATAACCACTTCCGTCTCTGGATCTCCCATTCGAACGTTATATTCGATTACCATTGGCTCCCCTTTAACATTGATTAAACCAATAAAAACAAATCCTTTATAATCAATAGCATCTTTTTGTAAACCTTCAATAGTAGGTTTTACAATTCTAGTTTCAATTTTATCTAATAATACCTGGTCTACAAAAGGCACTGGTGAAACAGCTCCCATTCCTCCTGTATTTAAACCTGTATCACCTTCACCTATACGCTTATAATCTTTCGCAGTAGGTAATATTTTATAACTTTTGCCGTCAGTTAAAACAAAACAACTTAATTCAATTCCATCCAGAAATTCTTCAATTACCACTTTAGAAGAGGCTTGTCCAAATTTAGCATCTACCAACATACTTCTTAGTTCTTTTTGAGCTTCCTCTAAATCTTGCAAGATTAAAACTCCTTTTCCTGCTGCTAAGCCATCAGCTTTTAATACATAAGGAGGTTGTAAAGTTTCTAAAAAAGCACATCCTTTTTCCACAGTAGCAGCTGTAAAGCTTTCGTATTTAGCCGTTGGAATATTATTTTTAACTAAAAATTCCTTCGCAAACTCTTTACTGCCTTCCAATTGTGCTCCGATTTTAGAAGGTCCAATAACAGGAATCTCATTTAATTCACTATCGTTTTTAAAATAATCATAAATTCCATTTACTAAAGGATCTTCTGGTCCTACAACCACCATATCAACTTTTTCTTGCAAAACAAATTGTTTTACAGCTTCAAAATCATTAGGATTAATTGAAATGTTTTTTGCGATTGTTGCTGTACCAGCATTTCCTGGAGCTACAAATAAAGAAGAACATTTTGGACTTTGTAACATTTTCCAAGCCAATGCGTGTTCACGTCCTCCTGAACCTAAAAGTAATATTGTCATTTTGTTGTGTTGTTATTTTGGCAAAAATACGTTTTCTAAAGAAGAAAGAAAAAAGAAGAAAGAAAAAAGAATTTTGTTTCTTACAGTTTTTATACTTTTGAGAAAATTAATTCTCATGTTTCCTCTTTTTGAATTGACATTAAAAATAAATGGTTTTCCTATACAAAAAGCAAAAGAAGATTTTGCTTCCATTTTAAAAATTGAAGATGATAATTATCAAAAATATATTGAGGAAAAACGAAAAGAAATCGTTGATTTTCATCTTAAAAATAATGTTTTTTATCAAAATTTAGTAGGTCAAAATCAGTTCAACAAGTGGGAAGACTTACCCATAATAACTAAAAAAGATTTGCAGCAACCTTTATCGGAAAGACTTTCAAAAACCTACAATGAAAAAGTTGTTTTTGTGAATAAAACTTCTGGTTCTAGTGGTGATCCCTTTATTTTTGCAAAAGATAAAGAAGCACATGCTTTAACTTGGGCTTCTATAATCTATCGATTTGGCTGGTATAATATAAACTTTAACACCTCTTATCAGGCTCGTTTCTATGGTATTCCTTTAGATTTTTTGGGGTACCAAAAAGAACGTCTTAAAGATTTTTTAAGTAAACGATATCGATTTCCGATTTTTGATTTGTCAGATGTTGTTTTAGAAAAAATAGTACACCAGTTCAAGCGAAAAAAATTTGATTATATTAACGGTTATACCAGTTCAATTGTATTATTTGCCAAATTCTTAAAAAAGAAAAACATCATTTTAAAAGATATTTGCCCTTCATTACAAGTTTGTATGGTTACCTCAGAAATGTTGTTTGATACCGATAAACAATTATTAGAAACACAGTTTGGTATTCCAATCGTTAATGAATATGGTGCTTCTGAATTGGATTTGATTGCTTTTCAGAATACAATAGGAGAATGGCAAGTAAATAGTGAAACTTTATTTGTTGAAATAGTAGATGAAAACAATTGCCCAGTACCTTATGGCACAGAAGGGAAAATTGTAATTACTTCCTTATATAACAAAGCACATCCTTTTATTCGCTATGAAATTGGTGATAGAGGGATTTTAGATGAAAAAAGTACTTGGAAAAAGCCTATTTTAAAGCAACTTTTAGGAAGAACCAATGATATTGCTATTCTACCTAGTGGAAAAACTTCACCAGGACTTACTTTTTATTATGTTACCAAAAGTATTATTGAAGACGATGGTAATGTGAAAGAATTTATTATTCGTCAAACTAAAACAGACACTTTTGAAATCGATTATGTAAGTAATTTTGAACTTACACCCCAACAAATAGTAGAAATTGAAAAGGCCATTTCTAAATATTTAGAACCTAATCTAAAGTTTACCTATCACAGAAAAGAAATGTTACAACGTAGTAAGCGAGGTAAATTGAAGCAATTTGAATCGTTACTCTAATTACGGTATTTCATAAAACCCCGATACATCCAATGAAGCATATAATAAGTAGCTTGCAATAGGTTTAATTGTTCTACTTCTCTGTAAAATTGCCATTGGTACTTAATTAAATCTGATTTTTTCCTAGACAAAGAATTTTCTCTAATTCTATATATAGCTTGCGATTCTTGAATACCATACGCAAAAGGAATTATTTTTAAATACTGCAACCATAATCCCATATCTTGACGTTTACGAATCAAAGGCATTTGTTTCTTTCCTAATGTCTTTATATCCACAAAAGCCGTTAAGCAACTAATAGAATTTGACTTTAGGATATCGGTATAAGTAACTCTTTTAGGAACAATAAAATCAGAATATATAAATTCTAAAGCTTCATTAGCACGTTTATAAGACGAAAAAACAAATGAAACGTTTTCTTCTTTTATTGTTTTTAGACTCTTTTCAATAAAAGAGGGAAACCATATATCATCGGCGTCAATAAAAGTAATGTAATGACCTATTGCTTTTTCAATAGCTGTATTTCTGGCAACAGCTGGGCCAGAATTTTTATCTAACTTGTAAAATTGTATTCGTTTATCATTTTCAATTATCGAAGCAACAATACTCTCTGTTTCATCTGAAGAACCATCATCTACAATAATCATTTCCCAATTAGAGTAGGTTTGATTTTGTACTGAAGCAATAGTTTCAGCAATAAAATTAGCGGAATTAAATGTAGGTGTTATGATTGAAACTAAAGCTTCCATTAATAGGCTTTTTCTTCTCCTTTGATTGCATTTAAAACTGTAGAAAAAATAATTTTTACATCTAACACTACTGACCAGTTTTCGATATAAAAAATATCATATTTAACTCTATTAATAATATGTCTGTTGTTCTCTACTTCTCCTCTAAATCCATTGGTTTGAGCAAGACCTGTAATACCTGGTTTAATAAAGTGTCTCACCATAAATTTATCAACGCTTTTAGCGTACATTTCAGTATGACTAACCATGTGTGGTCGAGGACCTACAACAGACATATCTCCTAAAAGAACATTAAAAAACTGAGGAAGTTCGTCTAAACTTGTTTTTCTTAAAATAGCTCCTAATTGAGTAACTCTTGGATCATTTTTTTGGACTTGTTCAATATCTGCAATTGGATTTAAATGCATGGAGCGAAACTTATAACAATAAAATTCTTCATAGTTTAATCCATTTCTTTTTTGCTTAAAAAAAACGGGGCCTTTTGATTCTAATTTTATCAATAAAGCAACAATGGGTGTTAACCAAGATAAAATTACTATAATAACAAGTAATGAAAAAACAATATCAAAAATTCTTTTTGTAATTTGATTGGTACGCTTATCTAAAGGAATATTTCTAAGAGAAACAATAGGAATATAGTCGTAATAATCGAGAATTAAATTTCGAGATAATACATTCTTATTATCGGGTAATAGCTTTAATTTTTTTAAATTATTATCTGTGAAATCTACAAATAAATTTAGTTCACTATTACTCAAACTAGAGATAGAACAATATATTTCATCTATTCTTTCATTTAAAACAAAATCAAAACAGGAATTAAAACTATCTTTCTTTCCTTCTTTAACATCTATAACTTTTTCGAGTTTATAGCCATAATCTGGGTTTTCGTTAAAAAAATGGATTAATTTTTCAACTTGCTTTCCATGGCCTACGATAATTACTCTTCTAAAGTTTCCTCCAAAAGTGACTCTAAATCTTTTTAAAAAGTAATAAATGGCAAATTTTTCAATAGAAACAAAAAGTAAAGAAAAAGAAATAAACTTTACCATTTGAGAAGGTTCTGAAAACTTGTAAAAAAATCCTAAATAAGCAAAATTAAATATTAAAAAAAACA
This sequence comes from Flavobacteriaceae bacterium, assembly GCA_002862755.1. Classification (GTDB taxonomy): domain Bacteria; phylum Bacteroidota; class Bacteroidia; order Flavobacteriales; family Flavobacteriaceae; genus Flavobacterium. Next base: position 185,518 of record PKDY01000018.1, on the reverse strand, counting down.
AATATTGTTTTATTAATTTACCTAGTATTTGAAATTCTTTTGTAAATCGATACACCTCATAAAAGGCTACATTTGAAGATATTATTATCCAAGAAAAGGATATAAAAGTATGATATCCAACATTATTTAATTGTTCTGGAAGAAAATAAAAAGCAAGTAGATTGACTATTAATAAATCAACTACATATGAAAAAGGTCTAATATAACTTGAATATCTTCCTGTCTTTGGTGACATTAATAAATATATTTGGTGAAATCTTTGTGTTCTTCTTTTGCTAATTCTTCTGGTGAAAGAGATTTAAAGTATTCATAGGTTATTTTCATACCTTCTTCTCTTCCTACTTTTGGTTCCCATCCTAAAATATCTTTAGCCTTAGTAATGTCAGGCTGTCTTTGTAATGGATCATTTACAGGCAAGTCTCTGTATACAATTTTTTGATTGGTACCTGTTAACTTCATAATTTCTTCTGCAAAATCTTTAATGGTAATTTCATCGGGATTTCCAATGTTTACTGGTAATGCATAATCAGAATGCAACAATCTCCAAATACCTTCAACTTGATCATCCACATAACAAAAGGAACGCGTTTGGCTACCGTCACCAAAAACTGTTAAATCTTCTCCTCTTAAAGCTTGACCAATGAATGCGGGTATTACTCTGCCATCGTTAAGTCGCATTCTAGGTCCATAAGTATTAAATATTCTTACAATTCTTGTTTCTACTCCATGAAAGGTGTGGTAGGCCATAGTAATAGATTCTTGAAAACGTTTCGCTTCATCATACACACCCCTTGGACCAATGGTATTTACATTTCCGTAATATTCTTCTGTTTGTGGATGTACTAAAGGGTCTCCGTAAATTTCAGAAGTAGATGCAATTAAAATACGGGCCTTTTTAACACGTGCAAGACCTAATAAATTATGCGTTCCTAATGAGCCCACTTTTAGCGTTTGAATCGGGATTTTTAAATAATCTATAGGACTTGCTGGAGATGCAAAATGTAAAATATAATCTAATTTTCCAGGTACATGTACAAATTTTGTTATATCGTGATGATAAAATTCAAAATTCTTTTCTTTGAAAAGATGTTCAATATTCTTTAAATCTCCAGTTATTAAATTATCCATTCCAATTACAAAGTAACCTTCTTTTAAAAATCGATCACAAAGATGTGAACCTAAAAATCCTGCAGCCCCTGTTATTAATATTCTTTTCATCTTACTTTTTTATAAATTAATGCATAATTTTTTGTGTTTAAAAGACAATAAAAAAGAACAAAGAATAAGACTCCTCTTTGTCTCCACAAAAATGATTCTGTCAAAAATAAGCTTATCATTACAATTGCAAAAGCAATATGAATAAAATCTTTACTTCTTAAAGCTATTTTTATATTTATTGCTACTATTACTAAAAGTAAAATAAAACCAATAATTCCTAATTCTGCAAAATTTTGAATGTATTGATTATGAAAATTTAAATTTCCATAACCTGGATATAAATTATACTGTTTTTCTTTTTCTAATAATTTTTCTCTTGAGGCTTCAAAACCAAAACCTTTTAAAAATATAGGTTCTTCTTTTAAAAAATCTAAAAAGATACGCACTTGATAAGCTCTAAATGCAGTGCCTGGAAAAAAATCATTAGGGGTAAAACTTTTATTATTCCATGCTTCATATATACTTATGTTATTAACACCGTTTGCGGTATTAACATTAACATTATGAGACATGCTTTTTTTAGTATTACTTGTAAATTCAATTAAAAATCGTTCTTTAATGTTTTTAAATGAAATTATTAACCCGAATACTATAAAAACTAATATTATATTTCTCAATCTTAATCTATTTGCAACTTTTGAATAGAAAAAAATATGCATTAAAATCAATATTATAAAAATTAAAATAATGTTTTTTGAAGACAGTAAAATGATACATATAAATAATAATGCAGCAAACAAATAATCCAATTTGTTCTTATTGATTTTTATAAAAAAATTAAAAAAAGCAATAACCAAATAGGCGGAGAAATGAATGGCATTAAGTAATCTTGGTACTAATCCTGTATCCGTCAAATTATCTGGCCCATGATAAAAAAAGACATCTATATTTTTACTGATACTATATCTAACAATTGCTCTTATTATAAAATATAGTACATAAATTACCATAGAATAACTATAAAAAGATAATATCTTGCTGTTTTGTTCTTTGGTAAATTTAGGAATACACATAAATGCTAATGGAACCAATAAAAAGGGTAATTCTTTTGGGAGGTTTAGTAGTGTTTTATCACTATCTATGGACCAAAAATAAGATAAACATATCCATAAAAAAAAGACAATAAGAGGTAATAAAAAGATAGAGAAATATTGTTTTTTTCTTACAAAAGAAAGAATTGAAGTTAGAAGAAAAATACCTAGTAAAACATTATTAACTCCCATTGCTAATGGCAATGTGCTAATTAATAACAAAAAAGGTATAAACGAAATATTTTGTTTATTTTCTAGTTGAATTTCTTTCCAAACAGTGTTCAAAAAGTTGTAAATATTGTTCATTTATCTTCTCCCAATTAAACGATTTTGCAATTGCTTCGTAGTTATTTTCTACGAATTGCAAGTTATCACTTTTTTTAATTGTTTGTAGTATTTTTTTAACTTCTTCAGCGGACGAAAAATAATAGGCATTTTCATTTAAAACGCCTTTATTAAAATCATTATTATGAGCTGCTATTAAAGCTTTAGACCCCATAGCTTCTAACAATGATGGGTTTGTTCCCCCAACGGTATGACCATGAAAATATAAATTTGAAAAATAACGAAGGTTATCTAAATGATTTAAATTATAAATGGCTCCTAAAAAAATGATATTTTTAAATTTTGAAAACTTCTCTTTTAAAATAGATCCATATTTTGTATTATGATTCCCTATCACTAAAATAGGTAGTTTATCTTCGCTTAAAGCAACCCCTTCCAATACCATATCAATATTATTTTCTGGTTCAAAACGGGCCATTATCATATTGTATTTTTCTTTTTCTACATGGTATTCATTTAAAATTTTAATATTGGGATTATCAAAGCAGTTTGAACCATAGGCAATATAAGAGCTTGGTTTATTATATTTTTCTTGTATATACCTTTGAATTCCTAAAGAATCGGCTATAAGATAATCACTTTTCTTTACCGCAATTTTTTCAGCAACTTGAAGCGCTTTTCTAACTTTATTGGAATACTTCGTTCTTTTCCATTCTAATCCATCCATATTGGTAATTATTATTGCCTTTTTGGGGTGTAAAGAAAACCAAACCGCACTACTAGTATAGCCTAATTGTAAAATAATATCAAATTGTCGCTTTCTTGCGTCCCTAATGCAGTTTAAATCATAAATAAATTGTCCTGCAGTTCCTATTTTATTCTCAGGATCATAACAATGAACAATATGTACTCCCTTAAAATTGTTTAGTTTATAGGGATGTGAATGAGAATTATAAACATATACTTCATGTCCTTTTGATGCTACATAAGTGGCAAAAAATTCAGCAAATTGTTCAAACCCGCCATAATGGTTAGGTATTCCTCTTGTTCCAAGTATTCCTATTTTCATTTACTTCTTTTTCTAATGCAAAAATAGAATTTATATATATATATTTTAAATAAATAAATGATAAGTATCATAAATATATATCATCAATATTTATTATTTTTGTAAGTATATATTTTTGCTATGATTAATTTTGAATTTTTAGAGAACAATAAAGTTTCGTTGAGAGAAAGCTATTTAACAGCTCAACCATTCCCTCATTTAATTATTGATCATTTTTGTGACGAAGAAAAATTGTTACGTGCTTATGAGTCTATTCCTGAATTAGATAATAAAAGTAGAGATTATGCTTTTGCAAATAATAAATTTGAAAAGTCTAACTATAAAATTTTATCACCTGAATTAGAACAACTTTATATTGATTTGTCTTCTGAAAGATTTAATAAAATTTTATCCTTTATAACTTCAAAAAAAATATTTGTAGATCCTAAAAATCATGGCGGTGGATTACATCAAGGAAAAAAGAATAGTTTTTTAGACATGCATTTAGATTTTAATTATCATCCAATAAATAAAAATTGGTATCGAGAATTGAATCTTTTACTATATTTAAATAAGGATTGGAAACCAGAATATAAAGGAGGATTAAGAATTAAGGACTTAAGAACCGACGACGAGCTTGAAATTGCGGTTCCGTTCAATAGACTAATAATTCAGCAGTGTGCTCCTTATACTTTACACGGCTATGATATGACCAATTTCCCAGAAGGGAAGTATCGAACATCTATTGCTACTTATGCTTATCAAATACACAATAGACATTTGGAAATCCCTAGAACAACCGATTGGTTTCCTAAAGAAGATGCATCTTTTTTTAAAAAACAATTAGCCAAAAATTATAATTTTTTAGTTCAAACTAAAAATAAATTTTTTGGAAGTGGGACTGCTAAAAACCAATAGTTATTTTTCTATAATTTCTTTATAGGCTTTAAGTGTGTTTTCTGCCGCTTTCTCCCATGTATACTCCTTAAGAATTTTATGCTTTAAATTAGAATTGTTTGGCGTGTTAAAAGCTTTATTTATAGCTTCTGTAATAGAATCAATATTGTCTGGTTCACAATAAAAGGCTTCGTTTTCAAAATACTCTTCAGTATCTCCTTTTTTAGTAACCACAATATTACAATCCATTACTGCAGCTTCTAAAGAGGATAAACCTGGCGTTTCCATCCAACTGATAAGGGCATGAACTTTTGCCACTTGATACAGTTCTCTCAATTCCTCATGAGGTATAACTCCTAAGAAAAAAACATTTTTTCCTGCTTCTCTATGTACTTCTTCAACATACTTTTTTTGATTCTTTGATTCATTTCCAACTAAGACTAACTTATAATTGGTATTTTTTACCGCTTTTACTAAATTTAAAGTAGATTTTCTACCTTCAATTCTTGCTGCACAAACAATACAGTCTTTGTATTTCAAAAATTTACTATTACTAATGTCTACCGCATTGAAAACCTTTTTATCAATTGAATTAGGAACCACAATAAAATTATAATTTTTCAATTTAAATTCTTGAGCGACTCTATTCATTTCAGAAAAGGAGTTAGGTAAAAAAACATCAACATTTCTAGTAATTTCTTTCATTAAACCATAATATCCTTTAAACATCATATTATACACGCCTTTATGAAAACGTTTCTCATGAAAATGCCTTAATATGATTTTAAGATATCCTATTTGATATGGACTTAAAAAGTTGGCTATTTTTTGAGATATTCCTCCTCTTGCTTTTCTTTCATATTCTGTATAAAGTCCATAAATTGTAGATAACGCTATCTTTTTTTGTTGTTTTTTAGCGTTCTTGAATTGTAAATAAATATCTTGGGGATCCATTAAATTAAACAAATGTACCACATCATAGCCTGTTAAATCAGGTTCAAATTCTAATGAAATATCTACAGTAACTCCTAATTTTTCTAAAAATTCTTTTGTTTTTTGAATTTGAATTAAATCTCCTCCGGGTGAAGTATATAAATTTGTTCTTGTTTGAAAAAGTACTTTCATTTAAAGCGGTTTAATCTTTACAAATATATATATAATTATTAGCTTTACATTTTGTAAATAATTTTAAAAATGAAAAAAATCCTATTCCTATTTGGAACGCGTCCTGAAGCAATAAAAATGGCTCCTTTAATCCAATGTTTTTCAAATGATAATAATTTTTATACAAAAATAGGAGTTACAGCACAACATAGAGAAATGCTCGACCAGGTACTCGATTTTTTTCAAATTAAGGTGGATTTCGATTTAAATGTAATGAAACCTAATCAAAGCTTACACGAACTAACCGCTGTATTAATCTCTAGAATTACAACTGACATACTTGAAAAAGATGAGTTTGATTATATTTTTATTCAAGGTGATACCACAACAGTTTTAGCTGCTTCTTTAGCTGCTTTTTATAAAAAAATTAAAATTATACATATTGAAGCTGGCTTAAGAAGTAATAATCTTTATTCTCCATTCCCAGAAGAACTGAATAGAGTGCTAACCTCTAAAATGGCAACCTTGCATTTTTGTCCTACAGAAAGTTCTGCAAATAATTTATATTTAGAAAACATAAAAGATAATGTCTTTGTAGTAGGTAATACGGTTATAGACGCATTATTCATGGGATTAGAAAAAATTAATACGAGTAAAGAAAATTATTTTTTAGAAAAATACAGTTCCATCTATTTTTCTAAGAAAATCATTTTGGTTACTTGTCATAGAAGAGAAAATTTTGGCCAACCGTTTAATGAAATTTGCGAAGCCTTATTAAAAATTGCTTCCACTTATAAAGAGGACGTTGAAATTGTATTCCCGGTACATTTAAATCCTAACATAAGTAATGTAGCTCATACTAAATTAAATGCGACCAACATTAAATTGATAGCACCTCTTAATTATCCTGATTTAATTTGGTTTATGAACAAAAGTAATTTTATTTTAACAGATTCAGGTGGTATTCAAGAAGAAGCCCCTAGTTTAGGCAAGCCTGTTTTGGTTTTAAGAGAAGTAACTGAAAGAATGGAAGGAGTAGAATCGGGAACTGCTATATTAGTAGGGTCTAATAAAGAAAAAATATTTGAAGAAGCCTCTAAAATATTAACAGATAGCAATCATTATAATACTATTTCGCAAGCTAAAAATCCCTATGGAGATGGAACTACAAGTGAACAAATTAAAGCTATTCTACTATCTCAATAGGTGTTTGATTCTTTTTTAGAATACATTCTCTCATGGCTATAAAAAACCCAATGATGACAGACTTATTGTCTAATTTAAAATAAAGTCCCATAAATACCCAATAAGATAATATTAAGAAAATGCTGGTTCCTATTAATAAGAGGTTTATAGTATTAACTATTGGAATATTACTTTTCTTTTGTCTGTATAGCAATACAATTGTAAGTAGTAATAAAACTACTCCCACAAGTCCAGATTTTAAAAGTATGGTCATAAATCCATTGTGTGCAATAGAAATGTTTTGAATAATTGAGCCGTCTGTAGTATATATTTTTTGACCAATATTCATTGTAGAGCCAATTCCTTTTCCAAAAAGGATGGTTCGTATTCCATCTTTTTGAACTTCTTTTACAGAAAGAATATTCTCATACGATCTATAATTATCATTGAAATCTCTCCAGTCTTCTTTGTTGATTCTCGTTTTAAAGGCTTCTTGAGGTGAAATCTTTATTTTGTACATTAATCCTTCTAAACCTTTACCATTTCTTTTAGGGTTAGAATAATAAATAGAAGCATAGCCAAGAGATAAAATTAAAATTGAACCTAAAAGGATTCTCAAGGACTTAGGTGTTAAAATGTAATATCCCTTTATTCCTAATAGTAAAATGAAAAATTGTAAGAAGTTTGTCCTTGAAAAATACATAAAAATAGAAAAACTTAATATGGCAATTAATAGGTTTCTTCTAAATTTAGTCATTTCTAAATCAAACTTTTTGTTGAATAGTAATAATAAAAGAACATATACTTCATAATCACTAAAAAAACCCGATTCCATTCTTATAATGTTCATGTTTAAAGTTCTGAAATTATAAGAAGCTAAAACAATAAGAAAAACATGAATCAATGCTAAAAGTAGACCTGCATAAATAAAGGTTTTTATTCCTTTATTTGAAACCTTGTCATAAAGTTGATATCCTACTAACAGGCCCAATATTGGCTTTAGCAAATACGTAAAATCTTTAATGGAATTAAAAAAAGGATAGGAATAAAAGAGTTTTGATAAACAAGCAATAACAATAATTAATGAAAAAATTATAGTGAACTTAATAATTGTTAAAGAATATTTCTCTTTATAACTAACTAAAATTGCAAACAACCATACTAAAAATGTTAATTCATAATTAGAAAAAAAACTAACAATAATGCATAGGAAATATAATAGCGTATAAAACTTTTCAGATGATATTTTCATTTTGCATTAGATTTTATAGAATGGATATTTAATAACGTGCTTTTATAGTATAAAATAATAAAAAAGACTTCAGCAATTATAATAGAACATATAACGCCATACAATTTATAAATAGGTGTTAAAATGAGTAATAGTGTAACATTAATTATCGTTACAAAAATAGCACTTCTTATATATTTTTTATTTTTATTAAAAGCAAACATCAATTGTTCTAATGCTAAAGAAAAAATCATCAATAAAGGAATGAGAAGTGAAAATCTCATGAGTACTATTATATCTAAATTTTCTTCTATTGCTACATTAAAATACAACACTATTTTTTCAGCAAATATAAAAATGCCCGTCAAAGCAATCAAAGCACTTATGAAAAGTATAAATAAGACTTTTCTCCAATATATTACCGCCTCATTTCTAGAAAAACTTACTTTATAACAAAGTCTTGGAAAGAAAAATTTTAAATAAACTTGGGTAAAAGTTCTAAACAGTGAAATGATTTGCTCAATAATTTTATATTGTCCTGCCAAACTAAAACCGAAAAAATAACTGGTTAAAAATAAGGGTGACAATTGTCTTAAAGAGAGAAATAATTGTGAAATACAAAAGCTAAAATCATTAATAATAATTGTATTTATAGCTTTAATTTTAAAGGAAATAAAATTAAAATTATACTTTCTTATAATGTAAAATAAACCCAAACAGTTAAACACTAGTGCTGTTATACCCAGGAAGAAATTTACCCAAATATAATCGCTTTTTTGTTGAATAAAAAGAAATATAAAAAGTACATAAAAGGATTTGGATAATATATTTATAATACTTGATGCTTTAAAATCTTCAAGCCCTTGTAAAAACCATATAGGATTGAATACTTGGGCAAAAACAACCATAAAACTAAGAAGAAACAAATCTTTTTCTTGATGAAAAATAGGGACAAAAAAAATTAGAATTCTTGCTATTAGATAAGCAAATACTAACAATACAACTTTTGTATATAGAGTAGTGAATAGAATTTGCTCTATTTTATCTTTATAATCTCTGTTTTCAGCAACTTTTTTTGTTCCTTTTATATCAAAAGCATAATCAACTACTAAAATAAGAAAAAGTGAATAGGCAAAACCTAAACCTATCTTCCCAAAAGAATCAATTCCGCAAACGGAAATAATATACGGAGCGATTATTATTGGGCTTACCAAATTAAAAGCCTGACCTGCTCCATATATCAAGAAATTTAATCTGTTTTTATCTATAACTTTTGATAATTTCAACTAGCCGTTTTATTTAAAATTTATATTTAAAAAAAAACCTCATTTTAAATGAGGTATTAAAAAAGTAATATGCTTTATTTTATTTATAAATATTTTGTAATTCGTATTTTAAATTATTACCTGAATTAAAAAATGGATCATAAAAATCATTTTCTTTTTGAGTCTTAATCAAGCCTGAAACTTTATCTTCAACAACAATTCCTGGGTTATTGATGAAATAAGTATCAAAAAACGAAGTACTATTAATGTCTATTTTTTTATCTAAATATTCTATTTGAAAATTTGATATCGTGATGTTTTCGTTTTCTGGATTGGTACCAACATCTAAACGTAAGTAATTAGGTAAAACATTTTCAGGTAATAAAAATTCTATAGTTTGTGATTGTTCACTACCTTTTACTTCTTTCCAAACCGCATCTTGTTCTGCATAAGGAAGCTCCACATTATCCTCTTCTTTATAGAAAAGTTGAAAGTTATCATCTTTCTTTACTGTAGCGGTAAGCGTTACTTTTACTAAGTTTACAACTTTTTCCTCAACAGGTTCTGGTTGTTGTTGGTCTTTATCTTTTTTACAACTTGTTAAAAGCGTTAAAGATAGTACGATTAAGGTTAAAAATTTATTATTCATTGTTATACAAAAAATTTAAACAAAGGTAATTTATTTTAAGACACTTGCAAATAAAGTTTATCTATAAGCGTAATAAAAAAATTCTTTTTAAATCCAGAAATGTAGCATTACTGGTTTTGGTTCTTCACCATGAATTCCTTTTATAAAATAATTATATTCAGGAACATAACTTTTTATTAAATCAATCATCTTTTTGGAATCATTTTCTTTATGATAACTCGTAATGGCAATTTTAGGTTTGTCTCTTTTAATCGTTTCTGCAGCACCTAATAACATTTCCTGTTCAAAACCTTCAATATCAGCTTTTAAATAAGTTATTTTTATGTCCTTAAAAAGGGAATCTATTTTACTAATTTTTATTTTAGCGTTACCTGTATTGTTTGCGGAAACTTGTCCATCTAAAGAGTCTTCATTAAAATACACCTCATCGTCTATAGAACCTACTGCAGTATTTATAATCGTTGTTTTGCTTTGAAATGGCTCGAAAGTTTTTAGAAGTGATTTTGTAAAAATTTTACTTGGCTCAATCATGTATATATGTTTACATTTATCCATAACTGTTAATGGAAATAATCCTTCAGCCGTTCCAATATCTAATAAAATTTCATTCGCTTCTATGGGTGTGTTTTTATATTGATAATAATGCCAGTCTTTTATATCAAAAGTTTCAGCGGTAACTTGATTGATTCCATTTACCGAAAATGTATTGGGCCAATATAGCGTGTAATGTATTGGATTAAATTTAATTTCGGAGAATTCACCATTAACAGTGATTTCCTTAATATATCGTTTTGCTATTTTATCTACTTTTGGTTTACCTAAAAACGAAAGCAGTTCTTTAAAACCAATATTGTTTTTACTATTAAATAACCAATAAAAAAGTATTCTTAATCTTCTCATTATCTTTAATCTAATTTTTAATAAATTTAATAGAATAAATAATTAAATTTCTATCCTGATTATTTAATAAAATATCATTATCAAAAATTAATTTAATTTTTTTCTTTTTATCTTTATTTTCATTAAAAGTTATTGTTTTTTCTATTTCACTATTTTTTTCACTAACAAAATTATCAAGAATAGTTTTGTTTCCAACTTTTAGAATTATATGGGCGTTTTCCCCATTTATTGGCTTCTCAGGAAAACTTTGAGCTTTTATTATAACTTTATAATTACCATTTTCAATATTGATTTCATCTGTCGTTATTTCTCCATTTTGCAAAAAAACATAATTTCCTTTTTCGTCAAATTGTTTCGGTGAAAAATCTTTTAGTTGAATATCCGTTAAGCTTTTAATTTTCTTAGCATATTTGTCTTTTAGCTGATAGTGTTTCGCCCAACAATCTTGCTTTTCAATAGTTTTGTCATTAATAAAATATTCTTTCAAATAAACTTCATCTTCATTAGGAATATTGTAAGGTCTAAAATTACCATCAAAATACCAAAAAGATTCTAAATCAATAGCTTGAGTTTTCATTAAATGAATATAATTTTCAAATGTCATTTCGATTTCAGGTTGATAACCTTCTTCTTTATCAAAGAAATATGACAAAACCCATCCATAAGCAGATACTATTTTATCTTTATCACTATCAAATTTTTTCATAGATTCTGAAACCTCTCTAAATTGAGTTTTTGAAACTGAATTATAATAATCTTTGATTAAGAATAAATCAATTAAAGAAACAGTTACTATTAAAACAATTATAGCACTTTTTATAACTTTATTTTTTATGTTTTCTATTGCTATAGCTATAATAATCATTAAAGCAGGTAAAATTCCAAAAAAATACCTGGTTGTAATCATGGGTTCACTTGTATAACTTTTAATAATGGGTAATATTATAGATATAAATATCCAAATAAAAAGTATAAAAAAGCTTAAAAAGAGTTTGTTATTAATTAGATAGTTACTAGTTATCGGTTTGTTTTTTAATTTGAATACACGTAAACAGAAAAATAAAATCAAGGAAGAAAAAATAAAATACAACAATTCTGTATTTCCAAAAAAGTGATGAAATATTAATGTCATACCATCTGCTCCGGGAAGCGTTAACCATCCAGACTTATATTCCATTGCTTTTAAAAATGTTTTATAAGTAGGTATAGCTACAATAATCATTGTGATAAAACTTAGTAATCCAAATTTGATTATTTGTAATCTTTTACCATATTCTTTTTCTATAATAAATACTCCTAGAAGAATGCAATATTGTGAAAAAATAGTAATTAGTCCTATCATATGCGAATGAATTACTAATCCTGTTATAATTCCAAATACTATAGAATTTATAAAGTTTGCTTTTTTTATAAGAGATACTAATAAAGTAAACGATATAATAATAAAAAAAACTAATAGATTATATGGCCTAGCTTCTTGAGAATACAAAATTGCAAACCAATTAATTGTTATTAATAAAGCAGCTAGTATACCTACATTTTTATTATAAATTTTTTTTCCTAGAAAATAAATGGATACGGTTATTAAAAAGCCAATTATTGCCGAAAAAAATCTTGCGGTATAGGAATCATATTCAAAAAAAATACCTAAAGTCCTTATAATAAAAAAATACAAATGTGGCATACCTTCTCTTAATAGCACTTGATCTTTGAATTCTTTAAAAGGCATACTAGGATCTGATTCTTTAAGTGTTAAAATTTCATCTAACCAAGGACTTTGAATATCTAAATGATAAAATCTTAAAAAAAGTGATACTAATAAAATTAAAATTAGTACGCTATTTTGCTTTAAAAAAACTGAAATCTTTAACATAATACGAGTTAAATTAAATCTCTTGACCATTTTGTATAATTTTATCTACTATAAATAAGGGTCTGTTTCTAACTTGATTGTATATTCTTAAAACATACTCTCCTATCAACCCTAATGAAATTAATTGAACTCCACTAAAAAGTATAATTGCCAAAATAGTAGCGCTAAATCCCTGAGGAACATCATTATAATATATTTTTCTATAAATATTATATCCAAAATAAATTAAGGAGAAAAACACTGTTAAAAAACCCAATCTGGTTATTATTTTAACTGGAAAATCGCTGAAATTAAAAATTCCATTAAAAGCTAATTCAAATAATTTAGACCAACTGTATTTAGTTTCTCCAGCTTGTCTTTCATCTCTATCATACTCATAAGCCGTTTGTTTATATCCTACCCAAGCTCTCATTCCTCTTAAATAACGACTTTGTTCTGGCATAGTATTAATTGTATCTACAACTCTTCTACTTAACATTGAGAAGTCTCCACTATCAATAGGAATGTTGAAATTTGATACTTTTCTTTGTAATCTATAGTAACTTAAATATGCTAATTTTTTAACAAAGTTTTCTTTTCTGTTTTTTCTAACTGCATATATCACATCATAGCCATTCTGTAATAATTTATAAAATTCAATAACAAGTTCTGGTGGATCTTGTAAATCTCCATCTATAATCATAGCTCCTTTTTTTCCTCTGACATATTTTAATCCAGCAGAAACTGCTATTTGATGACCATGATTTCTAGATAATAAAACAGCTGTAAATCTAGTATCCTTTAAACAAATTTCTTGAATTAAATTGTCAGTAGTATCACTACTTCCATCATTAACTAAAATTACTTCACAATTAAAAGCTGTTTTATCAATTACCGATAGCAATCTATTTATTAGTTTATCAAAAACCGCTTCCTCGTTGTATAAAGGAACTACTATTGAAATATCTATATTTTTATTACTATTCATCTTAATTATAAATTCAAAATTAATAAATTAATCTTCCTGTGTATCTTTGTTCTACCTCGATACTATTTGGTACTTGTTTTAAAATTACATTTCCAGTTGAAAGGATTTTTCCTTCTATTCTTTCAATTGGTTTAACAATCATATCATTTGAACCTCTTTGATATATTTTTACGTTTTCAACTTGAAAATTTTCACCATAAAACCTTCCTTCTCCAAAATAGAAATTGAGTAACAATTCTGTACAACTTCCATTGATATAAAAATTAGAAACCGTATTACATTCAACTACAAATTGATTGTTTGATTCATAATTAACATAAAAATCACTCGCTCCTGAACCGTCTCCATCATCTCCAATTGAGTACAAACGAACAATAGGTGAATGTAAGATGCCCAAAGCTTCTATCTTTTGTTCCGTTTTAGAATATAATTCCAATTCCTGAATTAAGGGTTTTATCGTTCCATCTGGAACGGTTACATAAACTGTTGTAACGCCATAATCCCTAGCAATATTACAAGAAGAATTATCTTTTATAACTAATAAATCTCCTTTTAAAGCTACTTCAATATGTTCTTTGATATTATTTGCCGTTTGTATTTTTACTTCATAATCAGGTCCTTCATTTATAACTAACCCAACACCTGTATATACTTTTATTTTAGTAAAATTCTCATAAGGGAAAGTTAGTGTCACTGAATCACTATTTCCTTTAAAACAATCTTCAGAAATACCACAACTAACTAACAATACTACTAGTACTATATATAAATTAACTTTTATCATAATCGTATTCCTAAAGTAGCTTCTACAGCTTCAGCTCTGCCTCTATGTGTTTTTAAACCGATTCCTGTGAAACAGTTTTTGTAAAGGTAATATTTTAGCCCAACTCTTTGATAAATATTATCTTCATAATGAAATGGTTTATAAACGTAATATCCTAATTGTGTTTCAATAGCTAATTTATTGATGAATAATTCATGTCCTAAAAACAACCCTATTCTTTTATAATCGGTATTGGGAGGAGTATAGTTTGAATGGTCTTCTGGGAAGGCAACGGAAACAAATTGAATATAGTCTTTTAAATATCTAGAAAAGAAAATATCTGTTCCTACTTGTAAAGCACTTTTTCTACCCAATCGTTTGTCAACATAAAAACCTAAATGATAAAATTGACGTTGTCCTAAATTAGGAATAGGTCCTTCAGAAACCCCTGTTCTTAAGGCAATGTTATAACGAATAGGTTCAACAAAATTAGACTTAGGAAGTAATGAATCTCTCTTTATTTCTTGTTGGTTTGCAAAATTGTAGTTGATACCAAAATTAAATGCTATAGTATTTAAACCAATATTAGGTGATTTTATTCTTCCATTAGAAAAATGATTCAATAAAATTCCGGTTTGCAAACCCACGCCGTTTATTATGTTTTCTTTTTTGTATTGTAATAAAAAATAGGTATTGTCCATTAATTTAGTTCCAAAAGCAATGTTTTTGTTGTTGGTCTCTTTATCGTAAGGGTGAGATGTCATACCAATTCCTTGCGACACTCGGAACATTAAATTTCGTTTAAAAAAATAAAAATTATAATGGATTCCTAAAGCAAAATTATGTCCTAAATAATTATTTTTAAAGTCTATATAATGAAAAGAAATACCATAATCGGGATAATTATACGCTTGGTGCCATTCCTTATTCCCATTTGTCTTCCAATTATAGCTTAACAAAAAACCATTGGGATGACCACTAATTAAATGACTCACTTCGTCTTTATGCTTATAGATGTTTCCGCGAAAAAAATGAACATCAAAATAGGTGTTTGCTTTTTCTTGATTTTGAGAAAAAGAACTAAAACAGAAAAAGAACAAAGAGATGCATAAAATTGGTTTCATTCCCTTATACTTTTTGAAGACAATCTTGAAGACTTATTTTCCAATTTTGAATATTTAAATCAAAGACTTCTTTTATTTTAGTTTTATCCAAAACACTATACTGTGGTCTTTTTGCAGGTGTAGGATAAGACGTGGTAGGTATGGGTTGCAAATTGATAGTTATATCTTTCTCTTTGAAAATTTCATAAGCAAAATCGTACCATGAACAATTTCCTTCATTACTAAAATGATACGTTCCAAATAGGTCATCCAAAATGTTTTTGGAAGTACAAAATAAAATCATCTGTAACAAAGCTTCGGCTAAGTCTATTGCATAAGTAGGTGTTCCAATTTGATCCTCAACTACAGATAAAGTATCTCTTTCAGACGCCAATCGTAACATCGTCTTCAAGAAATTGGTCCCAAATTCAGAATATACCCATGACGTTCGTAGGATAAAATGTTTCTCCCAAGTATGTTGAACTGCTTGTTCCCCTTGCAATTTGGTTAAACCGTAAATTCCTGATGGAAAAGGAATATCTGTTTCAGTAAGCCCTAAATTGCTCTTAAGAGGCAATCTCAGTTCTTTATCATAATAGGCTGTGTTATTAGAATAATAGGCATCAAAAACAAAATCAGTTGAAATATGCAATAAAATGGTATTGTGTCTCTTACAACTTTCCGCAATATTTTCAGCACCATTGGCATTAATTTCAAAAGCCTTTTCTGGCTCCGATTCGGCTTTATCCACTGCAGTATAAGCTGCAGCATTAATACAAAAATCAGGAGTGTACTTTTCAAAAATAGCTTTACAATTTACTTTATTAGTAATGTCTAATTCTTTAGAATTACAAAAAACAAACTGGAAAAACGGATAACGCTCAGAAAGAGCTTGTAAAGCTTGTCCTAATTGACCATTACTTCCTGTAACTAAAACTACCATATTTTTTTAGCTTTCTCTAATGTGGGTAACGCTATATCCTTAGGTGATATGATAAGGTCATTTAAAGGAGTTTTCCAATCTATAGCCAAGTTAGCATCATTATAAACAATTCCTCCTTCGCTAGCTGCATTATAAAAATTATCGCATTTATAAAAGAACGTAGCAGTTTCGCTTAAAACTAAAAACCCATGAGCAAAACCTCTTGGAACAAAAAATTGTTTTTGATTTTCTGCGGATAAAATTACAGCTTCATATTGTCCATAAGTAGCTGAATCTGGTCTAATGTCTACTGCTACATCTAAAACTTCACCTTGTAAAACACGTACTAACTTTGCTTGAGCGAATTCACCACATTGATAATGTAGCCCTCTAAGTACTCCTTTGGTAGAAAAAGATTGATTGTCTTGAACAAAATGAACCTGTTGACCTACTATTTGGGAAAATTTTTTTTCATTGTAACTTTCCATAAAATAACCTCTATCATCGTGAAATATAGCCGGTTCAATAATGAAACATCCTTTTAATTTAGTTTCTAAAAATGTCATAATTATTCTTTAATCAAACTCATTAAGTGTTTACCATAACCACTTTTTAATAAGGGTTCTGCTAAAAGTTCTAAGGCTTCTTTAGTAATAAAACCCATTTTATAAGCCGCTTCTTCTATCGCGCCAATTTTTAAACCCTGACGTTCTTCTATTACCTGTACAAATTGACTTGCTTGCATTAAAGACTGAAAGGTACCTGTATCGAGCCAAGCCGTTCCTCTATCTAAAATAGATACTTGAAGCTTTCCTTTTTCTAAATAAACTTTATTTACATCAGTAATTTCTAATTCTCCACGTTGACTGGGTTTAATATTTGCTGCTATTTCTAAAACTTGATTGTCATAAAAATAAATTCCAGGAACAGCGTAATTCGATTTTGGTTGAAGCGGTTTTTCTTCAATAGATAATACTTTCCCATTCTTATCAAAATCTACTACACCATAACGTTCTGGATCATGCACATGATACGCATAAACAATTCCTCCGTTTGGATTGTTATTTGCTTGTAATAATTCTGCTAAGCCTGTACCATAAAAAATATTATCACCCAGAATAAGAGCTACTTTATCATTTCCTACAAAATCTTTTCCAATGATAAAAGCTTCAGCTAAACCGTTCGGATTTTCTTGTACTGCATATTCAAAGCGACATCCAAGTTGGGTTCCATCTCCTAATAATTTTTCAAATAGTGGTAAATCTTGAGGAGTGGAAATTATTAATATTTCTCTAATTCCTGCCCACATTAAGGTTGATAGGGGATAATAAATCATGGGCTTATCATAGATAGGCATTAATTGTTTACTAACCGCTAGCGTTAATGGATGCAAACGAGTTCCAGATCCTCCTGCTAATATTATTCCTTTCATATTATTAATATGGCAATCAGACTACATGTCAATATGCCAATACTTTTTTAATTAATCAATAAGTAAATATTCAATCTCACCATAATTCTTATTGATGATTTATGAATTAGTTATAATTTTATTTCAAATGTATAAAATTGTGTAATTATCTAATTCGTAATTGATCAATATACCATTCAATAGTCTTTACAATTCCAGTATCAAAGTTTTCATCTGCTTTCCAACCCAATTCATTTTCTATTTTAGAAGCATCAATAGCATAGCGTAAATCATGACCTGGTCTATCTTTTACAAAAGTAATCTGCTCTTTATAACTCCCCATTTTTTTGGGTTTCATTTGATCTAAAATTGTGCAAATTTTATCTGCTATATACAAATTATTTTTTTCATTTCGACCTCCAATATTATAGGTCTCACCAGATTTTCCTGTTTTAAATACCAATTCAATTCCTTTACAATGGTCTAAAACATATAACCAATCGCGTACATTTTTTCCATCTCCATAAATTGGAATATTTTCACCTAATAAAGCTTTCCTAATAATTGTGGGTATAAGCTTCTCATTATGCTGTTTTGGGCCATAATTATTAGAACAATTAGTTGTGACAACATCCATTCCAAAAGTATGAAAATAACTCCTCACAATCATATCTGATCCTGCTTTTGAAGCAGAATAGGGACTATTTGGAGCATATGGCGTTGTTTCGTGAAACAATCCTGTTTCACCTAAAGTTCCATAAACCTCATCAGTAGAGATATGGTGAAATCTAGCATTTTGATACGCTTCTTTATATTCATTTGGCCCTTTCATCCATAATTTACGAGCCGAATCCAAAAGATTGAATGTACCTAATACATTGGTTTTAATGAAAGCTTCCGGTCCAGATATGGAATTGTCTACATGACTTTCTGCTGCAAAATGAATTACACCTTGAAATTGATATTTTTCAAACAATTGCTCCACCCATTGTCTATCACAAATATCACCTTCAATAAACGTATAAGAAGCCTTATCTTTTACTTCAGATAAATTCTCTAAATTACCTGCATATGTTAATGCGTCAAGATTAACTACATGATATTCTGTGTTATTTTCTAGAAAATAAGGAATAAAATTTGAGCCAATAAAACCCGCCCCACCTGTTACTAATATCGATTTCATAACTAACTTCTTTTAGCCATTTGTTTTCTGTAAAATTTTCTAATCTCAAACATTAAGACAAAAGCTAACAACAAAATAAAGGGTACTATATATTTCATTTTATTATTAGTACCTTCAAAGTTTTTAATATTTAATACGGAACTAATCTCTTTAATTATTTTATCAGAATTAATTAAATTTATTTTGTTGATCCCTTGTTCTACTATGAGGTTTTCTTTAGTTTTTATGATATCATTTAATTGACTGTTTTCATTGTAATATACTAATTTATCGCTTTTCTGATTATTTGAAGAAGTGGATGAAAACGTATTTAATAAAACATTTATTTGGGAAATTAAACTATCATTAGCGGCCATCTTTTCATTAATATTTTGAAAACTTTGTTTTCTTAATGCGTCAAAATAAGGGGAATCATTTAGAAACTTTAAGATAGGTACTATCGTTGATTTATAGTTAATTGTATCTGAAGTTTTTAAATTTATACTATGAAAAGGGTAGTTTTTACTTGTGATATCGTTCTTAATTATTTTTTCGATATCCCCATTTTCAGACATTAATTTTATTAAGTCAAAATTTTCTTTCTTGTTATCAATAAACTTATAAACATCTACAATAGGTTCGATTTCAATTTTGCTAAAATGTTTTACATCTTTAATTCCAATGGAGTGTAAAAAAATGGTGTCTTTTTCTCTTTTCTTAGAATTTAACAGATTAATTTTTGCATATAAATAATCGGCACTACCAAAATTTGGAGATACAATAATCTCATGTTCGTAAGCTTTGTTTTTTTGATCTAAAAAATACCCCAGTGCAAAACCTAAAATTAAAAGTATAATAATCACTATACTATTTTTTTTGAGAAATAAAATAAATTCAAAAAAACGATCTGAAATAGATTCAAAAAAACCCTTAATACTTTTAAAAATTTGTCCTAAATCAATTTCTTGATCTTGTGAGTTTGTACTCATAGTCTATTTATTTTATGTTAAATATTTGTTCTAAAATTTTAATTGTAATTAAATATGTTGGTTTTACACCTGTAGTTCCAAGTCCACCAGACGCTAAAGTGCTTCCTGTTTCTAAAGGATTATCAGAGGCATAATATGCGTAACGCACTTTTACATTTGCATTAATACTTTTTCTAATTTTAGAAGCAGATTGAATTGCTTTTTGATAATACGCTCCTTCCATTTCCAATCCAATAGCTTCCCAAGTTGACTCATGGAAAAACTTTAATAAATCTCTATTTTGAAGCGAAGTACCTAAAACGGTAATCATAGGTCCCGAAAAAACGGGAATATCATTACCTTCAAACATATTTGCTGTTAATTCGTTTTCGAAAGGATAGTTGTCTGCAGTACCTTCATTTACGTGAGCATTAGGAATCATGATATCACCTTTGCCTCCTTGAAGAATACCCGCTTTACCCATTATAGAAACGGATTCGACATTTAAAAACAATTTGTTCTTTTTATCCGTTTTAAATGGCTTTAACAGCTCATCAATAGTTTCAAAAGCTTGTTCACCAAAAGCATAATCCATCACAATTAAAACAGGTTTTTCTGCTTCAAATGTCGAATTTGAAAAAACGGTTTTTTTGAAATCTATTTTAGCGGTATCAAAAATTTGTACATCTATATTGGTTCCTGAAGTATCAGGTAAAAAGAGCATCCCTTGTTTAAAAGCATATTCTTCCACCTTTTTGCGTATGTCTTTATTATTTGAACTACTTAAATCTTCAAATATTTGAAAGGGAGATGCTTCTTTATATTTTTTTCCAATAACGGGTTCTGCAAAGATGGAGTTCATCACACTATGCATATTAGCACTAATAATATGTAGGGGTCTATCAATTAAATTATTGGCTAATAATACTTCTTTAATATTGGTTGCCCAAATATCGCCATATATATGATGTCCTAAACGCTCTCTTAAAATAGGACTAAAAGTGATGGTTCTTTTATTATTATCAACAATTTCTTCGATTGCTAATCTTCCTAACCAGTACACCACATGTATGAATCGGTCAGGAGCATCTACAGTAGCAAAGTCATCATAAATATCTTTTACTTCAGCAAAAGTTCTTCCAAGCACGTTAGCAGCATGAGAAATAGCTTTTTCTCTTTCTATTAAAGTAAGTTTTTTGGTTTGATTAACCACTTGCTCTAATTTTTGCCAATCTCTTGTTACCGAACCATCATCTGCAATTAAAACTCTGTTTTTAATTTTATGCGACTCGATAAAAACAAAAGTAAGATGGGTTAAGATATCATATATATCGGAACGCCCTCTTGTAATTTCTACATTCATCTGCTCATCATCGATACGATAACAGTTTCTTCTTCTTTTTGGAGGAACAATCGCTTTAAAATGAGAATTAGAATACCCTTCATCTGAAGTTAAATTGATATACCTACATTCTTCAATTCCAATAGGTAACCTTTCAATCACATAAAGCAATCCATTTAGTTCTACTTTTTCTTCTGCGATACTACCATAGATTTCTGGTCGAAGTGATAATAAAGCTTCTCTTAAAGTTTCTCCTGAAACACCCATAGGTTTGTAAAAACCTCTATTAAATAAATGTCTCATGGTAATGTACAGTCGTTCAATAGCTGCCGACGACTCTTGCGCTCTAGAACGCGAAATGTTTTTAATGTCCTTCATTAATATTTTATTTATCTAACCAACAAAGGTAAGATTTTTATTTCTTAGTTGGTTAATATAAGATTAATCGCAGGTTCAAATATGGTTAATTTGTCTTTAGGGTTTTGTTCGTTTACTTTTTTATTCCATCTTCCTCCATAAAAATTGTATACGACATCTCGCTCCACATAATTGTACAAAACTAAAGGGTAATAGGTTTTTTGCGTTTTTTCTCTTTTCGTGTAAGGATCCACAATTTGCCTTTCTAATTTGTTACTTTCAATCATTAGTTTTTCATAAGCAACAAAAATTCCATTGTTTGGAATTACGAGGTTAAAACCTGAAATATCGAATTTATTTCTTAAAATCCCCTTTTTTACCTTCACTAAAAAATCTTTATTTAATAGTTCTTCTCCTGGTGAACCATCGTCATTGACTGCGTAAAAATGTAATTTTATTGTAGACTCATCAATTTTACAATCGGTTTGAATACTTATCTTTTTGATAAATGGGGTTTTCTTGTATGAATCTTTATAAGGAAAGTATTTCGCTTCTATTTTTGGTCCATTATCAAAGGTTTGTAAAATGGCATTGGGTGTTTTTCCAATTTCAATTTCTTTTGTGTCTTTTTTATTTAAAACAACTACTTCATCTAATTCAATTACTGCTGCTTTTAAAAAAACTTCTTTTGCTTCCGAAGCTTTAACCACTCTTTTATAAAATCCTAAAGCAGAAAAAACAAGATTAGGATTCCCTTCTTTTACATTAATAGAAAAACTACCATCAAAATCTGATGTGGTACCTATTTCTTGATTTTCAATCCAAATGTTAACAAAAGGTATCGGCTCTTTTGAAATACTATCTCTTACAACGCCTCTAATTTGTGCTAAAATAGAAAAACTACTCAGCAGTAAGAATACGAAAAATGGAGTTTTTAATTTCATGTAATAGTATAGTTATTTTGTTTTTAGTTTATCTGCAATGTTTCTGTTGTCACTTAATCGAGGTAATTTGTTTTGGCCTCCTAATTTACCTATAGATTTCATATATTCCTGAAAACCATTTTTTTCTACTTTTGAAATCACCAATGTTCGCAAAACTTTACCTGTAATTAAATCATCATAATATACATTTTGCTTGCGCATAGCAGTATCAATTTTTAAGGCAAAAGCATCCAAGTCATCCGGTTCTTGTTCAAACTCAATCAACCATTCATGATAAGGTAATCCATTTCCAGGCGTAATTTGTGGTGCTACAGTAAATTCATTTATTCGGATAGAAGTATCCAGAATTGCTTCTTCTAAAGCACTTTCAACTTCTTTAGCAATTACATGTTCTCCAAAAGCAGATATAAAATGTTTTATTCTACCAGAAACAATAATTTTATACGGTTTTAAGCTGGTAAACTGAATTGTATCTCCAATATTATACGACCAAAGTCCTGCATTGGTAGAAATAAGCAAAGCATAATTAACTCCCACTTCAACTTCACCAATTGTATAGCGTTTTGCAGGTAAACCGTTAGGTGTATTATAAAATTCTTCTGCTTTAACAAATTCATAGAAAATTCCTGAATTTAAAAGCAATAACATACCTTTTTCTTGTTGGGAATTTTGGTAAGCAAAAAACCCTTCAGAAGCGGGAAAAAGTTCAATGGAATCAACTCTTCTTCCTATTAAATTCTCAAACTTTGCACGATAGGGTTCATAATTTACACCTCCATAAATAAACAAATTGAAGTTTTTAAAAATTTCACCTACTGGTTTTTGAGCGCGCTCTTGTAATTTCTCAAAGTACATTTGTACCCAAGAAGGGATTCCCGAAATAACCGTCATGTTTTCATGAAGCGTTTCTTCCACTATGGCATTCACTTTGGTTTCCCAATCTTCGATACAATTGGTTTTCCAACTAGGCATACGGTTCTTTTGTAAATATTTAGGAACAAAATGAGCCACTATCCCTGATAATCGACCTAGTTTAATGCCGTTTTTTTCTTCTAAAATAGGGCTTCCTTGAAGAAATATCATTTTGCCTTTTACAAAACTTGCATTTCCTGTTTCATAAATGTAATTTAATATAGCATTTCTAGCCGCTTCAATATGAAAAGGCATGGATTCTTTAGTAAGCGGAATATATTTCGCTCCTGAGGTGGTTCCCGAAGTTTTTGCAAAATAGAGTGGTTTTCCTTTCCAAAGGACATTTTCTTCTCCTTTGATTACTTTTTCAATATAGGGTTTTAAATCTTCGTAATCTCGGATCGGTACTTTTTGTGCAAATTCTTCAAAAGTGGTAATGTTTTTGAAATCATGGTCTTGACCAAATTGCGTATCTTTAGCTTGCGCTATCAATTCGTGAAATACTTTTTTTTGAGTGGCAACTGGGTTATCAATCCAATGTTGATTTTTCAAATGTATTTTTTTGGCAAAAATTTTTGCAGCAAAAGTCTTAATTGACATATTTATTGAAAGTTAATAAACTGAGTAGGATTTATTGGAAAACCATCTTTCCATAGTTCAAAACGTAAGGTACTATTTTCATCTGTTGCCGTTGAATTTCCTGCTAATGCAATAACTTCTCCGGATTTCACCGTATCTCCTTGCTTTTTAGTCGCTGCAGCTGCATTTTTATAAACCGATAAAATACCTTCTTGATGTTCCACAATAACCACATATCCATAAGAAGGTGTCCATTCAGAAAAAATTATAGTTCCAGAAGCTACTGCTTTTATAGGGGTATTGTTTGCTAAAGCAATTTTAACTGCTAAAAAGTTATTTTTGGCATTATAGTTTTCAATAATGGTGCCTTCAGCAGGTGAAAACAATACGAAGTTTACTTTAGGTTTCGCGTTTTCAAATACATTGTATTTATCTTCTTGAATGACTTTATTTCTTAATTCTTTTTCAACTTCTTTAGTGGCTAAAACACTTTCATCAATCGTTTGTTTTTCAGAAGCAATCAAGGAGTCTTTGTTTAATTTAGCGTATTGTAAATCTCCTGTCAATACTTTTTTAATTGAAGAAATATAGAGGTTATTTATTTCAACTGATTTTTGAAGGGAATCGGATTTGATGGCTAAATTCATCGCATCTTTTTTCAACTGAGTGGAAGCATATCCAGGAATGTATTCTCGTAAAGGAGTAAAAGCGATAATGTAAGTGGTAATTCCGATTAAAAAAATGGCTGAAAGGGTAACAACGACGAAAACATTCATTAGATTTAATTTTAATGAGAAGGTTTCTTCAAAAGTATCCTCATTAAGAATAACTAATCGTCTCTTGTTGAAAAGCTTTTTTAAAAGTATCTGCCTTTTTTTTCTTTTTTTAGTCATTTCACTTTCAATTATAGACTCACAAATATACTAATTACAACGGTTTTTTAGGAAAAACAGTATAATTATTAGTTAAAAAATATAGGTTTATCATTTTCTTGTTATCTTTGTACCTTTAATTATTTGAAATCATGAATGCATTAACAATTTTTTTAGGTGTTGTAGGAACTCCACAAATAATACTAATAGTCGTTATTGTACTTTTGTTATTTGGTGGTAAAAAAATTCCAGAATTAATGAAAGGTCTTGGTGGTGGTGTGAAAGAATTTAAAAACGCTATGAAAGAAGAGGACCAAAAATTGACTAAAAAAGAAGACGAGACGAAAGAATAAGTCTACTAAATTTCTAATAGTAAAATTCCAAATTCCAACTTAAACTAAGTTTATCATCGGAATTTGGAATTTTTTTATTTTTATAATATCATCGTTAACTGAATTCTCTTTCTGGCTTCATCAACATCAACCACTTTTACTTGCACATGTTGGTGTAATTTAACAACTTCATTCACATCGGAAACATAGCCTTCTTTAAGTTGCGAAATGTGTACCAAACCACTCTCTTTGATACCTACATCAACAAAGCAACCAAAAGCCGTAATGTTATTCACAATACCAGGTAAAATCATACCCGCTCTTAAATCATGAATGGATTTAACATTGGGATCAAATTCAAAAACTTTAGCTGCTTTTCGAGGATCTAAACCTGGTTTTTCAAGTTCTTTAACAATGTCTTTTAACCCTAAAATTCCTATTTCATCCGAAATATAATTTTCTAATTTAATTTGACTAATTTTTTCTTTATTGGCAATTAATTCGTTCACTGAAATTTTTAAATCTTTTGCCATTTTTTCCACTATTTTATAAGCTTCAGGATGCACCGCAGAATTATCTAATGGATTTATTCCCTCTTTAATTCGAATAAAAGCTGCTGCTTGTTGGTATGCTTTATCACCTAATCTTGGTACTTTTTTAAGTTGTTTTCGGTCTTCAAAAGGGCCATTTTCAGATCGATAAGCTACAATATTTTCCGCCATTTTTTCTCCAATTCCTGAAACATAACTTAACAATGACTTACTAGCTGTGTTAATATTTATTCCAACAGAGTTTACACATCGAACCACAACGGTATCTAATTCTTCTTTCAATTTGGTTTGATCTACATCATGTTGGTACTGACCAACCCCAATTGATTTCGCATCGATTTTTACTAATTCCGCTAATGGATCACTTAATCTTCTTCCTATAGAAACAGAACCTCGTACTGTAACATCATACTTTGGAAACTCATCTCTAGCAATTTTAGAAGCGGAATAGACCGATGCACCCGCTTCTGAAACGACAAATACTTGAACCGGTTTATCAAAAGCTATTTTTTTTATAAAAAATTCCGTTTCTCTGCTTGCTGTACCATTCCCAATTGAAATAGCTTCTATATTATACGCATTTACCATAGAACGCACCTTTTTCATCGCCATCGCATTTTCATTTTGAGGTGGATGCGGATAAATCGTTTCGTTGTATAACAAATCGCCTTTTTCATCCAAACAGACTACTTTACAACCGCTTCTATAACCTGGATCGATTGCCATAATGCGTTTTTCACCTAGAGGAGGAGCAAGTAATAACTGACTTAAATTTCCTGCAAATACTTCAATTGCTTTTTCGTCTGCTTTCGCTTTAGCTTCTTGCAATGTTTCATTTGAAATAGCAGGCTCTAATAAGCGTTTATAACTATCTTTTATAGCTGTTTTAACTTGTGCTGTACTTTCGTTTTTACCTTTTAAAATGTTTTCTTCAATAAAGTCGATGGCTTCATCATTTTCCAGTTCTACTTTTAATTTAATAAAACCTTCTTTTTCGGCACGAAGCATGGCTAATAAACGATGTGAGGGTGCTTTTGAAATGGCTTCGCTCCAGTCAAAATACTGTTGAAATTTTTGAGCTTCTTCTTCTTCCGCTTTCTTTTTAACCACTTTGGTGGTAATGATTGCTTTTCTTTGGAATAAACGACGCAAATTTTTACGGATGAACATATTTTCATTAATCCATTCGGCAATTATATCTCTTGCCCCTTGTAAAGCTTCATCTTCATTAGGTACATTTTTAGAAAGGTATTTCGAGGCTTCAAATTCAATTTCGTCATTATTTTGCGCCATAATAATTTTAGCCAAAGGTTCTAAACCGTTTTCTCTTGCTACATCTGCTTTGGTTTTCTTTTTCTTCTTATAAGGCAAATACAAATCTTCAATTTCTTGTAAATCGAAACTATTCTGAATTTTAGATTTCAGTTCTGAAGTAAGTTGGCCTTGTTCATCAATTGCTTTTAGAATCGCTTCTTTACGTTTCACTATTTCATCAAACTGTTTGGATAATTTCGCAATTGTCTCAATCTCTACCTCATCTAAATTTCCAGTTTGATCCTTTCGATAACGTGAAATAAAAGGAATGGTACAGTCTTCAGAAAGTAATTTTAAAGTAGCTTCAATATTTTTATCAGCAGTTTTTACAACCGCTTTTACAAATTGGATTTGGTTCATTATAATCAAAAATTTCTGGGTGCAATTTATACAAATAACTTTATTTGCTTAAAATAAACTAACGAAAATAACGTGTATTTATTCTGCTATTTTTTTAAATGCCCATCCTAAATTTTCAATTACATCTGAAATTAACATACTTTCTTCACTTTGTTTGGATAAAGTGATATCCGCAGCTAAACCATGAAGATACACGCTTATAATTGCTGCTTGAATAGGAGGGTAGTGTTGTGCTAAAAAAGCGGTGATAATTCCTGTTAAAGCATCGCCCGAACCTCCTTTAGCTAGACCTGAATTTCCAGTGGTGTTTACATAAGCATCACTACCGTTAGTAATAAAAGTTTGATGTCCTTTTAAAATAATAATACAATTACATTCTGAAGCTTTTTTTAGAGCTGTCGCTCTTCTTTCTTCTTCTGAAGTATGCGTACCAAATAATCGATCAAACTCTTTCGGATGCGGTGTTAAAATGGTTTGTTTGGGTAATTGGGTAAACCAATCTGGATTTTGGGCTAAAATATTCAAAGCATCTGCATCTAAAACCAGGTTTTCTTTTACTTTTAAAAGGGAAGTATACACTATTTTTTGTGAAGCCTCATTTTGTTCCAATCCTGGACCGATTCCCACCGCATTGAAAGGCGTAAAATCGATACTGTTTTCTCTAAAAAACACCATTGCTTCTGGAATGAAATTTGTAACACTTGTTTTTTCTTCTTTTGGAATGTTTGTAGTTAATAGTCCAACACCAGTTCGTAAACAAGCTTTCGAAGCAATTAATGCTGCTCCCATTTTATTTGGACTTCCAACGATTAAAAAAGCGTGACCAAAATCTCCTTTGTGAGTGTTGGGCTTTCTTTTTTTGTAAAAAGTTTGTACTAGGTTGTTATCAATAATAGTCATTTTACATGGTTTTTAATCATCTCCTTCAAACCTAAAATTACGTTTCATGAAATTTAGAGCTGCTTCTACAATTTCTCCCATTGAAGTTGCCTTTTTAAAATTAAGATCTAAAGTAAAATCATAAATTTCTTTACCTAATTGTTCAATATGTTCTTTAGGTGCTAATGGGGTTGATTTCATAGCAACCAATAAATCATGAATACGAACTTTCGAATCTCGCAAGCGTTTTACAAGAACCGATCGTTCTTCATTTTGATACTGTTCAATTGAACTTTGACTCAATTTGTTTTGAACCAATTGATTGTATTGAAAATTCTCTTTAAAAAGATGTGGTTTATACAATTTAAAGCTCCCTTCATAACTTTGTTGGTCAAAATCGATGGCTCTAATTTTAAATACCAATTGATCAAAATCATAAATAGGGATAATCACAAAATTGTACGAACGCATATCGCCTAATAAACCAATCATACATCTTTCATTAAACTTTACAAATTGTTTGGCTATTTGCGCTTTTTCGTGTTCGGTACACTCTTTTAAGTTTTTTTCTATAAAAACATCACCTGGAATTCCTACAATGTGTTCTTCTATTAAAGTATCTTTAAATACCAAATAGTTGATTCGATTAGGTGATAAAATATGTTCTAATTCTAATCCGTAAATACGAGATGCATCAGCTTTTTTTATGTAAAAATGCGTGTAATTATCATTTAAAATGTTTCTGACTTTGATTCGAAAAGGCTTTGAATTTCCAAACGTACAAAAGTCAATTTGGTCCACATTTAAAAAAGCAAAACTACTTTCATTTCCATCAGAATGCAGTAAGGTATATATCTTTTTTAGGTTTTTATCTATTTCTGCTCGTTCATATTCATTATAGTATACACGAACCCATAAGGTATCTTTTCCCTCTTTATCAAATACAGAAATAGCACCTTGAAAACGCAATAAGTCTTCGTAAAAAACATTGGTTTTAGTTAGTCTTTTATAGGTATCCAAATAATCCCGAAGGGGTTTATTTATTAGGAAAGACTCTTTTTTTAACTGTTGTTTTTCGTTACTCATTTTCAAACAGAATTTTTTTTAATCTTGTACGATATAATCTTTAGGGTCTTCTTTCTTAAATTCAGGTTGAATATTAATGTGATTGATTTCAAATTTTTCTAAAAGTACTTTTTCAATTTGATGTAACAATTCATTAAAATCACTCATTTTTATATCTTCTGCACAATCTAAATGCGCTTCCAAATGCAATTCTTCTTCATTTAAATGCCAAACATGAATATGGTGCAATTTATTCACTCCTTTAATCTTATGAACTTCTCTAACGATTTCTTTGATATAAATATGGTCTGGAGTAAAAAGCATTAAAATTTTAGTTGCTTTTTTTAATAAATCAAATCCAACAACAATTAGATAGATAGCAATTCCTAAAGTCATAATACTATCTATCCAATAAATTTTGTAAAATAACATTAATAGACCACCTATTAAAACGGCAACAGAAGCCAACATATCAGTTAACAAATGCAAATAGGCCGATTTCATATTCATATTATGATTCGCATCTTTTTTTAATAATAAAACAGAAAAACCATTTACAATAATACCTAGTAAAGCCAACCAAATCACTAAATTGGATTCTATTTCAATAGGAGCTATTAAACGTTCAATAGCACCATAAATTAGTATGAATGCTACTATGACTAAAGTTGCTGCATTTACAAAAGCGGCCAATATTTCTGCTCTTTTATATCCAAAGGTTTGGTTAAAAGAAGCTTTTCTTTTTGATAATTTATGAGCTACTAAGCTAAAAATTAAGGATAAAACATCCGAAAAATTATGCAAAGCATCCGAAATTAAAGCTAAGCTTCCGGATATAATACCACCAATAATTTGTGCTAGAGTAATAATCACATTTAAGACAATGGAAAACAATAAGTTTTTGCCTTCTACTTGATGTTTATGATTATGACTGTGGCTATGAGACATATTTTTAAAAAAATGGTTTTATTACGTATTTAACAATAACTAGAAAAATAATGATATGAATAAATAAGCCCAAGTTAAAATATTTCCAATATTTCTTATAGGTCTTTTTATTTCCCTTAAGAATCAATTCGGAAGATTTTTTTAAATGATACTTATAAAAAAAAGAACACGTTAAAATAATTTTTATTTTTTCAGATACGCTTATTTCTTTTTCAATAGGTGTTATTATTTCTAAACCTCTTCTATTTATTTCATTACTAATTTTAGATTTCAGTTCTTTATCTAAATTACAATTTTGAACTAATGCTACTAATTGTTTATCCGATAAATCTTCTAAATTCATTATTGACAAGCAATCTTGTTCACTCTAGTGGCATGTCTTCCACCTTCAAAAGCAGTATTTAAAAAGGTTTCTACCATTTGAACCGCTTGTTCAATAGCTGTAAATCTTGCAGGAATACTTATAATATTTGCATCATTGTGCAAACGAGCTAATTCAGCAATTTCTTTTGTCCAGCATAGGGCAGCGCGTATTTCTTGGTGTTTATTTACTGTCATAGCAATTCCGTTTCCAGAACCACAAATCACAATACCAAAATCAGCCTTTTTATTTGCAACATCCTCAGCAACAGGATGACCAAAATCGGGATAGTCAACACTATCAAAAGTATCAGTACCGTGGTTAATAATTTGGTGACCTTGTTTTTCTAAAAACTGAACAATTGCTTTTTTGTAATTTGGACCTGCATGGTCATTACCGATTGAAATTATCATAATGAGTTGTGTTGTTTATGAGTTACAAAAATAAGTAATTAACCATGGAGTAAAAAAGAGAAACCAATTATTATTATTATTAAATGATAGCATTTATAATTATTTAGGAATCAGTTATTTAAAAATCAATTTAAAGTTAATTCACACCGTTGTTAATAGTATTTTACAATGCATTGATAATCAGGTAACTTTAAATTAACATAGATTGTTAATAAGTAAAAACAAAAAAAGAGAAGTTTTTTAAAAAGGAATGAGGTTTTTTTATAATCAAAAAGAGAAATGAAAAAACGAATAATAGTTTTTGTTTTTTATTCTAAAGTTATGAGTTTATAAACAGAGGTTATTAACATTTTTTAAAAGTAAAGTTATTTACAAAAGATAATGAAAAAGAGAAATTAACAGTTGTTAATAACCAAAATAAAAAAACGTTCTTAAAATTAAAAATCAAGGATTTATCTAAAAAAAGCATTGTTAATAGAATTGTATAACTAAAGAAAACTTATAAAATGAAAGGATTAAAAAAAACTTATACTACATATTAACACGCTATCATAACCATCATAAATTTTAAAATTTTAAAAATTCTTTTTTGTTGTTTTTAAATACTGTTGAAAACTCTCATTTTAGTAATTAAACAATTTTTAAATGATTGTCATTATAAAAACGATCTAAAATTTCTTTTGCTTTTTGAATATATTTAGGATGTACTTTTAATTTAATGCCTCCGTAAGCTATTGAAGCAAAAGGATCTATAGCTACCAATGTTTCATTTTCAAAAAAATGCGCTATATTTTCTTGATCTAAAAGATTTTTTAGAATGTACGTTTCATGAGGAAAATTAAAAATAGCAATTGTTACAAAATCTTTCATGTCTTTAATCTTTCTATAAAGATAAATAATGTTAGATTTATATTAAAACTTAAATCATATAACTTGCAACTAGTAACTATTTCGTAACTTTCACCATTAATTAAAAATAAAGTCTATAAAATTTTTTAATATACGGAAAGTGTAAAGGTTACATGCTTGTGTTTCCGTAAAAAATGTAAGACTTACATAAAAAATACAATGAGTAAGAAACCCAAAAAATTAGGTAAAAAGCAAAAAGATTTTACCGCATCAATATTTAAAATATTATCCAAAGAACCTTCAAAGTCATTTAATTACAAACAAATTGCTGCCGCTTTAGAATTAAATGATACCAAAAGCAGAAATGAAATTATACGTGATTTGAAAATTTTAAAGTCGCAAGATAAAATTCATGAAACCGATAGAGGGAAGTATCAAATTATTTCTAAATCGGAATATTATGAAGGAATTATAGACATGACTTCAAGGAAAACAGGTTATTTTGTCTGTGATGAGTTGGAAGATGATGTTTTTATTCCTTTTATCAATTTGAATCATGCTTTAGATGGTGATAAAGTTCGAGCTTATATTTATAATCGCAGAAGTTCGAGAAGACCTGAAGCAGAAGTTTTGGAAATTTTAGAAAGAGCCAAAACGGAGTTTGTGGGTGTAATCGATATCCAAAAAAACTTTGCTTTTGTTACTACCACTAATGCCAAAATGTATACGGATATTTTTATACCAAAAAATAAAATTAATGGAGCACAACATGGGGATGTAGTATTAGTTTCAATGGAAGATTGGCCTAAAAATGCAGACTCTCCATTTGGTACAGTAATCAATGTTTTAGGAAAACCAGGAGAACATAATACTGAAATTCATGCCATACTTGCTGAGTACGGGTTACCTTATGATTTTCCTATAGAAGTGGAAGCTTATGCCAATAAAATAGATACTTCAATAACAGAAGAAGAAATAGGGAAAAGACGAGATATGAGAAATATTCTCACTTTTACTATTGATCCAAAGGATGCTAAAGATTTTGATGATGCTCTTTCTTTTGAAGTCTTAGAAAATGGAAATTATGAAATTGGAGTACATATAGCCGATGTTTCTCATTATGTTAAAGAAGATACTATTTTAGATAAAGAAGCCTATCAAAGAGCCACTTCGGTTTATTTAGTCGATAGAGTAGTGCCCATGCTTCCAGAAGTGTTATCTAATTTTGCCTGTTCACTTCGACCACATGAAGAAAAATATACCTTTTCTACTGTTTTCCAATTGAATCCAAAAGCAGAAGTTGTAGATTCTTGGTTTGGACGAACCGTAATTTATAGTGATCAACGTTTTGCTTATGAAGAAGCGCAATATATTATTGAAAGCAACACTAAAAATAATAATTCCGCTGAAGAAAAGTTGCTTCTTGACGACACAAATAAAAAATCATTATCTAAGTCGTCAAAAACAAAGTCAAACATTATTCCTGCAGCAATATCTTTAACTGGAACTGAATATAAAGTACCGCAACCTATAGTTGATGCTACTTTAAAATTAGATGAATTAGCTAAAATTTTAAGAAGAAAAAGAATGGCTCATGGCGCTATTTCATTTGATAAAGTAGAAGTTAAATTTCATTTAAATCAAGAAGCTGAACCTACTGGAGTCTATTTCAAAGTTTCCAAAGATGCCAATCATTTGATTGAAGAATTCATGTTACTAGCCAACCGAAAAGTAGCAGAATACATTGGTAAACAGAAAAAGACATTTGTATATCGAATTCATGACGAACCGAATGAAGATAAATTAATGAATTTACAAACAGTAATTAAAAAGTTTGGTTATTCTATTAATTTCAAATCAAAAGAATCCATTTCGAATTCTTTGAATAGTTTATTAGAAGAAGTGCAAGGGAAGAAAGAGCAAAATTTAGTAGATACTTTAGCAATTCGTACGATGAGTAAAGCTGTTTATTCTACTGAAAATATTGGTCATTATGGCTTAGCATTTGATTATTACAGTCATTTTACTTCACCAATTCGTCGTTATCCAGATGTTATGGCACATCGTTTGTTACAACATTATTTAGATGGAGGCAAAAGTGTAAGTGAGGAAGAATACGAAGAGAAATGTAGACATTCTTCAGATATGGAAAATTTAGCAGCTCAAGCGGAAAGAGATTCTATAAAATACATGCAAGTAAAATACATGCAAGATCATAAAGATGAAGAGTTTTTAGGTGTTATTTCTGGAGTGACAGAATGGGGAATTTATGTTGAAATTATAGAAAATAAATGTGAAGGAATGTGTCGCATTCGAGAAATAAAAGACGATTATTACACCTTTGATGATAAGCAATATGCTTTAGTAGGAGAAGTTTCAAAAAATATTTTACAATTAGGAGATGAAGTATTTGTAAAAGTAAAAAATGCAGATTTAGTTAAAAAACAATTGGATTTCTGGTATTTAAGAAAAAACGAATAGCAAAGAATTAAAATTTAAAATAAAGAATCATGAAAAAATTAATCTATAGTTTATTATTTATAAGTGTTTTAGGTTTTTCACAAACTGAAAAACAAGTAGGTGCTTTTTCAAAAGTAACGGCTTTTGATAAAATTGATGTGTATTTAATTAAAAGTACTGAAAACAAGGTAGTTTTAAAAGGGGATAAAAAGGAAGATGTTGAAGTAGTAAATAAAAATGGGGAATTAAAAATTAGAATGAGTTTCGGTAAATTATTGCAAGGCGATAATATTTCTGCTACAGTTTATTATACTTCAATAGATGCAATTGAAGCTAATGAAGGCTCTAGAGTTTCTTCTAATGATACGTTTGAAGGTGTATTTTTTGAGTTAATTGCTAAAGAAGGTTCAGAGATTAAAGTAAACTTTGAAGTGGAGAAATTAAAAGCAAGAGCTTCACAAGGAAGTATATTAAAAATTTCTGGTAATGCAGCCTATGCAGATATTCTAGTAAATTCTGGTGCGCAATATGAAGCTAAAGAATTAATTACAAAACAAACTACTATAACTGGAAATGCTGGTGGACAAGCCGATGTATATGCTACTGATTTAGTAGATGCCAAAATTAGAGCAGGAGGTACTATTTTAATTCATGGAAAACCAAAGCAAATCAACCAAAAAACCATAGCTGGAGGAACCATTGAACAAGCGAAATAGTTTTTTTTATGTAACTTCGTGTTTTAAACACGTTTTTACACTATGTGGCAAGATATTTTAGCAGCAATTCCTTGGGGATTGCTTTTGGCTTTTTCAATAGGACCTGGTTTTTTTGTTTTACTAGAAACAAGTATAACTAAAGGTTTTAGAGCTGCTTTAACTTTAGATTTAGGTATCGTTTTTGGAGATATTTTATTTATTTTAATTGCTTATTTAAGTACCAACCAATTATTAGAACAATTAAAAGATAATCCCACCTTATTTATTGTTGGAGGTCTAATTATGTTGGGTTATGGTTTAATTTCATTTATTCAATTAAAGAAAACGTATAAGAAAAAACAAGATATTCCAGAAGATGAAGATAATATTCAAAAGAACAACTATTTTGGTTTATTCTTCAAAGGATTTTTAGTCAATTTTATCAATATTGGGGTTTTAGGTTTTTGGTTAATGATTATCATTACGCACGGACCAAAAATGCATATGGAAACCCAACGTATCACTATTTTCTTTGGAGCTATTTTATTCTTTTATTTATTATTTGATATCGCTAAAATTCTATTGGCGAAGCAATTAAAAAATAAATTAACACCCTTAAACATTTATAAGATTAAACGCGTTATTAGTATTGTAATTCTCATTTTTGGATTGTTTTTTGTTTTACAAGGTTTATTTCCAAACGAAAAACAGAAACTACAACAACATTTTGATATGTTTAAATAATATAAAAACCTTAAAGATCATCTTTAAGGTTTTTTTTCTAATGTAGTAACTATTCTGAACTTTAAGAGTTATTATTTCTAATGATTTTAATTTTTATATAGTAAATTTGATCTTAATAAAAGTCTTTTATTTTTACTAACTCCCTTTAAAATAAAGTATTCTCTTGATAATTTTACATAATTTTTTTCTAAAAATTACACATAAAAAAAGAGCTACTATTTCTAGTAACTCTTTCAGAGGCATCGCCCGGATTCGAACCGGGGTAGACGGTTTTGCAGACCGGTGCCTAGCCGCTCGGCCACGACGCCTTTTGTTAGGAGTGCAAATATAATAAAAAGTTTAAAAGTTTAAAGTTTAAACACTAAAAAGTTTTAATTTTCCATTGTTTTTATTGCACTATCTTTTTTGTTGTAGCACTATGGTTACCGCTTCTACATCACCACCAATTGGAGGATTTAACTTTGAAACAGCAACTTTAACTTGAGTAACGGTAGGTAATTCTTGTAATATTTTATCTATAATGCGTTGTGCTACATGCTCTAAGAGTTTTGCTCGAATAGCCATTTCTTCAATTACAATTCGATTTAAATCTACATAATCTACAGTATCATGTAATTCATCTGTTTGTGCTGATTTCTTTAAATTTGTTTTGATTTTCAAATCTACTTTATAATCACTACCAATTTTTCCTTCTTCTAATAAACAGCCGTGATACGAATAGGTGCGTATATTTTGTAAAATAATAATTCCCATTGCAAATTTTATTTATAATTACTGTCAAAGTTACTATGTTTTTTCAACTTTTAAACAACTTTAAACTTTAAACAATTAAACATTTTCTATCTTTGTCAAAACATTGAAAATTATTATGTCAACGGAAGAAAAATCATTAAATTTTATTGAACAAATTATTGAAGAAGATTTAAAAAAAGGTCTCCCTCAAGAT
Source organism: Flavobacteriaceae bacterium (assembly GCA_002862755.1). Classification (GTDB taxonomy): domain Bacteria; phylum Bacteroidota; class Bacteroidia; order Flavobacteriales; family Flavobacteriaceae; genus Flavobacterium. The sequence goes on along the minus strand of PKDY01000018.1, from coordinate 148,613 downwards.
AAATTACGTTTTCGTTTTCCACCAGAACCAAATGGCTATTTACATGTGGGTCATGCTAGTGCTATTTGTTTGAATTTTGGTTTAGGAATTGATTATAAAGCACCTGTTAACCTTCGTTTTGACGATACCAATCCTTCAAAAGAAGAACAGGAATTTGTGGATGCTATTAAAAGAGATGTAGAATGGCTTGGTTTTCAATGGGATAAAGAATGTTATGCATCGGATTATTTCCAACAATTATACGATTGGGCAGTAGAGTTAATTAAAAAAGATAAAGCGTATGTTGATAGTCAAACTTCAGAAGAAATGGCTATTCAAAAAGGAACTCCTACGACTCCTGGTACTGATTCTCCATACAGAAATCGTTCAATAGATGAAAATTTAGATTTATTTGAACGTATGAAGCAAGGAGAATTTGAAAAAGGTACACACGTTTTAAGAGCTAAAATTTCTATGAATGCGAATAATATGTTGATGCGTGATCCTATTATTTATAGAATTATGCATGCACATCATCATAGAACTGGGAATGATTGGTGCATTTATCCAATGTATGATTGGGCACATGGAGAAAGTGATTATTTAGAACAAGTATCACATTCTTTCTGTACTTTAGAGTTTTTACCGCATAGAGAGCTTTACGATTGGTTTTTAAACCAAATTTATGATGAATCTAAGGTAAGACCTAAACAAAGAGAATTTGCGCGTAGAAATCTATCGCATACCGTTGTTTCTAAACGAAAATTATTGCAATTAGTTACAGAAGGTCATGTTACAGGTTGGGACGATCCTCGTATGAGTACCATTTCTGGTATGAGAAGAAGAGGAATTACCGCTACTGCTATTCGTAATTTTGCGAAAACAATTGGTATTGCCAAAAGAGAAAATTTAATAGATGTTTCTTTGTTAGATTTCTGTGTTAGAGAAGATTTAAATAAAGTGGCACCACGCGTTATGGCAGTTTTAGATCCTGTTAAATTGGTAATTACCAATTACCCAGAAGGGCAAGAAGAATGGTTAGAAGCTGAAAATAATCCTGAGGAAGAAGTAATGACGTATAGAAAAGTACCTTTTTCTAAAGAATTATATATTGAAAGAGAAGATTTTCAAGAAGAAGCACATAAAAAATTCTTTAGATTATCTTTAGGTACTGAAGTGCGTTTAAAAAATGCCTATATCATTAAAGGAGAATCAGTTGTAAAAGATGCTGATGGGAATATTACTGAAATTCATTGTACCTATGATGTTGATTCTAAATCAGGAAGTGGTTCAGAAGCTAGCAAAAGAAAAGTAAAAGGAACAATACATTGGGTATCTATTCCGCATGCAATTGAAGCGGAAATTAGAGTGTATGATCGTTTATTTACGCATGAAAATCCAGACGGAAATAAAGAAGTTGATTTTAAAGAATATATCAATCCAAATTCTTTAGAAGTTATTACCGGTTATTTAGAACCAAGCTTACAAACGGCTAAAGAATTAGAGCATTTTCAATTTCAACGTTTGGGTTATTTTTGTGTAGATAGAGATTCAACTCCTGAAAAATTGGTTTTTAACAAAACTGTTGGTTTAAGAGATACTTGGGCAAAAGTAAGTGTACAATAATTTTGCTCAAAATAAATTTTAAAAAGACTAGTTCATCCACTAGTCTTTTTTTTTATTTATATATACTATCAATTTTATATTTTTAATAGATTTTTATAATTATAAATTTTAATTATCATAAGTTTTATAATAATAGATTTTATATTAAAAATTAGACTTTCATATTTTAAATATAAGACATTTTAAAAAATTACCTTTATGATTTTATATTTCTATTATAAAAAATCTTTTAAATCGCTTTATTTTAATTATTGATTAAAAATATTTATTTTGTACAAGCAATCTTATAAATAATATATTTTTGTAGTTGAATTTAATTAATATCCCAATTTTATGAAAGTTTTTTTTCTAAGTTTTTTTTTATTTACTCTTGTTAATATTTTTGGTCAAGGTTCAAAATTAAATTTTTATGATTCTCAAGAATTAGAAATTGCTACTACAAAACCTATTGTTATTAAGTTATTAAATGAAAAAGGTACTAATGCTGCTATATGGAATTCTTGTGTAAAAAAATATGCCGAACAAACTTTTGGTAATGATAGAATTTATAAATGTTTAATAGTAAAAGAATTCAGAAAATTTGCAATGAATAAAAAGAATAGAGGTGAATATATGTATTTAAGTATTTATAATGACCTTTCTAAACCTAGTAGGACTATTATATATTTAGGATTTTGTGGTTATTCAATAACTTCAAACGCTTCATTTTGTAGTGTAGAATATGAAATAGAAAAAAGAGAAAAATTTTATCCTGTTACTGAAGCTGATATAAAATTTTCATTTTTGCTTATTAAAAATCAATTAGATTATGCTTTAAAAAATAATCATCTTTCTTTTAAAGAAGCTAAAGCAGATTTATTAAAAAAATATGAATTAGAACCAAAATCATTAAATCCAAATGCAAAAGAAATTAAAGAATTAACTTTATTAATAGATAAAAATATAAAAGGATTTGATGAAGATATTAATTTTTTTATAACAAATTATAAATATAAAGTAGAATTGGTTGATAAAAGTCGTATTGATAATGCTATATTGAATAATGAAAAAGGTATAGCATTTATTTATAACAATGATAAATCTATATATAAAACAGAAGATCTTACATTAATTTATGACTATTTATATAGACCTAAAATGGGTCTTGGAGTCCATTTTTATCCTTCTGCTGCTGATTATAATATTTTACAACAGGAATATTTAGATACATTACACAGTGCAATAGATTAATTAATATTTTTTTAGATATAAAATAAAAAACCATCAATTCTTAAAATTGATGGTTTCATTTTTAATTTTTGATTCAAATCTTATTCTTCGGAATCGTTTTCTTCTTCAGTTCCTCCAAAAATATCTTTTTTACCTTTATTTTTAGCTTTGGAAGTATTTGCTTTTTTCATCGCTTCCCCTACTTGATTACTTGCTGTAAAACTAGCAACCATATTATTTAACATTTCGCTACCAGCTTGTGGCGAATTAGGTAACAAAATCAAATTACTATTGGTATCTGCACCAATCGCTTGTAAAGTATCATAATGTTGGGTAACAACAATTAAAGCAGATGCTTCTTGTGAATTGATACCTACTCTATTCAACACATCTACAGATTCCACTAATCCACGAGCAATTTCTCTTCTTTGATCGGCAATACCTTGTCCTTGTAGTCTTTTACTCTCTGCTTCAGCTTTTGCTTTTGCTACAATTCTAATTCTTCCAGCTTCTGCTTCATATTCTGCAGCTGTTTTTTCACGATCTGCAGCATTAATTCTATTCATCGCATTTTTAACTTGAATGTCTGGATCAATATCGGTAATTAAAGTATTAATGATATCATAACCATAAGTAGACATTGCTTCATTCAACTCTCTTTTTACTGCAATAGCGATATCATCTTTTCGTTCAAATACATCATCCAATTTTAATTTTGGTACTTCAGCACGCACTACATCAAATACATAAGAAGTAATTTGGTCGTGTGGATATTCTAATTTATAAAAGGCTTCGTATACTTTTTCTTGTAATACTTTAAATTGAACAGAAACTTTTAGTTTCACGAATACATTGTCTTTCGTTTTAGTTTCAATAATAACATCCAATTGTTGAATACGAAGATTTACTCTACCAGCTATACGATCAAAAACTGGAATTTTTAGTTGTAATCCTGAATTTCGAATACTATTAAAACGTCCAAAGCGTTCTACTATAACAGCTGTTTGTTGTTTTACAGTAAAAAAGGAACTCAATAGGATGAATAATCCTAATACAACTACAATAATTAAAAAAGGCATAATGTGGTTTATTTAATTGGTTTATAGTTATTATACGCTTTTTATCGAAAAAAGTTACACGTTTTATTTAATAACCTTATTTTTATAGAAAATTTGGAATATGAAAAAAATTATCTGTTTATTAACCCTTTTCGTTACCTTTTCTCTGAGTGCACAATATGGTCGACGCGATAGTAATCGTATTGGTCTTTCAGGAGGTATTACACAAATGAGCTTATTTTCTGATCAATTCAATGCAAAACCAGAATTAGGTTGGACTGCTGGTTTCTCTTTAAGAGGAAATTATTACAACGATTGGCAAATGGCTTTTGGTATGCATTTTACACAAAGTAAATTCTCTTTAGAAGCTTTAACAACTGCTGATGATATTACCTATACAATGTCTGGTGTACAGGTTTTCTTAACGGGAAGTTACATGGTTATTGAGCATCATTTAAGTTTAGAAATTGGGCCGGTTTTACAAGTAAATGGGAAATTAGCAATAGAGGATAATGATAAATTGAAACTTTTAAAAGATAGTCCTTTATTAACAGCAAACGATATTGTAGATGTTACTAAAATTAGTGGTAATATTTATGCTGGTATTACAGCTGGTATTGAAAATGTACGTTTGCATGTTTCGTATCAATATGGTATCAATAATTTTATGAATAATTTAAATAAGAAAGACGATTTAAAAGCGCTTAATGGGAATCAAAAGTTTAAAGCCAATTATGGGATTTTAAGCGGAATGATTACAATTTATTTATAATTAGAAAATCCATAACTTTTTATTATAAAGCCAAATGTATTACATTTGGCTTTATAAATTTATAAAAGTATTTCTATGAAAAATTTATTTATTCTTATTTTTTCTTTCATTTCCTTTAGCATTTATAGTCAAAATTCTGTAGAAACTTTAGACGGTAAAATTTATAAGGATTGTAATTTTTTAAGCTTTATAGGTAATGATATTTTATTTAATTATAATTCAAAGAAAACAAGAGTTAAAATCAATGATATTAAAGAATGTATGTTTGAAAATATTAGAATTGAGAATATTTTAATAAATGGTAAACAAAATTCTTATAGCATTATTTCAAGTTATGACAACAAAAGATTAGTAGGTTTTACTAGTTATAGTGATACGAATACAAATTACATTTATTATATTATTGATTCAAATAACAATATTCTTCATACTTTACAATTTACTAACGGATTAACAAAAAAATCCATTCAGAAAAGAGAAGTTGTAGAAGATATTATTAAAAAAGAATTTAGTAATTGCATTGAATTATTAAATGCTATTGATAATTGTTTACCAGATAAATATTTAGTAGAGAAAGAAATTAGTAAATCTAAAAGAGATAGAATTATCGAGTTGCAATCAATCATTAAGGAAAAATCTAGGAAGTCTAAAGAAAATATCATTTACTTTTTTGATAAACGTGAATATGTTTCTTGTAACAAGTAATATATTTTCCCAAGATAAAGCCAAATGTATTACATTTGGCTTTATTAATTTTTAACCTATTTTTTATTATGAAAAAAGTCTTTTCAATTATTTTGTTTTTTGTTCTAACTTTTTCCTTTTCTCAATTTAAGTTGCCTCAAAAGAAAGATTGGGAAATTGCCCTTAACAAACCTATTGTAATATTACAATTAGATGAAAGTAATGAATATGCATCTGTTTATAACACTAATATTAAAAAATATGCAGAAGAGTATTTTGGTGCAAATAGAATTGAGAAATATTTACCATATAAAGAATTCAAAAAGTTTATAAAAGGAAATAAAGAAGAATATAATTTTATTGGTTTTCAATATGATATAGTTAATCACCATGGTTTTTTTCAAATTTATTTTGGAATTACAGGGAAAGCCTTTATGATTAACGGTGGTTATTTATCTACAGTTATTTATGAAGATAAATCTACATTATTTAAAAAAGTAACTTTAAAGCTTACAGAAGCAGATATTAAATTTGCTGTTGGTACTTTTAAAAATGAAATTGTAAATGGTTTTCAAACCGGTGATAAGTCATTACGCGATTTAATGAAAGAATCAAAAAAATCATTAAAAGAAATTAACCCTACTGCTAATGCGTTAAAAGGTATGACTTTATTATTAGATAAAGATTTATTAGGTGAAAATTTTATAAATGAATTTTCTAAAAATTATAAATATAAATTTGAAGCAGTTGATAAATCACGAATAGATTCTGCTATTCTTAATAATGAGAAAGATGTAGCCTTTTTGTTTGAATATTGTAGACCAAGTTCAGATTCTAAATTTTATACTATGTTATATATTTACAAAGCAGAAGATAATTCACTTTTATTTTCGTATGTTCCAGATAGGTCGAGCGGTATTGGATTTGTTGATTTAATAAAAGGTTTAACAACAAATTACTCTAAAGAATATGTTCAAATGTTAAATAGTGTTATAGATTAAATTCTTTTTTTTATAAAAAACCCAGCAAATCGCTGGGTTTTAACTTTTATAAAGTTTCAATTGCTTTTTTTATTCTACTAATGGTTTCTTCTTTTCCAATCATTTCAATAATATCAAATAAATGAGGTCCTTTTAAAGCGCCTACCAGGCTTAATCGTAAAGGTTGCATCACTTTCCCCATTCCAATTTCATTTGCAGTCATCCAGTCCTTTAAAATCGTTTCAATAGTTACAGAAGTAAAATCAGTAATTTTTTCCAACTCATTAGCTACTTTTTCCATTAAAACTGGTGTTTCTTCTTTCCAATTCTTAGCTGCTTTTTCATCATACGTTTTTGGAGCTTCAAAGAAATAATCGGATAAATCATACAACTCTGTTACAAAATTAGCTCTGTCTTTTACCAAGGAAACAATTTTTGTTAATTTATTTTCTGTCATATCGAGCGCAGTCGAGATACCTCTCTTTGCTAATTCCTTTAGAAACATACGAGCTAATTCAACATCATTTTTCTTTTGTAAATATTGGTGATTGAACCATTTATTTTTATCAGGATCAAACTTCGCTCCTGCTTTATGAATTCTGTTCAAATCAAATTTTTTAACCAATTCATCTAAAGAAAAGATTTCTTGTTCTGTGCCATCATTCCAACCTAATAACGCTAAAAAGTTAACCACAGCTTCTGGGAAAAAGCCATTCTCCCTATAACCCATAGAGGTTCCTTCTGAAGTTTTCCATTCTAATGGAAAAACGGGAAAGCCCATTTTGTCACCATCTCTTTTAGATAACTTTCCGTTACCAACTGGTTTTAAAATTAAAGGCAAATGCGCAAATTCAGGTGCTTCCCAACCAAAAGCTTGGTATAATAAATAATGTAAAGGTACACTTGGTAACCATTCCTCTCCACGAATCACATGTGAAGTTTCCATTAAATGATCATCAACAATATTCGCCAAGTGGTACGTTGGCATGCCATCACTTTTAAATAATACTTTATCATCTAATAAATTAGTATCAAATTTTACGTTTCCACGAATGATATCCTGAATTTCTAAGACTTCATTTACGGGTGTTTTAAATCGGATAACATAATGTTCACCTGCTTGAATTCTTTTTTGAGTTTCTTCTTTGGATAGATGTAATGAAGTATCTAATGTATCTCTTACCGTATGATTATAAATAAATGTATTTTTATTAGCTTCTGCTCCTTTCCTTAATTCGTCTAATTTTTCAGGAGTATCAAATGCATAATACGCCCAACCGTTAGTGATTAATTGATCTGCATATTGTTTGTAAATTGCTTTTCGTTCACTTTGTCTGTAAGGTCCAAATTTTTCATTTTTACCAATGGTTTCATCTGGTGCAATTCCTAACCATTCTAATGCTTCAAAAATATAGGATTCAGCTTCAGCCACAAATCGAGTTTGATCAGTGTCTTCAATACGAATGTAAAATGTGCCACCATTTTTTTTGGCAAATAAATAATTGAATAATGCGGTTCTTACACCACCAATGTGTAAAGGACCTGTAGGACTTGGAGCAAAACGTACTCTTACTGGTTTAGACATTTCTTGATAATTTTTGGCAAAGATACAACTATAAAAATTTCAATGAAAAAATTCCAAATTCCTTTATCACATAAATTTTATTTTTATTTCATCGTTTCAGGAACTCTTTTATTCATAACGCTAAACCATAAAGGAGGTAATAATGCGATAACCATGCTTGTTGGGTAACCAAATGGCATTTCCGGACTTTCATCATGATATGCTAATATTTGGTATTTTTTGGATGCTTTATAATGATGATCACTATGTCTTGTTAATTCATATAATAAAATTCTTCCCATAATATGATTGGAGTTCCAGGAATGTTTTTCTGTTACTCTTTCATATCTACCGGAAGGTAATTGTTTTCTTTTTAGTCCGTAATGTTCTATGTAATTTATAGTTTCAAGTAGTAAAAAACCTACAATTCCTGATGTTATTGCTAGTAGCAGACCATTGGTATGAAATATAAAATATACTAGCATTAAATAAAATATTTGAATTAGGGTAAACCAAAACATATCATTCTGTATTGAGAAAAAAGAATTGTTATTAACTTTATTTAATTTTAACTGAATTTGCCAAGCTTTTTTATAAGTACCTATTATGGTCTGGTACCAAAAAGCATATACATTTTGATTGTATTTTGCAGTTGATGGATCTTCAGGAGTGGCTACATGAACATGGTGCCCTAAATTATGCTCCACATAAAAATGCATATAAAATGTTGGAATTAATAAAATTTTGCCCAATATTCTTTCCCATCTCTTTTTTCGATGACCTAATTCATGTGCTACATTAATTCCATTAGCACCTAATATAATTCCTACGTTTAAAATAATGCCTATCCATTCATGTATTTCTTTCGAACTATTAGTAACAAGTTGCATGCTATACCAAAGTGATCCGTATACTATTGGAATATTTAAATACAGTAAGCCATCAAAAATCCATTTTTCCTCTATTCTACTTATCCTTTCTTGATTTAAATTACTAGCATCTTTTGGTAATATAATTTCTAAAAAAGGTATCAAAATAAAAGCATAAACTACACCCAAATAACACCAGGAGTTACCAAAATAGATTCCTAACAATGATACTAAAGGTAAGGTATATGCTAAAAGATATTTCATAACTATTTTTAGTTACTAAAGTTACAAAATTTTTTATTCCATTCATATTCAATAAAATCGTAAATTTATCGGTTAAAACTATTGCTTTAGAAATGGAACTTAAAACGGTTATATATCAGAAATTAGAAGCCTTTATAAAAAAGTATTATATAAATGAATTACTTAAAGGAAGTATTTTATTTATTGGATTAGGTATTTTATACTTTATAATTACACTTTTGATTGAGCACTTCCTTTGGTTATCTATTCCTGGGAGAACGATTCTTTTTTGGGTATTTGTTTTGGTTGAAGTGTTTTTATTATTACGTTTTATTTGTTTTCCTATTTTTAAATTATTTCATTTATCAAAAGGAATTAATTACGAACAAGCTTCTAAAATTATTGGTAACCATTTTAATGAAGTTAAAGATTCTCTTTTGAATTTTTTGCAGCTATCTAATTCTAATAGCTCTTCTGAATTAGTTTTAGCTTCTATTGAACAAAAGGCGAATCACCTTTCTCCCATACCATTTTCTAATGCTATTTCTTTTTCTAAAAACAAAAAATATTTGCCTTATGCTATCATACCTGTTTTACTTTTAGTTTTATTTTTTATTTCAGGTAATGCAAATGTAATTACTAATAGTTTGGATCGTGTAGTTCATTTTCAAACCCAATATTTAGCTCCTGCTCCATTTCAATTTATAATTTCGGATCAAAATTTATCTGTACAACAAGGTCAAGATTTCACTATAGATGTTTCAACAATCGGAAAAATTATCCCTGAAAATGCTTCTATAATTATTAATGATGAAACCTATTTTTTAGAAAAAAAAGCGCAAGGTTCTTTTTATTTTACTTTTAAAAACATTCAAACAGATACGCCTTTCTATTTCGAATCTAATGGTATTGCAAGTCAAAATTATCAATTAAAAGTAATTCAAGTTCCTTCGATTTCTAATTTTAAAATGTATCTTCATTATCCTGCTTATCTTAAAAAAACTGATGAAGTGATATTTGGTTCAGGTAATGCTATGGTACCAGAAGGAACTCAAATATCTTGGAAAATTGATGCCTTAGCTACAACAGCTATATCTTTTAAAACTAATAATTCTATTTTTCCTTTCACAAAAGAGGATAATAATTTTCGGTTTACATCTCGTGTCATAAAACCACTCACCTATGAAATTTTAACTTCAAATCAAAAGATTCAGAATTTTGAAAAACTTCAATACCAAGTTACTATTATTAAAGATCAGTTCCCTTCCATAACGGCTCAATTTGTTCCGGATAGTTTGAAAATGAAAAACAATGTAATACTAGGTGAAGTAAGTGATGATTATGGTTTATCAAAATTACAAGTTGTTTATTATAACAAAAACGACTCCATAACAGTTAAAACTTTACCGATTCAATTAAAAAATAATCTTGTCGATCGTTTTATCTATCATTTCCCTGATGGTATAGATTTAATACCTGGAATTGATTACGAATATTACTTTGAAATATTTGATAATGATCCAATCAATCGTTTTAAAAGTTCTAAATCTATTGTTTTTTTCCATTATGAAAAAACGAAGTCTGAATTAGATGATAGTATTCTAAAAGAACAAAATGAAAATATTAATAGTTTGGAGAAATCTTTACAAAACCAAGACAAGCAAATAAACGAATTAGATAAGTTACAAAAACTAAACAAACAAAAAGAGAATTTATCTTTTCAAGATCAAAAGAAAGTTAATGATTTTATCAATCGTCAAAAACAACAAGATGAAATGATGAAGGAATTTACTAAAAAATTATCTGAAAATCTTGAAGAATTTAATCCTGAAAAGATGGATAAAGATAAAGAAGAGTTAATTAGACGTTTGGATGAAGCTGAAAAACAATCCAAAGAAAATGAAGCTTTATTAAAAGAATTAGAGGAGTTGTCTAAAAAATTAGAGAAAGATAAATTATTTGAAAAGGCTGATAAATTAAAGCAAAACAGTAAAAATCAATCTAAGAATCTTGAGCAATTAGTTGAACTTACCAAACGATTTTATGTAGAAAAAAAAGCTGAACAATTAGCTGAGAAATTAAATACTCTGGGAGAAAAAGAAGAAAAATTAGCTGATGAAAAAGAAAATTCTTTAGATAAACAAAAGAAACTTTCAGATGAATTTGATATATTACAAAAAGAACTAAATGATTTAGATAAAGAAAACAAAGAATTAAAATCACCTTTAGATATACCTTTGGATCAGAATGAGAGTAAAGATATTGAAAACGATTTAAATAAAGCTGAGGAAAATTTACAAAACAGCAACAAACAAAATGCTGTTAAAAACCAAAAAGCTGCGGGTTCCAAAATGAAACAAATGGGTCAAAAAATGGCTATGTCGATGCAAGCTGGAGAAAGTGAGCAAATGGAAGAAGATGCCAAAATGATGCGCCAAATACTGGACAATTTATTATCATTTTCCTTTAACGAAGAATCATTAATGAATCAGACCAAAAAAGTTGAGACTAAATCTTTGCAGTTTAATAAAATACTAAAAGAACAACAAGATTTAAAAAATCAATTCAAACATATAGACGATAGTCTCTTCGCAATTTCTTTAAGAAATCCAAAAATAACTGAAATGATTCTAAATGAAGTAGGAGAAATACATTACAACTTAGACAAATCTTTAGATGTTTTAGCAGATAATAATATTTATAAAGGGACTTCACATCAACAATATGTTTTAACTAGCGCTAATACATTAGCTGACTTTCTAAGTAATGTGCGTGATCAAATGATGATGCAAAGTAGTGGTGCTGGTAAACCCAAAAAAGGTCAAGGCCAAGGAATGCAATTACCAGATATTATTAAAAAACAAGAAAGTCTAGGAGAGCAAATGAAGGAAGGTATGAAAGAGGGACAAAAACCTGGACAAAAAGAAGGACAAAAACCTGGAGAACAAAATGGTTCTAAAGACGGTAATAATGGAGAAAAAGGAAAGAATTCTAGCCAACAAGGTGACTCAGGAGAAGGAGAAGGTCAAAACGGTATGGAAAGTGATGCTGGTAAAGTTCTAGAAATTATTAAAGAACAACAAAAACTTCGCGATGCCTTACAAAAAGCTTTAGAAAAAGAAGGCATGTCAGGAATGGGTCAAAATGCGCTTCAACAAATGAAAGACATTGAAAAGCAATTAATCAATAAAGGTTTTAAAAATGAAACTTTAAATAAGATGCTTAATTTAAAACATGAATTATTAAAATTAGAAAATGCTATTCAACAACAAGGTGAAGACAATAAAAGAAAATCAAACTCTAACAATAAGGATTACAAAGGAACCACAACTAATCTTTCAAAAGAATTAAAAGATTATTTAAATAGTATAGAAATATTAAATAGACAAAGTTTACCTTTGCAGCCAAATTACAATCAAAAAGTTCAAGAATATTTCAAATCGAATGATTAATTTTAATTACGAAACAGATTTTATTTTAGAAGATGAAGCTGTTTATGCGGATTGGTTAGAAAAAATAATAACTTCAGAAAACAAAGTTTTAGGAGAAATTGCTTATATATTCTGTAACGACGATTATCTTTATAATATAAATATGGAATACCTACAACATGACACACTTACAGATATTATCAGTTTTGATTATTCTGAAGGCAGTGTTATTAGTGGAGACATTTTTATTTCTATAGAAAGAGTAAAAGACAACGCAATTGATTTTAATACAACTTTTCCTGCTGAACTCAAAAGAGTAATGGCTCATGGAATCTTACATTATTGTGGTTATAAAGATAAAACACAATCGCAAAGCGATATAATGCGCACTAAAGAAGAAGAAAAAATCAACATGTTCCACGTGGAACTTTAAAAGTTTAATTTTATTTATTTTGTTCCACGTGAAACATTTCTTTAAAATATTTATTAAGTTGTTCCACGTGAAACATTTTTAAATTGCTTATTATTTAAAACTATTTTTTAAACGAATTAAATGAGTTTATTTCAAGATAAATATGATGTTATAGTTGTTGGAGGTGGTCATGCTGGTTGTGAAGCAGCTGCAGCTGCTGCAAACATGGGTTGCTCTACTCTACTTATCACTATGAGTTTACAAAATATCGCACAGATGTCTTGTAATCCTGCTATGGGTGGAATTGCTAAAGGGCAAATTGTTAGAGAAATTGATGCTTTAGGTGGTTATTCAGGTATTGTATCTGATAGAACTGCTATTCAATTTAAGATGCTAAATAAATCTAAAGGTCCTGCAATGTGGTCTCCAAGAGTTCAAAGTGATCGAATGCGTTTTGCTGAGGAATGGCGTTTACTATTAGAGCAGACTCCTAATTTGGATTTTTATCAAGAAATGGTTTCTGGTATTATTACTGATGACGGAAAATTAATTGGTGTAAAAACTGCATTAGGTATAGAGATAAAATCTAAAACGGTAATCTTAACTAATGGAACTTTTTTAAACGGACTCATTCATATTGGTGATAAACAATTTGGAGGAGGTCGTGCAGGAGAAAGTGCTTCATTTGGAATTACAGAAGATTTATTACAACTCGGTTTCGAATCAGGTAGAATGAAAACAGGAACACCACCACGTGTTGATGGTCGCTCATTAGATTATTCAAAAATGATTGAACAACCAGGTGATGCAATTCCGGATAAATTTTCTTATACAAATTTAACGAAGCCCTTAGCTGTTCAAAAATCTTGTTGGATGACGTATACTTCAAATGAAGTACATGATTTACTTCGTGAAGGTTTTGATCGTAGTCCAATGTTTAATGGCCGAATTAAAAGTATTGGGCCTCGATATTGCCCTTCAATAGAAGATAAAATTAATCGTTTTGCTGACAAAGAGCGTCATCAATTATTTGTAGAACCAGAAGGTTGGAACACCGTAGAAGTTTACGTCAATGGTTTTTCAACTTCTTTGCCGGAAGATGTACAATTTAAGGCAATGCGTTCTGTGGCTGGTTTTGAAAATGTAAAGTTTTTTAGAGCGGGTTATGCTATCGAATATGATTACTTCCCTCCTACACAATTGCAACACACTTTAGAAACGAAATTAGTAAGTGGTTTGTATTTTGCAGGTCAAATTAATGGAACAACAGGTTATGAAGAAGCTGCTTCCCAAGGTTTAATGGCAGGAATAAATGCTGCTTTAAAAGTGCAAGAGCGTGATCCATTTATATTAAAAAGAAATGAAGCTTACATAGGAGTTCTTATAGATGATTTAATTACAAAAGGAACTGAAGAACCGTATCGAATGTTTACTTCAAGAGCTGAATATAGAACCTTGCTTCGTCAGGATAATGCAGATATTCGATTAACGCCAAAAGGATATGCAATTGGATTAGCAAAAGAGGAACGATTAATTCGTATGGAAGAGAAATTGTCCAAATCAGAAGCAATGGTAAATTTCTTTAAGGAAACCAGTTTAAAGCCAGAAGAAGCAAATCCAATTTTAGAAGAGAAAGAATCTAGTCCAATGGTGCAACCCGATAAAATGTTCAAGGTGTTTTCGAGACCTCAGATTGACTTAGAAGACATCATTAAATTTGAAAAAGTAAAATCTTATATTCAAGAGCATGCTTTAGATAATGAAATTATTGAACAGGCAGAAATACAAGTTAAGTATTCTGGTTATATTGAAAAGGAAAAAAATCACGCAGATAAACTAAATCGTTTAGAAGATGCCATTATTCCAGAGAATTTTGATTTTAATAAAATCAAATCTATTTCTATCGAAGCAAAACAAAAATTGAATAAAATTAGACCTAAAACTATTGCTCAAGCTTCACGAATTAGTGGAGTTTCACCAAGTGATATTTCCGTCTTGCTAATTCATATGGGAAGATAATTTTGTATTAGAGTTAAAATGTTTCACGTGAAACATTTTAACTCTATTATTATTTTTTATTTATTTATAGAATTTTAAAAATGAATTTTAACGAAAATCAGACCTATATTCATGTAAAAGATTTTTCTGTTTCTGGAGAATCTTTTTCATTATTATTAGATTCGGAATTGCAATTATTAAAAACCACACCACAACCTTCAATTGAAAATTTAGGTTCCTATTACGATAGTGATGATTATATTTCTCACACCGATAGTTCACGTTCTTTATTTGAAAAGTTATATCAATTGGTTAAAAAAAATGCAATTCGAAATAAAGTTAAATTAATTTCAAAATATGCAAACAAAGGAGCTGTTTTAGATATTGGATCTGGCACAGGTGATTTTCTAGTGGAATCAAAATTACAAGGTTGGAAAATAATGGGTTTTGAACCTAACGAAAAAGCGAGACAAATTGCATTGAATAAAAATATTATTTTAGCCGAAACTTTAGAGGTTTTACCCAATGGTTCATTCGATGTGATAACGATGTGGCATGTTTTAGAGCATGTACCTAATTTGGAGAAACAAATTAAAGATTTAAAGCGACTTATAAAACCAAATGGCACCATTATAATAGCTGTTCCTAATTTCAAATCGTATGATGCAAAACATTATAAGGAATTTTGGGCTGCTTATGATGTACCGCGTCACCTTTGGCATTTTTCTAAAATTGCAATCCAAAAAATATTTTATAAAGAAAGTATCAAATTGTTTCACGTGAAACCCATGTGGTTTGATAGTTTTTATGTTTCACTTTTATCTGAAAAATATAAAACGGGTAAAATGAACTTTTTTAAAGGTTTTTGCATCGGATTGTTCTCAAATATGGTAGGTATTTTTAAAAATGAATTTTCATCTCATATTTATATCTTAAAAACCCAACAAAACGACAATAAAGAGAACTAATTAAAGAATAGTTAACCAGATGTAAAAACTATTTAACCTAAAAAGAAAGTGTCTTAAATCGCTTTAAAACACTTTGTTTTGTATAATTTTTACCTATAACTTAATTTAAAAGTCATAAATTTTACTTATGATTAAAAAAACCATAGAATTTGGTACTTCATAAGGAATTACTATTTTTACGAAAAATTTCAAAATATAATTTAAAAGCAAATACAAATTAAAAAATGAAAAAAGCCTTATTGATTTTAGGAGTTGCAATTGCACTTATTTCTTGTGATAAAAAAGAGGATAAAAATGAAAGTTTTAAAACAGCATATATAGACACTGCAAAATTAATTCAGGATTATGCAAAGTTTAAGGATGAAGATGAAAAATTCAAAGTTAAATCTCAAGAAATGGGTAGACCATTGGAAGCTAAACTAAAAGCTTTTCAAACTGAAGCTTCGGGCTTTCAAAGAAATGCTCAAATTAAAGGTATGGCTTGGGCACAACAAAAAGGAGCTGAATTGCAACAAAGAGAACAAGAACTTTCAATGGAACAAGATGCTTTATTAAGACAAATTCAAATGGAGAGTGATAGTATCAGAACTTCTATTGTAAAAGAATTAAAAGATTATATCAAAGGTTATGGAAAAAAAGAAGGGTACGATTACATTTACGGTACAGGTGATGCAGCTACTATCCTATTTGCTAAAGAACCCTATGATATTACAGAAAAAGTATTAAAACAATTAAACGATGAGTTTAATGCTAAAAACGGTGGAGCTGATAAAAAAGAAGAAGAAACTGATACGTCTGATAAAAAAGAAGAAGAAAAATAATAATTTATATTTATTTAAAAAAAGCCCCTTATCAAGGGGTTTTTTTATTGATAACCATTTCTATATATTTGTTTTTTAATATATGCCAAAATGAAACGATCGGTACAAGCACAATACACTATACAATACATTAACAATACAAATAAATCTATCTTTCTAACTGGTAAAGCTGGAACTGGTAAAACCACGTTGTTGAAAGAAATTTTACAGATAACACATAAAAATACTGTTGTTGTGGCTCCAACTGGTATTGCTGCATTAAACGCGAATGGTGTTACGATTCATTCGATGTTTCAACTTCCTTTTGCAACGTTTATTCCTGATTCTAAAGAAATTATCTCTATCAATTCAACTTTAAAAATTGAAAACAGAACATCATTAGCAAGGCATTTTAAAATGAACGCGATAAAAAAAGCAGTCATAAAAAATTTAGAATTATTAGTGATTGATGAAGTATCTATGTTACGAGCAGATGTGCTTGATGCTATAGATTTTATGATACGAATAACAAGAAAAAATAACGACCCTTTTGGTGGTGTTCAAGTACTTTTTATTGGTGACCTATTGCAATTGCCTCCAGTGGTTAAATCAGAAGAATGGCACGTTTTAAAAAATTATTATGCAGGGATGTTTTTCTTTAACGCTCATGTTTTGCAACAATTTCCCCCATTATATATTGAACTTGATACTATTTTTAGACAATCTGATCCTATTTTTATTGATTTACTTAACAACTTACGAAATAATAAAATAGCACCTGAACATCAAAAACTTTTAAATCAATATATACAACCTTCTTTTAATCCAAAAAAGCATAAAGGATATATTTCTTTAACTACGCATAGTAGTAAAGCTAATAAAATTAATCAAGAAGCTTTAGAAGACTTATCTGAAAAGAGGTTTATTTATTTACCAGAAATAACTGGAGAATTTCCTGATAAAATATATCCCATTGAAGCACAATTGGAACTTAAAATAGGGGCTCAAATAATGTTCGTCAAAAATGACTTAAATACTGATAAACAATATTATAATGGTAAAATGGGGATTATAGAATCATTGTCTGAAAAAGAAATTTTGGTCCATTTTCCAGATGAAAATAAAACCATTGAAGTTGAAAAATATGAATGGCAAAACATTCGTTTTCATGTTAATCCTTCAACCAAAGAAATTGAGGAAGAAGTATTGGGAACTTTTGTTCAATATCCCATTAAATTAGCTTGGGCGATTACCATTCACAAAAGCCAAGGATTAACTTTTGATAAAGCTGTGCTAGATGTTTCACAAGTTTTTGCTCCTGGTCAAGCCTATGTAGCACTTTCAAGATTGCGTAACCTAAAGGGATTGGTTTTACTCAATCCATTACTAATGAATGGGCTAACAAATGACCAAACGGTTACAAATTATGCCACTAATAAAACTAGTGAAGAGGATCTAAAAAACAGTTATTTAATTGAAAAACAGCAATTTGTATGTAAATTATTGTGCCATGCCTTTAATTTAAAAGAGCTTATTCAAGAATGGCGAACGCACTATTATAGCTATTCTTCTTTGGAATCAAAAGCCATTAAAAACAATCATTTAAAATGGGTTACTAACCAATGGGAAGCCATTGCTGGTCTGGAAAGTCCATCAGAAAAATTTATAAAACAATTGCAATCGTTATTTACAAAAGAAAACATTGATAATCAACTCATTAAAGAAAGATGCGAAGCTGCTTACCATTATTTTTTTAAAACGTTAGATACTCTTTATGGAGCACTCCTTTTTCAAATTGAATTCATTAAACGAACAAAGAATGCGAAAGTATATTTTAAAGAACTGTATCAATTAGAAGATCAAACACTTATTGCTCTTAAATCCCTTTCAAAAGCAAAACAAGTAGCAAACTTAATTTCAGAAAATTGCGATTTTACAAAAGAGAATTTAGATTTCAAACTGATACAAAAATATCGAATTACAAAATTAGATCAAGCTAAATCGCGTTATTATTTGGAAAACCAAAATGGTTTAATAAACGATGATTTTGATGGTTATTATGATACATCAGAAAAGAAGAAAGTAAAAAAAGAAAAAAAATCCACTATAGAAGTCACCCTTGAAATGTGGAAAGAACAACTTTCAATCCCTACTATTGCTAAAAAAAGAAAGCTCACTGAAGCTACAATATTCAATCATTTTGAAAAATTAATTCGTATGGAAATCATCCAAATTAATGAAATTATGGCTGAAGAAAGTGTTGATGCAATAGCGAATGCTTTTAATGAATTTAAAGGAGAGAGTTTATCCCAAATAAAAGAAAAACTAGGTGATGCTTTTACTTGGGAAGAATTAAAATTGTACCGAGCAACAGTAAAATAGATTATCCTAATAGATAAACGGCTATTATTGCTGGTATAAAATAAATAACAATGGTTCTTGCGCCATCATAATCTTTAGCAATGCGTTGTCCAAAAAGCAAAAATAGTAAGGTTATACATGATAAAATAGCACCATAATAACCTACTTCTGTGGTTTGATTTGAAAATAATTCAATTATTCCAGAAACACACAATACACCTGAGAAAATTTCTAATATTAAAATAATGAATAAGGCTAAGGGTACTGTATTTGCAAAAATAGTTCCTGAAAAATGACCTTTTAACCAAGAAACATTTCCTTTCCAATCTTTAATTTTATCATAACCAGATTGTAAAAATGTAATACTTAATAAAGATAGTAATAAAATAGGGGCAACTTGAATCATAATCTTATTTTTTATGTAATAAACGGGTTAATTTGATAGACAAATCTGTTAATATAATTTTACTATTTCCATTTCTTTCAATATGGTAAATAGCTTCTTCTAACTCGTTAAATATAAGTGTAATATTGTTTCCATCTATAAATGGAGCAAATTTTTTTAAATCAAAATTATTTTCTTTAGGCTCAAAAAACACTAAATCTGTTGCTTGATAATTGCTTAATAAGGCTTGTCTAAAAAAATGGATACAATAATGTAAAAATTGTTTTTGTACTTCTCTTCCCAAAGAAGCTATGTTTTCACTCCAAGCGATTAAATCTTGTATTGCAGCAGCATTTCCTTTTGCCTTAAAAGCACTTCTAACCCATTCTATGAACCAGGTTTCAAATGGAAAATCATCCATATCCTTGTTTAGTAAATGTAAGGCTTTATTATAATTTCCTTCACTTTGATGGGCGATTTTTTGAGCCAACTTTTCCTCACAATTTTCTTTTTCCATCAAAGCATTAGCAATCACAGTTTCACTTAAACCAATAAAATCTAAAACTTGACAACGAGATAAAATAGTTTGAAGAATACCATCTAAAGATTCTGTTATTAAAATAAATAGTGTTTTATTGGGGGGTTCTTCTAACAATTTTAATAATTTATTAGACGCAGCCGTATTCATTTTATCGGCCATCCAAATAATCATGATTTTATAACCCCCTTCATACGATTTTAAAGATAGTGCTTTATTTATTTCTGAAGCTTCATCCACTCCTATTTGTCCTTGTTTGTTTTGTATACCAATGTATTTAAACCAATCAAACAAACCACCATAGCTATTTTCTTTCAAAAATGCACGCCATTCTTGTAAAAAATGACTACTTACAGGATGTGATTTTACAGTATCGTTTGTAGCCACTGGAAAAACAAAATGCAAATCTGGATGGGAATAGTTTTCAAATTTTAAATTACAACTAGCATTCCCATTATCATTCTCATTTCCTGAATTAGAACATAAAATATATTGTGCATATGCAATAGCCATAGCTAATGTGCCTGAACCTTCAGGTCCTACAAATAATTGTGCGTGAGGAATTCTTCCTTGTGAAACACTTTGAGTGAAGTGATTTTTTATATGATCTTGTCCTAAAACGTCTTTAAAAAGCATGAAACAAATATACTAATTGTAAAATTATCTCATTCAAATAATCTATTTTTCAATCTATTTCAAACGTTATTACGTAAATAAGTTATTAACAATCTGAAATTTAATTAAATAGAATTAAAATTATTTTTTTAATTAAAAAAAAGTAACATTCACCTCCTTTTTTTAACAGTTAAAAATCTCAATTGTACAAATTAATTTGTAATTTTATAAAAAAGGCTATTGATGATTATCTAAGAATTTTGCACTTAATCTAAGATTAATCAAACAAAACAAGGCATAAATGTTAAGGTTTCTAGTTTTATATAACATTTTTTTTATTAATAGTATAGTTGATAATTAGTGTTTTAAAATTTTTGGCACGCATTTTGAAATAACATATATATAATTGATATATTGATTAAAAATCGAATTAACGGCAAACCTAATTATGAATAAAAAATGGTTATAATAAATTTTTTTTTAAAAATTTTATCAACATTTTTATCAAAATATTTTGTTAAAACATTTAAATACATATATTTGTAGTTGTTTTGCCTATTTACTGAAAAATTAACAAAATTTATTATGAGAAAATTTTACGTATGCATAGTTGCATTATTTTTACTTGCATCAGTTGATGTGGTAGCTCAAAACGGCCAAAAAGTAATCATTGATATTAGAGGTATCGGTACTTATCATGACCGTAAAGACCTAGAGGCAATGACAAAAGGACAATTGATGCCATTGTATTTAGAAAGGGTAAAAATTTTATTTAGTGTTATCCAATATTTTGGAGTAACCAGTAAATCAGGAGTAACATTTACCGATTTAGGTATCCCTACAACAAAAGAAAATATTAAGTTGTTAGATACAGAACAATCGAATAGAGAAGAATTTTTAACAAACAATGCTGAGTTTTTAAAAGGTATTTTACCTTATTCAGACACTAAGAACATAATTAACGCCATTTTATTCTATGAAGAAGTATTAAAACTTGTTCATCAAGTTCAAGTTGAGTAATAATCTTGGCAACAAAAAAATCTAAAAATCAAAAGTTATGAAAAAAACTATCTTATTAATTGCTTTAGTCCTATCAGGGCTTTCAATACAAGCTCAAGATAATTGGGGGATTGTTGGTGGTAATAATTGGTTAAATGGTTGGTCTTCTTTCAATCCAGTTGGAAAGGATTATCCACAAACAACAAAAATTTTAACAGGAAACATATCTTCAGATTTAACCTTGACTAATTTAGAAACGTATAGTCTAGTAGGAGAAGTATATGTTACCAATAACGCCACTCTTAAAATTGAGCCAGGTACTGTAATCAGAGCAAATTCAGATCAGTTCAGCGCATTAATCATAACAAAAGGTTCTAAGATTGTTGCAGAAGGACAAGTTATTAATCCTGTTGTATTTACTTCTGACAAACCAGTAAATGCTCGTAAAGCTGGAGATTGGGGTGGAATTTTTATCTTAGGTAATGCTCCGATCAATACTTTCGGAAGTATGTCTAGAATTGAAAGTAGTATACCAAGTAATTTTGTAGTTGGTGGTGGAGATAACGTTGCTGATAACTCTGGTGTTTTGAAAAATGTGAGAATTGAATTTGCTGGAAAAGGAAAAGATAGATATGCTGTATATGATGCACTAACATTAGTTGGTGTGGGTTCAGGTACTGTTTTTGAATCAATTCAGGTAAGTATGTCAAATGGAAACGCTTTTAAATTCATAGGGGGTAATCCTAAAGCTTCTAAGTTAGTGGCTTACAGATGTAAAAGCAGTGATTTTGACTTTACACAAGGAGTTATAGCAAACATTAACAATGGATTAGCAATTAGAAACCCATATTTTTCAGCTAGTTCTAATTACAGAGCGGTAACAATTAATGCTTTTATCAACAAAGATTTAACTGATTTCTCAAAACCAAGTACTAATGTTACTTTAGATAACTTTACTATTGTAAACGAAACAGATGGTAAAGTAGCTGATGGATTAGTAAAAGAGGCGATATACATCAACAAAGACTGTTACTTTGATTTTAAAAATAGCGTAGTTACTGGATTTGCTTCTTCTTTATATTTAGATGGTAAAATTCCTGTAGAAGAGGAAGGTTTGTCTAAAATAAAATTAAAAAGAATTTTTATTAACAATTGCAAGAAAAACATCGTTTCTGAAAATGGTGGAGTAACGAATGATGACTTAGAAAGTTATTATGGTAACCCATCTTACGGAAATAGATATTCTGGTATTAAATCCGAAGATTTATTTGTTGATGCAAACAATCCAAAAACACCAGATTTTAGAATAAAAATAGGTAGTATCAACTAATAATAAGTTTATATACTAATTAAAATAGAGAATAATCAAAAACTGTTAAAATTGAAGTGATAAGTTTCAATTTTAACAGTTTGGTTATTATAAACGAATTTAATATTTGATAAGAGATGGGGTCTAAAAGCTTTAAATTGATATTGTTTTTTACAGCTTTATTTGCGTTTAATACAAATGCAAATAATACTGTAATGGATGCAAAGGAACTTTTGTTTCAAACTCCTATTATTCAAAATGTTAGAGTCCCTAATTATAGCTTTACTGATCCGGTTAACTATTGTCAAAGTGCCTCTAATCCTACCTTTACAATTACCTTTCAGGTTAGTAATTATGCTAATCTTAGTCCAAGTAATCAATTTCAATTGTTTATTTCAAATGATGGATTTGTGAATCCACCTGAAGGAATTCAAATTTCTAATCCTACAATTTCCTTTGTAACAAATAACGGTACTACTACAGGAACTTATTCAGCTACTTTTAGTTTTCCAGCTCAATCCTATGGAAATTATAGAGTTCGTGTTAAAAGTACTACATTATCTAGTAATGCTACTTCACAAGTAATATCGGTATATGATATTATTTTTAATGCTCAAATTCCATTAAATGTAACTAATGGAAATGTTATTATTTGTTCAGGATCTAGTTTTACCATTTCCATTTTAGAAAATAATAATCCGAATCCTTCACCATTGGCTTACCCCTATTTGACTTATGTTTGGAGAAAGCAAAACGGATCTAACTTTGATGTTATCGCCAATGAAACGGGACCTAATTTAACGGTAAGTGCAGCTGGAGTATATTATGTAGAGGTGAATTATGGGCCAGCATGTTCGAGTTCTGCTTCACCAAATACTTTTGCGAAGTCAGTGCAAGTTACGGTATCCGTAGCTTCTGCAAGTGATACATTACAAATTAATTCTCTAAACGGGGAAACTGAAGTTTGTGAAACCATAGGAGTAGAATTATACTTACAAGACAGTTCAGGTAATTTAGTAGCTAATGGTTCTAATATTACCTGGTATTTAAATGGGACTGTTATTCCTAATGCTACTACAAATACTTATACTGCTACTCAAGGTGGTGCTTACACAGCTTCTTTAAATAATGGAGGAAGTTCTTGTACAATTAGTGTGCCTCCATCAGAAGCCTATGTTTTGGAAGACATCACTTTTAATGCAACTTTAAATTTGGGTACACCCTATGAATTAGAATTAGGTGGAAATGTGGATGCGATAGTTACTACAGACGCCATATCACCTTCTTTCGAATGGTTTTTAAATGGAAATGTACTCTCAGAAACATCAAATACTTTAAACATTAACGCAGCAGGTTTATATACAGTAATTGTGACTGAAAACTCGGGTTGTGTTTCTACAATAGAATTAAATTTAGATGTAATTGATCCTAGTGTGGATGAAATTCCAAATCTAATCAGTCCAAATGGAGATGGAGTAAATGAAAAATTTAAAGTTCCCTATAGTTTAACAAGTGCAAATAATCTTAATCTTGAAATATACAACTCATCTGGGCAACAAGTTTTTGCTACTGAAAATTATCAAAATACTTGGCCTGAAAATGTAGATGAAGCTTTTCAAGCTAAAGCATTTTTTTATTATAAAATGACAAAAGATAGTCAAGTAATAAAAGAAGGCATTTTAACCGTAATTAAATAACCCCTACAAATCTATCAATTGAAAAATAAGTACCTAAGTATAATTTTGTGTGTCTTTTTTACAGCAGCTTTTTCACAAGAAAATGCCTACTCTTCTTTTGATGTATCGTTAAATAATTCTATACGATTAAATCGCTTTTTAATTAATCCTTCTTTTAGTTACGCAAGAGAAATAGCTCCTACAATAAATTTAGTAAACAAAAGACAATGGGTCAAGTTTGAAGATGCACCGGTTTTATACCTTATTAATTATCAAGGTAGGTTGAGTAATGAATCTCGATTTGCGATTGGAGGTTATTCACAATCCATTGGAATCTCAAAAAATACCGGAGGATTTTTAAATTATGCATTAAATGTACCCTTACAAAAAGATGCTAATTTTACTTTTGGACTAAACGCTTATTTTTCAAGTAGTAATATCGACATTAATAGAGCTATCACAGAATCACCTGAACCTCTATTTGAAAATTTAAGTGCTACTAATATCATCTCAATAAAACCAGGTATCAATCTTAATTTTAATAGTTTCGATATTGGTATAGCAGCAGATAATATCATATCTTATAACTTAACTACAAGCGAAAGTGTTCAAGAGAATAAATCTTCTTCTTTTTCCGGCCATGTAATGTATACCAAAGAGTTAGATAGTTATTATAATCTTTTAGATGGTGCCAATTTATCTACTATGGTGCGTGTTAAAAGTAGTAACGGAGCAACAGGTGTCGGAGGAAACTTTTTGTTAGATCAAAAAGAAATGGGTTGGGTTGAAGCAGGATATAATACGCTTTATGGAGCAAATGCTGGTGTAGGAGTTGCCATTTCTAATAAATTTTTAATTGGCTACGCCTATAACTTATCGATAAATAATTCTTTGTTTTTTGGCTCGAGCCATGAATTCTCACTTTCGTACCGATTTGATGAATACGATAATGCGTTTGATTATAGAAAAAGAGCTCAAAAAATCAGAGAACGTAATGCTAAGAAAAAAGGTGCTGTCAATACCACTTTTGCTAAATTAGAGCAAGAGCGTATAGATAAAGCAAAAGCGGAACGAGAAAGAGTGGCAAAAGAAAAAGCTGAAAACGATCGCTTGGCACAACTTGAGAGAGAAAGATTAGCTGCTTTAGCTCAAGCAGAAAAAGAAAGATTGGCTAGAGAACAAGCAGAAAAGGACAGATTAGCAGCTTTATCTCAGGCAGATCAAGCAGAGAAAGATAGATTAGCAGCTTTAGCACAAGCAGAAAAAGATAGACAAGCAAAAGAACAAGCGGAAAGAGATCGTTTAGCTGCCTTAGCTCAAGCAGAGAAAGATAGATTAGCTAAAGAAAAAGCTGAAAAAGATAGATTAGAAAGATTAGCTAGACAAAAAGCTGAAAATGATAAAATAGCGAAAGAAAATGCAGAAATAGACCGTTTAAATAAAGAAAAAGCAGAAAGAGATCGTTTAGCAAGAGAACAAGCTGAAAAAGATAGATTAGCAAGAGAGCAAGCTGAAAAAGATCGAATTGCTAAAGAAGAAGCGGAAAGATTGAGATTAGCTAAAGATCAAGCAGAGAGAGATAGGTTAGCGAAAGAAGCTGCAGAACGCGATCGTTTAGCTAGAGAGAAAGCAGAGCAAGATAGATTAGCTAGAGAGAAAGCGGAGCAAGATAGATTGGCTAGAGAAAAAGCTGAACAAGATAGATTGGCTAGAGAGAAAGCGGAGCAAGATAGATTAGCTAGAGAAAAAGCAGAACAAGATAGATTAGCTAGAGAGAAAGCAGAGCAAGATAGATTAGCTAGAGAAAAAGCGGAGCAAGATCGTTTAGCTAGAGAAAAAGCGGAGCAAGATCGTTTGGCTAAAGAGAAAGCAGAGCAAGATAGATTAGCTAGAGAAAAAGCAGAACAAGATCGTTTGGCTAGAGAGAAAGCGGAGCAAGATCGTTTAGCTAGAGAAAAAGCAGAACAAGATCGTTTGGCTAGAGAGAAAGCGGAGCAAGATAGATTGGCTAGAGAGAAAGCAGAACAAGATCGTTTGGCTAGAGAGAAAGCGGAGCAAGATAGATTAGCTAGAGAGAAAGCGGAGCAAGATAGATTAGCTAGA
Source organism: Flavobacteriaceae bacterium (assembly GCA_002862755.1). Lineage (GTDB taxonomy): Bacteria > Bacteroidota > Bacteroidia > Flavobacteriales > Flavobacteriaceae > Flavobacterium. The sequence goes on along the minus strand of PKDY01000018.1, from coordinate 122,034 downwards.
GAGAAAGCGGAGCAAGATAGATTGGCTAGAGAGAAAGCGGAAAAAGATAGATTGGCTAGAGAGAAAGCAGAGCAAGATCGTTTAGCTAGAGAAAAAGCAGAACAAGATCGTTTGGCTAGAGAGAAAGCAGAGCAAGATAGATTAGCTAGAGAAAAAGCGGAGCAAGATAGATTGGCTAGAGAGAAAGCGGAAAAAGATAGATTAGCTAAAGAACAAGCGGCAAATGCAAAACTTTCAGTAGGTGAAAAAATCTCTAGTATCGAAAGCAAACTAAATATTTCTAATAAATTACTTGACGATTATAAAAGTGATATTGATGAAAGAACTAAAAAATCAGATCAGTTAATTAAGAGTTTAGATTCGATTGTAAAAGAAAGAGATTTAGATTTAAAAGCTTATATCGGGGAAAGTGATCCAAATTATAAAGGGCCTGCAAGAAAATTTGTAAGTACAACGCAACAAAATGCACAATTAAATGCACTGAAGAGTCAAATTGCTGCTAACAAACGAGTTTTTGATGATTTAATTTTCGACTTCGAAAATGCAAATAGAGCGAGGTTAAATGAAATGAAAGAAAAAGGCCTTAATAATGAAGAAGCGAAACAATTGAATGATTATTATCAAAATGTCTTAGACGATTTGAAAAAGAAGAAACAAGATTATATTAATCTTGAAAAAATGGCGGACTTAAAAATTCAACAAATTAACGATGCTAAAGAAGAAGAAAAGCAACGAAGAATTAAGAAAGCACAATTCGATAGTGAACAGCAAAGAATTGAAAAAGATCAAAGTAATCTAGAAAATATTAAGAATTCAGCTTCAAATGGCCAAACACAAGGGCAAGAAGTTAGTGGAAACTTATTAGATGATGAACCAATTACAAATGATATTCCAATTGTTCAAAAAATGAATAATGTGGCAAGCGGATATTATATGGTACTGGGTAAATTTAAAGATACGAAGCAAAGAGATGCTTTCATTAAAAAAGTAGTTTCTGAAGGAGGTACAAGTGTAAATCAATTCTATAATATTTATGATGCAACCTATTATGTGTTCTTAGGTAAATATGATGAATTGGGAAGCGCAACTAAAGAATTAAGTAAAAGAGGAACGAAATCATATAACAAAAAAATGAAAATCGTTCAGGTACAATAAGTTAATTGTTAATTTTATATTAAAATTTTTATTACTTTTAACGGTCTTAAAATCTAAATACTATGAAAATTAAAACTACCCTACTAAAACAGATAGTTTTTCTCATCGCCATTTTGATGAGTTCCACTATTTTTGCGCAAAATTTTGTGCCCTTTAATACCGTGCCCAACGGTTCCTTTCAAGGATTAAAAGGGAATATGTTGCAAATAGGAAATAATATCCTAAATAGACAAACCAATTCCCAAAGCCCTAATAATGCTTATAATGGAACAGGTAATAATAATGGAACAAATATGCAGTACATTGATATTGATGGTGATGCCTCTACCTTCAATTCTACAACTGCTGATTTAACCATTCCTGTTGCAAATGCGGGTTGTTATCAAATTCGATATGCTGCCTTGTTCTGGGCTGGTGTTTATAACCCAAATAATATTGGTAATCAAGTTGACAGAACTAAATTAAACCAAGTAAAATTTAAGTTACCTGGTGGAAATTACATCAACATTACTGGAACAACTATTTTTGATTCGTTTACAGCGAATCAAGCCGTTTCAAGTAACAATTACGGTTATGCCGCTTATTTTGATGTAACCAATTTAGTTCAGGCTTTACCAAGCGCCAATGGAACCTATGGTGTTGCAAACATTCAATCTGGTTTAGGAGACAATACTTCAGGTGGTTGGAATTTAATTTTAGTATATGAAGACCCGTTAACAACAGCAAAAAATATTGATATTTTTGCTGGTTTTAGTAACATCTTAAGCGGTTCAGGATCTTTAGATATTCCTATTTCTGGTTTTACTTCTATTCCTATTGGTCCTGTAAGAGCGCAATTAGCTTTTGCTGCTTTGGAAGGAGATAGAGCGTTTACTGATGATCGATTAAGAATTAATGGTACAAGTATGACAATTCCTACTCGACCTGCTAATAACTTTTTTAATTCTACAATTAACGATATTAATGGTGCTTATACAACTAGAAATATTGCTAGTTCTAACTTACTAGGTTTTGATGCGGGTATTATAAATGTGCCAAATCCAGGAAACTCAATAATTGCAAATAGTGCTACTAGTGCCACCATACGTTTGCAAACCGATAACGACTCCTATGTTTATTATATGAATGCCTTCGCCATCGAAGTAATCCAACCTCAAATTAATTTAGTTAAAAGAGTATTGGATTTAAATGGTAATGATATTGGTAACACTACTGTTGCTTTAGGTCAAGAAATCATTTATGAATTAACGTTTCAAAATATTGGAAATGACGATGCTATTAATTTTACATTAACAGATGTATTTCCTGTTAACGTTACTCCATTAAGTGTAGATGTAACCGGTGCTCCAGGAGTTATTGCTCCGGCTGATCCAACGATAAGTCCAATGGTGTTCAATATTCCAAATAGTTTAGTAACAGAATTTGGAGCACAATATACCATTAGAATACGTGTAAGAGTAGCGGAAAACTGTTATGATTTAAGAGATGCTTGTTCTAATGAAATTACAAATACAGCTTACAAAACATATTATAGCTCAACTTCAGGAAATCTTGTTGAAGACCAACAACCAAGTGCTTCGGGTATAGACGCTTGTTTATTCCCAACACCTGGAGCAACAAATTTCATTGCAGATATTGATGACTGTACTTTTGAGTCTGAAGAAATTTTATGTGGTTCTTCTGTAACACTTACTGCAGGTTCTGGTTATAGTTCTTATCAGTGGTACAGCGGTTCACCACCAAATGCAGGTAATATTATTAATGGAGCAACAAACCAATCGTATACAGCTACAACAACAGGTACATATAGTGTTGTAAATACAGCACCCGCACCTTGTTTGTCTATAGTAGAAACTTTCAATGTTGTAGATTTTAATGGGGTAGCTCCTAACCCAGTTATTCCATACGCTGACCAAATTGATATTTGTCCTATTGACGGATCTGAACTGCCTAAAATTTTCTTGTGTGGAGCTTCTGATAGCCAATTAATAGATTCTGGAATTGCAAATGCACAAAGTATTGTTTGGGAAGTTTTAAGTACAACAGCAAACTGTACAACAACTCCTCCTTCTACATGTCCAAATACAAATTGTCCTAATGCAGATTGGACGCAAGTAGCAAATGGATCAAGCTTTAATGCAGTAAACGCAGGTGAATATAGAGTAACAATTACTTTCCAAAATGGATGTTTTAGAACGTATTACTTTAATGTATATAAAAATTTATTTACACCAACAGCTGTTGCTACCGATCAAATTTGTACTACTCCAGGAACGATTACTGTAAATGGTGTTCCAGCTACTGGTTATGAGTTTAGTATTGATAATGTAAACTGGCAAACGAATAATGTATTTACAAATGTACCTCCTGGTACTTATACTGTTTATACCCAACAAATTGGTGGAGGTGTAGGTAACTGTTTATTCACGATACCGAATGTAGTTGTGAATTTGAGAGATTTTACTGTGGATGTGATTGTTCAAGATGCTTTATGTAGTGGCGATAAAGGGGAAATACGTGTTCAAGTAAACAATGTAGATCCTCAATACACCTATCAATTATTACTTAACGGAAATCCATTTGCAAATGCAGGTCCAATTGATGTTAATGATTATACCTTCTCTAATTTAAATGCAGGGAACTATACCTTAAATGTTTCTACAACTGACGGGTGTACCTATACTCAAGATATTACTATTTCAGATCCTCCTTTACTAACTGTAACTGGAGCGGTAACCATACCACTTACTTGTACAGATGGAGAAATTACTTTATATCCAGTAGGAGGAACACCTCCTTATATCTATCAAATTAGTGGAGATTCTGATTTATATACAGTACCTAATTTTGTAATTACTACTGGAGGTACATATATTTTTACAGTTACTGATAACAATAACTGTACTGCGCAAACTACAGTAACTATTGATGCAATCCCAGCACCAGAATTCACAATTACTACTACTGATGTTTTATGTAATGGTGGTGCAACTGGAGAAATTGCTTTCAATGTAACTAATACAAATGGATATACTATATTATATAGTGTAACGACTCCTCCAAATCCTGCTTCATTTGGAAACAATCCAGTTTTCTCAAATTTAGTAGCGGGTACTTATGAAGCGCAAATTCAATATTCACTAAACGGAACAACTTGTTTAACAGCTGTTCAAACAATAGTTATTGACGAACCAGCAAATGCAGTTGAAGCTTCTGCGGGTGTTTCTGAATTGGCAGGTTGTGGACCTAATGGTGAAGGAAGAGTTAGAATTACAAACCCTCAAGGAGGTAGTGGTATTTATGAATATAGTTTTGATGGAGGCATTACTTGGGGTACAGCTAGTGAAGCTTATGTAGCTCCGGGTACACATACTGTATGTATTAGAGATGCAAATTCCACTACTTGTACTGCTTGTTATCAAGTAACGATTGATCCCGCTCCTCAAGACCCAACAATTACTGTTGAAGATCCAGATTATAATTGTGACGGTACAGCAACAACTACTATTACTGTAAATAATAATGGTGGTAATTTTGCGTACACTTATTTATTAGATGGTAATCCAAACACAAATACACCTGCGAATGTTTTTGTAAATGTACCTTGTGGCCCTCATACAGTTACAGTTCAATATCAAAATTTAAATATTCCTACTTATAGTGACTTATTAAGAGAAGATTTCGGTTCGGGTGCAAATACAACTACTCCTGGTATTGCAGCGGCATATTGTTGGAATAGTCAACCTTACCCTGCTTCTACTCCTTGTGGTAATAATACCATTCCTGGATATGCTCCTGTATGTGGATCCTATACTATTGAAGACAATCAATACAGTGTAACCAGTAAAATTATACCGAATAACTGTGCATGGTACGCTTATAGAGATCACACTCAAGTATTAACAGGTGTACCTGATCCAAATGGAAGATTTTTAGCAGTGAACATTGGTTCTGCAGCTGGAAATTATGGAATCTTATATAGTAAACAAATTAATAGCGTATTACCTAATCAACCGGTATTGGTTGATTTATATGTAGCTAATTTATTAAGAGCTGGTGTTGCTGGTGCAGATCCTGATTTTATATTAGAATTAGTTGACCCTTCTGGTACTGTTGTAGCTTCTCAAGCAACAGGTATTATTGACAATATAACGGATGGTTGGCAATTTCAAACCTTATCATTAAATCCAGGAAACAATACTACTTTAACATTCAATATTCGTTCAGGAAGTATCCTTTATGATGGTAATGATGCTCTTATTGATGACATTTATGTGCGTCAAGAACCTATTGCTTGTATAACAGAAGTAGAATTCCCAGTTCTTGTAGATTGTAATCAAGCATTCTCAGCACAAATTACAAATGTTAGTGATGTAAGTTGTAATGGAGCCAATGATGGTTCAATTACCATTGCAGCTCAAAACTTTGATGCGACTCTTGGCTATTATTATACAATTACCACTTCTGGTGGAGTAGTTACTGGACCAATAAATGTATTTACTTCTCCTTTTACAATTTCAAATTTATCAGGAGATACGTATACTATAGATATTCAATACGATTTATCTTCTACACCTTGTACATTCCCATTTACTCAAACCATTGGAGAACCAACGGCTTTAGTTGCTGGTGCAGTTTTATCTAGTCCTGCAACTTGTTTAAATGGAGGTACTATTACAGCTTCTGCTTCAGGTGGAACACCTAATTATCAATATCAATTACAAGATGGATTAGGAAATATCTTAATTAATTTTACAGCGAATAACGTATTCTCTAACCTTACACCTGGTGATTACATTGTTGTGGTTCAAGATGCTTTATTGTGTACTGATCCAATTGATGTAGCAATTACAATTCCTACACCAACAGCTCCAACAGCGGTAATCGATGCTTCATCTGATTTATGTTATGATGGTACAAACGGTGCTACTTTAGTAATAACGGCTTCAGGTGGTGTTGCTCCATATACATATAGTTTGAATGGTGGTACTTTTGGTACTAGTAATACATTTACAGTTACACCAGGTACTTATACTATTATCGTGAGAGACGATTATGGTTGTGAAGTTACCTTAGCAGCTGTAACTATTGCTCCTCAATTAACGGCTAATGCAGTATTGACAAATGGATTAGACTGTACAGCTTCTCCAGATGCTGATATTGATGTAACAATTAATGGTGGTAATGCACCATACACCTATCAAGTTTCTTATAATGCAGGACCTTTAAGTGCAGCTATTGCAACAGGAGGTACTTTTACATATACAACTTCGAATCCTGGTGATTATCAGTTTGTTATTACGGATGCTATTGGTTGTACCGTTACAACCAGTACGGTTACAGTTATTCCGTTACCAATTTTAAATGCTCCTGTAGCAACACAAACTGCATTTAACTTATGTAATGGTGATTCAAATGGAGCGTTCACTGTAACAGCTTCAGGTGGTTTACCTCCTTATACTTATGATATTGGAAGTGGGCCAACTACAAATAATAATTTTACAGGATTAACTGCAGGTACTTATACCGTAACTGTTACTGATGCAAATTCTTGTACTGAAACAACTACAATTACGCTAACAGAACCAGATCCTATTAATTTTACCATTGTTAAAACAGATATTCAATGTGGTGCTTCTGGTACTGAACCGGGTTCAATCGATGTAACGAATGTTACAGGTGGAACAGCTCCATATACATATACTATAACTGATAACCCTGCTAGTGCTGGTTTCCCAACTAGTTACACTACAGTTGGATCAGAAGATCATTCTTTTACCATTTTAAATTTTGGTATCTATACAGTTACCGTAGTTGACTCAAATGGATGTGTGCTTGTACAAGATAATATTAGTATCGCATCACCTCCTAATAGTTTAGTTATTGATATTTCTACACCAACAGCAGATTGTACAACAGGTGGAACAATTTCAGTTACTGCAAATCCAGTTGTAGTTGGAGGTCCTTATTATTTTGCAATTTATAATGGGGCACCATATCCAATTATTTCCTTTAGTTCTCCTGGGGTACCAAATCCACCGTATCAAGTTTCTGATACACCTGGAGGTTTAACGTCTACATTTACAGGTTTAACTCCTGGTGTAACGTATAGCTTTATAGTATATGATGAAGCTACAAATTGTTATTATTTCGAAAGTGCTCCTGGTCCGGTGCCAACAAATTCTAATATAACATCAACAGTTACACCACATAATGTTACTTGTACAGGTGCAGCTGATGGAAGTGTTACTTTTACAGTTGATAATTTTGCAGGTACTAGTGTAACTTACCAAATTTATAATGTTTCAGGTAATACTCCAGTAGGAGCTTCAGGAAGCTCTCCAGCTCCTGGTCCAGTTACCGTAAATAATTTTGGAACCTTAGTTCCAGGACAATATTATATTTTATTTACTGAAATTGGAGGTCCAAATAATGGTTGTTCTCAAGTTTCAGCTAATTTTACCATTTCTGAATCTCCAGTTTTATTGTCAGTAACAGCAGCAGTAACACATAATGATAATTTATGTGCGGAAGCTGGTCAAATAACCGTAACAGGTTCCAATGGTACACCACCATATACGTATCAAATCGTGCCAGGTGGTAGTCCAGTACCAACTACATGGCCAGGACAATCGTCTAATGTGTTCAATAATTTAGCTGGTGGTACTTATGATATCTATATTCAAGATGCGAATGGATGTACACAACCATTTACAAGTATATTTGTACCAACAGATTCTAGCCCAGATATTACAGTAACTTTAAACCCTGCTACTTTATGTAATCCAAATGAAGGAAGTTATAGCATACAAGTAAGTACGAATGCAGGTGTAGGAGTTGCTCCTTTCACATATAGTGTTGATGGTGGTGGCTTTACTACTCAAGCAAGTAATCCTTTTACAATTTCTGGATTAAATTCAGGGACACATACTGTGACCATTAGAGATGCTAACGGTTGTACAGAAACGGAAACAATTACTATTTACCCTCCTTTAAATGCAACAATTATTCCTTCAATTGCTGCTACAGGAAACTGTGGTGTAAGTGATGGAATTATCACCGTAAACGCAGCGGGTGGTTCAGGAAATTATACCTATAGTATTAATCCAAATGGAGGTCCTATAACTCAAGTAGGCAATGTGTTTTCTAATGTGCCAGCAGGAACTTATACGGTAACCATTACCGATAATACAACTGGTTGTTTTATTACATCAAGTATTACGTTAACGCAACCAACTAATCCATCTGTAACGAGTTCAGTGGTAGATGTAACCTGTAATGGTGCTTCAAACGGTGTAATAACAATTAATTTAACAGGTAGTAACCCTGATCCTGTGTACACATATGCAATTACAGCTGGACCAGTAACATTCCCAGCTCAAACTACAAATGTATTTAATAATTTACCTGCGGGTGCGTATACGGTTGTGGTTACTTCTGGTAGAGGTTGTACAACTACTTTAAACATTAATGTTAGTGAGCCAGCTCCTATTGTAGTACCTGCTCCAACCGTAACAGAATTTGCTTGTAACACGGGAACAAACACAGCAAACAATGCTTCAATTGTGTTAACGGGTGTAACCGGTGGTTCGGGTACTTATATTAACTATGTATTTATCAATAGTGCAAATAATAGTGTGCTTCAATCGGGAACTAGTAATACTTTTATCACAGCAAATGAGGCAGGTGGTTCTTATATTATCAACGTGTATGATAACAACGGTTGTTTAGGTTCAACTACTGCAACGATTGCACCGTTTGTTAGAATATCTAACCCAACTATTACAGTTACTAGCCCTATTACTTGTACGACTTTAGAAGCGATTACAATTAATGTGAATGCTTCTATTAATGGTGTGGCTACAACTTTACCAAGTCCATTATCGTATACTGTAACTGGAATTAACAATCCATATAATGTTACACAAATTGACAATCCTAATTTTAGTGGATTAGACATTGGTAACTATAACATAACAATTTTAAATCAAACAACAGGATGTAGTGTTGAAACAATTCATTATGTGTTTAACCCTAATACATTTGTTGTAAACGCTACAGTTAATAATAATGTTACTTGTTTTGGAGGTAATGATGGTAGCGTAAGCTTTACTTTCGTAGATCAAAACCTGACACCAACTAATGATGCTGGACCATTTGCATATGAAATATATGATGCCAGCAATACTCTAGTTACTTCAGGAAATAGTCCAAACGCAGGTCCATTTACTGTAACAGGTTTAGCTGCAGGAATATATCAATTAGTGACTACCTTAACGAATAGTCCAAACTGTCCTGCAACAACTAGTTTTACGATTACACAACCTACTACTGCTCTAAGTTTAGTATTGAACAGTACACCTATTACTTGTAACCCAGGGAATGATGGTACTATTTCTGCAGTAGGATCTAATGGATGGGGTGGTCCTTATGAATATCAAATTCAAGGCCCAGGTGTAACACCAACGTGGTCAACCACTTCTTATTTTACAGGTTTAGGTGCAGGAACTTTTACAGTGAGTGTGAGAGATAATGTAGGATGTATAGTTTCTGATAATGTTACTTTAGTAATACCAACTCCTATTTCTGCCACAATTAGTGCAGCACCAACTGCTCTTTCATGTATAGGTGATACCAATGCAACAATTACTGTTTCTGGAACTACAGGAGGTTATGGTAGTGGATATTTATATATTTTAAATAATGTTACTACAGGAACGTCTTCTGCTCCTCAAACAAGTAACGTATTCACAAATATTGGAGCAGGAACGTATAATGTAACGATTACAGATTCGTTTAATTGTACGTATACAACGGCTAATGTTACAATTACAGAACCAGCGGATCAAGTAGCAGCTACTTTAGCTCAAATTTATAACCCAACTTGTCAAACTGATGCAATTTTAGAATTGACTGCAATGGGTGGAACAGCACCATATAGTTGGAGTACTTCTCCTAACGGGCCATTTACACCTTTTGGTGGAGCAAGTATTACATTTACAGTTCCAGCAGGTACTTATCAGTATTATGTGGTGGATGCAAACAATTGTATTATAGTTGTTTCTAACTCAATTACGGTTGAACCAGTTTTACCAATTACTATCGATGTAGATACAAGCGAAGAAATTTCTTGTGCTGGTTATACCACAACAGTTATAGCAACGGCTACAAATGGTTTAGGCAATTATGTGTATACAATTAATCCAGTTGCTGGTAATCAAACTTCTCCAGGAGTATTTGAAGATCTACAAGCAGGTACGTATACGATAACAGTAACTGGTGGCGATTGTTCTACCACTTCAGCTCCATTTACGTTAACAGAACCTACACCAATTAATATTGATGTAAATGAATTTACAAATATTTCTTGTTATGATGATCCAACGGATGGTACTATCACAGTTGTAGCATCTGGAGGAACAGGTACAATTCAGTATTCTATTACAGATGATTTAACGTCTACAGATCCATTAGAAAGTGTTAATTCTGGATATTTTACAGATTTAACTCCAGGAGATTACTGGGTATTTGTCCAAGATGAAAACGGTTGTTCAGTTGGACCATTACCATTTACAATTACAAATGCACCTGAATTTGTAACTACTAATTTTAATGTAGTCGATGAAATATGTGCAGGTGATGGAGGTTCGGTAGTATTTAGTGTGTCTGGTGGAACACCAGGAGCATCAGGTTATACAGCAACAGAAGTTACAGATCCAACTTTAACTCAAAGTTCTTTAACAGGTGATTTTAGTTTCACAAATCTTGCACCTAGATTCTATGAATTCTACGTTACAGATGAAAATGGCTGTGTGTATCCTGTTCAATTTACAATTAATCCAGGAGTTGATATTCAGGCTAGTGTGAGATATGATGTAGAATGTGACAATAATGTACCTATTGCCACTGTAACGGTACTATACAACACAGATTTAGATATTAATGATCTTACTTTTGAACTTGATAATGGAGCTGTTTTTGCACCTCAACAAGGAGATAATGTTTTTGTTGGTGTAGCCGCTGGAAATCATACAGCTACTGTTACTCATGCTAATGGTTGTCAAACACCAGCAATTAGTTTCAATATAGTTTTACCAACTACACCAACGATTACGTCATTTGTTCAAAGTGGTTTGAATCAGTTTACTGTTACAGCAACTGGTGGAACACCACCTTATACTTACACGATAAGTAATAGCAATGGTATTGTTTACATAGGACCAAATAATGTGTATTTCTATAATCAAACTGATAATTATACGGTTGAAGTTTCAGATGTGTACGGATGTAATGCTTCTGACACAAAATTCTTTGAATTCTTTGATGTAGAAATTCCGGATTACTTTACTCCGAATGGTGATGGAAATAATGACGGATGGAGTCCAAATTATCTAGATAACTATCCAAAAGCAGTTACCTACGTTTTTGATAGATACAGTAGAAAAATTATTACATTACATCCAGGAGAATCTTGGGACGGTACTTATATGGGTAATGAATTACCATCTGGTGACTACTGGTATGTGTTAAAATTAAACGGTGAAACAGACGCAAGAGAATTTGTTGGTAATTTCACATTGTATAGATAATAAAGAAAACTAAGCCTATTGAAAAATAGGCTTAGTATTAAAAAAATATGAAAATGAAAAAAGTAGCCCTATTTTTAATACTACTTGGTTTGAGCCAATTGCAAGCACAAGAGCTAACAATTCCGCAACAAACGCAGTACTTAGCCGACAACCCTTTTTCTTTATCTCCTACTTTTGCAGGTATTGGTGATAATGCTAGAATTAGATTGAATGGTTTAACCCAGTGGGTTGGGATTAAAGATTCACCTATTAATCAATCACTTGCAGCTGATTTTCGAATCGCCGATCGTTCTGGTGTAGGTCTTTTTGCATATAATGATAAAAATGGAAATACGAGACAATATGGTGCTAAATTCTCTTTTGCACAGCACTTAATTTTAGATTATGATTCTGAGCAATACTTGTCTTTAGGGGTGTCTTTTAATTTAAATCACTTTAGAATTGATATTGAAAACTTTAGCAATCAATTAGACCCTGCTATCAATGGTGATAGAGCCACACAGAATTATAACTTTGATATTGGTTTCTTGTATCGTTATAAAGATTTCTTCATTAGCTATAATGCATCTAATATTTTGGACAAAAACATACGAGATATTAATTTCTTAGAACCTGATTTATTATTAAATCATCAAGTATACTTTGGTGGTAAATTGAGAAGAAGTGGATCTACTTTTGAAATTGAGCCTTCCGCTTTAGTTCAATATTATCAAAGTGATGGACGTTCTACTACAGACTTAAACATTAAATTCAAAAAGCATTTTTATGAAGATTATTTTTGGATTGGTGCCACTGCTAGATTCTTAAACGAACAATCTTTAACTCCCGTTACTGTTGGACCAGTAATTGGTGGAAGGAAAAGCAACTTTTATTTTGGTTATTCTTACCAAATTAATACAAATGAATTGTTATCTTACAATTCAGGTACACACATGATCACAATTGGTTTTGACTTCTTACAAAGTCTAAGTAATTGTCCTTGTACGCAAAATAGAATTGTATATTAAAAATAAACTCTTACTTTTGAAGTTTACTATAGTCTTTTTAGATTATGGTAAACTTTAATTATTTAAATAAAACATCTATTTACTTCATGAAAACACTACACGATTTTAACTTTAATAATCAAAAAGCTATTATAAGAGTTGATTTTAATGTTCCTCTAGATGAACATTTTAATGTAACGGATACCACTCGTATTGAAGCGGCTAAACCAACAATCGATAAAATCATTGCAGATGGTGGAAGTGTTATTCTAATGAGTCACCTTGGAAGACCAAAAGGCTTTGAAGAACAATACTCTTTAAAACATATTGTAGAAGCAGTTGAAAAAGTACTTCAAAAGAATATAAAATTTGTTTCTGATTGTATCGGTTCAGCTGTTGAACAAGAAGTAGCAAATTTAGCTTCAGGTGAAATTTTACTGTTAGAAAATTTGCGTTTTTACAGTGAAGAAGAAAAGGGAGATGTTGCATTTGCTGAAAAATTAGCTAACTTTGGAGATATTTATGTAAATGATGCTTTTGGAACGGCTCACAGAGCTCATGCATCAACGACTATTATTGCTCAATTTTTTCCTAATAAAAAATGCTTTGGTTTATTATTAGCAAAAGAAATTGAAAGCATTAATAAAGTCCTTACCGATTCTGAAAAACCTGTTACAGCAATTCTTGGTGGAAGTAAAGTTTCTTCAAAAATTACTGTTATTGAGAATATCTTGGATAAAGTGAATCATATGATAATTGGTGGAGGAATGACATTTACATTTGTAAAGGCTTTAGGAGGTCATATAGGTAATTCTATTTGTGAAGATGATAAATTAGATTTGGCGATTGAAATATTAAAGCAAGCAAAAGAAAAAGGTGTTCAAATACACTTACCTGTTGATGTTGTTGCAGCTGATGCATTTTCTAATGACGCCAATACTCAGGTTGTTGATGTAAAACAAATTCCTGATGGATGGCAAGGTTTGGATGCAGGACCTAAATCACTTGCTATATTTGATAGAATTTTAAAGGATTCAAAAACAATTTTATGGAATGGACCTTTAGGTGTTTTTGAAATGGATACCTTTTCTAAAGGTACTATAGCTTTAGGAGAATCCATTGCAGAAGCTACTAAAAATGGAGCATTTTCATTAGTTGGTGGAGGTGACAGTGTAGCAGCGGTTAAACAGTTTGGTTTAGAACCCAAAATGAGTTATGTATCAACTGGTGGCGGTGCCATGTTGGAAATGTTAGAAGGTAGAGTATTGCCTGGTATTGCAGCGATTTTAGAAGATTAAAAATGAAATAATAAGTAATTATTAGTTATAGTAAATAAGCCCCTAATTAAACTAAAACTAAAATGATGAATAAAAAATTATATACAAGCGTTTTATCTTTATTAGCAAGTGTTTCATTTGCTCAAGATTTAAAAAAAGAAAATGTTGATGTTGCGGTCTTGAAAATGGCCTATTTAGACTCAATTAAAACCACTTTTACAAATCATAACACAAGCAATTGTATTGATGAAAGATGGTTAGCGGAATTGTCTAATGAAGAAATTTTTGAAGACATGTATGCCGATGTCACAGAAATTGATATCGATTCAACCGTTGCTTTCGATTTGTCTACAGAAGTCTTAAAAAAACGTCTTAAAAGATTAGATGACAAATCACCTTTTAACATTGAATACAATCCTGCATTGGAAAATGTGATTAAAACATTTTTGAAAAAAAGACAAGGTGCTTACGAACGTTTAATGGCTATTTCTGAATATTATTTCCCTATGTTTGAAGAACATTTAGCCAAATATGATGTTCCTTTAGAAATTAAATATCTAGCAATAGTTGAATCAGCTTTAAATCCTAAAGCAAAATCTCGTGTAGGTGCAACTGGTTTATGGCAATTTATGTATCCTACTGGTAAACAATTTGACCTCGAAGTTAATTCATTTGTAGATGAACGTTATGACCCTCTTAAAGCAACTGAAGCAGCCTGTCAATATTTATCTAGTTTATATCGCATTTTTGGTGATTGGAGCATGGTTTTAGCTTCTTATAATGCTGGTCCTGGAAATGTTTCTAAAGCGATACGTCGTTCAGGTGGTAGTCAAAACTATTGGAATATTCGAAAGAATTTGCCAAGAGAAACCGCTAATTATGTCCCTGCTTTTTTAGCTACAATGTATATTTATGAATATCATAAAGAACATAAATTCAAACCTCAAAAAGCACCATTAACGTATTTCGAAACAGACACCATTATGGTGAAACGTAGAATTTCATTTGAACAAATTTCCGAAATTTTAGATGTACCTATTGAACAAATTGCATTCTTAAACCCAATTTATAAATTGGATATTATACCTTATCAAGATGATAAAGCCCATTATCTTCGTTTACCAAAAAACAAATTAGGTCTATTTGTTTCAAATGAAGAAAAAGTATATGCCTATGTTGACTATTTGGATTCTTTTAAAGAGAAAACAATTTTACCTAATATGTCTGAAGGAGCTTTAGTCAGTACTACTAAATACCATAAAATTAGAAGCGGAGAAAGCTTAGGTTCAATTGCTAATAAATACAACGTAACCATTACACAATTAAAAAATTGGAATAATTTAAGAGGAAATTCGATACAAGCCGGAAAAAATTTAAAAATATTTTCTACCGAAAGAGTCTCTACAAACAGTTATTCAAATAGTAGTAATGCGTCTAGTAATCAAGTATATAAGGTTAAAAAAGGAGACTCATTATACTCTATCGCAAAAAAATTTCCAGGAATTTCTGCTGAAGATATAAAAAAATGGAACGGTATTAGTGGTAATAATATTAGACCAGGTATGAAACTCAATATTAACGGATAAATAACCGCTTGTATGAAAAAATTAGGGATTGCTTTTTTAAGTTTAATTTTATTATCGTCTTGTAAAGATAACGAGGCTGAAAAAAATGCTGTTTTAACAGAATCAAATGGTAAAATAAATAATGTTTCTATTATCATTGATGAAAATCTTTGGAATGGAGAAATTGGTGATAGTATCCGAAAGAAATTTGCCGCTCCAGTTGATGGTTTACAAAACGAAGAACCATTATTTACCTTAAATCAGTATCCAACTAAAATATTTGAAGGGTTTGTTAGAAATTCAAGAAATATTATAGTGGTTGAAAAAAGCAATCAAAGTGGTTTTAGTGCGAAGAAAGATGAATTTGCTAAACCCCAACAAGTTTTTTATATCGTTGGAAAAAATAAAGATGAAATCTTAGCTACTTTAGAAAAGAAAGCGAATGAAATAATTCAAAAAATTAAAGAAGGCGAAATTGTTGAAAATCAAATCCGATTAAATAAAGCGGCTATTACAGATCAAAAAGTTAGAGATCGTTTTGGTGTGGCTTTGACCATTGGGCATGGCTATAAATACGATATGGTTAAAGATAATTTTTTATGGATTAGAAAAGAATTTAGTACAGGTTATAATAGTATTTTAGTTTATGAAATGCCAATAAATATTATTGAAAACGATTCTAATGTTGTCAATAATATTGTAAAAATGCGTGACTCCATAGGAAAGCAATTCATACACGGTACTCTTGACAACACTTGGATGGTAACGGAAGAAGCGTATGCTCCTAACTTCTTTAATATTACACTTACTGGAAGAGATACGTATGAAACCAAAGGGAATTGGTATCTTAAAAATGATTTCATGGGTGGGCCATTTATCAATTATGCTATTAAAGATCCTAAAAACAACCGTTTCTTAGTTTTAGAGGGCTTTACTTACAACCCATCAAAATCCAAGCGTGATTTGGTTTTCGAATTAGAAGCTATCATAAAATCAGTTAAATTTTTAAAATAAATAACTTAATTTTGTCAGCATAATATAAATCTCATTCAACCTAGGTTAATGAGATTTTTCTTTTAAAAAACATGAACTCAACCATTGAATTTAAAATTAAGCGTTTTAACGAACTTTCTCTACAGGAATTATATGATTTACTACAACTGCGTTCTGAAGTCTTTGTAGTGGAGCAAAATTGCGTTTATCAAGACATAGACGGTAAAGATTCCAAAGCCATTCATATAATTGGGTTTTACAATGATGAAATTGTGGCTTATACTCGTATTTTTGATAAAGGATATTATTTTGATGAAGCCTCTATTGGTAGAGTAGTGGTGAGTCCAAAATACAGAGATAAAAAATGGGGCTTTCAATTAATGGAGGTTTCTATTTCAGCTGTAAAAGAGTATTTTAAGGGAACAAAAATCACAATTTCTGCACAGCAATACCTGACTAAATTTTACCAATCATTAGGCTTTATTCAAACGAGCGAAATGTATTTAGAAGATGACATTCCGCACATTCAAATGAAACGAGGTTAATTCACTTTGGTAATCACAATTTCTACTCTTCTGTCAAATTGCGGCCCTTTTTTTAAAGGCTGACTATTGCCATAACCTTTGTGTGTCATACGTTCTTTTTTAATTTTTTTCTTAAAAAGATATTCATAGACTACGATTGCTCTATTAATAGAAAGTTCTCTTTTTTTAGAATCGCGATCGATAGCTTCCTTTTGATAATAAGGAATGCAACATACATGACCTTGAATCTCAAATTCGATATTTTTAAATTTATGCAATTGTTTGGCCAATCGATCTAATTCTTTTTTGGCATCAGTGGATAGTTTACTGCTTCCTCTGTCAAAAAGTAGTTTTTCTAAGTAGATACGATCGCCTGCTACTGGTTGTTCAGGAATGCTGCTATAAACACCAGGAATTTTTAGATTTTCAACGGTTACCGGTTTATAATTAATCACAACGTCTACTCTCCTGTTTTTAGATCGCACTTCGGGAATGTTCTCTAAAACATCGTCATCAATTAGAATGCGACCTTTGCCTTCTATGGTTATGATTATTTTATTCTTAATGCCATTTTCTAATAATTTCGTCTTAACGGTTTGTGCTCTATTGTTAGAAAGTTTAAAATTATAAGCATCTTTCCCTCTGTCATCACAGTAACCAAAAATCTCAATTGTTTGAATGGTTGTAGTGTCTAGTTTTCGAATAAAATCAAGTAAAGATTGAATTTGAATTTCTTTTAAATTAAACCGATCGAATTCAAAATACAGTGAATGTACTTCCTCTTCTTGCGCGCTCAGATTAGAAATGGTTAGCAGCAAAAGAAGAAGTACATTTTTTTTCATAGTTACTGTTTTAGAATGCCACGGTATTGATTAAGATCATTAAGAACAGCTTTCGCTTTAGTAATTTCAATATCTTTTTGAGTATAATATTCATACAAACCCTCTTTGTATTGATAGCGCGTTATCAACTCTTCTTGTAAGAGTTTTTTGAAGTCTTCTTTATTTTTGGTTACTTCTACATCTTGACTTTTTTCTAAAGCTAATTGCATCGCTTTATATTCTGTAGTAATAGCACCATCTATGCTTTCTTTTTTGGCTTTTTCTAATAATTCTTTTAAAGCTTTACCAGTTTCACTATCTAAACTGTATTTCTCTTGTTTAATAAACGTTTTAAATGTAGTAAAATCAGTTTCTGATATACTAGGAATACCAGTAAGGTTGGGATTTTTATAATACAAAGTAGTTGCATAGTCAAAAACTGCATCATTTTTCACTAATGCATCAGTAACTGCGCTTTTTTTCGTTTCTTCCACGATGACATCAGGTAATACGCCACCACCGTCATAAACGGTTCTTCCTCCTTTGGTTGTAAACGCATTAAAGTTGCTTTTATCAATTTTTATGGCTTTACCATTCGCATCTTTATGTGCATAATCCAAAGCTTGAATACATCTTCCAGAAGGTGTATAATATCTTGAAATGGTTACTTTTACTTGAGTTCCATATGACAAATTTAAAGGGCGTTGCACCAAACCTTTTCCAAAACTTCTATTACCAACCACTACAGCACGGTCTAAATCTTGTAAAGCTCCCGAAACAATTTCAGAAGCAGAAGCGCTACTTCCATCAATTAAAACAGCTAATGGTATTTCAAGGTCTATAGGAGCATTATTGGTTTTATAGGTATTATTATGCTTTTCATTTTTAGATTTTGTTGTAACGATGGTTTCTCCTTTTGGTACAAATAGATTACAAATATTAACAGCTTCATGTAATAAACCTCCAGGGTTACCTCTTAAATCTAAAATAATCTTTGTAGCTCCTTTTGTCTTCAAATCAAGCAGTGCAGCTTTAGTTTCGCTACTGGCTTTTTCAGTAAATTTGGAAAGCACAATATAACCTGTTTTATCGTCTAATAAAGAATAAAAAGGAACTGATTTTACCTCAACTTCATCTAAAACAATTACTGTATTTTGTTTTTTTCCTTGTCTTTCAAAAGTAATGGCTACTTTGGTATTTTTGGTACCTCTTAATAATTGAGACGCGTCTTCCTTGTATTCTTTTAAATTGATATCGCCTATTTGCGTAATTTCATCACCTGGTTTTAAACCTGCTTTATCGGCTGGAAAACCTTTGTAGATTTCTTTCAAAAAAACGCGACCGTCTTTTCGTTGCACCATGGCACCAATACCAGTATATTCACCCGTATTGTTGATTTTGAATTTCAAAACATCTTGCTCGTTAAAAAAAACCGTATAAGGATCCAAATCTGCCAACATATTTTTTATAGCAATATCCATCAATTCACCAGGATTGGTCTCATCTACATAATTTTGATTTACCGTTTTGAATGCTTCTGTAAATATTTCGATTTGTTTGGCAATTTCAAAAAAGTCATTTTTAAAACTTGCTGCAGTTACTAATAAACCAATGCTTAAAACAGTTAGAATATATTTTTTTGCTAAAAATCGTTTCATTATAATTTCTTTTTATTTCTAATTTTTCTTCGTACGAAAATGAAAACTACTACGAAAATAAGGATAAATGGCCAAATTTGTAGCAATCCAAGAAAGAAACTTGACAAACCATTAAAACCAGATGTAATAGCATTCCACATTTTACTTCCATAGGAAACTCTAGTTCCTGTTCCTTCTGCTTTTTCAGTATACATTTCAATTGAAATAGTACTCATAGCAACACGATTTTCTAAATAGTGTAGTCTTCCTTCTGCAACTTCTATTTCTTCTCTTATTTTGGATAATTCTTTTTCAATTTCTAAAATTTCGCTCACTTTAGTCGCTTTTTTCAGAATCTCTAAATAGCGACTTTCTAAGTTGTGTTTCGCTTTCAAACGAGCGGTAACATCTACAAATTCTTCAGTAACATCTTGTGCTGCAATTTCCTTAACATCGAAATGTGTTACTCCTTTACTGATTTCTGCAATAAAAGCATCGAAAGAAGTGTTGGGAATGCGAATTGTTACATTACGATAGTAAGAACCATAATCTGTTCCAGAATTATCGTTTTGTATATAGGCTTTGTAAATTTTTGCTGCTTTGGAAAGGGTTTCAAAGCTTGTTTTTAAATCTTGAGTTGGATAGCGTAAAAGAGCCGTTTTAATGATTTTTAAATCATGTGTCATTAACTTGTTAGTACTTTCTTCTCTTACTGGTTCAGATAAATTGGAAATGTTAGAAAAGGATGAGGTGTTTTCAGCTACATCCACTTCTGTAAAATTTTCTTTACAAGAAATAAAAAGCAAACACATAAAAAAACGCAAACAAAAAGTTTTCATAAGCAAAAGAATTAGTTTGAATAACAATTAAAGATAAGATTAAATATGCTACAAAAACTTAGCCAAAAGACTTATTTTTTTACCTCAGCAATAAACTTTTCAAACAATAGCATCGTTTTTTGATGAATTTCAGAATAGGGTAGGCGATCTTTGGTTTGATAAAAAAACATAATAGCGTAGTTTTTTTCTATGTTTTCCAATAAAACGGATTTATTTAATCGATAACATTCTCTTAAAACTCTTTTGTAATAGTTGCGATCAACAGCTTTTTTAAAGTATTTTTTTGACACTGAAACCCCGAATTTTAAAATTTCAGAATCGGATGGATTTTCTACATAAACCAAACGCAAGGGATATTTCGATACCGATTTTCCTTCTGAAAAGAGTAAATCGATAGTGGTTTTGCTTTTAAGCTTTTCGTTTTTTGGGTAACTAAAATCCATATTTTTTAAAAAGGCTGTAAAGATAAGTAAGAAAAACAAAAGTGCATACATTATGCACTTTTGTTTTAAAACTGTTTCCCATATTTTACAATGCCTTTGGCAAGATAATATGAAACTTATATAAAAGAGAAGCTAGTCGAAAGTAGCGTATAAATTAATCTCTAGGTAGACCCACTCTAAAATAACCTTTTTCATCCTTTTCTATATCAAAAATTAATGTGTTAAAATTCATGTAAAAGAGTGGTTCACCAGTTTCATCAGATATAGTTAAGATATCTATATTATTAAAAATTGCTTTAATGCTAACACTCCAAGTTGGCATAATTTTATTTTTATTTTTGCCAGAAATGATTTTATCTGCTTTTTGATACAAAGCACCTTCTATACAATCTTCAGAATAGAATTTACCTTTTACATCTTTCATAACTTTTTTAGCTTTTGCTAATATTTGTTCTTCTGTATATTTCATAATTATATTTTTTTTATAATTTTTGGTTGTTTAGCTATTTTTCTAACACGATTAACATAATCTAAAGCATGTAGTAATTCTTCATTTGTCCATAAATTTTTTTCTTTCCAAATTTCATTAAAAACATAGGTTTCTTTTTGCCATGATGCTAAAGTAAGATATTCATCGCCGATTTCTAAATAATGTTTAACATGTGATCTTTCATGAAAAGCTAAATATTCAGTGGGGTTTTCTGTTAAAAACAACTGCTTAGTTTGTGGGTGGAAACCACCTCCATATCCTTCTTTCCTTAAGAAATAGAAGAAATCTCTTGGGTTTTCAAATAATATCCCATCATCAGTGAATGATTTAAATTTTTTTAAAGTAGCTTTGTTTTGAATCTTTTTACCTCCTTTATTTAGTAATAAATCATCCTCAAAAATGGGTTCAATTCCTTTTTGTCTTAATTCACCTTTGTATTTCCTTATTTTGGATTCACTCATTAATTTACCTCCTGTAATTTCATTTGTTTTTGGAGGTTTACTCATCAAATCTGTATCATCCAATACCTTCTTACTTTCCTCAATTAACTCCTCAATTTGTTTCGCTAGTTCAGGTTGGTTTTGCACTTGGCTTTTAAACTGTTTCCCATATTTTACAATACCTTTGGCAAGATAATACGAAATTGTTCCTACGCTTACACAAAAAATAAGCTACTTGGAAGTAGCTTTATTTTATTCTTTATAAATATATTTTAATGGTTTGTTTGCTTTAAGATGGGCCTCAACTAATTCTTTAAACCATAAAGTGTTAATAATCAGAGTGTCAATATAGAATTCTCTGCCTTTATGATATAAATAATAAGTCGTTCCTTTAAATTTAAATGGTTGACTTCCATATTGATCTGGAAATCTTTCTCTTAATTTTTCTTTAAAGGGATTAAAATCTGGATGGTTAAGTAATTTTTCAATTCTATTTTCTAAAGCAAATAATAATTGATTAAAGTCAATCATTGGAACTTCAAAATTTGAATTTTGCGCAATATTATTTTTTATTTTAATCTTTAATAAATTGTTAATATTTAGATTATTATACTCTAAAATTAAATAGTTATTAATAATTTTTCCATATTCTAAACCATTATTAATAATATATTGGAAATATTTTTCTTTAGTCATTTTGATTATATTTTATTTTGTTAAAATTACTATTGTCTTGTTGTAATCATCAATGATTGTTATTATATTTGAAAATTGTTTTTGACTCATAGTTTCATAGAATGTTGTTTCTTTTACAGACTTTAATTTATCACCATTTTCCATAAAAGCATCCCAAAATTGTCTATGACCTAAAGATCTTCCTTCTGGGTATAATGGGTTTTCAGTCCATGTAACTTTCACTCTTTCAATCCTTTCTTTAAAAATCTCAAAAGCATCATCTGTCCATTTTTGGCCTAATCCTTTTACGCCACTTATATTAAAGTCAAATTCTAATTCGCCACCCCATAGTCTAGCAGAATTATCCCAATTGTTGTTTTTTGTTAATAAGTTAAAACGTATTCTATCTTGAAATATTAATATTTCATATTTTATTCCATTATGTGATTTAATAATTTTATTTAATAGACCAATATTGTCATAATCATCCAATACCTTCTTACTTTCCTCAATTAACTCCTCAATTTGTTTCGCTAGTTTAGGTTGGTTTTGAACTTGGTTTTTAAACTGTTTCCCATATTTTGCAATGCCTTTGGCAAGATAATATGAAATTGTACCTAAACTTACACAAAAACTAATTATTCCCCAGTGGTTTACAAACCATTTTCCTGCTTCTGTTTTGTTGAGTCGATTGCGCAAATCTGGGTTTAATAGTGCTAAATTAATAGTACTAATGGTAATATCCAAAATGGCAAACAATCTTGCAGCTCCTTTTATTCCTGCTAAAAGCGCACCACCACTTAATAAAATACTTAGCACATCTACTATCGCTAAAGTGGCATCGGTTACATCACTCCATTCTGTAGCATCACCTAGGTGTTTTCCATATAAGGCAATAAAAGGAATGTTTTCAATTTCATTGTAATTTTCGTCTAATTTATGAATATAAATAATATCTAAAGGATGAAATTGGTTACTTTCCTTTTTTGGATTATTTATTTCTACATCATCAGAATACAAATGTATAAAACTTAAAAAATTAAATCCGACATAAGGTAATTGCGATTCGTTTCTTAACTCCACTTTTCCTACTTTATCTCCATATAAAATATTGGTCTCAATATGAGAATTATCGCTTAGCGTAAATTTTCTTGCTTTTTCAATATTTTGTTTACCATACACAAATGTAATAGCCGTTAAATAGATACAAAATGCTTTTGTTAAGTGCTCATCACTAAAACCATTATACAAAGAAATTAATTTCTTAGGATTGTCATAAAAATAATTGTATACTTTTTGACTGTCTAATTTTTGTAAAATTGAAGTAATAGCAGCAGTATAATCTTGAAAAAAACTTGTAACATCAGCTAAATTAAGTCTGAATACATTTTCAATCGTTTCATTGAAATCTAATTGTTTCGCTGCAAAATAAGGTATGTTTTGATACAGCCAATCTAAGTCCCTATAATCAAAACCATCAAATTGTTTTATAGGCCTTTTTGATAGTCTTTCTTTAATGGACTGTATTGCTTTTACAAATGAATCTGCCACAAGTTTTTCAAAATTTGGGTTAGGATATTTTCTACCAACAATTTTGATGAAGGCATAGAAATCCTCATAATTAGAAGAGCTAATGGTAAAAGCAATGTTATCTATATTGTCTTTTTCATAGACCAAAACTTTGCCTACATAATAAAAATGTAGCTTGTAACTTAATCGTCTTCTTTTATAGTCAAATTCAAATTCTAATCCACCCGAATAATCGCCTTCAAAATCTTTACCGATATTTACTAGATTTGTGTCTTCTTGGTATAATTTACCTTCTAACTGTAAAACTCTATCACCTTTAGATGTTTTATACACTAAAGGGATTTCGGTTTCAACAGTTTCATAGCTATCATATTTTGTAGGAACATTTGCCATTCTGTCGAACTTAGCTTCTTCTCCAAAAGAAATAATATTGGAAACTATATGTGTGTATTTACCAATAAAATTTTTATAGTCAAATTCAGCATCTTTATCGTTTTTAATAAATTCGGCTAACTTAACAAAGTCAATATTTTTATCGATATATTCAGCTTTATAAAAAGCACTTCTTTTTCCTAGAGGTGATTCCAACGCGATTTCATTGGAAATTTGTCTCGCTGTTTGATGTGTTTTTATTCCTTCTAAAGGGCTAGTTCCGATAAACCCTTTTTTGATTTGTTCAAAAGAGAGTCTTTGGTTCATAGGTTGGTTGAGCAAGTCAAAAAAAGATTTGCTTGGCTCATCGAGTTCATTTAAATTCATGATCTGTGTGTAATTTTGTTATTTTGCGTGTAAGTATAAATGAAACTCAATGTGCACCTTGAATCTCTTTATTTTATTTGTATTTCACTAATTTTCTTGCAATTTCATTTAATGTTTTTCGGTTTTGATCTATAAAATACAAACCCGCTTGTATGAGTTCGTAAATGTTCTTTTTCGACGTGTCATCCATTTCTGGTGATGCATTTCGTAATTGAGGCATTAATCGATAATAATTCCTTTTGTTTCTTGGGCCAAGCGATTCATACATTTTAGACAAATGATAATTTACGGTTTCCGCATTGGCAGATAATAAAATATCAATTAAAGGGGATATCCATTTGATTTTGCCTGCATTTTCAAATTTTTCAAAGGTGTAGGGCTTTAAAACTTCTCCAGTTCCAATAGATACAATTATCATGTCATTAATATCTGGATAATCTATTTTTTGAGTGTCATGCAATACTTTAGAAAAAGGAATTTTTCTAGCTTCAGCATACGCACACATCGCCGGATTATTCGCATACACACCACCATCAATTAAGGTAAATTCTTGATCGTAAAGCGATTTAATTTTGGCTGGCTCAAAATAAGTTGGTGCTGCGCTCGTTGCTCTACAAACATCTCTTACATAAAAATTTTCTAAAGGCGTATAGGCTTCATGACTGCAAAAGAACTTGGATTTCCTTTGATTGATATCATAGGTTGTAATCAAGCAAGGTTTTATCAATTCGTTTAATTTTAAATCTCCAAATACCTCTTTTAATTGACGTTCTAAATTGCGTTGTGAAATCTTTTCATTAAATAAACCAAACGGATTAATAATTTCTTCCCAAAACGAAACATTAAAAATAGAATCTCCCTTTTTTGCATATAAATCTAAAGCTGCTTCTACTGAAAATTTCGCACTTTTGGTGTTGTCTGGAAACAACAAGATTGCCGTTAATAATCCTCCAGTGCTGCTTCCAGCAACTAAATCAAAATAATCACCAATTTTTGCATTTGGGTTGTCAATTCGTTGTAATTGTTCTTGTATGTATTTTAAAACCACAGCCGTAATAATTCCTCTAATTCCTCCTCCATCTAAACTTAATACTCTGATTTTTTTTGCCATTCTTTTTATTTTATAACTGCTGCTAATACAATATCAAAGATTGTTTTTAGTATGCTATTTTTTATATTATTTAATCTGATTTTTGAGATGCCTACAGTCTGTAAAGCTTTTAAGGTAACTAAGTCTTTTTGGCTTTTTAATAACCATTCAAACTCTTCTTTTGTTAGGGAGCCTTCTGCTAAAAGTTGAACCCAACGTTTTAATTTTTCTTCTGAATCTTTTAGAAATACTGTAATATCTTTTTGTGTTTCTGGTTTAAATTCTTTGTATTTGTTTCCTAATAAGATTAAAAGTGCTTCTTTTAATTCTTTAATTAATTTTTCGATGTCCATGATGTTTATCTGTTTGTTTGTTATTCTGAAATTAAGGCTAATAAATTGTCTTTAGAAGTTTTGTCTTTTTTAACTTCATATTCAATTAATAAGTTGAAGGCTTCTTCAATTTGTTTTTTAGCTTCTGTAACAAATGCAGGAGACAGCGTTTGTTTTTCCTTCCATCGTTTGAAAAAACCAGCAGCTAAATTTTTCTCTGAATCGGTCATAATAGACCACATTGAAAATGTGATTTCATTATTTGGCTTGTTCTTTTCATATTCTTTTAGTTTTTCCATATCTAAAAGAACTTTCTCGACCATTTGTTGATGCTCTTCAAATGAAGTAGTTGCATTTTCAATTGCCAACAGGGTTTCCACTTTTAACTCGGTTGTTTTTTGATAGGAATACTGATCGTAAACAGCTGTTTTAATAGCTTGACACCCTTGTAATAGTAACAACGTGAATAATGCAATTTTAATTTGAAATGTTTTCATGTCTGTGTTTTTTTGTTTGTGATTTATAGTAAGAAATATTTCTTTCATTTGTTTGCTTATAAAATTACATAATCATTTTTATCTTTTTTTAATTTTGAAAGTTTTCTCCAATTATTGTAATCTTTTTTTTCAAAATGAGGAATATCTTTAAAGGTTTTCCAATTTCCACCCCAATTCCATCCGTTTTTCGCAAAGATTTTCACGCATTCATACCAATCCGCAACCTTATCATTGTCCCAATCTTTTAAGGTATCCCAAGAAACTTGTTTGTTATCAATTAACAAACAGATATCAACAGCAAAGCCATAATTATGTATGGATTGTCCGGCTTTTGCATGTGTCACTTTTTTTCCAGGTTTTGTTCTCCCAATGGCATACAAATTATTTTGTTCTTGATCAGTGCGTAGTCCTTGAGTGATTCTTATTTTTGCTTTACCAGTTAAAGCTGTATTGCATTCTTTTATTATACTCATTACCTCTTCTCTTACTGAAGGATGTAATTTTTGTATTCGATTTTTTGTATAGCGATCCATAATCTAATTTTAATACTACAAATATAATAGAAAATAATCTAACAAACAAATATTAATTTAGAATATTTTCTAAATATTTTGTTTTATTTGAGGATTATTTGTCTTTACTTGTCATTAATATCCTTTTTTATTAATTTTTTAAAAACAATGAAATAGAAAATATTCTTATATGTTAAGTTGTTTATCTAACGCTATAAAAAATGGAAATGGTATAATTTAGATGAAAAAATATGAATCCCATTTACAAAGTGCAATATCTCCTTATTTTTATTTGGTTATTGCTTCAAAATGACAAAGGAATTGATCCTCATTCAATTAAGTCATCAAACAAAGGTTTTGTTGTTTTAGAATTATTTACCTCTCAAGGTTGTAGCAGTTGTCCGCCAGCTGATGAAATTCTTAATGAATATGCACTGCTTGATCAAGCTGAAATAATTCCATTAGCGTATCATGTGGATTATTGGAACTATCTTGGATGGAAAGATCCTTTTAGTAATAAAGAATGTACTGATAGACAGAAAGAATATGCAAAATTACTCCAAACTAATTTATATACACCGCAATTAGTTATCAATGGAGAACGAGAATTTGTTGGAAGTAGTAGATTAGAGATTGCTAATGCTATCAAAAAGGAATTAAAATATACTGCAAATAGATCTACTTTTATTGATTTGAATCAGATTGACTGTATTGATAATCGAATGCTTAAAATCAAATACACTACTTCATTGAAAGAAAATTGTAATGTGATTCTTATTTTAGTTCAAAAAAAGGGTTTTTCTGAAATAAAAAGAGGGGAAAACAGAGGTTTACAACAAACTAATTATGCGATTGTTACTAATTTTACAAGTAAAACACTAAAAAATAAAACAGATACAGTCTTTTTAGAGTTTACTTCGAAAAATAAACGGTCTGATTTTAAAGTGGTTGCTCTAATTCAGAATATGAATACTGGACAAGTTATTGCGTCAGACCAAAAAGAAATCGATTAAAATTAAGTGGTTTTAAATATGAATCTAGATAAAATAGGTTTTAATATATTTTTATCAATAGGTTTGGAAATAAAATCATCGCAGCCAGCTTCAATTGCTTTTTTAATATCTTCTTCAGTTGAGTAAGCAGTTTGAGCAATAACAGGTAATTTAGGACGAATTTTTTTTATTTTTTGAGTAGCTTCGTAACCATCCATAATTGGCATTTTAATATCCATCAACACCAATTCGATTTGTGAGTTATCTTCGCAAATATCTACTGCTTTTCTTCCGTTTTCGGCTCGATGTATCACAAAATTAAATTCAGGCATTTTGGTTAAAACCGTTTTTAAAAATAAAAAATTCACATCGCCATCTTCAGCAATTAAGATGATATGTTTTTCTGGTTTTTCTTTGGGCGGAATTTGTATTGCAGCAGTCTTTAAATGCGATTTATGTACAGGAATGAATGGTAATAGTACTGTAAATGTTGTTCCTTGACCTTCAAGTGTATCAAAAGTAATTTTACCTCCTATTAAGTCCGCATTTTTTTTAGCAATAGAAAGACCTAAGCCTAGTCCACCATAATTTTTTGCTATTTCTTTTTCGGATTGTGTAAAAATATTGAAAATGGTTTCTTGATCTCTTTTTTTAATACCAATGCCACTGTCTTTAATCTTAATAATGATGGAATCAGCTTCTACAGTATATTCAATTATAATGGAACCTACTTTGGTAAATTTTATAGCATTATCAATAAGGTTTAAAAGGATCTTAAAAAGTTTGGGTTTATCAATTAATACGTGTTCGGCTTCTTTATCCAATTGGCTTTCTACAACGAAATGAATATTTTTTTCTTTCGCTTTATGTTGGTATTTTTTGTAAATCGTTTCAAATAAAGCATCTAAATCAATTTCTTCAGGTTTGATGGTGATTTTTTCAGTTTGAAGTTTAGCAATTTCTAAAATATTATCTATACTTACGATAAGTTCTTTGCTATTATTCGCTATAATTTTTGCAAATTCTCGTTGTTCTTCTAGCGTTAAATTTTCTTTTTGCAATAATTCAGAAAAACCAATAATACCATTCATTGGTGTTCTAATTTCATGAGAAATATTTTGAATAAAATTGGTTTTCAAGCGATCACTTTCTTCAGCTTTTTCTTTAGCAATTCGCAATTGTCTCGTACGTTGCTTTATTTTAAATTTTAAGTAACGATTTATTAAGATGATAACCAAAAGTAAAAACACAATAGAAACGGTTACCCATATCCAAAAATTAGGTTTTTCATAAAAAGGAGTAACTACATTGAAAAGCCAGTTGTCTATAATTAATTTTTTTTCTTCATTTGAAATACTATTAAGACTTTTTTTGATAATATTTTGTAAATCGATATCATTTTTTGCTACAGCAAAACCTGGGCTATAAGAAAATGGAAGTTCAGAAGAGATACCAACATCTTTCAGGTTGTTTTTAGTAATCAAATATTTTATGACAGCCTTGGGTCCTACATAGGCATCATATTCACCAGAGTTAACTTTTTGTAAGCATTCCAATTCATCTTTACCAAAACCGATTTTAATATTGGGATATTTTTTGTGAATAATCTCTACTATAGAATATTGATAAGGTAAAATAAGCTTTTGATCTTTACCAAATTGTTTTAAGTTAGTAATAGGTTTAGCGTCTTTTCGCTGAACTATGGCATGTTTGGATTCAAACAAAGGAGGATAAAAGACCAAAAAACTTTCTTTATCTTTAGTTTGTTGAATTTCAAGAATCATGTCCACTTTATGGGTTTTAGCATCAGTTAATACTTTTTCCCAATCCGTATAATACACTCTTTGAAACTTATATTCTATTTTTTGTTCAATTAATTCTAAAAAATCAACATAAATCCCATCCATTTCACCTTGATCATTCGTAAATTGATAGGGTGGATAATAGGGAAAAACTGCTACTTTAATACTGTCTTGTGTTGCTAAATATCTTTTTTCTTTTGAAGACAAGAAAGAGGTGTATGAACAAGAAGTTGCCCACGATAGAAACAAAAATGTTATGAATAAAGAAATGATTTTGAGTAACTTCATATGGGCTTAATTCATACTATAAATATAGGAAGAATTTTAATACAAATTCAATCTTGACCGTCTTATTCCTTTAATAAATAGTTATAAAATTGAATTTTGTTAAAAATAATCAAGTAAATTAACAAATTTTACAGAAAAAATAGAATAGAACGTGTTGTTCCGAGATACTATTTAGTAGTAAAGCAGTATAATTAGTAGTAAAGCAGTATAATAGGTCAAGAATAAAAAGCAGTAAGATTATTTAGTATCTTTAGTATGTTTTTTAAATACAATACAATGCAAAAAATTAAAAAAGAAGATTTAAATCAAGCGATTTTTGATTTGTATGATGCGTATGCACATAATAAATTGGAACGAAGACAGTTTATCGAAAAGTTATCTGTTTTTGCCGTTGGAGGTTTAACGTTACCTACACTTTTAAGTTTTATGATGCCGAATTATAAAGATAATTTACTCGTAAACCCTAATGATCCGAATTTAGATTCTCAATACATAACTTATGCTTCACCTAAAGGTGGTGGAACGATTAAAGGATTGCTTTCAAAATCAGTAAAAAGCAATGATAAGTTATCTGGAATAATAGTAGTACATGAAAATAGAGGTTTAAATCCTTATATTGAAGATGTTGCACGAAGAGTTGCTTTAGAAGGATTTATTTCTTTGGCTCCAGACGCATTATCTCCTTTAGGAGGTTATCCAGGAAATGATGATGATGGAAGAGAGCTGCAAAAGAAGAGAACAAGAGAAGAAATGTTAGAAGACTTTATTGCGGCTTATGACTACCTAAAAAACCATGAAAGTTGTACGGGCAAAATAGGTGTTGTAGGATTTTGTTTTGGAGGGTGGGTTTCGAATGCAATGGCAGTAAGAATTCCTGAGTTATTGGCAGCTGTTCCTTTTTATGGAGGACAACCTCAAGAAAGTGAAGTTCCTCAAATTAACGCCAGTTTACTACTCCATTATGCGGGTTTGGATGAAAGAGTAAATGCGGGATGGCCTGCTTATGAAAAAGCGTTACTTGAAAATAAAAAAACATTTGAAGCCCATTTTTATTCTGATGTTAATCATGGTTTTCATAACAATACCACACCAAGATATGATGAAAAAGCTGCTACATTGGCTTGGGAAAGAACGCTCTCTTTTTTCAAAGAAAAGCTAAGCTAATATTATCTGTTTTCTTGCTTTAAAAGATTGGTATTTTTCTTGATTATTTTAATTATAATAATAGCAACTGTTAATACAATTAGACAGTAGCTCAAAAAGTAATTCGGATGAGAAGCATTTTTGGTTACAACACCTACGTAATCAAACACAAAAAAGATAAGAAATAATAAAAAAAGACCCGTTATTTCTTTTCTTACCACTTTTTTCCAACTGAAAGTTAAGTGAGGTTTTTGATAATTTTTAAAATCAGGAACAAATGCTGGGATTTTTTCCGACCAAGCTAAGTACGTTTCTCCAAATTTACTGCGTAAGAATTTTTCTTCTGAAAACATAATTCTTTCGTAATAAACCCAATACATGAAGGTAAAAGCGACTACAAACCAAAAATTACCTGGGAGCATGGCAAGACCCAACCACATAAAATAATTTCCTAAATATAATGGGTGTCGCACCAAAGAATACATTCCTGTCGTATTCAAGCTATCGGCTACTTGTTTTTCAACTGTTCTTCCAGAAGTGTTTTTTGGAACAAAACCAATTACACAAATTCGAATGAATAACCCTAACAAACTTACTACTAAACAAAACATCTCATAATACATTTCATACGGTGTGTTTTTTAATGGAAAAACCTCTGGATGCAATTCTGTTTGTAGAAAAAGCAAGGCTCCTATCACCAAAATAATAACAGGTAATACACCTCTATATCTAAATAACCAGATTCCTTGTTTTGCAAATTCTTCTTGTAATGCCATGATGTTTTTTATAGGTGTCCAAAGATAAAAATATATTTGATATTAATAATAATAGAAAAAAGCAGTATTTTTCCTAAAAATAAACAAACATGTCACAACAAATACCGCAAGCGAAAACAATTGATGAGGTTATTCTGCATTTGAATATAATTATAGATGCTGCTTTGAACGAGAAAAGTACAATGGGCTACTTTGCAGTTTTGTATTGTAAAGTAACGGAAAAAGTAAAAGAAGGAATCGCAAATGGGATGTTTCAAAATGGTCCCAGAATGGAACAACTCGATGTTATCTTTGCAAACCGTTACATTGCGGCTTATTATGAGTACAAATGGGGATTGAAACCTTCAACTTCTTGGCAAGTAGCATTTGAGTATGCCACTGATTTTTGGATTGTCCTGTTACAACATTTATTATTAGGAATGAATGCGCATATTAATTTAGATTTAAGTATTGCGGCAGCACAAGTAGCACCAGGCGACGAAATACAAGATTTAGAAGCCGATTTTAATATGATAAATCATATTTTAGCATCCTTGGTAGGAAATGTAGAAACCGCACTTTCTGATGTTTGGCCTTTTATGAAATGGATTTTAAAAAAGACACGGAATGTAGATACATTTTTAATTGATTTCAGTATGCAGGAAGCAAGAAATGGCGCTTGGAAATTTGCAGTTCAACTCGCACCATTAGATACCTCTCAATTACAAGAGCAAATTTTAATTAGGGATCAAAAAATCACTAAAATAGCAGATTTAATTACCAATGCCGGTTTTATTCCTTCCTTAATTTTTAAAGTGTTACGTTTGTTTGAAGTTGGATCCATCAAAAGTAAAATTGACAAATTAAGAAGTGTGATATAAAATTAAAAACCCCAGTGACTAATTACTGGGGTTTTCTCATTGTAATTTATGTATTGAATTATAAATCGAATTTAATTCCTTGAGCTAATGGTAATTGATCAGAATAATTTACAGTGTTCGTTTGTCTTCTCATGTATACTTTCCAAGCATCTGAACCTGACTCTCTTCCACCACCAGTTTCTTTTTCTCCACCAAAAGCACCACCAATCTCAGCTCCTGAAGTACCAATGTTCACATTTGCAATTCCACAGTCTGAACCTGCAAATGACAAGAATTTTTCGGCTTCTTTCATACTATTGGTCATGATGGACGAAGACAAGCCTTGTGCTACTCCATTTTGTAAATCAATGGCATTTTCTACTTCGCCACTATATTTCATTAAGTATAAAACGGGTGCAAAGGTTTCATGTTGTACAATTTCAAAATGATTTTCAGCTTCAATGATAGCCGGTTTTACATAACAACCACTTTCATAACCGTCACCAGAAAGCACACCACCTTCAACTAATACTTTTCCACCTTCTGATTTTGCTTTTTCAATCGCTGCTAAATAGGTATTTACAGCATCTTTATCAATTAATGGGCCCACATGATTTTTTTCATCCAATGGATTACCTATTTTAATTTGTTTGTAAGCTCCTACAATAGCATCACGAACTGTATCGTAAACCGATTCATGAATAATTAAACGTCTGGTTGAGGTACAACGTTGTCCACAAGTACCAACAGCTCCAAAAACAGCTCCAGGAACGACTACTTTTAAATCGGCAGTTGGAGTAATGATTATAGCATTGTTTCCACCTAATTCTAATAAGGATTTACCAAAACGTTCTGCTACTTTTGCTCCTACAATTCTTCCCATTCTAGTAGAACCGGTAGCAGAAACTAAAGGAATACGAGTGTCTGCTGTCATCATTTCACCCACAGTATAATCTCCGTTGATAATACATGAAATACCTTCAGGTAAATTATTTTCTTTTAAGATTCCTGCGATAATATTTTGACAAGCTATAGAACATAAAGGTGCCTTTTCAGAAGCTTTCCAAACACATACATCTCCACAAATCCATGCTAAAGCCGTGTTCCAAGACCAAACGGCTACTGGAAAGTTGAATGCTGAAATAATACCTACTATTCCAATAGGATGCCATTGTTCACGCATGACGTGACCTGGTCTTTCCGATGGAATTACTTGCCCGTTTAATTGACGTGATAAACCTACTGCAAAGTCACAGATATCAATCATTTCTTGAACTTCTCCATAACCTTCTTGTAAAGATTTACCCATTTCATAAGAAACCAATTTTCCAAGTGGCTCTTTTAATTCTCTTAATTTATTTCCAAATTGACGAACAATTTCTCCTCTTTGTGGTGCTGGCATTGCTCTGAAAGTTTTGAAAGCTTCCGTTGCTTTTTGCATGACACGTTCGTAATCTTCTTTTGTAGTAGTTTGTACTTTTCCAATTAATTGTCCGTCTACTGGTGAGTAACTTTCAATGATAGTTCCATTAGAAAACCATTCGCTTCCTGTAGAAGTTCCTAAATTAGTCGCTTTAACGCCTAATATTTCCAATGCTTCTTGCATTCCAAACTGTTGTGCTATTGTTGACATTGTAACTTTTTTACGTGTTTTTGTTAAATTTCTACAAATGTATGAAATTGATTTGAATTTTTAGCCCTGATAGAATGGATAGCTTTTCAAAGGCTATCTTTTAGGTTTTTTACCATAAAAAAGCGACCATAGAAGCTCTTTTTAGGGTTTGAAAAACCAAAAGTTAGCAGAGAAAACTAAACAGGATAGCAGGAATTAGCTTTTTATTCTTCCGTTACAAAACGAGGATCGGTTTCCATAACGGTACCGCATTTTGAACAGGTGCGTAATGCTTCTGAATTATAGAAATGATTGAAGTGTTTTAAAAAATCAACTTCAATATTGTTTAATTCAAAATACACTTCGTATAGTTTATGGTTGCAATTGTCACAAAACCAAAGTAACCCATCTTTTACAGGTAAATGGTTGCGTTTTCTTTCGATTACTAAGCCTATTGAATTTGCTGTACGATTAGGAGAGTGTGGCACTTTAGCAGGATGTAAATACATGTCTCCCGCTTTTAAAGTCATGGCTTTTTTTTGACCGTCATCTTGTACATAAACCGTTATTTCTCCTTCTAATTGATAGAACAATTCTTCTGTTTCATTATAGTGATAGTCTTTCCTTGCATTAGGTCCCGCTACAATCATAACAATATAATCGCCAGAATCTACATATAAATTTTTGTTCCCTACAGGAGGTTTTAGTAGGGTTCTATTTTCTTCAATCCATTGATTTAAATTGAATGGTTTTTGTATGCTCATTTGTAATGTTTTAGTTACGTAAAGGTACAAAAAAAGAAAAGGTTAGTCTTTTTTGGACTAACCTTTTCTCAAATATTTTAAGCTCTTTAGTTGACTTGTTTAATTAAATAAATATAAACAGGTAAGTGATCACTAAATCCAGGCACACCATTAGAGTTTCTTT
The DNA here is from genome assembly GCA_002862755.1 of Flavobacteriaceae bacterium. Classification (GTDB taxonomy): domain Bacteria; phylum Bacteroidota; class Bacteroidia; order Flavobacteriales; family Flavobacteriaceae; genus Flavobacterium. The sequence goes on along the minus strand of PKDY01000018.1, from coordinate 86,501 downwards.
TAGGATAGCCTTTCCATCTTCCTTCATTTTGAATAAGGTATGGTTTTTTAAACACATTGGCTTTCCAATAGGTCCATGTAGAATAATCTCCTTTTACTAAAGGTTCAGAAAGCATAATTTGGTCAAAAATATTCCAAGAATCACGATAACCTAAAGTTCCAATACCTTGTTTGTGCATTTTCTCCATGGGATTATAGATGCCAAAAGGTTTTAATTCTTCTTTTGTTCCTACAGCACCAACTCCTTTTTTAACACTTTTATTGGTTGGGTCGTCATTCAAATCACCCATAGTAATTACTTTTGCTTTTGGATTGATTTTATATAGAGAATCAATAATTTTTCTATTTAGAGCACCAGCTGCTTCTCTATTCGGACTACTTTTTTTCTCTCCTCCAGAACGAGATGGCCAGTGATTTACAATAAAACTAATTTCTTCACCATCTAAATACCCAGTAACTAATAATTGGTCACGCGTGTAAATTCTTTGAGTAGATTCATCTATTTGTACCGCATCATCCGTCTCTTCTTCTTTCTCTTTATCTTTTTCTTCTTTTTTACCATTGCTTTTACCATCTTTATAGATGTACAAAGGAATATTAGTATAACTTACAGGTGTAAAATATTTTTCTTGGTATAAAAGTGCCACATCAATACCTCTTCTATCTGGAGAGTCAAAATGAATAATTTTATATCCTTTATTAACTAATGTAGGATGTTTTACTAAATCTTCCAAAACGCGTCGGTTTTCAATTTCACATGCACCGATAACTACTGGAGAGTTAGACGGATTTTCATCAGTTCCTAGCTCAATGATTACACGGCTTAGGTTGTCTAACTTTTTTCTATAGTTTTTGTAAGTCCAACCTTTGTTAGGTAAATATTCTTCATCTATAGTATTTGGATCATTGATAGTATCGAAAAGATTTTCAAAATTATAGAATGCTACGGTATGAATTTTAAATTTCTTATCTTGTGAAAAAGCCTTGCTTATTGTGAATAATACAAAAAAAGCGATTAAAAATTGTTTAATTTTCATGAAATGTATGTTATATAATTATCAATTTTAGTACAAAATCGGTGCCAAAGGTAAATAATATTATTAAAAGTTATACATTTGCAGGCTGTTAAGTTTAAACCGCTTAAAGTTTAAATTATTATTAATTTTTATTCTTTCTATGAAAAAACTTGTATTAAGTACATTATTGGTACTACAAGCCGTTTTTGTTTTTGCACAACAAACCAGTACCTTAAAAGGTAAGGTTGTAGATTCGAAATCACAAAAACCATTACAAAATGTAGTTGCAACAATTCAAAGCACGAATCAATCTGTTGTAACTGATGCTGAAGGTATTTTCAATTTTAAATCTATTCCAGATGGTGAACCCGTTCTTGTGGTTAGTTCAACTGGTTATAGAACACAAACATTTGTTTTAGAAGTTGCTCCTGGACAAACAGTAGATTTAGGAACTATTGTTTTAGAAGAAGATATTACAACTGAATTACAATTAAGTTTGGTAACTATTACAGAAAATGATTTAGGAGATGATAATACTGGTTCTGAAAGTACATCAGGATTGTTACAAGCTTCTAGAGATACGTACCAACAAGCTGCTGCTTTTAATTGGGGTCAAGCTCGTTTTAGAATTAGAGGTTTAGATAACCAATATGGAACGACAATGATCAATGGTATTTCAATGAACAAGATTTATGATGGAAGACCACAATGGAGTAATTGGGGTGGATTGAATGATGCTACACGTAATCAAGAATTTACTATGGGTTCATCACCATCTGAATATACTTTTGGAGGTATTCTTGGAACACAAGAAATAGATACTAGAGCTTCTCATTACAGACCAGGTAGTAGAATTACAATGTCTGGAACAAACACTAATTATAGTTGGAGAGCAATGGGAACACATGCTTCAGGTTTAAATGATAAAGGTTGGGCATTTGTTGTTTCAGGTTCAAGAAGATGGGCTGAGGAAGGTTATTTTGAAGGAACAGACTACAGTGCGAATTCATTATTTGCGAGTGTTGAGAAAAAATTTAATGACAATCACAGTATCAATTTTACTTCTATTTATGCTGAAAACAGTAGAGGTAAATCCTCTCCAAATACTCAAGAAGTTACCGATTTAATGGGAGTGAAATACAACTCATATTGGGGTTGGCAAGGTGGCCAAAAAAGAAACTCAAGAGATAAAGATATTGCAGAGCCAATTAACATGTTATCTCATTATTGGAAAATTAATGAAAATACTACATTACATACAAATGTAGCTTATCAAACAGGTTCAATTGGAAATACAAGATTAGACTATCAAAACGGAAATAATCCAGATCCTACGTACTATAAAAAATTACCTAGTTATTTCAATAACTTAGGTACGTATTCTGAGGCTGAGATTGATGGAATTAGAAATGATTTTGTAAATAATTCACAAATCAATTGGAATGCAATGTATTTAGCAAACCAAAACTCTGGTTTCCCAGGAAGAAGTATTTATGTATTGTATGAAGATAGAACAGATGATACACAATGGAGTGCGAACTCTATTTTAAATGCAAGTTTATCAGATCATATTTCTTTGAATGGAGGCGTGAATTTTAAAAGATTAAAATCACATAATTTCCAAAATTTATTAGATTTAATGGGCGGAACGTATTTTGCAGATATTGATCCATTTTATTCGGGTGACAATAGTCAGTCAGACTTAAACAACCCCAATAGATATGTTCGTGAAAGCGATACATATGGTTATAATTATAATCTTTATGCTACTGTTTTTGATGGGTTCACCCAATTCAAATTCAATTATAGCAAATTTGATTTTTATTTAGCACAATCTTTTTCAAGAACAGAATACCAAAGAGAAGGATTGTACAGAAATGGAATTTATGCAAATAATTCTTTTGGGAAAAGTCAAAAAACTACTTATGAAAACTTTGGTTTCAAAGGTGGTTTAACCTATAAAATAAATGGGCGTCATTTATTAGATTTCAATGGAGTTTATATGACTAAAGCGCCAATTATGAGAAATGTGTTTTCTAATGCACGTTTAAATAATAACATTACTCCAAACTTAACAGATGAAAATATTGTTGCTGCAGACGCAAGTTACATTATTCGTTCTCCAAAATTGAAAGCGCGTTTAACAGGTTTCTACAACAAAATTTCAAACAGTTCTGAGATTTCTTTTTACTATGCTGAAAGTATTGGAGATGCTGACGGAGATGCTGATTCATTTGTAAGTGAGATTGTAACAGGTCTGGATAAACAAGCTATGGGAGCTGAATTAGGTTTAGAATATAAAGTTACTTCAACCATAACAGCTAATGCTTCTGCTTCATTTGGTCAATATATCTATTCTGACAATGCAAAATTGATTACCAATGATGATGGTAGAGCTGCTCAAGGATTAAATCCAATCCGTAATTTTGGAACTGTGTATTTAAAAGATTATCACCAACCAGGATTACCAGAACAAGCATACTCTTTTGGATTAGAATATAGAGATCCACACTTTTGGTGGATTGGAGCAAATATCAACTATTTAACAGGTAGTTATGTAGATGTGTCTAGTATTTTGAGAACAGATAATTTTACAGTTGATCCTAGTACAGGAGATAACTATGATGGTGTTACTGAAACTTCAGTTAGAAATATCTTAAAACAAGAAAAATTTGACAATTTCATGTTGTTGAATGTAATTGGTGGTAAATCTTGGAGAATCAGTTCAAAAAACAGAAATACATTTGGATTCTTTGCTTCCATTAATAATGTATTAGATGAGGTTTATAAAACAGGAGGATTTGAACAATCAAGAAAAGCAACTTATCCCGACTTAGCTGCTGATAGAGCAAATGGAACTCCTTCTTTTGGTTCAAAATATTTCTACGGTTATGGAAGAACCTATTTTGTGAACTTCTACATTAACTTCTAAAAAATTGTATGATGAAAAAAAATATTAAATCTTTGTTATTAAGCACAGTTGCCTGTTTATCTCTTGTAAGCTGTGTAAAAGATGACGAGTATGCTATACCAACGATATATGAATATTTATATAAAGATGGTTTTGAAACAAGTTGGACAGATTGGACTAAAGTAAGTGTAACAGGAGCTCAAGAATGGCAATTAGATACGCAGTATGGAAATCCAGGAAACTGTGCAAAAATGTCTGGTTTTGCTTCTGGAAATAATGTGAATGAAGACTGGTTAATTTCTCCAGTTATTGATTTAAGTTCAGTGAATGCTGCTTTATTAACTTTCCAAACAGCTTCTAAATTTTCTGGAAACCCTTTAGAAGTAAAAATTTCTATAGATTATACATCTGGTGATCCAACGAGCGCAACTTGGACAGATTTATCAGGTAATTTAGATTTAGATACTTCAAATTATGTTTGGACTAATTCTGGAAATATTGATATTTCTTCATTTACTGGAACAAATGTTCGTTTAGCTTTTAAATATACTTCTACAAGTTCAGCTTCTACAACTTGGGAAATTGACAATATTAAAATTCTTAAAAATTAATGGCTATGAAAAAGACAATATTAATTTTAACAACTGCTCTTTTCGCAACATTAACAAGTTGCGTTACGGGTGACGATTACAACGCACCTGATTTGTCAGGAGAATGTGTTACAAAAACAGCCGATATAGATATTATACCATTAGCAAACAATGCTACAACTACACCAACAGTATGGGACTTAGCTAACGGAACAATTTTAGAAGCGTATGTTACTTCATCAGATGAAGGTGGTAACTTCTATAAAACAATTTCCATGGTTACTTTTGATGATAATGATAATGAATACGGGTTTACTGTACCAGTTGATGAATATAATTTATTTAATGTATATGAGCCAGGTCGTAAAGTTTATATCGACTTAACTGGTTTGTATGTAATGGAAGATGATTATACAGATGATTTACAAATTGGACAGTTGTTTGGAAACGATATAGGTCGTGTTGCTTTAGATAAGTATAAAAACATAATTTTCCGTTCTTGTGAAAAAATGGACGAGGAGGAATTAGTTAATCATATTGGATTAGGAGAAGCTCGTAATTTAGGAAACCTTCATACTTTAGTTGAATTTGATAATGTTCAATTTGATGATGCATCATTAGGAACTACTTTCTTTAATCCTAATAATACTGCAGGATCAGGAACAAACCATACTATTAAAGATAAATTTGGCAACAACATTCTTTTGAGAGTAAGTGAGTTTGCGACTTTTGCGGGAGAAGCAATTCCTAGTGGAAATGGAAAAATCAGAGGTGTTTTGACTAAATTTGGTAGTGATTATCAATTAATGATTAGAACAATTAATGACGTTCAGTTGACAAATGATAGATATGTTCCTAATGTTTTATTTGAAGAAACATTTGTAAATAATTTCCCAACTTGGACCGCTTACAGTGTTGTAGGTGCTCAAGTTTGGACGAGTACTAATTTTGGTAACCCAACACCATCTGCTTATATGAATGGTTTCAGTAGTGGAAGTCAAGCAAATGAAGATTGGTTAATTTCTCCAGCTATTGATTTATCAAGTAATGTTTTTGCTGCTCTTACTTTTGAGACCAGCACAAGATTTGCAGGACCAGCTTTACAAGTTTATATTTCAACGAATTACAGTGGTTCAGGTGCTCCAAGTGCAGCAACATGGACACAATTAACAGGATTCAATTTGCCAGTATGGACTTCGGGTTCTTATACTTCATGGAGTGCAGGTGCTTCAGGTGGAATTGATATTTCTAATTATGTTGGAAATTCAAATGTTAGAGTTGCTTTTAAATATACTTCTACCACTGCAGCTGCAGCTGGTTGGGAAGTAGATAATGTTAGAGTAATCGGACAATAAAAACAAATAGAATTACAAAAAACGCTCAGAAAATCTGAGCGTTTTTTGTTTAATTCCTAAGCTAGAGTAATCCAGAGGTTTTATATTTAATCTAAGATTCGGTTGGCAATCGATTTGATATTGATGGATACAAATTAGATACTTATAAAGTTAAAAAGTAAGACCTTTATTATTAGCACACATTATGCTAAATTATCTTTACCTTTGTAAGGTTAATGAAAGACTATGTTAGAAAAAGAAAATCACGTTTTTGAAAAAACAATTGTTGTAGGTATTGTTACCCAAAATCAGGATGAAGAAAAGTTAAGAGAATACTTAGATGAATTAGAGTTTTTAACTTTTACAGCTGGAGGAGAAGTAGTAAAACGTTTTTGGCAAAAAATGGATAAGCCCAATCCAAAAACATTTGTTGGAACTGGAAAATTGGAAGAAATCAAATATTATGTGAAGGACAATGCCATTACCACGGTTATATTTGATGATGAATTAACCCCTTCACAACAAAAAAACATCAATAGAGAGTTAGGTGACGAATGTAAAGTTTTGGATAGAACCAATCTTATCTTAGATATCTTTGCACAACGTGCGCAAACTTCCTATGCAAGAACCCAAGTGGAATTAGCCCAGTATCAATATTTATTACCAAGATTAACAGGTATGTGGACCCACTTAGAGCGTCAAAGAGGTGGTATTGGTATGCGTGGTCCTGGAGAGACTGAAATTGAAACCGATAGACGTATTGTTCGCGATAGAATTTCGTTGCTGAAAGAAAAAATAAAAACCATTGATAAGCAAATGGCAGTTCAAAGAAGCAATAGAGGAGCTATGGTAAGAGTTGCACTTGTGGGTTATACTAATGTTGGAAAATCCACTTTAATGAATGCCATTGGAAAAAGTGACGTGTTTGTAGAAAACAAGCTTTTTGCTACTTTAGACACCACAGTTCGAAAAACGGTTATACGTAATTTACCCTTTCTTTTAAGTGATACGGTGGGTTTTATAAGAAAACTACCGACTCAATTGGTTGAGTCCTTTAAAAGCACCTTAGACGAAGTGAGAGAGGCTGATTTATTATTGCATGTGGTAGATATTTCACATCCTGACTTTGAAGATCATATTGCTTCTGTAAATGAGATATTGAAAGACATTAAAAGTAATGATAAACCCACTATTATGGTTTTTAATAAAATTGATGCTTTTCAACCGGTTTATTTTGACGAAAATAATTTAAGTATTGAAAAAACAACAAAACATTTTACATTAGAAGATTGGAAACAAACTTGGATGAACAAAATGGGAGAAAGTAATACCTTATTCATTTCTGCTACTGATAAGCTCAATTTTGAAGAATTTAGAGAAAAAGTATACGAAGCGGTTCGTGAAATACATGTTACTCGTTTCCCTTATAATAAGTTTCTTTATCCTGAATATAAAGAAGCTGTCGATAAAGATTCCGATTCTTAAAAAAGGAAAAGTAAAAAACTGGAAAACCCAGTTTTTTACTTTTATAGAAAGGCTTAATTTAACTCAAAACTTCTAGAACATAATAGTTTTCCTTTTGTACTAAAAATATTTAAGAAATAGACTCCTTTGTCTAAATTTAGGCCTTCTGTAGAAAATTCTTGTTCCACTTGATTCACTTGTTCGGTATATTCCACTGAAGATTCAAAACTATAAATAAGCTCTTTATCATCGATAAGCAGTTTTTTTGTTTTTCCAACATTTTTATTATTGGTATCAAAAAGCTGAATATAAAATTTAGCTGTCTTTTTTTTATTGCCCTTATCCACATACAAAGTATAATGAAGTACTAAACGATTTACTTTAGAAGCCGAAGCGGTTTCTTTTTTACTGCCTGAATCTTTTTTGTGATAGGTTTGTATACTTGAATTTAATAAACGTATATTTTCTTCATAATTTCGAATAATATCTTTAACTGGTGAATCAGTATTAAGTGTAGTTACAGAATTAGGAAGAGTTGCGGAATTTTCTACACTGTTTTCCTCTTTGACTACAGTAACTTCTTCCGAAGCAACTTCTTCCTTTTCATTTGAAGTTTTTGCAGCCATTTCATACTGTTTTTTAGCGTAAGACAATTCACTTCTTAACGTCATTAATTTGGATACATCTTGTTCCAACGAATCGATTTTATAGATTAAGGTTTCGATTTGTTTATATTTCACGTCTAATTCAGATTGAAGGGAATCATTTTCAGCTTTTAACTGTTGTACTTTTTCTAATTGTAGTTTTAGTTCCTGCATTAAATACTCCTTTTCACCAATTAATTTATCAATTTCAAGATAGGATTTTTCTAAATCAGATTGTAATTCGGAAGCTTTAGGAAAAAACAATTTTTTCCCAAAAGCGGTATTCGGAATTACAAAACTTGCTGCAAGAACAATCAGGGTTAGAGACGACAATACTAATGACGATACTGCCATTTTATACTTTTTTCTAATCATGATGGTTAATAGTTTTGGGTTAGCGGTAATTTAAATTTCAATCAAATACATTTCTCTTTACTATTATTAGTGATTGAATTACTTTAGAAAAGTATTTGTGAATAGGCATCATATAAACAAAAGTTTTTTTGCAAACCAAATGTTTAATGTAGTTGTTCAATTCTTACTCACAGTAAATCCATGATTTGTTTAACCAAATACTTCAAAATGCGAGCATTAAAATATGAAGTACATAAATTCAATTTAAATGTGAAATTGAAAAAGGGTTACTTAAGCAAATTAAAATTTTGGAAGCTGGAACAAATTCATTTTAATTAGTACTGTTTTTCTTTATCAACCTTGACCAGCAGTATAATGGTTGATTGTGAAAAAATTTTACTCTTTTTTAGATAGTTTTGAAGTTGTCCTGTTTGGAAATTTACTTTCTAATAAAGAAAGATAAATACAAACTTATTTTAGTTGTAAATAGAGATTTTTAAAGTATTAAATGATTTATAAACCGTTAACTTTTTCTTATTGAATCACTTAATACAGGAACTAAAGTACATAAAATTTTTATACAACAATAAAAAAAGCATAAAAAAATACAATTTTTTATGCTTTTTTGTTAATTTAAGTTATTTTGTTTAATTAATAACACAATATTTTAAACAAAAAAACAAATAATTCTTATTTTTTTAACTAAACAAATTTAAATACTGCTCTTAATCCAATTTAAAGCTTCTAGAAGAAAGTAACTTTCCGGCTTCGCTAAAAATATTAAGAAAATATACTCCTTTATCTAATTCTAGCCCTTCAGTAGAAAATTCTTCGTGAATTCGATTTACTTCCTCTTCATAGCTTACGGTTGAACTAAAACTATAAATCAATTCATTAGCGCCAACAAAAACACTTTTTGTCTTTCCCACATTTTTATTGTTGGTGTCAAATAGTTGAATATAAAATGTGTTGGATCTTCTCAGTTTATTTTTGTCTAAATAAATCGTATATTCTAATACTAAACTATTTACTTTATCTGCTTGAGAAGCTAATTTTTTTTCTCCCGAATTCTTTATATGGTACGTTTGAACGGAAGAATTTAATAAACGCAATTCATCGTAATCATCCCTAATAATAGTGCTAACAGGTGAGGTGTTTTTTTGATTTTCAGAAGCCAGAAAACGTGCTTCAGCTATCATTGTTTTAGTTTCGTTATTTGAAACATTATCCGAAGTGACTTTTTTAGGAGTTTTTTCGTTTTTGACTTCTGTTAAATGGGTTTCATATGCTGTTTTCGCTTTTGCTAATTCGTCTTTTAAAGACATTAATTTGGATACATCCTTTTCTAAAGAATCTATTTTTTGAATTAAGGCATCCATTTGTTGATTTCTCAATTCCAATTCCGTTTGTAGATTTTCATTTTCTATTTCTAATGCTTTGTATTTTTCCAATTGTTCTTCCAATTGAAGCATTAAAAGTTCTTTCTCGCTTATTAATTTTTCAATTTCTAAATAGGATTTTTCCAAATCAGATTGAAGGTTTTTATTGGTGAAGAAATTCATATTTTCACCTAAACGAGTGTTGGCTAATAAAACAGTAGTTGCCAGAATTAAAAGCGTAAGTATAGACAAGGCAAATGACCAAGAGGCCATTTTAAAATTTTTCTTTACCATTTGATTGCTCTTTTAGCGGTTAAAAACCATAGTTAAAACCCAAACCAAATACTTCTCTAATCTGAAATGCTCCAATAGCATTGTCATCATAAATAGCTTGAAAAGCTACATTAGTAGAAATGTATTTATTGATTTTCATAACCAAATTCATTTGGTAATCCATATCTACGTTTTGAGGTTTTTCCAAATAGTTAGAATATAAATTTAAAATATTTTCCATGGAAACATTTTCCATAATATTAAATTTATAATACCCGTTTAAAGCAGCTCCAAATTCGAAACGAGATGATTTTCCTTGTTCTACACCAAAAGCAGAACCAAATTCTGTAAAATGCTTGTGTACAAAAATAACACGGGAAGTAGCAGGTGCAATATTCACTTTAAGATTGTCACTTTTTTTCCACAACATACCAGGTCCAGCTTGTAAATAGGCAGGGGAGAAGAAGTGTGAATTCTTAACTAATATTTCATCACTGGTAACAGGGTCAGTAACCTTCACAAAACCGGCATCCATTTGTGTTTTGAAATTTAGAAATCCTGAGTAAAACCAATATCCTTTTGCCTTTTTTCCTAACAATGAAGTGAATTCTAAGCGATCATCTGATTTTGTCATTTCTTGCCCTTTTTGTTTGGTAAGACCATAAGCTGCAATAAACTTATTGTCCCAAATCATATCTGGGGTTTTGTAATTAAAATCATAATTCAATCCTGCATTTCCAGCAATATTAGAAGTTCCTCCTCCTAACCATTCGTTATTAAAAGCAGATTGATTTAAAAGTAGCACAAAGTTTCCAGTTTTTTTCCAACCCATATTGGTGGTGTCTCTGGCTTTAGTTTCGGCTGCCGAAGTCGTGTTGATTAATTCTCCCTCTGTTTTTTGGGAAAAAACACTAAAAGTAGTTAATGTTAGTAATAAAAAAATTTTTCTCATTTTGTTTGTTTGTTTTGATTTGCGGGGCAAATTTAACCCAATTAAGCAAGTAAGGTATAAAAAGTTGCAAACAAAAAATGATAATTTCGTTTAAGTGAAAATTTTTTAGTTGTATTACTTTATTTTGACTTGTATAAAGGCACTGCTGAGCAGGCTTCACCAAACATAACACTTTTAGCCACTGGCATTAATTTTTGTATGGCTAACGTATAAATAGATTGCGGAACCGCTTTTTTAGAACATCCTTTTAAAATAACAGGCTTGTCTTTATAAATAGAATAATCTAAGGTTTCTAAAACGCGCTGGTAGTGGAGTAAAATATATTCCTGACTGTTTCCATGAACGACCTGTTTGGCAAAAGGTTGCAAATAGGTTGTAATTAAAATATACGCCCAAGCGGGTAAAATGGCATCTGTACTACAAAATAAAATAACACCTTTTTCTTTGTAAGTCGACCAATCTTCCTTATTCAAGTTGTCACGGAATTCTTTTTCTTTTAATATAAACCCTTCAAATAACCACTTGGAAATATCAAGAATTACGATTTCTTCTTTAGGAAAATAATCCTCAAGATCAAACACTTCCAATTTACTATTGGCCACTTTGTTTACTATTTCTTTTTCCATAATTTCTTTTTATTGATATCCTTCTGCTTGTAATAAAAACAATTCGGCATATAATTGTTGGTTTTGCATTAATTCTTCATGTGTTCCTGCTTCTAAAATACTTCCTTCATCTAACACAATAATTCGATCCGCTTGTCTTACGGTGCTAAATCGATGTGAAATAATGATACTCGTTTTGTTTTTAATCAAATGAATCAACCGCTCAAAAACTTCGCTTTCTGCTTTGGCATCTAAAGCGGAAGTAGGTTCATCTAAAATAATAACTTCTGCATTTTTCATATAGGCTCTTGCCAAAGCAATTTTTTGCCATTGTCCACCCGATAATTCCTGACCTTTGACAAAACGTTTCCCCAATTGTTGTTCGTAACCATTTTCTAATTCCGAAACCACTTCTTCTGCTAAACTTAGTTTAGCTGCTTTTTCAATTTGAGTAAAGTTATGAATTTCATCTATTTTACCAATGGCTATGTTTTCTTTAACGGTAAATTCATATCGAAAGAAATCTTGAAAAAGTACACCAAAAAAGGCTTGATATTCTTTTTTATTGTACCGATTAATGTTTATTCCATCAAGCAGTATTTCACCTTGTGTAGGTTCATAAAAACGCAAGATTAATTTGGTTAAGGTGGTTTTTCCGGCACCATTCTGACCAACAAAAGCTACTTTTTCTCCTGCTTTAATAGTAAAATTTACATTTTTTAAAATCTGATGTTCCGATTCAGGATAGGCAAAATAAACGTTTTTAAATTCAAAGCCTTGCTTAATTTCTTTTGGCAAAGGAATGTCTTCCTTGGTTTTGGGTTCGGAAGAAATATCGATAAAATCAAAATAATCTTTAAGATATAAAGCGCTTTCAGAAATTCGAGTAAAACGTGAAAAGAAATCTTGTAAACTTTTCATCAACCGATTAAAACTTCCCGATAAAAAAGTAAGTTCTCCTAAGGTAATCACACCCGATAAAACTCTATAAATGATAAATACATAAGCGGCATAATAACTAATTGATCCCAATACATTGAACAAAAAGCCATAGCTTGAGCGTTTAATGACTAGTTTTTTGTTGAGGTGAAAATATTTTACCGCTAAGTTCTTAAATCGGTTTACTACAAATTGGGTTAACCCAAAAAGTTTGATTTCTTTGGCTGTCTTATCGTTGGCTCCAATGTATCTCAAATAATCCAATTCCCTTCGTTCAGAGGTCCAACTTCTAGCTAACGAATATTGTTGTTGACTGAAGCGTATTTCGTTTAAAAAAGAAGGAATAATGCTTAAAACCAACAAGATAATAAGATAGGGTTCAAAATAAATTAAACCTGCGATTAAAGTAGCGATTGAAATGGTAGTTTGCGCTTGTCCTAAAACATTCGACATTAAATCGACACGACCCATGGTTTGGGTTCGGGCTCTTTCTAATTTGTCATAAAATTCAGAATCTTCAAGAAGACTGATGTCTATTTCATTTGTTTTGTGTATGATTTGTACTGAAGTTTGGATGTTATATTGGTCGCCTAAAATCCCATCCGTTAAGGCAATGGCTCTGCTTACTAAATCAGATAAAACAACTAATGAAAATTCGATAGCTACATATTTCCAAAGCAACCTATAGTCAGTAATTTCATGTGTGGTAATATTGATTATTTCATCAATGATAATTTTGCCAATCCACAAAATAATTACGGGAAGTAAAGCAGCAACAATGCGGCAAAATGCAGAAACTAGAAAGAGTTTTTTATTGGTTTTCCAAATTTCCTTAAAAAAACGTGGGATGTAAGAAAGAGAATGAAAAGAAGCTTTCAGACCCATTTTTTTCTTATCGTTTAATGATTTTGGTTGAAAACGTGCCATTTTTTAAGTTTTCAGTCACAGTTTTCAGTCACATTATTTTAAAAACTAGTGTGACTGAAAACGCAACCTTTTTTTAAAGCATTCCTAATTCTAGTTTTGCTTCTTCACTCATAAGATCTTTACTCCATGGTGGGTCAAATGTAATCTCAACCTCAGCAGATTGCACGGCATCAATTGATTTTATTTTCTCTTCCACTTCCATGGGCAATGTTTCCGCAACGGGACAGTTAGGTGAGGTTAATGTCATTAAGATTTTCACATCATTTGCTTCATTAATCATCACATCATAAATTAACCCTAACTCGTAAATATCAACTGGAATTTCTGGGTCATAAATGGTTTTCAAAACCTTTACTACACTTTCTCCTAGGTTGATTTCATCTTTATATTCTTCCATTTTCTTAGTAGTTTTATTTGTTTACCAATTAATTAACTTTTAGCATTAAAAGCCAAGGCATACATTTTTATTTGTTTTATCATCGAAACCAATCCATTCGCTCTAGTAGGAGACAAGTGATCTTTTAAACCAATTTCATCAATAAAATTTGTGTTAGCTTCTAGAATCGCTTCAGGTGTTTGATTCGAAAAGGCACGGATTAAAATAGCAATAATACCTTTTGTTAAAATAGCATCACTATCCGCAGTAAAAACAATGGTTCCATTTTGTTCTTCTGCATGAACCCAAACTTTAGATTGGCAGCCTTTGATAATGTTTTCTTCCGTTTTGTATTTTTCTTCAATTAGGGGTAAGGTCTTTCCTAGTTCAATGATGTATTCGTAACGTTGCATCCAATCATCAAACATTGAAAATTCATCAACAATTTCTTCCTGTATGGCTTGTATGGTCATTTTTTAATTTGTTTTATCCGCTATTTCTAAAATAGTGTTTATTAAACCTTCGATTTCTTTTGGAGGTGTACCACCATCAAAATCTGTAGAACGGTAAATATGATCATCCATTCTAACTTCTAAATTAGTAATCGGTGCACCATCGTGAAAACGTTTTTCTGTTGGTGCTTTAATATTTGGCAATTCTTTTACATCGATACCCTTATATGCTTTTTCAATCGTTGCAAGTTCTTCTTCCGTTAATGTTTTTGTTTTGGATAGTTCCTCTCTTCCATTTTGAACAGAGATACTGTTATTCTCAATCGTTATTTTTTTATAATAACCTCTAGAAGTCGATTCATAAACCAATACTGGGAAGTTCTGAGTCGATTGCCCTTCTTTAGATTCTGAAATCATATTTTCTGATTTTTCATTTGAAGTGGCCATTGCCGTTTCAGTTGCTTTCTTTTGACAATTACAACTAATCAGAGTTATAATTAGGGTAGATAAAATAGTAAGTGCTTTCATAAATGTAATTTTTTGTTTGTTTTTAGGATAACATTAGTTTTGCTTTTTTAACGGCTTCCACAAAGATATCAATTTCTTCTTTGGTATTGTAAAATGCAAAACTTGCTCTTATAGTACCTGGAATTTTAAAGAAATCCATGATGGGTTGTGCGCAGTGATGTCCTGTACGCACCGCTATACCTAATTTATCTATAATCGTGCCAATATCATATGGATGAATACCTTCAATATTAAATGAAATAACAGACGCTTTTCTCGTTAAATCAGAAGGTCCGTAAATGGTTACTCCTTCAATCTCATGCAATTTTTGTGTTCCATACTCTAATAATTCTTGTTCTTGTTTTGCTATTGCATCAAAGCCAATATGATTCATATAATCTACTGCCGCTCCAAAAGCAATTCCACCACAGATATTAGGAGTTCCTGCTTCAAATTTATGCGGTAAATCAGCATAGGTTGTTTTTTCAAAGCTAACGGTTGCAATCATTTCTCCTCCACCTTTATACGGAGGTAATTTACGCAACCACTCTTCTTTACCATAGAGCATGCCTACTCCCGTTGGTCCGCACATCTTATGCGCAGATGCCACATAAAAGTCAACATCTAATGCTTGAACATCAGGTTTCAAATGTGGACAAGCTTGTGCACCGTCAATTAAAACTGCAGCCCCTACTTCATGTGCTTTTTGTATGATATATTCAATTGGATTAATAGTTCCTAAAGCATTTGAAATATGATTACAGAAAACCAATTTTGTTTTATTAGAAAGTAAATCATCGTAAGCTTCCATAAGCAATTCGCCTTCCACACTCATGGGAATTACTTTTAAGACAGCGCCTGTATGCTCGCAAAGCATTTGCCAAGGGACTATATTGCTATGGTGTTCTAAAGCAGAAACAATGATTTCATCTCCTTTTTGTAAAATCGACGCAAAACCATTCGCTACTAAATTAATACTTTCAGTTGTTCCTGAGGTAAGGATAATTTCATAACTATGTTTGGCATTAAAATGGTGTTGGATTTTGTTTCTTGCTATTTCATAAGCATCTGTAGCCAATTGACTTAAAGTATGTACGCCACGATGAATGTTTGCGTTATATCTAGAATAATAATCTACAATCGTATCAATTACTTGTTGAGGCGTTTGTGAGGTGGCTCCGTTATCGAAATACACTAAAGGTTTTCCGTTTACTTCTTGTTTTAGAATGGGAAAATCGGCTCTTACTTTTTGAACATCAAACATGTTAAATCTATTTGGTTACAAATTTACAACTTGATTATTTAAAATTGGAATAAATAAAGGTTAAAAATTAGCAAATGGGCATAATGAAATAAAAAAAAGTGCTTCTAAAAAAACAGAAACACTTTATTTGTATTTGAAAATGAATTTTATAAATCAAATCCCATTTTTACGCCTAATTTTGTGGCTATAATTTTTGTAATGCGTTGCTTTAATTCAGGTATTTTAATACTTTCAATCACTTCATTTGAGAAAGCATACATTAATAATGCACGTGCTTCTTTTTTCGGAATACCACGTTGTTGCATGTAAAACATTGCACTTTCATCTAACTGACCAATTGTACAGCCATGAGAACATTTTACATCATCAGCAAAAATTTCTAATTGAGGTTTGGCATTAATTGTTGCTTTTTCGCTAATTAGAATGTTGTTATTTTGCTGAAAAGCATCGGTTTTTTGTGCTTCTTTTTCTACATATATTTTACCATTGAAAACACCAGTTGCACTATCTCCAAATATACCTTTATAGTTTTGATGACTTTCACAATTAGGTTGGGCATGATGAACCAAAGTAAAATGATCCACATGTTGTTTGTCGCCAATAATCGTAATTCCTTTTAAAGTAGAATCAATTCTTTCTCCTTGATGGTAGAAATTCAAGTTATTACGTGTCATATTACCTCCAAAAGAGAATGTATGAACTGCGACTCTGCTTTCTTGTTTTTGAGCAATATAGGTGTTGTCTATTAAATTCGCCGTTTGTACATCATTCTGAATTTTATAATAATCTACATTGGCTCTTTTTTGCGCAAAAATTTCGGTTACACTATTGGTTAGTACTGGATTGCTATTCAAACTTTGATGACGCTCAATAATTTGTACGTGTGCATTTTCACCCACAATTATTAAGTTTCTTGGTTGTACCATTAAAGCGGCTTCAGTTCCTGTTGAAAAGTTAATAATTTCAATAGGTTTATCGGCTACTTTACTTTTAGGAATATTGATAAAAGCACCTTCTTGAGCAAAAGCAGTATTAAGTGAAGTTAAGCTTTCGTCTTTTTGAGCAATTTGATTGAAATACGTTTCTAAAACAGGTTTGTATTTTGGTTTTGTTAATACCGAAGACAATAAACATACATCAATTCCTTCATGAGTAGTTGACGATAAAAACGAGCTAAATTTCCCATCTATAAACACTAATTTGTAGGTGTCTATTTCATGTAAGAAATATTTTTTCACAGCTGCAAATTCAATCGCATTTTCATGTTTTGGGAAAACCGAAAAATCATGTTTTAATATTGCATTCAATGAGGTATATTTCCAAGCTTCTTCTTTTTTAGTTGGAAAACCTTTGGTTTCAAAGTTTTTTATAGCTTGATTTCGTACATCATGCAAATGAGAGTCCATATCAAACTTTTCTTCAAAAGCGATGTATGACGAAAGTAATTTATCTTTTAAATCCATTTTTTTAAGTTTACAGTTACGAGTAGCAGTTTACAGTTTGAAACACTGATTACTGAGACTGGTTTACTGAATTTCTGCTTTAATCCAATCGTATCCTTTTTCTTCTAATTCTAGAGCCAAGGATGCGTCTCCAGATTTTACAATTTTTCCATCCATTAGTACGTGAACAAAATCGGGAACGATATAATCTAATAAACGTTGGTAATGTGTAATCACAACCACGGCATTGTCTTGACTTTTTAATTTATTAACACCATTTGCTACAATTCGTAAAGCATCGATATCCAAACCTGAATCGGTTTCATCAAGTATGGCAATTTTAGGCTCTAACATCGCCATTTGAAAAATTTCATTACGTTTCTTTTCGCCTCCTGAGAAACCTTCGTTAAGCGAACGAGAAAGGAATTTTTTATCCATTTCTAATAATTCCGATTTTTCGCGAATTTTTTTCAGCATTTCATTCGCTGGCATGTCTTCTAATCCTTTTGCTTTACGGCTTTCGTTGATGGCAGTTTTAATGAAATTGGTTACTGAAACGCCAGGAATTTCTACAGGATATTGAAAAGAGAGGAAAACACCTTTGTGCGCTCTTTCTTCTGGAGCTAATTCTGAAATTTCTTCTCCATCTAAAAAGATTTCTCCTTCATTCACTTCATAATTTTCGTTTCCTGCGATTATAGAAGAAAGGGTCGATTTTCCGGCACCATTTGGTCCCATAATGGCATGAACTTCCCCTGCTTTAACCTCTAAATTAATTCCTTTTAGTATTTCTTTGTCTTCAACAGAAGCGTGTAAATTTTTAATACTTAACATGGTCTCTATTTTATATAAATGCTAATTCTAAATTTTGTATTTCTTCGGGTCTGTCAGCATTAAAATGCTTGTGACCCAAATAATTCATTCCTAAATATGCGGCCGATTTTTGGAAAGGAAGGTAAAAATCATCTTCAATGCTACTGTCATGAGAATTGGAGATCACAGCCATGTTTTTACCTCTTAGTTTTCTTCCAGTTTCTTTTTCTATACGAATTAAATCCGAAAAACGATCAAAAAATACTTTCATAATACCGCTCATGGTATACCAATACACAGGTGTTGCAAAAATCAAGGTGTCATATTTTTCGATAATTCCTTTTATTAATTCGAAAAAATCATCTGCTCTATTTTTACTCTCATAATCATAGTACGAGAAATCATAATCACTTAAGTTAATTACATCCACCAAAAGCTGATTGTGTATTTCTAACACAATCTTTGTGGTGTTTCCATTTTTTCTAGATGAACCAACTATAATTACTGCTTTACTCATAAAGTTGTATTGGTTTTGTGCCCCTCTAATTCTTCTTTTTTATCAGGTACAATTTCAAGGAAATAATAAATAATTTCTGAAATAATTCCTGTAAAAACAAAAAGTAAAATCCAAATAAGAACTTTATTATTGGTATCGTTTTTGTTACTTTTAGTTAGATGAATGATGTCAAAAATTTTAATCCCAAGAGCAATGAATACAGTTAGTATTATAATAACGAACAAACCTATAAAACTCCTAAAAAAAGCCACTGGTGGGTTTCCATTTAGGCTGTCCTGTTGTAATTCTTCTAGATTATTAAAGAAGAGAGAAAAAAACAATACAAAGTAAGCTACAAAACCTATGAAAGGTAAAAAATGCAGCACACCGACTAATATTTTTTGACTTTTTGATAAATTCATAATATATTATACGTTATCCAACTGAGCCTTCCAAAGAGATTTCTAATAGTTTTTGAGCTTCAACGGCAAATTCCATTGGTAATTTATTTAAAACTTCTTTACTAAAACCGTTAACAATAAGTGCAATTGCTTTTTCGGTTGGAATTCCTCTTTGATTACAGTAAAACACTTGATCTTCCCCAATTTTTGAGGTGGTTGCTTCGTGTTCAATTTTAGCGGTAGTATTTTTACTTTCAATGTATGGGAAGGTATGTGCACCACATTCATTGCCCATTAATAAACTATCACATTGCGAAAAATTTCGGGCATTTGCTGCTCGAGAACTAATTTGAACCAAACCGCGGTAACTATTTTGTGATTTTCCAGCAGAAATACCTTTTGAAATAATGGTAGATTTAGTGTTTTTTCCTAAATGAATCATTTTAGTACCCGTATCTGCTTGTTGGAAATTATTGGTAACAGCTATAGAGTAAAATTCACCTATAGAATTATCTCCTTTTAAAATACAAGAAGGGTACTTCCAAGTTACTGCTGAACCTGTTTCAACTTGTGTCCAAGAAATTTTTGCGTTTTTTTCACACAAACCTCTTTTGGTTACAAAATTATAAACCCCTCCTTTACCTTCTTTATTCCCAGGAAACCAGTTTTGAACGGTTGAATACTTAATTTCAGCATCGTCTAATGCAATTAATTCTACTACTGCAGCATGCAATTGATTTTCATCACGGCTAGGAGCAGTACAGCCTTCTAAGTAAGACACATAACTACCTTCATCAGCAATAACTAAAGTTCTTTCAAATTGACCGGTTCCTCCCTGATTAATTCTAAAATAAGTAGAAAGTTCCATAGGACAACGCACCCCTTTAGGAATGTAACAGAAACTTCCATCCGAAAAAACGGCTGAGTTTAACGCTGCATAAAAGTTGTCTTTTTGAGGAACAACCGTTCCAATATATTTTTTCACTAATTCTGGATGTTCTTGAATCGCTTCAGAAATGGAGCAAAAAATAATTCCTTTTTCAGCTAGTGTTTTCTTAAATGTAGTAGCTACTGAAACAGAATCCATTACAATATCTACAGCTACACCTGCTAATTTTTTTTGTTCGTCTATAGAAATTCCTAATTTTTTAAAAGTTTCCAATAATTCAGGATCAACTTCATCTAAACTTTCATATTTATCTTTCTTTTTAGGCGCTGAATAATAAGAAATGGCTTGAAAATCGGGTTTTGCATAATGCACATTTGCCCATTCAGGCTCTATCATTTCTTCCCAAGCTCGAAAAGCTTCTAATCTCCAATTGGTCATCCATTCTGGTTCGTTTTTCTTCTTAGAAATGGCGCGAACAATTTCTTCATTTAAACCAATAGGGAAAGTTTCAGATTCTATATCAGTATAAAATCCGTATTCGTATTCTTTGTTTTGTAACTCGACTTTTAAGTCGTCTTCCGTGTATTTACTCATATTTTTAATTATAAAGAAAAAGACTCTCCACATCCGCAAGTTCTTTGCGCATTTGGATTATTGAACACAAATCCTTTTCCATTTAATCCTCCTGAAAATTCTAAAGTGGTTCCGATCAAATATAGAAAGCTTTTTTTCTCTACCGCAACTTTCACATTATTGTCTTCAAAAACCTTATCGTTTTCACTAATTTCATTATCAAACTTTAATTCGTAAGACAATCCTGAACAACCACCGCTTTTTACACCTACTCTCACATAGTCCTTTGCAGCATCAAAACCATCGTCTTTCATCATTTCGATGATTTTTCTACTAGCAGTATCAGATACTTTAATCATAGTCTATACTTATTTTGATTTTGTCTAAATTAACTGCAAATATAGTTCATATAATGCTTATAACAAGAATTCATAACATTTTTATAACTTATAAAAGCATAACTTTTTTTTATATACGGCTTTACCTTAGTATTTATAGGTAATTTTTGTAAATTGCAAGAAAAAAGTAAGGATGAATTTATACCCTATAGAAGCTGGTAATTTTAAATTAGATGGAGGAGCCATGTTTGGTGTCGTACCCAAAACAATTTGGAATAAAACAAACCCTGCAGACACTAACAATTTGATTGATATAGCGGCTCGTTGTTTGTTAATTGAAGAAGGAAACCGTTTGATTTTGATTGATACAGGAATGGGTGATAAACAATCGGATAAATTTTTTGGGTATTATAATCTTTGGGGAAATCATTCCATAGACAAATCTCTAAAAGAAAAAGGCTTCCATAGAGATGATATTACGGATGTTTTTATGACACATCTTCATTTTGATCATTGTGGTGGAAGTGTTATTTGGAACAAAGATAGAACAGGTTATGAAATTGCTTTTAAAAATGCTAAATTTTGGACCAATGAAGACCATTGGGAATGGGCGACTCAACCTAACCCAAGAGAAAAAGCTTCTTTTTTAAAAGAAAATATTATTCCGATGCAAGAAAGCGGTCATTTGCATTTTATTGCAAGACCAGAAAATGGCTTTGTTGAAAAAAGCGAATTAAATTTTGGTATCTTTTTTGCAGATGGTCATACAGAAAAGCAAATGATTCCTATGATTACCTATAAAGATAAAACTATCTGTTTCATGGCTGATTTATTACCAACAGCTGGGCATATTCCATTGCCTTATGTAACGGGATATGACACAAGGCCTTTACTGTCAATGGATGAAAAAGATGTTTTTTTAAAAAGAGCTGTAGCAGAAAATTTTTACTTATTTCTAGAACATGATGCTCATAATCCAATAATTACTTTGCAAAATACAGAGAAAGGAATACGATTAAAAGAAGTGTTTTCTTGTGAAGAAATCTTAAAATAGTGTTAATACATTAGTAAAATGTAACTTTTAAAGCAGATTTTTGTCAAATACTAAATAAAATAAATATATAATTTAAAATAAATGAGAAATTTAAGACCAATTTATTTTTCTACTGCATTAGCTTTAGTTTTAGCTAGTTGTGGTGGTAGCAAAGCAATAATTTCAACACCTCCTGTTAATATTGATAACTTACCGCTAAAAGTAACTCCTTTAGCTGAGAATGATTTAAAAAGATGGAGTCACTTAGACTTAGTTAAGGATACGGTACCAGGAATGAGTGTAGATAAAGCCTATACAGAATTATTAAAAGGCAAAAAAAGCACTACTGTTGTAGTAGGTATTGTTGATTCTGGAGTTGATATTCGTCATGAAGATTTAAAAAGTGTAATTTGGGTGAACCCTAAAGAAATTGCGAATAACGGAAAGGATGATGATAACAATGGTTATGTGGATGATATTAATGGATGGAACTTTTTAGGAGATAGTAATAACGAGCAATTAGAAATGACTCGTATTGTGAAGCAAGGTCCTGGAACGCCAGATTACGATAAAGCAAAAGCCGAATTAGATGCAGAGGTTCAAACTGCTATGCAAAGAAAACAGTTTTATGAAGGACTTTTGAATGCTGCTAAAGAATTACAAGAATATCTAAAAAAAGAGGATTTTACCGAAGCAGATTTAAAAGCCATGCAAACCGATGATGAGGCTTTAAATAATTACAAAGAGTTTTTCTTACAAAGAGTTTTTCCTGATGGAACTGTTGCAGAATTTAAAGAGCAAGTAAAAGGTGGAATTGATCATTTTGCAGACCAATTGAATTATAATTTTAATGTAGATTTTGATGGTCGTTCAGTTGTGGGCGATAATCCTAATGACATTACTGATACTAAATATGGAAACAATAATGTTATTGGTCCAAATCCAGAAGATGCTAAACACGGAACACACGTATCAGGTATTGTAGCTCAAGTTCGTGGAAATAATAAAGGAGGTGATGGTGTTGCAAATAATGTAAAAATTATGGCAGTAAGAGCCGTTCCAAATGGTGACGAGTACGATAAGGATATCGCTTTAGGAATTCGTTATGCTGTTGATAATGGTGCAAAAGTAATTAATGGTTCTTTTGGTAAATATTATTCTCCTCATAAAGAATGGGTACAAGAAGCATTAAAATATGCAGCATCAAAAGATGTTTTAGTCATTTTTGCTGCTGGAAATGATTCTAAAAATTTAGATGTGGAAAATAAATATCCAAGTGACTCTTATGATGGTGCTCCGGAAATTTCAAATAATGTTTTAATTATTGGTGCATTAGCTCCAAGTTACAGTTCAAAAATGGTTGCTAGTTTCTCAAACTACGGTACTAAAAATGTTGATATTTTTGCGCCAGGAGTTAAAATTTATGCAACTACACCTAATCAAACGTATGAATATTTACAAGGAACTTCAATGGCATCTCCAAATGTTGCAGGTGTTGCCGCTTTAATACGTTCTTATTATCCAAAATTATCTGCAGCACAAGTAAAACAGATTATTATGGACAGTGGTACGCCTTTAAAAAATGATATAGCAGTAGGTGAAGACCAGCATAAAGCAAATTTTTCTACTATCTCAAAAACAGGTAAAATTGTAAATGCATACAATGCTTTATTGATGGCTGAGCAAATGTCAAAATAATTTATAAATTATTATACTATACAATTAACCACAAAGAAAAACCAGCGTTTCACTTTGTGGTTTTTAATTTTGAAAATATGAAAAAACTAATTGCATTAACTTTATTCTCTTTTGTTGGATTTAGTCAAAATAATCCCAATCCAGGTTATTGGCAACAACATGTTGATTATAAAATGGAGGTGGATATGAATGTGAAAGATTTTAAGTATAAAGGCGTTCAAGAATTGGTTTATACTAATAATTCAAACGATACCCTTCAAAAAGTTTTTTATCATTTGTATCCCAATGCTTTTCAGCCAGGAAGCGCTATGGATTCTAGGTTACAGACTATTTCTGATCCAGATGGTAGAATGGTGAGAACGTTCAAACAAGCAGATAAAGAAGTTAAAGAAAGTAGAATTAGTACTTTAAAGCCAAATGAAATAGGATATTTAAACATTACTAATTTTATGCAAAATGGTGCTTTGGCAACAACAAAAGTTGTGGGTACGGTATTGGAAGTTACTTTAAATCAGCCCATTTTACCCAAGCAAAAAACTACTTTTACGTTAAATTTTGATGGACAAGTTCCTTTACAAATTAGAAGATCAGGTAGGAATTCTGAAGAAGGTGTGGCTTTGTCCATGACACAATGGTATCCTAAAATGGCTGAATACGATTTTGAAGGTTGGCATGCTGACCCCTATATTGGAAGAGAATTTCATGGAGTTTGGGGTGATTTTGATATTAAAATTACTATTGACAAAGAATATACGATTGGAGGTTCAGGATATTTGCAGAATAAAAACGAAATTGGACACGGTTACCAAGATCAGGGTGTTGAGGTGAAATATCCAAAGAAAGCAAAAACACTAACGTGGCATTTTATAGCGCCCAATGTACATGATTTTGCTTGGGGAGCAGATAAAGAATATATTCACGATATGATTATAGGGCCAAACAATGTAGAATTGCATTTTTTCTATAAAAACAAGCCTGAAAATTTAGAAAACTGGAAGAAACTGCAACCAAAAACTGCAGAATTATTGGATTTCTACAATAAAAATGTAGGTCAATATCCTTACAAGCAATATTCTGTTGTGCAAGGTGGTGATGGTGGAATGGAATATGCAATGTGTACACTTATTACTGGAAACAGAAGTTATGGTAGTTTAGTAGGAGTAACTGCTCATGAGTTTGCACATTCTTGGTTCCAACATATTTTAGCCTCAAATGAATCGAAACATGAATGGATGGATGAAGGATTTACCTCATTTATTTCTGATTTGGCAATGGAAAGTGTATTGCCTCCTGCAAATGGAAAAGAGGAAAACCCCTTTGAAGGCGCTTATAATAATTACCGTTTTTTAGTAAAAACAGGAACGGAGCAACCTTTATCTACTCACGCAGACCGCTATGATTTTAATAGAAGTTATGGTATAGCAGCTTATAGTAAAGGAGAGATTTTCTTGTCTCAATTAGGGTATGTGATTGGTGTTGAAAACCTGATGAAAACTTTAAAAAGATATTACAGTGATTATAAATTAACGCACCCAACACCTAATGATATTAAAAGAAGTGCTGAAAAAGTTTCTGGAGCTAATTTGGATTGGTATTTATTAGATTGGACGCAAACAACCAATACAATTGATTATAGTATTAAAGAAGTTTCAGATGAAAATGCTAAGACTAAAATTACATTAGAACGAATTGGAAGAATGCCTATGCCAATTGATTTACTGGTAGTCTATGAAGATGGAACACAGGAAACATTTTATATTCCAAATACATTAATGCGTTGGGAAAAACCAAATCCGTATTCTATAAATAGAACAGTTTTGAAAGGTTGGGATTGGGCAGCCCCTACTTTTTCATTTACTATTGATAAAGCGAGTTCAACCATTCAAGCAGTAGTGATAGATCCAAGCGGATTAATGGCAGATGTAGATGTATCAAACAATGTTTATGAAAAAAAATAAAGAGATATAAAGGATTAAAAAGGGAATCATTTGATAGTGATTCCCTTTTTAATTTTAATTCATAGAATTAATTCGTATACTGGCTTTCACTAAAGCTAATGCCTTAATCTTAGACATTTCTACATCTTTATCTTGATGGTGTTTGTTCTGACTCACTAAACGAACATGTCCTTGATGTTCTGATTTTTGAATATATTTTACAGTAATGTATTCTTCTCCACTCATGTCCATACTTAGTAAATACATTTCGCCCCAAAAAATTTCATTTTTGATATCATTAACTTCTTTGTATAAAACAATATCACCACTTTTTAACAAAGGATACATACTGTCACCCGTTACATATACAGCTCCATCACATTTAGGTAATCTTGGGATTGAAATATAATCCAAAGGAGTTTGCGTAGTTCGATCTTGAAACAGAGGAACTAAACCAGCAACTGCTTCGATATCATACAAAGGTATTTGTTGTGATTCTAAATTTTTATCTGTCCGTAATGGAAAGGCATCAATGCTTTTGTTAAGCAAAAAATCTTCGTCTTGTTTAAACATAGATCCTTGTCCAGTAACTAACCAAGTTGGGTTTAAATCTGAATATTGTGACAAAATATTTTCTATCACATTGGAACCTATGCTTTTACCTTCTTTTACTGCTTTGGAAATACTTCCTCTACCAGCACCTAAGCTGTTTTCAAAGGCATAATAACTTAATCCTTTTTGGTCAATATACTGACCTAATCTTTCTGAAACCATGGTAATAGCGTTTAAAGTTTATACAAACTTACGAAAATTTTCATTTTAAAATCGAATATAATAGATTTTTTTCATTTATAATTAGATAACAGTCAGATAAATATCGATTATTTTGAAAATTTTCTTATTTATATTTGTATATTAGATTATTTTCTATTATATTTGCATTGTAATTGATTTTAAGCATCACTTACTTAGAATATATTCTTCGTTTAAAGGGTTGCGCAGCCTTGTAAACCAAATTTTACCTTAATTATTTATAAAAAATGAGTACACAAATTAAAAACACGCTCTTCCGTTTTGTAACTATGAGAGCTCCAGAATTATTGGAAAAAGAAACTATTGATAAATCTTTTGTAAAGCATCCAGAGCTAGATGGGATTAATCAAACATTTACGAGTGCCTATTTATCTGACATGCAAACTGCTTCCCAAGGAAAAAGAGTTTCTTTAGAAAGTACTACTGCTAGTTTTGAAACAAATGCTGTTGAAAAAAAGGAACAATTGGTTGATAATGCATTGGTCTCTCAAGAAATGTATGATTTCTCCATTTGGTTAACCAAAAACAGAAACCGTTTTACATTAACTGAAATAAGTACTAAAATTTCGGAAAGTGAAGATTTGCTTGAGGGTTTAGATGAAGCAACTTTAATCTTGCTTTGGGATAATTTATTTTATCAGATTGTAAATTCAAAATCGAATTATCTTAGAGATATTATTTTATCCATTTTAGTAGCAGATTTTTTTCTTAAAAACTATCCAACTGTTGCAGTGGATAATTTAGATCAGTTAAGAAAATTTGCTCAGGCAAGAGTGATTATGCCAAAGGAATTATTTGAAAAAGAAGGAGCTTCTACCAAAGATGCTTTAAAAAAGCAAGCATTATCTGAGTTACCTCTTACTACAAAAAATCTGGATTCAGAAATTACCGCTTTAGTAAGCAATCAAAAAATTGATTTGTTAAAAAAAGCCAAAGAAGAACTAGTACTTGTAAAAAAGAAGTATCAAAAAGAAAATCAAAAAGCCTATAATTTAGCTCAAAAAACCTATCAAGAAGATGTAAAATCTGCTTACGATGCTGCTGATACCATTCAAAGAATTTATACAGACCCAATAACTAATGAGGAACGAACAATAACAGAATATGTCGATTTAGTTTTACCAACTTTTGAGTTTCAAAACGCAGAAGAGCTAAACTTAACTACTATTACAAATAGAGCTTCTCAAGAAACGGCTACTTTGTTAGAAAATATTGTTGCGATTCATGATTTTGAAACCTTTGATGAAATTAACGATTTTATCAATTCTGAAATTATTTCTTTAACTGATACTGTTTTTGCAAATAGCAATTCCAATCAAACGTTGATGAATACTAATGGAGTCGTTATTCCTGTATCTACTTTAAACACAGATACCCCAAATACTTTTACGGTTATGGGATTAGGTTTAGGTTACTTTTCAACCATGCCATTGCAATTTTTATTTAATCAAATGCCAAATGTGTCAGAAGTTGTTTCTGCATCATATACTATTGTAAAACCAGATTTGTCTACAATATCGAATACAACCTTTGAAAGTGCTATAGTAAATGGAAAATTAGCTGTAACCATTTTTACTGAGGGATTAAATATCGATCAATTTACAACTATTAATTTGCATGGAGAATTTGTATTAACGAATGGCACTAAAGTTATTTTTAATTCTTATAATAAGGTTAGCAAGCCTAATTTTTCATCGATAGGCAGTTATAGTGTTAAAGGAAAAGGGGAGTTTGAATTAGAATTGGTTGATGATACGATAGGTATTGGTGATGGAAATACGGGTAACGTAGTGGATTATATGCCAACGGGTTTTGGAATTAGTAGATTAGGAGTGGCCGATTATCGTAAGGTAGAACAAGAAGTATGTTGTTATGTGCCTGGTGAAGTCTCTCATATTGAAAATGTTATGGCTCGTGAATATAAAGAAAAAACAACGCGTCGCTTAAGAAGAACAGAAGACACTACTACCACTAGTAAAGAACAGGAAATTGAAAAATTAACGGATACTTCCACAACTGATCGATTTGAAATGAATCAAGAGGTTAGTTCTCTTTTAGCGGAAGATAAAACGTTTGGATCACACGGAGAAATGCATTGGGGAGGAATCGGAGATTTTGGTGGAAGCATTGGAGCCGATTTTGCAACAAATACCACATCGGAAGAATCTACGAATCAAGCCATATCACATGCAAAGGAAGTTACGGAAAGAGCTTTGGACCGCGTGGTAAAAAAAGTAAAAGAGGAACGTGTTTCTAAAATTATTGAGGAATTCTCTGAAGAAAACACACATGGTTTTGACAATAGAAAAGGAGACAATCATGTTTCTGGAGTGTATCGATGGATAGACAAAGTGTATAAAAATAAAATTGTGAATTATGGCAAACGTTTGATGTATGAGTTTATGATTCCTGAACCTGCATCGTTCCATAAAGAAGCAATTAAGGATACTTCTAATTACGATACATTACTCACTCCACCTAAGGATCCTAGAATGGCTTCTGATACCACAAAATTGTTATTAGATGAAACCTTTGAACAAACCTATTTAATTTGGGCAAAAGAATTTAATGTTGCGGTACCGGAAAAACCAATTCAAAAAATAAATATAAGTAAATCGGTTGATTTCACTGGAGAGAGAGCGGGTTCAAGTGGTGCAAAAGAATTTTCAATTCCATCCAATTATGCGATAACAGATAACTCAAAAATAAATTTATCATGGAGACATTGTGAAGTCTATCCTGGAATTATTTTTTCAGTTGGAAACTGGACAAGCGGTTATTCTGACCGACATGGGAGTGTTTCCCTGAGTACATCTAGTTTAAAAGGAATTACAGATACTTTAGCGGTAAGTTATACCTCTTGGGATATTAATAAAGTTACGATTTCTGTAACACTTGAATGTGAACTAGTAACAGAAGCAAAAGAAAAATGGAGATTAGAAGCTTTCAATGCCATTATCGCTGCTTATGAAATAAAGTTAGCAGAATACAATGAAGCATTAGCAACTTTAAAACTAGAACAGTTAGAAAAAACAAAAATCAACCCTGGGTTTTACCGTCAAATTGAAAATATGGTATTCCGTAAAAACTGTATTGAGTATTTAATCAGTCACGAAGCTTTAGGGAAAGGTTTACTATTAAAAGGGAATGATGAAAATCCGTTAAATGGTTTAAGAGTCGATTATAATTCCCCGGCTTTAGAAACCTATGCAGCTAAAGTGAAATTCTTCGAGCAGGCTTTTGAATGGAACTTAATGAGTTATTTCTTATATCCTTTCTATTGGGCGCAAAAAGACAATTGGAAAGCGTTATACAACATCAATGAAATTGACGACCCTACGTTTAAAGCTTTTTTACAAAGTGGTATGGCGCGAGTAATTCTTACAGTGCGACCAGGTTTTGAAGAAGCAGTAAACTGGTACATGGCAACGGGTCAAATATGGAATGGTGGACAAGTGCCAACTATGGATGATGAATTATATGTTTCTATTATTGAGGAATTACGCAATCCAGAAGGTGAAGTAGAAGAAACTTGGGAAAGTAGAGTACCCACCTCTTTAACGCTTATTCAAGCGGGAAGTATTGGTTTAGAAGTAACAGGCTTGCCTTGTAATACAGAATGTGGAAATCATTTATTGTTTGATTCTGATATGAATCCTATTGTGCAAACCAATGCTACTATAGGAGAAACAGCAACAACTTCAGAAACACCTTCTGGAGAAGAACCACCTGCAGACGCCTAAAAATAATGAAATACTAATCTTAAACCCCAACTATTCCGTTGGGGTTTTTAAACTAATGTATAATGAGAGCAATAGAATATGGGCAGCAACAATACGGTGGCTATTCTTTACAAGATACCGAAACAAACATCTTTGTTTTTAATGATGAGATTAATGTTGTAAAAGAAGGAGAAATTAATCCTAATATACCTCAAGATGATTATGTATTTATGGAAATTGAGATTGAAAATCAGTTGGCATTAAAGAAAGAGGGTTTAATTATGAGCCAAACAGAATTTGATTACATAAAAGATTCTGGAATAATTGACATAGAGAAAGTAATTTCCAATATACAATTTTCATACCATGAAAATGTCGTCTTAACGGATGTATATCAAATAAACCATCACTATTTTATACAATTACCTATAGATATTACGGGTATTATATTAAATGGTGAAGAACAAATTCTTTATGCAAATACAAAAACAAAACCGGCTAAACCTACTTTAAATACCATTTTAAAAGATAAAAAAATGACTGTCGTTCTTTTTATCTCAACTGATGGAGCACAATTGGAGCGAGCCTACCAGTCAATCGATTCGCTATATGAAAATGAAATTGTCTTGTTTATTGAGAAAAATGAAGGTGTAAATATTTTTGGCTCGGTGGTACGAGTAAAAACAGGAAGCAATATCAACAGTTTAGGTATGTTTCCCTATAAAGATTTAAGTAAAATTGTAAAAATTTATAATACAGATATTGGTTCCGCTTCATTTGAAGAAATCTTAAAAGAACATTTAGAGGATAAAACTGAAAAAATCTATCTTGTTAAAGAAGTTTTTGGCTTTTATGATAAAGTAACCAGTTTTGGAACAAATTTGGGGCTTAAAGCTATAAAAGAAGCTGCTGAAAAATTATCTCTAGCGATGGATGAACTAAAAATAGACGAAAAAAAATGGAAATATTATAATAAAGATGGTACAGTCGTAGAAAATCCTGATTTGCTTTTACCAGGCTTAAGTCTTATAAAACAAGCAAACGCGCAACAAAAAAAAGAGTTGAATAGTAGTAAACTTAATGCCTTAGCCATTGCACATATTGAAAAATTAGAAAGTACCTTAAAAAACCAACTCATACATAATAACGAGGTTGAATCAAATGGAAATTTTACTAAAGAAAAAGCGTTTAAAAAAATAATAAAATTGGTTTTAAACGTTTTACAAGAAGCCAAATATTTTTTTAAAAACCCTTTAAGAAAAGAGTTTGAGCTAGCAGAAGATGTCTTTGTTATATACAATGCCTTTATAGTAGGTCTTCTTAATGGATTAACTGAAGCCATAAAAGGATTATTAGACTTAATAGCGCTTATTTGTAAAGGAATACTTGAATTAAAAGAAACGCAAAATAAAATCGCAGGAGGAGATTTCTCTTACATGAGTTTGTTCTTTGAAATGCTAGAAAATCTACTTGAAACTTTTACGAATTTATTTAGCAAAAAAAATCTAGAAGCAATTTTTGAATTTGTGAATGCATGCATGTTTTTTGGCCTTAGTTTTCCTAAACTTTTTTTAAATTGGCTTACTCAAGATGGAAAAACTATAACTTCAGATGCTATAGGCTATTATTTGGGTTATATTATTGGTATGATTGTTGAGATGGTTTTGGAAGCTTTGTTGTTTGGTGCTGGTACGGTTGCAAAAGCGGTTAATGAAGTTTGGAGAAGTTTTGCAGACTTATTTGTAAATTTTTCTAAAGCGATAAATTATATAGCTAAAAAAAGTACGACAAGTATAGATAAAATTATGGCTATATTTGCTTTTATAAGACAAAAATCTAAAAACATAAAACCGTTATTAGATGATTTCTTAACGTTCCTTAAGAGTGTTTTTGCTAGAGCCCAAGACTTTTTAACTACTTTCCCAAAAGCGGTTAGAGAAACCTATCAAAAATTTGGTGTTGAGATTAGAGAAGTTCCTAAAAGTCCTGTTTTATTTACGGGTATTCCTGTAAAAGTAAGTGATGATGTTTATGTACTAATAAAAGAAGGTAAAGAAATTTTTAGAGGAACAAAAGAAGAGGTGGAAGCGATAGCTAAAAAACTCAAAGGGATGAGTGATGATGTGGCTGAAAAGTATTTGGATGATTTAGAAGAAGCTATAAAAATTATCAGAAAAGGAGAATTGCCTAAAGCCACAAATCAAAGATTGAAAATTTTTGCAAATGAGTTTTTAGAATCCATACCTAGAATGAAGGATAGAAAAGGAGCTGTTTGTGCAATTCAATATAAAGGTGAAGTTTTTTATGGAAGAAGTTTTAAAGGATTAGAAAGAGGTGTGTTTCCAGATTTGCACCCTCTTTTAGATGCTTGGGTTAGAAAAAGATGGAAAGAAATGGAGTTAGGTAAAGTTACACGGCTTTGGCAACATGGTAAATGTGCTGAAGTAGATGCTTTGAACCAACTTTTATATAGTTTGGAAAACCAATTTGGAAAACTTAATCTTGATAAAGTAAAAAATTTACTTGATAAGAACGCAATTTCAAAAGCTTTAGATGTTAGTAAAAATATTAAGCTACATGGAGAATTTAAAGAAGCTTGTAAAAGTTGTAATCCAATGTTAGAATATTTTAATATAATAGAAGATTTAACAGAATTAAAAATATAAAAAATGAGTTTTACAAAAGAAATGGAAAATCACCTAAAAACTATGGGATGGTATCCAAACAGAAAGATAACGACCTATGATGAATTTATGGAGAGATATAATTATCCAGAATTTATTAGAGAATTTATTAGAGAGTATGGTGGGTTAAAAATTTTAGAATTGCTCGATAAGAAAGATTCAAACGTTGTAAATAGAACGTCATTAAATCCATTAGATTCAGATGGAATGGATTCAGATTCAGTTGCAGAAGATTGGGCAACAGATTTAGGAAGAAAACTTTATGTAATAGGTCTATATTCTCCTGAAAATTTTGATATTGCTGTAGATGCTAATGGTGCTGTGTATTTTTTAGGTCAAGAATGCCAATGTATAAGTAATAATATTTTTAAAGGAATTGAAGCTATTATTAGAATTGATGTTGGAGGAGGGATTGAATTAGACCCAAAAGACTCTACATCTGGTAAATGGTTTGATTGGCATGGAAATTTGGTAGACTTTGATTCTTACGAATTTAAGTATAGAACTTTTTAAAATTTAAAGCTGTCTTCGGGCAGCTTTTTTAATTTTGCGTTATTATGTATGTGTAACTTTTTAAAAGAGCATCTACACTGCTGATGAATTTATAATAGAAACCCGATAGCGCGGATTTACAATCCGTGCCCTACTAAAACTAATAGTAATATTTAATCGAAAAAAGTTTACATTTTAACACTTTATACTTCTATTCGGTTTTTAATTTATTTTTATGGATGGTAATATTTGAACGTATTGTAATTAACTATAAATTATTGTGTTAGATTTCTTTTAACTTAGATTGTGTGCACGGATTGTAAATCCGCGATATCGGGTTGGTTTTAAAATAATTATACAAATAAAAAATGGAAAAATTATAAATTCACATCCAAAAATATATTAGAAAAATGGAATATAAATTTTACAAAAAAGAGATTGAGACCACTGGAAGTGTCTATTTTTTAATTGAATCAAAAAGTAGTGTTTTAACTAGATTTGGTGACAGTGGTTGGACTATTAATATGATTCAAGAAATTATTAATAATGTTGAGAACAACAAAACTAAACCTAAAGGGCAAGAATATATATGGGCAAACGAAAACCTTACACTTTATTCTAATGTAAATGGAATATTACTTATCGATGTGTTATCTCAAAAATCGGGTATAGATGATACTGAAAAAACGAATTTGCTACTAAATCATGAAGAATTTATAGATTTTATGGAGAATTTCAAAAAGTTTGTAGCTGAAAACAGTTAATTTTAAAAACGTCTTAAGAAATTAAGGCGTTTTTTATTTTTATTAGATGATTTCTTTAAGTTCCTTAAGAGTGTTTTGCCCCCGTTGCGAAAAGTCTCCTGACTTTGAATTAAGATAATTAAATGCCACAGTTATTTACATTGCGGCATTTTTATTCGAAATCTAATAAGTTCATTTTGGAAAAATAGGTTTATTTGTAGTAGCTCAAAGTCAGGAGACTTAGCGCAGTAGGGTTTCTTACCCAAAAGTTTCTGAGGCTGTTGATGACAATATAAATCTATTAACAGAATTAGAAGTAATATTTATTAAATAATATAATGAAAGATAAAAGATTAAAATATGTAATTGTTGCGGTGCAAGATTACAGAGTACACGGGTATTCTAATACTTTACATACAGACAAAGGATATGGGATAATTGCAGAAGATTATCCTGGTGGTAAAGAAGCACCTCATAATCTAACCAATTATGAAAGAATAACATTTGAAAAAGTATTAGGAGAAAAATTTGGGCATGAAGCCATTATTTTAGAACCCAAAAGCGCATTGTTTTTAGCATTGCTAACAGAAATGGAGTTGAAGTTAAAGGATTTATTAAAAACCCAATGTAGAGAATTTTTAGACCACATCAACTACAGATATGACGAAGAAATAGAATATTTTGGTGAAAAATATGTAATTAATGGTAGGAATTACGAGGACAAAGCCTTACGTTACTTTTATGAGTTTTATGAAAAAATTAAAAGATTTTATGATTATAATTACCCATTGTATTTGGTTCCAGCCACTCAAGAAGATGAAGAAAAGTATTATGGAGACCATGAAAGAGGAAATTATTACGAACCTATTTCACCTCAAAAGTAAACACTACTTGTTTAACATAAACCACCTTCAGGTGGTTTTTTTATACTTTATAATTAGCCCTTCAAATCTTATCTTTGGGAGGAGAATTAACAGCAGCCATAAAAGGAGGTTTACGTAAAAGTGCTCAAGATATTTTAAGACATACTGATGATGTAAATCCGTGTTATCGGGATTATGGTATGTTTCGAAAGATAAAACAATCCACTTTGATACCTATGAGTTTCAATATAAAAAGTTTTAAAGTTTTCTATTTGTAAGACAAAAGCTAAAATCTAAACCCGTTATGAGGAAATCGCTTCAAATTTTATATTGTCAGTAAATCGTACAATTATCACACTATGTATTATAAACAAAAAAGGAATTCTTCAATAAGAATTCCTTTTTTGTTGTGTATTGAAGTCAACATTATTTCGTTTTCTTCACATATTGTGTCAATATCACTATGTGTTGGTTTTCAACACGGCCTTCAATTTGCTCCGCATTATCCCAAACTAATTTAATATTGTGCACTGCAGCACCTCTTTTTGCTGTGAAATTTGCTCCTTTTACATCCAAATCTTTAATAAGTACAACAGAATCTCCATCTTCAAGGATATTCCCATTCGAATCTTTATGAATAATTTTACCTTCATCATCGTCACCTTCTCCTGTTGCTTTTGCCCATTCTAAAGCTTCTTCATCTAAATACATCATTTCAAGCATGTCAATATTTTTTAATCGAGCATGCATTCTCCAGGAAACAATTTGAACGGGTAGGTTTTCATTCCACATCGATTCATTCAAGCATCTCCAATGATTTAAATCTATTTCTTCTGGATTTTCTATTTGTGCCATACAGGTTTTGCAAGCTAAAATAGAATGTTCTAAACTTTCATCTGTATACGGTGCAACGTTAAAAACTTGTAAATCATGTTCGTTACCACATAATTCACATTGTGCATTACTTCTGTCTTTTAGTTTCTTTTCAATTACACTCATTTTTATAGATTAAAGCTGGCTCCAATAGAAAAATTGAATTGGTTGTTGTATTTCTCAAATCCTACAGGATCATTATCATACATCGCAATTGGGAATTGTACTTCAGAATAAATACCAAATCCTTCTGAAAAGAAATAACGAGCCCCTAAATGAGCTCCAAAGTTTTTTACACCAATATTTAAACCTGGATAGACATCTATTTTTTCTTCGATATTAAAGATGTCTGCAATATTAGCACTAAACCTTGCGCGAATATCAAAACGATCATCAAAGTTTGGTTTCTCTCCTAAAATCTCTTCGATACCTAATAAATAAGCAGCGGTAAAACCGAAAGACATATTTTTGCCTAATCCATTATCATAGGTAGCAATTATTCCAGTTCCTTTTTCTTGAAAATTGGCACCTACTTGAAATTTTTTGTCTCCTTTACCTGAGAAAACCTGGGCGTTAGATAAAGCAAACGTACCTAAAGCCAATATAAGTAATACTTTTTTCATTGTGTTTTATTTTGGTACAAAGATAAAAATATTAGTTAATTTCTACCTCTTTCATTTGGATAAAGCATATGTAGTGGGTCGCTTTGCCAAAATTCTTTACTATCAACATCTAAAATAGTTAGAGGTCCTTTAAAGGCTGCACCAGTATCTAAGTTCCAAATGTTGGCTACATTATGAGGAATAGTCATACCTATTCTTGTAACTGGGGTATGCCCAATATAAATTTCTTGATATAATTTTAAGCGACTGGGATAATACTCACTATCTCTATTTAAGTTTGGATTTAAAGCCAATGCACATTCCCATAGTGTTCTGTCCCAATAAAATAAAGGTTTAAAATACTCAAATTCAACCCCTTTTAAATTGGTGAAACCAGCATGTATAAACAATCGGTTTGTTTCATCTATATAATAGTCTTGAAGGGATTCTAAAAATTCAATATGTTTTTGTATGGTTTTGGAATCTACTTTTTGATACGCTTCAATAGTAGATTCGCCTCCATGTTGGAACCATTCTTTATTGAATTGTTTGGTTTTCAAGTAGTTTAATAATAAATCGTCATGATTTCCTCTTAAAAAAACACAATTTTGATTGTCCTTTAACGTTATAAGATAATCGATAACCGTATCAGATTCACTCCAGCCATCGACATAATCTCCTAAAAAAATTATTTTATCTTCCTTTTTGAGATTACAACGATTTAAAATTTGTTGTAACCCTTTTAAGCCACCATGTATATCTCCAATAACAAATCTTCTCATTTTTAACTAAATAATTAATAAACAGCACACTATGTGCTAAAACTTTAACAAAATCGGCAGAAAACTTGTAAAATTAAAATTTTGTAACACCTTATTTTTGAAACAACAAAAATAAGGTGTTACAAAAATGCATTGATAACACTATAGTTTGTTAAAATAATTAAAAATAACAATATAATCAAATTTAAATTTTAGAAGTATGAAAAAATCAATCTTTACTCTAGCGCTTATTTTAATTGCATCTCTATTCGTTGTTTCTTGTACAACAGATTCTTATGATGCCGATATGGAAAACAATGCAGCAAATATTCATGCAGATGATACTGGGGAAACAACACAAACTGACCCTATTATTATCCCTAAAAAAGACTAATCTAACTCTTATTCATTTTTTAAAAACGTATAACTTATGAAAAAAATATTCCTTACACTGGCTGTTGTTTTAATTGCTTCTTTTTCAAGCGTTTCTTGTACAACAGATTCTTATGATGCTGATATG
Organism: Flavobacteriaceae bacterium; assembly: GCA_002862755.1. Lineage (GTDB taxonomy): Bacteria > Bacteroidota > Bacteroidia > Flavobacteriales > Flavobacteriaceae > Flavobacterium. The sequence goes on along the minus strand of PKDY01000018.1, from coordinate 48,822 downwards.
GAAAACAATGCGGCAAACATTCATGCAGATGATACTGGGGAAACAGCACAAACAGACCCAATTATTATCCCTAAAAAAGACTAATCCAACTCCTATTATTTTTAAAACGTAATACTTATGAAAAAAATTATCCTTACCCTAGTTGTTGCTTTTACAATGTCTTTATTCCTTGTTTCTTGTACAACAGACTCTTATGATGCTGATATGGAAAATAATGCTGTAAATGTTCATTCGGATGATACAAATGAAACAGTTCAGACAGATCCAATTATCATTCCTAAAAAAGATTAATCCCCAAACCCCAATTTTAATTTTAAAACTTAATACTTATGAAAAACACAATCCTTACCCTAGTAGTTGCTTTAACAATGTCTTTATTTCTTGTTTCTTGTACAACAGACTCTTATGATGCTGATATGGAAAATAACACGTCTAATATTCATGCTGATGATACAGTAATAACTGTTGAAACTGATCCTATTATTATTCCTAAAAAAGACTAAGCTTGAATTTTATATTTTTAAAACTTATTTTTATGAAAAAATCAATTTTTACACTAGTATTTATATTCATGGTTTGTTTGTTAAGTGTTTCTTGTACAACGGATTCCTATGATTCAGATTTGGAAAAAAATACCGTAACGGTTCATGCTAACGATGCCTCGGTTACTGTTGAAACAGATCCAATCATTATCCCAAAAAAAGATTAACCCTAAACCTAATCCTAATTATTTTAAAACTTAATTCTTATGAAAAAAATATTTTTCCCTTTAGTAGTTGTTTTATTAGTATCTCTGTCAACGGTTTCTTGTACTACAGATTCCTATGATGCTGATATGGAACAAAACACAGCTAATACTCACGCTGATGATAGCAATGAAACGGTTGAAACAGACCCAATTATCATCCCTAAAAAAGACTAAAAACATCTATCTATATATAATAATTTAAAAAGTATATCATGAAAAAAGTAATCTATTCTTTAAGCATCCTTTTAGTAATATCTTCTTCAATAATATCCTATTTAACGGTAACTATTAATTCAAGTAATAAAGAAGTTGCTCAGGAAAACAGAACCAATCAAATTGTACTTCTAGGAGAAGGAAATTCATATAATCCAATACTAATTATTAAAAACGATTAATGCGTGTAAGAAAATCATTAAATTTGTGTTTGTACATAAATTAATATTTTAGTGCTTGAAAAAAATTATTTCAATACTTCTTTTTTTACAGTTTATAAGTTGCTCTGATGGTAAAAATCAAGAGTTGATACTTGATGCTCAAAATCAAAAAATTAATAATTATCTTTCTCTAGCGCAAAAAGAAACCATTTCGAAAGAAATGCGAATTCGCTTTGGAGACTTAGCTTATCAAGCTATTAAAGGGCAAAAAAATGACTCTATTACAAGAAGAAATTATTTTAAAGTCGCCAATCGCTATTTTCCTCTTTATGAATTGGAGAAATATAAAAAGGTTACCAATGAAGTTTTAGCTTTAGGTAGAGCAAGTAACGATTCTGCAACTGTAGCGAAAGCATTATACTATCTTGGAGACTATTTTTTTGAAAATGCAAAAAATGATAGTGCTTATTGGTATTATAACAATGCGGAAAAAATTTACAATAAAATTGATGATAAAGAGAATTTAGCCAATACAATCCTACACAAAGCCTACGTTTTACTTTATGAAAAGGATTTTTTAGGAAGTGAAACAGCCACGATTAAAGCGTTGGATATTTCATTGAATATTTCAGATAAATTACTAGTATATCAATGTTATGGTAATTTAGGGAGTGCCTTATCTGGCTTAGGCAATTATGAAAAAGCACTTTATTATCATGAAAAAGCCTTGTCGCAAATTGAAAAATTGAAAGACAATTATTTGTACGAAGACTTTAAAGCGCAAACTTTTCACAACATTGGTTTAGTGTATCAGAATAATAACCAATACAAAAAAGCCTTAGAAAATTTTTCAGAAGGTTTAAAAATTGAAAATTTACTTAAAAAGCAACCTGTATTATATTCAGCATTACTAGATAATTATGCCTATTGTAAGTTTAAATTAAACAATAACGAAGGTTATGATGAGTTGAATCGCGCTTTATTTTTAAGAGATAGTATCAATAATATTGCAGGAATTATTAAAAGTAAGATTCATTTAACTGAATATTATCTCTCCAAAGCTAATAAAACGAAAGCTTTACAGCTCAATAACGAAGCGTATACTCTCGCAGATAAATCTAATTACAATAAAGAAATACTCAAAACCTTAGATTTATATACTAAAATAGACCCTTCTAATGGTCTAAAGTATGCCCAAAAATACATAAAACTTAGTGATAGTCTCAATGATTTAGAAAGAGCGACCCGAAATAAATTAGCGCGTATAGAATATGAAACGGATGAAATTATTCATGAAAACTTGGAAATTTCTAGTGAAAAGAAAACCATATTAACAGTATCCATCTTAGTTGCCTTCATTGGTGCATTATTATTTGTAATTCTTTTTCAAAGAGCGAAACAAAAAGAGTTGCTCTTTACACAGGAACAGCAAAAAGCCAATGAAGAAATATATCAATTAATGCTTGATCAACAAACCAAGATTGATGAGGTAAAAAACATTGAGAAAAATAGAATAGCGAGAGAACTTCATGATGGAATTATGAATAAATTAGCCAGTACAAGATTGAATTTATTCGTTCTTACCAAAAGAAATGATGAAGAAACAATAAAAAAATGTATTGGGCATATTAATGAAATTCAAAATATTGAAAAGGAAGTTAGAGTCATTGCACATGAATTAAGCAATGATACTTTTTCTGAAAAAGGAAACTTTAAAACCATTCTTACTGAATTATTAACGGAACAAAACGAACTTTATCCTGCGAATTGTATTTATGAAATAGACAAAGATATTGTTTGGGAAAATATTGATATAGAAATTAAAATGAATTTATATCGCATATTACAAGAAGCATTAAATAATTGTAACAAATATGCCAACGCAGAAAATATTTATATAAACATAGATAAACAAGAAAAAATTGTAACTTTACAAATAATAGACGATGGAGAAGGTTTTAATACCAATAAAGCGAAGAAAGGAATAGGAATGAAAAACATGTTCCAAAGAACAGAATCTGTGAAAGGAGATTTTGATATTACTTCTGAAATCGGCAAAGGGACAAAAATAATAATCAAATTACCAATCAATTAAAATAATAAAATAATGAGTTCTAAGAAAGTAAACATTTTTATGATTGACGATCATCCATCCATGATTGAGGGTTATAAGAGCATTTTATCTTATAACGATTTAGGATATGAAATTAATGTTACTTCAGCATTTGACTGCGAATCCGCATACAAAAGAATGATGAAATCGGAAGATTTATATGAATTTGACATGGTCTTCCTTGATTTAAGTCTTCCTCCTTATGAAGAAAAAAATATCAATTCTGGACAAGATTTAGCCATTCTTGCTAAGAAAAAATTTCCTTTCGCAAAAATTGTAATTCTAACCTCTCATGCGGAAGCTTTTATTTTATATGATATACAAACAAATATTGAACCTGATGGTCTACTTGTAAAAAGCGATTTTACGGCTGAAGAATTCTTGAGAGCTTTTGAAGTAATCATTAATAAAGAAAAATACGTTAGTAAAACCGTAAAAGAGAGTATACAAGAAATGCTGGAAGTAAAAAACAATGTTTTTCTAGATGAAAACAATCGTACTATTATTTCTTTACTTGCGCAAGGCGTTTTATCTAAGAATCTTCCCAATTATATCAATTTAGCGCAAAGTTCTATTGATAAAAGAAAAGCTCAAATTAAAGATTATTTCTGTGTTAAAGGAGGTACAGACGAAGACATCGTTAGAGAAGCAAAAAAACAAGGCTTTGTTTAAAATTTAATTGTATTTCATTTTTCTAAGAACGCGCATCACTTCTTTAAATTCAGTGTAAACTTTTATGTTTTCAAATTGTTTAAAGTGGGTTTTGCTATCTATTAATTTTTGTTTGGCATCCTCAAAACCATTGAGATAACAAATCATGAGCGTAGAAGGAATGGATAAAACTTCTTTGTTTTCTCGTTCGGTTAAAGGAATTCCTTTTTCTAATTTTTTTAATAAGCTAATATTGGAATTATAAATATGATGTAGCATTTTTCTATTGTACTGAGGAGGCACAAATAACATCTCTGTATCCATTTTATAATAACCATTATCAAAAAAGGTAATTGTCAACCTTTCCAAAGGGTAGTAACTTGTTTTATCATTAATACCTAAAGCAATATGTTCGGTAATAATAAACGAAGATGCATCATAGGTAATAGTTACATCATCTTGAGCGGAATAAAACAATTTGACTTGTTCGTTGATTAACTCAATATCTACTCTGGAATAAAAAATAGTATTGCGCACATTTTTTTTAACTCCTGCCCAACAAACTACAAATAATTCCTTAAAGACTTTATACTTACAATATAGATCTTTATGCCTTACATTTATAAAATCTTGAACACCATCTAAGGTGTGCTCTATGCTGTTTCTAGAATTGTTTTCAATGCTAATTACAGTTTCGGTGTTTATTTTTGAAAAAGGTATTTTTTCATCCGTAGGAATGGAATTACTTCCCCTTCTAACAAAAACCGTATTTGCAAATATGGTATGTATGCCTTTCTTAAAAGAAGAAACTTTACTTTTGGGTTTTATCGTAACTAATCCAATGACTTTGTCTTTGGCTAAATTCGGAAAAGGAACATTTTCATATTGGATTTTTGGAGGGTTGTCGATGTAAGCATTAACTAAATTTTGTATTTTACTATCATCAAAAAAATCATCTCCAACAATCTCATTGTTTTCATCTTCTACACCAACTATAATATAAGAATTATTCGCTGGATTGGAGTTTGATAGGGCACAAATATGTTTTAAAAATTTAGCCTTACCTTCTTTTGTATGTAAATTTAATTGCCTTTTCTTATCGTAAAAACTACTTTCATCATTATGAGCCAATAAATTTTTTATAAGTAATCTTTTATTTAGCATCTTCTGAAATAATTTGCCACTAATTTACTGTTTTATTTGAGCGGATTCAAAATGTTTTGCAATTAAATTAGTTTATTGATAATCTGTTAAATATAAAGAAATATTTCATGAAAAAGGAAAGCTAAATTTTAACATTAAAGGTAAAAAACATGTAAGTATAAGCTATACTTCTATTGTAGCTTTACTTCGTAAAAATCAAACAAACAGTAATATTTAATTAAAACATGAAAATTATGAAAACTAATTTCAGAAAAATCACATCGCTTTTTGTCCTTTCTAGCCTGTTTTTTTCTTGTAGTAATGACACTTCTCTTGAAGTCGAAAATCAAACGCTTAATTATGTCACTACTGACAAAATTGAATTGGCAAAACACGTTGCTAATGCATTAAAAACAAACAATGGAGCAGAATTATTAAGTAGCAGAAAATTTAAAAGCCTTAATGAAATCCTTCTTTCTGATGTTTTTAACGACTTAAAAATAACCAGTAGTAAAGAATTTATTACTCCAGAAATTGAAAAAGAAGGTGTTTTAGAGTGTTTTATGTATAATCAAGAAGTTGTAAATGCTAAAACATTGAGTGATTTGCAAATCCTTTTTGCCCCTATAGATGATAACACAAAAACTCTAGAAGGAGTTGATATAAATGGAGAAATTGTTTTTGTTGATGCCTCTCAACCCAGTAATAAACCAATTCTTTTTATCGATCAACATGGCAAATATGAATTTCAAAAAAGTATGAAATCGTTGAATGAAGAATTAACCAAAAGAGGTTTTGATACTCAAATGAATGCACCCGTTGTTTCAGGAAGGACAGCGGCTGTAGATTTTAATAAAATAGATGCTATAAAATTATCTGATGTTCAAGAACCTTGGTTTAAAGGAAATCCAGAAATTTATGCTATAGTATTCAATTTTGATCAAAACTTTAACGAACCAAATGTACCGCCGTTAAGAGTGTTACAAATGCCATATATCAAAAAGAAAAATGTTTTATATACACCAGAACAACCTTTTGTTTTTTGGAATGAACATACTCGAAATGCCGCTACCATGATTATTATGGAAGAGGATTCTGGCTTTGATTATGCAGGAGTAATTAATATTGTTGTACAAGCAATAGGAACGGGTGTAACTTTAGGGACAGGAGATGCTGTTTGGACCCCTTTTGTAGTAAATACAATTACGGCAGTTCTTGAAGAGATTAAAGGAAGTTGGTCTACCGATTCTGACGATGAAATCGATCAGTATTATATCATCAGAAAACAAAATGTAACGCAATTGAGAAGTGGCGCTAGTAATAATGCTGCCATTACCTATTCTTTTGAAACGTTATAAAATGTAAATTTAAATTTTTAAAAAGCGCATCTTAAGATGTGCTTTTTTATTTGGTATTTGTTAAAAAAAAACAGAAACTACTGATTTGGAAACTATTATTGTCTAAAAACACTTTTTTAATATAAATTCTTAAAACAATAAAAACAAAATCATAAATTAGGCTTAAATAATGCTTAAGCTTAATTTTTTTAACGGTATATTAACATCGTAGTCCTAAATAAATTTTCAATTTTGAATTGTTAAAATTTTTTTGAAAATTTGAACCAAAATAAATTGAAAATGGAAGAAAATACTGCGACACTAGATATTAGAGCAATTAATGAAAAAATAGAAAGAGAAAGTGCTTTTGTCGATTTGTTGACAATGGAAATGAACAAAGTGATTGTTGGACAAAAACACATGATCGAAAGACTCTTAATCGGACTTTTAGGACAAGGTCACATTTTGTTAGAAGGTGTTCCTGGATTAGCAAAAACATTAGCAATTAATACGCTTTCTCAAGCGGTGCATGGTAGTTTTAGTAGAATTCAGTTTACACCAGATTTGTTGCCAGCAGATGTAGTTGGAACAATGATTTATAACATTAAAGAAAACGATTTTACCATTAAAAAAGGGCCAATTTTTGCCAATTTTGTACTTGCTGATGAGATTAACCGTGCTCCTGCTAAAGTACAATCAGCACTCTTAGAAGCGATGCAAGAGAAACAAGTCACTATTGGTGATTCCACTTTTAAACTAGATAAGCCTTTTTTAGTAATGGCTACTCAAAATCCGGTAGAACAAGAAGGAACATACCCTTTACCAGAAGCACAAGTTGACCGTTTTATGCTAAAAACTGTTATCGATTACCCTAAGATGGAAGATGAAAGAATGGTCATTCGTCAAAACCTATCTGGGACTTTTGAAAAGGTTAATCAAGTGGTTTCTTTAGAACAAATTTTGAGAGCACAGCAAGCGGTTCGAGAAGTATACATGGACGAAAAAATTGAAAAATATATACTAGATATTATTTTCGCTACTCGTTTTCCAGAAAAATACAAATTAGAAAGCTTAAAACCATTAATTAGTTTTGGTTCTTCGCCTCGTGGAAGTATTAATTTAGCTACTGCAGCAAAATGTTATGCTTTTATCAAAAGGAGAGGTTATGTAATTCCAGAAGATGTTAGAGCTGTGGTTCACGATGTATTACGTCATAGAATTGGAATTACATATGAAGCTGAAGCTGAAAATATTACTTCAGTCGATATCATTAACAAAATTGTGAACGAAGTAGAGGTGCCTTAAAATTAGTAGGCAGTAAACAGTAACAGTAAGTCATTTTTGAATTTTGCTGAAAACTTTTAACTGATCACTGAATACTAAAAAAATGGAAACGAAAGAAATACTCAAAAAAGTAAGAAAAATTGAAATTAAAACCAGAAGATTGAGCGATCATATCTTTTCTGGTGAATATCATACATCTTTTAAAGGGAGAGGGATGACCTTTTCTGAAGTACGTCAATATCAATATGGAGATGATGTACGTGCCATAGACTGGAATGTTACGGCAAGATACAATGAACCTTACGTTAAGGTTTTTGAAGAAGAACGGGAATTAACCATGATGCTTATGGTGGATTGTAGTGGTTCGGAATCGTTTGGTTCTAAAAATCAATTTAAAAATGAAATTGTCACAGAAATTGCTGCCACTTTAGCCTTTTCTTCAACTCAAAATAATGATAAAGTAGGTCTAATTCTCTTTTCAGACGAAATTGAATTATTTATTCCTCCTAAAAAAGGAAAATCTCACGTTTTACGAATCATCAGAGAATTAATTGAGTTTAAACCTAAAAGTAAAAAAACCGATTTGGCTCAAGCCTTAAAATTTTTATCAGGCGTAATGAAGAAAAAAGCAATCGTATTTCTAATTTCCGATTTTATGGTAAAAGAGTATGAGCACACCCTAAAAATTGCTTCTAAAAAGCACGATGTTAGCGGAATTAGAGTATATGATCCAAGGGAAGAAACAATACCAAATTTGGGTATGGTGAATATGTTAGATGCAGAAACAGGGGAATCATTTTTGGTAGATACGAATTCCAAAAGTGTGCGAATGAATTACGAAAAATACTATAAAGACAATGTAAAATATTTTACAGATACTTTTTCAAAATGTGGTGCAGGAACAGTGAGCGCAAGGGTGGATGAAAGTTATGTAACCAAATTGCTGGGTTATTTTAAAGCAAGAAATTAAAATGGTAAAGAAATTAAAAATAGTCCTTTGTTTTTTATTTACTTCAATCGTTTTTTCTCAAACGATTCAATCTACTATAGATTCTACTCAAATTAAAATCGGTTCTCAATTTAATTTGACAATTAAAGCGAATGTTACTTCAAAAGATAAAGTCGTTTTTCCAGAAGCACAGTTTTTTGGACCAGTAGAAGTTTTAGAATCCTATGCTGTAGATTCTATAAAAAATAATGACAAACTGGAATTAATTAAAAAATATGGGTTAACCCAATTTGATTCAGGGCGTTATGTAATTCCAGCTTTACAAGTTATTATCAATAATAAAGCGGTTCAAACAGACTCTTTTGCAATAACAGTAAATCCAGTAATTGTAGACACGTTAAAACAACAAATGTATGATATTAAGTCAATTATAACGGTAGAGCAACCTACCAATTATTTTTGGTTATATGTTCTATTAGGAATTGTTGGTATTCTTATTATTGGGTTTATAGTGTATTATTTGATCAAAAAGAAACAAATTAAAAAGAACGAAGCGGATGAAATTCTTTTTGCATCACCAATTGAAAAAGCATTATCTCAATTACAGAATTTAGAAGGAAAAGAACTTTGGCAAAAAGGCGAAACCAAAGCCTACTATTCCGAATTGACAGATATTACGAGATATTATTTGGAAGAAGCGGTTGAAATTCCAGCGATGGAAAGTACTTCAAATGAATTGTTTGATACTTTAAAAACAACCATTAAAAAGAAAAAAATAAAACTAAGTCAAGACATTTTAGATAAATTCAAAAAAGTAATGGCTAATGCGGATTTAGTAAAATTTGCGAAATCAAAACCATTGGATTTTGAAATTGAAAATGATAAAAAAATGATTGATTCATTTTTAATTTCAATAGATAAGGCGATTCCTAGAACAGATGAAGAAAAAGAGAATTTATTTACAGAAGAATTAAAACGCAAAAGGAATCGTTCTCAAAAACTAAAACGTATTGGTATACCGATAACTTTAGTACTCTTTTTGTTATTAATTGGAGGTGTGTTCATTGGTATTTCCAAAGGAACTGATTATATTAGAAACAATTGGATAGGACATAGTGCGAAGTCGTTACTAAATGAGGAATGGATTACTTCTGAATATGGAGATCCTGCCATTGTTATAGCAACTCCAAAAGTTTTAAAGCGCGTTTCTGATGAACGTATTCAAAATAACTTACCAGCACATGTAAAAGCCAATGCAAAATTTATGTATGGAAGTCTATTGGATAATTTTTCAATAATTCTGAACACGACAGCTTTCAAAGATACCACCAATGTAGATTTGAACCAGGTAGTCGAATATGATTTGAAAAATATGGAATTATTAGGAGCAAAAAACATTACGGTTAAGGAAGAAGACTATGAAGATCCAAAAGGTTTAACTGGGAAAAAAGCATACGGTAGTTTTTCAGTTCAAAACCCATTGGAAAAGGAAAATCAACTCATGAATTATGAACTGTATGTGTTTTCTCAACCAGGTGGAGCACAAGAATTGTTCTTAATTTACAGAAATGAGGATGAATATGCCAAACAAATCATGGAACGTGTGATTGCATCTGTCGAACTTAGAAAAACAACGGAAAAATGAAAAATGTGACTTTTTTACATCCTGAGTTTTTCTGGTTATTCTTAGCGTTGCCCATTGCAATTGCTTGGTACCTTTATTCTAGGAAAAAACAAACAGCAACCATTAAAATGAGTTCTTTAGCTCCATTTGCTAATAGTAGAACGTTTTTATCTAGAATAAAACCGCTGCTTTTTGGATTACGGATTCTTGCTCTTGCTTCCATTATTGTAGCTTTAGCGCGACCAAGAAGCGTAGATGTAACCCAAAAATCAAGAACTACCCGAGGTATTGATATCGTCATGGCAATAGATGTTTCTGGAAGTATGTTAGCCAAAGATTTAAAACCCAATCGTTTAGATGCATTAAAGAGAGTAGCAGCAAAATTTATAGAAGACAGAGTAAATGACAGAATAGGTTTAGTGGTATATGCAGGAGAAAGCTATACACGTACTCCTGTTACTTCAGATAAAACGGTAGTTTTGCAATCCTTAAGAACTGTAAATTATGATGATTCTATCATTGCTGATGGAACTGGAATTGGAGTAGGATTGGCCACGGCAATTAATCGTTTAAAAGATAGTAAAGCAAAAAGTAGAATTATTATCCTTTTGACTGATGGAGTGAATAATGCAGGAACGATAGACCCAAGAATGGCTGCAGATATTGCAAAACAATATGGTATAAAAGTATATACTATCGGTATTGGTACTAATGGAATGGCTCCTTTTCCTTATTCAAGAATGGCCAACGGACAGTTTTTATTTCGTAACATGAAAGTAGAAATAGATGAGGCTTTAATGAAAGAAATTGCTAAAACGACTGACGGAAAATATTTTAGGGCAACGAATAATAAAAAGCTAGAAGAAATCTATGCAGAAATTAATAAGCTAGAAACTACCGAAATTGAAGAAAAAAAATATTTCAATTATGATGAAAAATTTAAACCTTTAGTTTGGTTGGCTTTTGCGCTTGTTTTACTAGAAATCGGTTTGAGAAATACTATTTTTAAAGGTTTTGTTTAAAAAAATATAAAATGTATCATAAATTAGAAGAACCAATATTGTTATATTTATTACTAATACTTCCTCTATTAGTAGTGTTATTCTTATTTCAGGTATATTGGAAAAAGAAAAAACAAAAAGAATTTGGTGATTTGGAATTGGTTAAAAAACTAAGTCCTGAAAAATCTACATTTAAACCTGCTCTAAAATTTGCAACTGTTGTATTGGCTTTAACAGGTATAATTTTGGCTTTGGTAAATCCCAAAATTGGAACTAAAATGGAAACGGTTAAAAGACAAGGTATTGATGTCGTTTTTGCTTTAGATATTTCAAAAAGTATGTTAGCAGAAGATATTGCTCCAAGTCGCCTTGAAAAGTCAAAACAATTAATTAATCAGATAATTAATAGTTTAGGAAATGATAGAATTGGTATCGTAGGTTATGCAGGAAGTGCTTATCCCGTTTTGCCTATGACAACCGATTACAGTATTGCTAAAATGTACTTGCAAAATATGAATACGAATATGGTATCTTCTCAAGGCACAGCCCTTAATGACGCCATTAATTTAGCAACTACCTATTTTGATGCAGTAGATACTAGTAAATTAATAATTTTAGTTTCTGATGGGGAAGACCATGGTGATGGAGCAGCAGAAGCAAGTGAAATAGCGAAAGAAAAAGGAATTAAAATTGCAACAATTGGCGTAGGTACATTAGATGGCGGACCAATCCCAATTAAAGGAGATAATGGCGTGATAGCAGAATATAAAAAAGACAATGAAGGTCAGGTGGTGATTACAAAACTTAATCCAACGACCTTACAAAACATTGCTCAAAATACAAAATCTACTTATATTGAAGGTAAGAATACAAAACAAGTAGTAGAAGAAATAAAACAAGTATTAGATACTATAGAGAAAACAGAATTTGAATCACAAGAAATAGCGGAATATCAAACACAATATCAATGGTTTTTAGGAGTTGCCTTTTTCCTATTGTTAATAGATGTTTTCTTCTTAGAACGAAAAACAGCATGGTTGCAAAAGTTGAACTTATTTAATGAAAGATAGTATGCAAAGGATAATTATAGGAATCGCATTATGTATTACTTCGATGCTTTTTAGTCAAAACAAAGACAAAAATTTATACGAAGGAACGGAACTTTTTAGCAATAAAAACTTCATAGCTGCTGAAAGTGATTTTAGAGTTTCTCAAGCAACAAACGAAGAAAAAAAAGCAGTAGCGAATTATAACCTTGGAAATAGTATTTATAGACAAAATCAACCCAGTGAAGCAAAATACAAGTTTTTAAATGCAATTGAAACTGCGAAAACTAAAGAAGAAAAACACAAAGCTTTCCATAATTTAGGAAATGCATTCATGTTAGAGGAAAACTATTCTGCAGCTGCCGAGGCCTATAAAAATGCTTTAAGAAACAATCCTTATGATGAAGAAACACGATATAATTATGCTTTAGCAAAGAAAAAGCAAAAAGAAAACCCGCCTAAAAAAGATAAAGATAAAGACAAGGACAAGGATAAAAAACAAGACCAAAAAGACAATAAGGGAGATAATCAAGATAAAAAAGACAAACAAGATAACGGTCAGGATAAAGACAAAAAAGATTCTGACAAAGGCGATCCAGAAGATAAAAATAAAGAAGGAGATGATAAAAAGGACAACCAAAATGGAGACAAAAAAGAAGATGACAAAGGAAATCCAAAACCTTCTGGTGTAAACAAACAACAAATCGAAAATTTATTGGATGCGGTTAACAATGCAGAAAAGAAAATTCAGGATAAATTAAATGCAAAAAAAGTAAAAGCAGTTCCAGCAACAAATGAAAAAGATTGGTAAAATGAAAAGAGTTTTTATTATACTATTACTTTTTATACAAACAGCTCTTTTGGCTCAAGAAATTAAATTTGAAGCTAAAGTGAGCAAGTCTTCCATTGGTTTGAATGAATTTTTGCAAGTATCTTTTGCAATAAATCAAGATGGTGATAACTTTCAAGCTCCTAATTTTGAAGGATTTAGAATAGTGAGCGGTCCATATCAATCGACTAATTTTTCTTGGGTAAATGGCGTGAAATCATTCAGTAGAAGTTATGCTTATGTATTACAACCTACTCAAAAGGGAACATTAACCATTAAACAAGGTATTATTGAGTTTGAAGGGCAAACCTATAAGACATTACCCGTAAAAGTTACCGTAACTGATGCAGTTGAATTGCCTAAGGATCCAAACGATCCAGATTACAAAGTAGGCGAAGGCGTCCATTTAGTTGCTGAGGTTTCCAATGGGAATCCGTATTTAAACGAGCCAGTTACCGTTATCTATAAATTGTACTTTAATCCTCGATTCCAAGTTCGAAATGTACAAGAAGTAGACAATCCAAAATACAATGGATTTTGGAGTCAACAAATTAATATTGATAAATTACAAGCCGTTCAAGGAAAATATGAAGGTCAAGATTATGCTTTGGTAGTTTGGAGAAAAGTAATTCTTTATCCTCAAGAATCAGGTGCAAAACCACTTGAACCCTTGACCATCAATTTAGATATAGATGTGCCAACTGGAAGAAGAAATTTTTTCATGGAACCAGAATATCAATCGGTAACCAAAACAATTTCTGCAGGTGCCAAAACCATAAATGTAAAACCGTTACCTGACGCTGGAAAACCACTTAGTTTTAGCGGAGCGGTTGGTACATTTAATTTTGAAGTACAACCTTCTAAAACAGAACTTAGAGCAGGAGAATCTCTAGATTTAGAAATTAAGGTAACGGGTACAGGTAATTTAAAATTATTTACTTTGCCTAAAACTGAATTTCCAAGTGCTTTTGAAGTTTTCGATCCAGAACACAAAGAAGAAGTAAACACGCCTTTATCTGGAATGAACGGTACTGTTTCAGATACGTATACTATTATTCCTCAATTTAAAGGGAAATACACTTTAAAACCTATCGAATTTTCGTATTTCGATTTGGGTTCGAAATCTTACAAAACCATTTCTTCTGAAGCAATTACAATCAATGTTTTGGATAATCCAAACTTTACCTCTTCTAAACAAGATGTAGCTTCTACCGATGAAAATAAACAAAAAGTAGTTAAAAATAATACCTTTCAGTTTATTAAATTGAAGTCTGATTTTGTAGCGAGAAATGAAGAAGCCTTTTTTGGAACCCAATTATTTTATGGTTTAGTAATAGCACCGTTTTTATTCATTCCATTAATTGTATTGGGTAGGAAGAAAAAAGAAGCGATTGATGCGGATGAATTTGGGAATAAAATTAGAAGAAATAATAAATTGGCTAAAAAATACCTTTCAGAAGCTAAAAAACAATTGGGCAATAAAATTCCATTCTACATGGCGATGGAAAAAGCGTTACATAATTTCTTGAAAGCGAAATTGCATATTGAAACTTCCGAAATGAGTAAAGAAAATATCCAAGAAATATTAGAGAATAAACAAGCACAGAGAGAAACGATTACGCAATTTATTCAATTAATGAATGATTGTGAGTTCGCTCGCTATGCACCTTCTACCGATGTAGCGATGCAACAAGACTTTGAGAAAGCGGTAACTTTAATTTCTGAACTTGAAAAACAATTGTAATGAAAATGAAGAAAATAGTGTATTTGTTTTTATTCATAAGCCCATTCTTTTTTGGACAAAATAATGCTACGGCACTTTTTGACGCGGCAAATGATTTATATAGAAAAGAAAAATATACAGAAGCAATTGAAAAATATGAATCTATACTCAATCAAAATCAACTCGAATCTTCTGAATTGTATTTTAATTTAGGAAATTGCTATTATAAGCTAGGTAAAGTAGCACCTTCCATTTATAATTTTGAAAAAGCATTGCTTTTAAATCCTACTGACGAAGCCATAAAAACAAACCTTTCCTTTGCACAAAATAGAGCCATAGATGATATTAAGGTATCGCCTAAAGTGGGTTTTTCTAATTTTTTCCTAAAAACAATAGGTGTTTTTAATGTAACCGTTTGGGCTTGGTTAGCGGTTGGTTTTTCCATCTTTTTTTTATTGTTTTTTATAGGGTACTATTTTTCTGCAACTGCCTTAATCAAAAGAATATTTTTTGTAGGGATGTTTTTCATTTTAGCATTCCTATTTTGCAGTGTGTTATTTGCCTATGTGTTGCACAGGCAAGATAAGGTCATTCGACCAGCCATTGTTTTTGAAGAATTAGTGAATGTAAAAACAGAACCCAAAACCAGTTCGGAAAATGCTTTTATGTTGCACGAAGGAACCAAAGTTTTTGTAAAAGAAACATTAGAAAATTGGAAACGTATTGAGCTTACTGACAAATCGGAAGGTTGGATTAAAAAAGAGGCCATTAGAGAATTGAAAGATTAAAATGGATTAATTTTATTGTATAAATTCAACTATAACTCTATTTCAACAATACTTTTGAATATGTTTTGTAAAAACTAAAAACAATTATTAATTTTCTTCAGTCGTTTCTTTTTCTTTTACCTCATTTTCAGTCTTTTCGCTTTTCACTTTTTCCTTTTCACTTAAATCAGTGTACCACTCTTTAATTTTAGGATATATAAAAGCGGCAATCTCTTTGGTAGGATAATAAAATATAGATTCATCTAAAGTTTCTTGTTTGACCAATATATTGTTGCTGTTCACTTTTTCAAATAGTAAAATCACAATACTTAACAATAAAATGGTTTTTAACATACTAAAAACTGCTCCAGCCAACTTATTCATCCAGCCTAAATAAGCAAAATCAGCAATTTTAGTCAATAATTTAGCGGAAAGATGAATAACCACCACAACGAGTAGGAATGTTAAAGCAAAAGCGGTTATTTCGATATATTTGGGTTCCCAACTCACCTTGGTTTCTAAAATGTTTTTTAGCACATAAGAAAATTTAATAGCGATAAAAATTCCTGCTACTAAAGCAATTAAGGAAGCCAATTCCACAAAAAGTCCGTTCTTAATTCCCTTGTACAAGGCATAACACAACAAAACGGCAAATACAATATCGATAAAATTCATGTTGGAATACAATAGTTCAAAGAATAAAGATACTAGAAATTATTTAAAACCAAATTTCAGCTATATCTTTGTAAAAAATTATGTTAGCAGTTCAAGTTACTTACAACTTACAACCTATAACTTATAACTTGGAATCATGTCAAGAGACGAACAATTAAAAGCACGTTGGGAAAACGTCGTTAAAATAATATCAGATAAATTTGCCGATGGAGATGAACTCGATTTAGAATCCATCATCTATTTAATTGGAATACAAGAATTAGGAAAATTCAAACAAGAATTTAAAAAAGACGAAAAAGTCAATTTGATGCATATTGCCATTTGTCGTCTCTTAGAACCTTATGGATATTATGAATTCGAATATTTTGATAATGAAGGTTGGCCACATTACAAAGTAAAAGAAGAGTTACCTTCTTTAAAAGCAGGAGAACAAACGGTGTTAATGAAAGATGCGATTGTCAATTACTTTTTAGAAAAAGAACTTATCGATTAGTCGGTTGGATTATGAAAGTAGATAAGTTTCTTTTGGCTATTTTAGGAACGGTCCTATTGGCTTATTTTTTTCCACAATTTGGATCCAAAAATAGTCCGATTCCTTTATCTTTAATAGGAAGTATTGGAGTAGCCTTGATATTCTTTTTTTATGGATTAAAATTACATCCAGATAAAATTAAAAGCGGACTTAAAAATTGGAAATTGCATCTTTTAGTGCAACTATCCACTTTTTTACTTTTCCCAATAATAGTCTTGATAGCAAAACCTTTTTTAGTTTCTCAAGAACAAGAAACACTCTGGTTAGCTTTTCTTTTTTTAGCCGCTTTACCGTCAACTGTTTCCTCTTCAGTTGTTATGGTTTCTATTGCCAATGGTAATATTCCAGCAGCGATATTTAACGCGAGTATTTCAGGTTTGATTGGTATTTTGATTACACCGCTTTGGATGGGTCTTTTTTTACAACAAAATGAGGCTGTTTTTGATTTGGGAAGTATTTATATAAAATTAGGCACTGAAATCTTATTGCCTGTATTCCTTGGAATCTTATTGCAACGTTTTTTAGGGAAATATGCAGCACAATACAACAAGCAATTGACCTTGTTTGATAAATCGATTATTTTACTCATCATATATAAAAGTTTTTCAGAATCTTTTGAAGAAAAAGTATTTGCTTCGGTAAGCTTAATCGATTTAATATACCTCTTTATTTTAGACTTGTTGCTTTTTATTTTTGTTTATGGATGCATAGGTTTTATTTCTAAAAAATTCCAATTTAGCAAAGAAGATCAAATTACCGCACAATTTTGTGGCACAAAAAAATCATTGGTACATGGAACCGTTTTTTCTAAAATTCTTTTTCCTTCTAATGTAGCAACAGGTATTATTTTATTGCCACTCATGTTGTTCCATGCGATGCAAATTTTTATAATTAGCTTTATCGCTTCTAAGTTAGGTAACGAAAAAGGGTCTCGTTGAAAGAGATTTTTTCCTTTCACCGATAAACTTTGGAATTACACTCGAACAAAAAAATATAATTTGTAAATTTGCGAACCATTTTAAGTTTGCAATGATAGACAAGATTAAAGGTCATATTGAAGAAGCAAAGGCTTTTCATGCTGACAACAAAGAAAAATTAGAAGAATTCCGTATTAAATACTTAGGAAGCAAAGGCTTATTAAAAGAGTTATATGCTGATTTAAAAAATGTTCCGAATGAAATGAAAAAAGAATTTGGACAGGTAATTAATCAGTTAAAAAATACGGCTGAAGAAAAAGTGGCGAGTATTCAAGACCTTTTAGAAAGTAAAGAAGAGGTAAAAGGGATTTACGGAGACGTTACAAGACCTGGTGAGCCAATTAACATTGGTTCTCGTCATCCAATTTCAATTGTAAAAAATCAAATTATTGACATCTTTTCTAACGTTGGTTTTAATGTTTCTGAAGGTCCAGAAATCGAAGACGATTGGCACAACTTTACCGCTTTAAATTTACCAGAATATCATCCAGCAAGAGACATGCAGGATACCTTTTTCATTCAGACAAATCCTGATATTTTATTGCGTACACACACGTCTTCTGTGCAAGTGCGTTATATGGAAAACAATCAACCACCTATCAGAACGATTTCTCCTGGTCGCGTTTTCCGTAACGAAGATATTTCTTCTCGTTCGCACTGTATTTTCCATCAAGTAGAAGGATTATATATCGACAAGGATGTTTCTTTTGCCGACTTAAAACAAACGTTGTTGTATTTTACTAAGGAAATGTTTGGTAAATCTAAAATTCGTTTGCGTCCTTCTTATTTCCCATTTACCGAGCCAAGTGCTGAGGTAGATATTTATTGGGGATTGAATAATGAAATTGATTATCGTATTACCAAAGGTACTGGATGGTTAGAAATTATGGGTTGTGGAATGGTAGACCCAAATGTGTTGAAAAACTGTAATATCAATCCAGATGAATATACTGGTTTTGCATTCGGTATGGGAATCGAACGTATTGCCATGTTGTTGTATCAAATTGGTGATATTCGTATGTTTTATGAAAATGACGTACGTTTCTTAGAGCAATTCAAATCATCGATTTAAAATAAATAAAAAAATTAGAAAGTCTTAAAGTAGAGAGCGTTAAACTCTTTTACTTTAAGACTTTCGACTTTCAAACTTTAATACTTAGTAATGAAAAAAGATATAGTAATTCCGAAAGTAGAAAATGTTCACATTGTTGCTATTCAAGAATGGAGCGACGATTTCCAAGAAAATTGTTGGTATGCCTATTTATTAAATGCTACTAATGAAACACTAGAAATGGCCATGATTGTTTCTCGTGCTTACGGTCTTATTAATGGAGAAAACAGAAACACTATGCAATTGCGCCATGCATTTGCTAAAGTAGAACCAAAATCAGCTGTAAAAATCGAATTTTTAGAAAACAATGTGTTGCAATTGAACAACGAATTTATGTTGTCGTATTTTATTGGCAACCAAATGTTTGATAAAAAATTCATGTTTAAAGTGAATAGTATTAATGAAAGAGCTCAAACCGACTTACCAGTAATTAATAAGCGCGGTGTAATGGGTGTTTAGTTTTTATATCAGTTTGAGCGGAGTCGAGAACCTAAAAAAAAGCTATTTGTATTAAGTTGTTACTAGGTTTCCTTACTTCTCAAAAAGATGAAGATTTTGAGGTTAAAGAATCCAGTTGCTTTTAAATGATTACTGTCAGTTCTAGCGGAGTTGAGAACCATTATTTAATATTCTCTTTTTATTATATTTTGCTTTGAACAGAAAGTAGGTAGTGATTTCAAAATTAATGGACTTTGTCAGTTCGAGCGGAGTCGAGAACCTTATGAAAAGGAATTTGGTTATTTATAATTTACCTTAAAAATAGAGCCTAAAAACATGAAATTTTATTATGTTTATATTCTAAAATGTTCAGATGACTCTTACTATGTAGGTTTTACATCAGATCTGAATAAAAGACTTTTGGAACATAATGAAGGCTTTCATAGAGATTCATATACATTTATGAGGAGGCCAGTTGTATTAACTTGGTATCAAGAATTTTCAGAACCTAATCAGGCAATATATTTTGAAAAGAAAATCAAAAAATGGAGTAGAGCTAAGAAAGAAGCTTTAATTAATGATGATTTTGATTTATTACCTTTATTAGCAACATGTAAAAACGAAACTCATTTCAGAAATAAGGGTCTCGACTCCGCTCGACCTGACAAAGATGTTGAGTAATTATACGTATAGAATAGAAGTTATTTTTACAAAAGACTAAATTATAAATTTAGAATTTACATATAATTATCTATTCTATAGCTTAATAGATTGTCAGTTTGAGCGGAGTCGAGAACCTAAAAACAAATGAATTACTCCTACTAAAGTATTGCAATCCTCATAAAAATTCCTCAATTTTATAGTCTAATTTTAGCTTTAAAATGAGGAATTTTCTTTTATCATTGTTTTTCTTTGTCAATCTTGCATGGTCACAAGATTATGCCAAACATGTTAATCCTTTTATAGGAACAGGCGGTCACGGACACACTTTCCCTGGCGCCACAACACCTTATGGAATGGTACAATTATCTCCTGATACTCGAATTGATGGTAGTTGGGACGGTTGTTCTGGATATCATTATTCGGATAGTATCATTTATGGGTTTTCACACACGCATTTGAACGGAACAGGCGTTTCCGATTATGGTGATATCCTATTAATGCCAACCATGGGCGAACCTTTCTTTGATAATAAAGTGTATGCGTCTTCGTTTTCGCATGCCAATGAAAAAGCTTCCGCAGGTTTTTATAGTGTGAAATTAGACAAACACCATATCGATGTGCGTTTAACCACTTCAACACGAGTTGGTTTTCATGAATATACATTTAACAAAGCGGGTCAAGCCAATATTATTCTCGATTTACATCATAGGGATAAATTATTAGATGGAAAAATTCGTGTTATCGATAATAAAACTATTGAGATTTTAAGAAGAAGTGAGGCATGGGCACAAGATCAATATGTGTATGCTCGAATAGAATTTAATGTGCCTTTAGAAATGATTAAAGCTATTGCTAGTTCAGAATATTTAGGAAATATTACAAAAGCTAGTTTCTCAAAAAAAGTCAAAAAAGGCGAAAAAATCCTTGTAAAAGTAGCACTTTCGCCAACGAGTTATGAAGGAGCCAAATTAAACAGTTCCGAAATCAAACATTGGGATTTCGATAAAGTTCATAAAGATGCTATTGCGGCTTGGAACAAAGAATTATCAAAAATTGAGGTTTCTTCAGATGATAAGGATAAGTTAGCCATTTTCTACACGGCTTTGTATCACACCATGATGCAACCCAATATTGCGCAAGATTTAGATGGAAAATATCGTGGACGTGACAACCAAATTCATCAAGCGGAAGGATTTGATTATTATACTGTTTTTTCGCTGTGGGATACCTTTAGAGGCGCGCATCCTTTGTACACGTTGATTGATAAAAAACGTACTTCAGATTATATTAATACGTTCATCAAGCAATACGAACAAGGTGGTAGGTTACCGGTTTGGGAATTGGCTTCCAATGAAACCGATTGTATGATTGGTTATCATTCAGTTTCGGTAATTGCCGATGCAATGGTAAAAGGCATCGAAGGTTTTGATTACGAAAAAGCTTTTGAAGCAAGTAAAGCTTCCGCAATGCGTGATGTGTTAGGTTTAGAAGCGTATAAGAAAAACGGATTTATTTCGATAGATGATGATCATGAAAGTGTTTCTAAAACCGTTGAATATGCCTATGACGATTGGTGTATTGCACAAATGGCTATGCTTTTAGATAAAAAAGAAGATTATCATTATTTCATGAAACGTTCTCAAAACTGGAAAAATTTGTTCGATTGGGAAACGGGTTTTATCCGACCAAAGAAAAATGGTGGTTGGGACAAACCTTTCGATCCGCGTGAAGTGAATAATAATTTTACCGAAGGTAATGCATGGCAATATACTTTTTTCGTGCCACAAGATATTCAAGGAATGATTCAAGCTTATGGAGGTAAGGAAAAATTTGAAGCCAAGCTAGATGCAATGTTCAACAGCGAAAGCAAAACCACAGGGCGCGAACAAGTGGATGTAACCGGTTTAATTGGGCAATATGCACACGGTAACGAACCAAGTCATCACATGGCATATTTATACAATTACATTGGGAAACCCGAAAAAACAAATGAAAAAGTAAAATATATTTTAGACAATTTTTACAAAAATGCTCCCGATGGTTTAATAGGAAATGAAGATTGCGGTCAAATGAGCGCTTGGTATGTGTTGAGTTCAATAGGTATTTATGCAGTTACTCCAGGAATTCCAAAATGGGAAGCAACAACTCCATATTTTAAACGAATAAAATTCAATATTGACAATGAAAAGATTAATGAAATTAGTCAACTAACAACAGCTCAAGAATTAAATAGAATTGGTGGTTTTTATGAGGAAGAAATTAAGAGCAGTAACTATTTTGAATATTATAATATTATTCCAGTTCCAGTAATTCAAGCGGAAAGCAAATCATTTAAAGATACATTAAATATAACATTTGATTCACAAATCAAAGACACTGAATATTTTTACAGTATCAATAATTCTGAATTTAAAATGTTTGATAAAAAATTAATTTTAGACAAATCAGTAATTATAAAATTTTACTCTGATGATGGTTTTGGTAAAGTTAGCGACACCATTTCCGCAACTTTCTTCAAAAAACCAAACAATTATACTATCGATATACAATCAAAATACAATCCGCAATATCACGCCGGTGGACCAGAAGGGTTGTTAGACGGTATTTTGGGTTCCGAAAATTGGAGAAAAGGAGATTGGCAAGGGTATCAATCTCAGGATTTTGAAGCAGTTATTGATTTACAAAAGGAAACGAAAATCAAAAAAATAAGTGCCCATTTTCTACAAGACACTCGAGCATGGATTTTGATGCCAACCGAAGTGGATTTTTATACCTCTAACGATGGTAAAAATTTTACAAAAGTGGCTACAATACAGAATAGTGTAGATCCAAAAGAATATGAAGTGGTTTTGAAAGAATTTACGGCTTCGGTCCAAACCAAAGCTAAATATTTAAAAGTGGTTGCTAAAAACTTTGGAAAACTGCCCGAATGGCATCAAGGACACCCTTATGATGGTGATGCTTTTATTTTTATTGATGAAATAACCGTCAATTAATTGCGTTTCAATAGTAGGTTTTAAATCCAACATTTTTTGGCACAAGAATCAAAATATACTTCTTTCAAGCTCTTGCTCAGCTATTTTTTATTGCTGGGCTTGATGGCTTTTGCCGTTTGGTATTTGTTGCATCAGCAATCACAATTAAATCAATTGTTTAAATCGGATACCAATGATGAAAGTCAGTTAGTGTATACCGAATTAATTCGAGATTTATACGAAACCGATAATCGTTCTAGAATTGCGCTTCAAACCAAAAGCAAAAAAAATGTAAATGCCTTTTTAGAAAAAAATGATAAAATTATCTTGAAATTGGATAGTTTAAAAACTAAAGTATTGACTTTGGATACCCAAACTATTGATAGTTTAAAACAGTTTTTAGTCTATAAAAGGGAAAATGTTTTAGGCCTTTTAAAACTTCAAAATAAAACCAATACCGATTTACCCATTGAGCAAATTGTTTCTAAAATTGAAAATATTGAAAAAATAAAAGGGAAATTAAAAATCGAACATTTATTTAAAAATGCTAAAGATTTAAGTCCGTATGAAAAAAGAGTGGCTCAAGATTACGTCGATTATTTGAATGAAAATGTTCCAAAAGATAGAAGCAATACAATTTCTATTCAAGAAGCCGATTCCATCCTTACCGCTTCCAAAATTATTTTAATAGAATCGCAAAAGAAAAGCAACGCGCAAACGATGGCTATCAAAAACAAGGAGGTGGAGTTGCTTAAAAACGAGTTGTTTATCGCTCAAAAATTATCGGATATTATTCTAAAATTAAGAGAAAAAATAACAGCCGAACAAGAAAAAATTAGAAAGACTAAGGTCGAAAATCAACAAAAATCAGTGCAATTATTAACTATAGCTGCAATTGTTTGTTTGTTGTTAGTAGTATTCTTTTTTGTTTTATTATCAACCGATTTTCTTAAAAATAAGAATTATAGAGAAGAATTAGAATTGCAAAAGCAAAAAACAGAAGTATTATTAGAATCGAGAGAGCAGTTAATGGCTGCTGTAAGTCACGATATTAGAACGCCTTTGCAATCGGTTATTGGCTATAGTGCGCAATTGTTAGAAAAAGAAAATACGTTACAAAATAGAGAGAAGCTTATCAAAATTAAATCTGCCACACATTATATAGAGCAATTGGTTTTGGATTTATTGGATTATGTACGAATGGAAAAAGGAAAGATTAAAGTCTTTTCTCAAGAGTTTGAATTGAATGAATTATTAGAAGAAACCGCTCAAAGTATTGCCGATTTACATCAAGAGAAGCCTGTTGTTTTGCATTATGATATTCAACAAACAGAAGGTCTTTTGTATTATAGTGACTACAATAAAATTAGGCAAATTTTGTATAATTTAATTGGAAATGCTTTTAAATTTACAGCTGAAGGAAGTGTAACGATTCAAACCCAACTTCAAAATGAAATACTTACGATTGCCATAAAAGACACTGGTGCAGGTATTGCTTCAGATTCTTTTGAAAAAATATTTGAATCTTTTACCCAAGAAAATGATACCATTGAAATCTTATATGGAGGAACTGGCTTAGGGTTGTCTATTTGCAAGCGTTTGGTGCAATTATTAGATGGGAAAATCCATGTGGAAAGTCAGTTAGGCGAAGGTGCAATTTTTACAGTTACTTTACCATTTCAATCAGAACCTGAAAGAGTACAACAAGATGCAATTGATTTAAAAAGCATTTTATTATTAGATGATGATGCGTCTCAAATTGATTTAACAAAATCCTTATTAGAGCCTTATTTTAAAGAAATATATGCGTTTTCTTCTGGAAAAAAAGCATTAGACTTCTGTAGCAAACAACTGCCTTCAATTGTTTTAACGGATATTCAAATGCCTGAAATGGATGGGTATACTTTTGTTTCCCAATTGAAAGAATTACCCAACACAGAAAAGCTACCTGTTGTGTTTATCAGCGGACAAGTGCCAGATGAAAAGGAGTTTACTACAAAACTCTATCACGATTTTTTATTAAAACCCTATACTCCGAATCAACTTTTAGCGCTTTTATCTAAAATAAGTGGTAAAAAAATGAATCCTATAGCCGAAGGAGAAGGATCCTATGTGAAAATTTTAGAGCGGTACATTGGGAACCACCCAGAGGAAATTAAAAAGTTTATAGCTAAATATACAAACGATCTGAATTTAGATATTCATAGTTTGAACAAAGCTTATAACCATCAAGACTGGAATCAAGTAGCCATTATAAGCCATAAAATGCAAACCATGATTGGTCAATTGGAAGAAAAAGAATTGTTTGTGAGTTTGCAAACTTTGGAAATGCAAGCCAAAGAGAATGCTATTCTACTTCCCTTTGAAAACCTACTCCAAAACCTAAATCAATTTAAGGAAAAACTCGTTACAAGTCATATTGCGTAATCTTGTTATACATTGTTTTTCTAGAAATTCCTAAAATTTCTGCAGCCCTACTTTTATTACCATTGGTCATGGCTAAGGCATCTAGAATGGCTTTTTTTTCTGCTTCATCTCGCAAGCCTAAATCTATAGAGGGAATCGTAGCACTCGTTACTTCTTCAGGTAAATCGGCTATTGTTATAGTTTCGTCAGTAGCTAATAAAGTAGCTCTTTTAATATAATTTTGTAATTCTCTTAAATTCCCAGGCCAATTGTATTGTTGTAGTATTTGTAAGGCTTCTTTAGAGATTGTACTTACGGGTTTATTCAATTGATTGCTGGCTTTTTCTAAAAATAGAGAGGCAAATGCTTCAATATCCTCTTTTCGATCGCGTAAAGATGGAATTGCTATTGAAAATTCGTTGATTCTATGGTATAAATCTTCTCTAAAACTACCATTACTTACTGCTGTTTTTAAATCTTCATTAGTAGCGCATATTAATCGAATGTCTATTTCAATTTCTTTGTTAGAACCAATGGGTTTAATTTTGCGTTCTTGAATAGCGCGAAGTAATAATACCTGATTTTCATAGGATAAATTTCCAATCTCATCCAAAAATAAGGTACCACCGGAAGCCGCTTCAAAACAGCCTATTTTATCATTTATTGCTCCTGTAAACGAACCTTTAAGGTGTCCGAAAAATTCACTGCCAGCAATATCTTTAGGAATAGCACCACAATCTACGGCTACAAATGGAGCTTTACTTCGATTACTTCTTTCATGTATTGTTTTAGCAGCGACTTCTTTACCGGTTCCGTTTTCTCCTGTAATTAAAACCGAAAGTGGAGTGGGTGCTACTAAATCGATATGTTTTTTCAATTTTATGGAAGCAATTCCTTTTCCCCAATAAAAATCTGATGCCATAGTGGTTTCCAATTCTTTTTTTGGAGTTACAGCTTGTTTTTTATCAGTAGATATAATTTTCTGCAAGACCAATAAAGCTTCTTCTGGTACGAAAGGTTTTGAAATATAATCAGCCGCACCCGTTTTCATGGCTTTAACTGCAGTTTTTACATCTGCATAGGCGGTCATTAATACAAAAGGAATATCTTTATTTTGTTCTTTTATAATAGAAAGCAAGGCCAATCCATCTTGATCGGGTAAACGTAAATCGGAGAGAATAAGGTCGAATGTTTGATTTTCTAATTGTGTAAGTGCTTCTTTTACAGAAAAAGTAGGCATTGCGTCATAATTATTACGGTTTAAAAACTGTAAAAGCATTTGGTTAAACGTAGTGTCGTCTTCAACAATTAATATCTTTGGCATTCTTTTTTTAAATAAAAATAGCGTTTTCTAGGTACATTCTTCTTAAAAATAATATAAAAAATGCTACCTCAAAAAGAGATAGCATTTTTGTAAAAGGAAAGTGAAATTATATTACTCCTTTTTCAACCAATTTCCGTTAGCATCAGCATAAACAGTTTGTGTAGCTTGACCAACTAGTAACTCTAACTTAAATTCTTTACTTTCATTTACATATGCTTTTTGAATTTTAGCATCTTTAAAATCTCTTTTTACAGCTTCTTGTACTGCACTTGGTAATTCTTCAGTAGGTAATTCTTTATACTCTTCTTGAAGGATTACTTTTTGTACTGGAATAACATTTGTGTTAGTGGTTGCAAATGTCGTTAATGTTGCAAATGCGAATACGGCTGTTAAAACTACTTTTTTCATAACTTACTTTTTTAAAATTTAATTATTTATTAGTTGCTTAGTTAATTGAAAAAAGTGTGCCAATACAAAAGAAAGTACAACACAATAATATAAATCGTTGTTTTTTAGATGGTTATGATTTTTTGATTTTAAAACAAGTTGTGTAAAAGCATGGAAATGTATCCGTTACTTGTGTAAAAAAGTGACGTTATCAACTAATCTTTGCTAGGAAAGAATAAGGACCAAAGGACTGAAATTAATAAAATACCACCTACGACACTTAAAGAAGCTAAAGAAGAGATGTGATAAAAAGGCGCGATAATCATTTTAACTCCAATAAAAGCTAATATAATGGCTAATCCATAATGCAAACGACTAAACATATACATAAAATTTGCGAGTAGGAAGTATAAAGAACGTAATCCTAAAATGGCAAATATATTGGAAGTATATAATATAAAAGGATCATCTGGTGCAATAGCAAATATGGCAGGAATACTATCTACAGCAAATAATAAATCAGTAAATTCTATAATTACAAGAACAACTAATAAAGGTGTTGCCATTTTTACACTGTTTTGAATTGTAAAAAATTTGTCTCCTTCAAATTTTGGGCTCACTTTAAAAAAACGATGTACTAATCGTGCTCCAGGACTTTTTGAAAAATCTTGGTCACCATCATCAGAATTAGTACTAAACCAAGATTTTATTCCGGCTACTATAAGTACAATTCCAAAAATAGTGAGTAAATAATTTATAGTAACGGTTTGACCAAATAATTCCATTTCAGGTAAATTGGTATAATGTAAAAGCCAAACCCCTGTAAAAATAAAAATAGCTCTAAAAACTAATGCTCCAATTACACCCCAAAATAAAACCTTATGTTGTAATTCTTTGCCTACATTAAAATAGCCAAATACTAAAATAAAAACAAATAAATTATCTACAGATAAAGCCTTTTCAATCCAATAGGCTCCTTGAAATTGGGAAAACTTTTCAAAACCTAAATAGTAATAAATGATAGCACTGAAACCCATAGATAAAGAAATCCATAAAATGGACCAATAGGCAGCTTCTCGACTGGTTATGGCATGACTTTTCTTGTTCAACACTCCTAAATCTAAAACTAACATAGCTAAAATGACGATGGTAAAAACAGCTATTATAACGGGATGTTGAATTAATGAATCCATGTTTTTATATTTTGGTTTGCGAATGTAAGTTTGATTTTTTAATCCAAGGGAAATTGGTGTAACTATCTGATAATCAATTTATTGTTTTTTGTTTTTTTTAAAACAAAAAAACCTATATTACTATAAATCAAGCATATAGGTTTATTTTTTTAATAATCTAATGAAAAGTTAAAATTTAATTTAATTTTTCAGTTAATTTTCTAAATTCGGATTTTGCTTCTTTTCCTTCATAAAGAACGCGATAAACAGCATCAATAATAGGTGTATCTGCTTTGTATTCTTTATTTAATAAATAGGCACTTTTTGCTGCATAATATCCTTCTGCCACCATACTCATTTCCATTTGAGCCGATTTCACAGTATATCCTTTACCAATCATGTTTCCAAACATTCTATTTCTAGAGAATACAGAATAACCGGTTACTAATAAATCTCCTAAATATGCAGAATTATTGATGTTACGTTTCATTCGGTGTACTTTTCGAATAAATTTTTTCATTTCTCGAATGGCATTACTCATTAAAACGGCTTGAAAATTATCTCCATATCCTAACCCATGAGCAATTCCTGCAGCAATAGAATAAATATTTTTCAGCACGGCAGCGTATTCGGTACCAATAATATCATCAGTCGTTTTGGCTTTGATATAATACGAACTTAAATTTTTAGCGACATATTTGGCTTTGGCACGATCATTACACGCAATTGTTAAATATGATAAACGTTCCATAGCAACCTCTTCAGCATGACAAGGACCTGTAATGACACCAATATTATCAAAAGGAATATCGTATTTTGTATTAAAATGTTCTCCAACAATTAAACTCGATTCAGGAACAATACCTTTGATAGCTGAAAAAATTATTTTATCTGAAAGGGAAACAGTTAATTTTTCTAGCTCAGCACTCAAAAAAGCAGATGGAATGGCAAATATGATATAATCTGCAAATGCTACTGCTTCATTAATATCATTGGTTAGAAATAATTTATTGTTGTCAAACTCTACCGAACTTAAATAGTTTGGATTGTGTTTT
This sequence comes from Flavobacteriaceae bacterium, assembly GCA_002862755.1. Classification (GTDB taxonomy): domain Bacteria; phylum Bacteroidota; class Bacteroidia; order Flavobacteriales; family Flavobacteriaceae; genus Flavobacterium. The sequence goes on along the minus strand of PKDY01000018.1, from coordinate 19,518 downwards.
TGATGTTTAATACATTCTAAAGCATAAGTACTTCTCATGTACCATGCAATTTTTTCCTGATTTGCACATAACATCTTTGCAATAGCTGTTGCCCAACTTCCTCCTCCAATGACAGCAAATTTTGGTTTTTCCATTGATTATTATTTTAGGAAATCCAAAGGTAAAGAATTCCTTTTAATATATAAAATCCTTACAAACTAAGAATACATAAGGACTTTGTAACTTTAACATTTTTTTAATTTTTTCCATGCAATTTAATCTTGACCGAGTACGTTTTATAGATATATTTTTAAATAATTTGGGTTAAATTATTTAGTTTTTGGTTGGTTAGTTAAAAGCGTTCAAAATTGTATTTTGAACGCTTTTTTGTTTTACTTTTGTTTCATTACAAGGGTGTTATGAAAAAAAATTACATTTTATTCCTTATTTTTTTTAAAAGTGGACTTGCAATTGCTCAAGCACCTAATATAAGTTATCCTACACCTAATATTTTTTCTGTTAATGAAACAATTACTCCTTTTTTGCCTACTAATACTGGTGGATCAATTCCTAATGGTTATGGAATTATAACCTATGCAGGAACTGGTTTACAAGGAGACACAGTTGGTGATAGATTGATGGCTCAATTTAACTTTCCTACAACTGCAATTTTAGATCATAATAATGCAATTTTAGTTGTGGATAGAGGTAATCATAAAATAAAAAAAATTGATTCCAATGGCTTGGTTTCTAATTTAGTAGGGAGTGGAGTGATGGGTTCATTAGATGGCCCCGCTGAAATAGCGACTTTTAATTTCCCCTCAAGTATTGTAGAAGATTCAAATGGGAATTTATTTATATGTGATCAAAGCAATCACAAAATTAGAAAGGTTGATACAAATGGAATAGTTTCTACCTTTGCAGGAAGTGGTGTGGGTGGTTTTCAAGATGGAGTAGGTACTGCGGCAAAATTTTATTATCCAGATGAAATTACCATTGATAGTGAAGATAATATATACGTTGCAGATTATTATAATCATAGAATACGTAAAATTACTCCTTTGGGAGTAGTTTCAACACTTGCAGGAAGTGTAATTGGAAATTTAGATGGAATAGGTAGCCAAGCTAGATTTAATAGTCCAACTGGAGTTTGTTTAGATGGTTTGGGTAATATCATTGTTACAGATTATGGAAACCATAGGATTAAAAAAATACTTCCTTCGGGTCAAGTTATTACAATAGCGGGTAACGGTTCAGGAGATATAAATGGAGATGTAGCTGTTGCTAAATTTAAAAATCCAACAATTTCTACCATAGATGTATCAGGTACTCTTTTTGTAACAGATTACGGAAATAATAAAATCAAAACAATTGATACATCAGGAACCGTAAGTACATTTTGTGGCGCTGGTCCCATAGGAGATCATGATGATGAATTGCTATTTGCCACTTTCAACAGACCTTCTTGTATTGCAATTGAAGGAAATGGAACCCTATATATTACAGATTATGGAAATCATAAAATTAAAAAAACCACGTATTATGATTTTAATTATGGCATTTCTCCTAGTTTGCCTTCTGGTTTAATTTTTAATAGTGAAACAGGAGCCATTTCGGGAACACCTACAACTATTAGTCCGCCCACAGATTATACGGTTACGATATCTAATACAGAAGGGCCCAGTAGTTTTGTACTGAATATTGAGGTAGGAACTTTGAGTACTGCTGAATTTCAAAATGAGTCCATTCAAGCTTATCCAAATCCAATACAAGATTTTGTAAATATCAAAGCAAAAAGTACCATAATAAAAGTGGAGATTTATACCGTTTTAGGTCAACTCATACAAAAAATGATTCCAAATCAAGAAGTGTTTCAAATTAATTTCGCTGGAATAGAGAAAGGTATTTACATTCTTAAATTGGAATCAAATTTTACAAATAGTACCATTCGTGTCGTAAAACAAGAATGAGTCTATTACGTTATCTTCTTAAATCTTTTTTAGCATAAGTAGACATCGGACAATTAAATTCATCAACTAAATAATCGTCCATTTCATCTGCTTTTAAAGCTAATTCTTTAATCTTGTCTTTTACATCATTCTGACTCGCTTCATCTTTAAAAATATCAGAGATATGAACACGATAAGAAATGAAAATGTTATTTTGATAAATGCCTAGTTTAAAAGGTTTGTGATCACTAGAAATTAAATACGTATATAAATCGAGTAGATTTTCTTTTGGAATACTGTTAATAGGTGAAGTCACATACAGGTAATCTCTCTTATAAATAAAAATACGAATTTCTGAACTTCCTTGATGGTAATTCCAATATTCATAACCCGCTCTTGTTAGAATAGGATTAATACCTAATTCTGAAATTGCACGCTCAATAAAATTACTTAAATCTCCTAATTCTTCTTCAATAAACTCATCTTTTAGTAACTGCGAACCACAATTATTACAATAATCTACTGGCTCATAAGTTAAGGCATGACAAGAAGGACATTGTAACGAAAACTGATGGTTGGTATTCGAGCTTACGCTTTCAATTGCGGCAATAATTTCTTTTACAGGAATGGCAAAACCCATATTGTCTGCATTGTTGAACTTGGAGGAATTAATTCCAACTAAAAATCCTTCTTCTGTAACCAATGGGCCACCACTGTTACCTGGATTAATAGCTGCATCCGTTTGTACAAAATGCTTCCCGTTCATATGTTGTTCTGGATTGGAAATAATTCCTTCGGTAATGGTAAATGGCATTCCAAATGGATACCCCAAAGCATATACTTTTTGACGTGTTGCTAAAGTTAAGGAACTGTTGATTGAAAAGGAATCTTCAATAGTTAGAGGTACCTCTGTTTTAAGAACGGCAATGTCAATGTCTGGATTAATAAGAATTACTTTTGCCAAAGTTCTATTTTGATTGGCATCTTCAATAGCTACTTTTTTATAGCCTTGTACCACATGATGATTGGTAATAATAATATCTTCATTTTTAAAATAAAAACCACTTCCTGTTGAAGATGAAGTAAGGATTTTAAAAGTAGCGTTTTTAAGATTATCTAATGTTTGCATGATTTCTTAGTTAAATAAATTGGAAAAAAAGCCTTTTTTCTTAGGTTGTTCCGCTTGAAAAGGCAACTCTTGTTCATTCATAATAGCGGTCATCCCTTTAAATAAGATGCTTGCTGCTTCTTTCCAAGGTTGATTCGCTGCTTGTTCAAGAGTAGTTTGTGTTTTTGCATATACTTCTTTAGGTACCATATTGTAATACAACATGTCATAAAAACTTAAAAGTAAGGTAAAAGTCGCACCAATTTGGTCTCCTTTATGCATTTCTTCGCTTGCTACTTTTAAAGTATGTTCTAAATTCTTCTTTAAATGCTCAATTTCACTTCTTGATTTGATAGGAATAAAAGTTTCGGCAATATAAAAATCTTCCAATAAAGCTTCTTTTGAAATGGCTTTTAAACTTTGTAAAAACTGTTTCCCCTTTTGAATTTTAATGGTAATACTGTCTTGTGAACTCAAATTAATAATTTCTCGCTCTACATCTGTTCGTAATTTCCCTTGAGGAGACATGCAATAGTCTATTTTTTTTAGTGTAATATTAATTACATCCCAATTAAAATAACTCATCCTCTCTCTATCAAAATATTCAAAATATTGCTCCGCTTCTGTAATTAATCGGTTAAATGTACTCCAAATGGTTTCTAATACTTCTGAGCTGTAAGGAGTTATTTTAGGCTCGTGTAAAGAGTCTACATCAAAAGCTGCTTTAAATTCGTCATCATAATTATCTGCTTTATGACAAATCTCTTCTAAAACATAATAGATTTTGTATGGTTCACACAAATGTAAAGGCGCTTCGTAATAAAAGTCTAATTCGCCATTATTATAACGAATTTGAGCTAAATTTAAAGGTGAAAAGTTAATCTCTGCAATTCTTCTAAAAACAGGTATTTTATGTGTGTTCCCAACTTTTAAAAAAGGGGCTTTAATTTGTAATAAAGTGTCAGTTATTTCGATTTCAACCACAATAGATCCATGTGGAATTTTAAAAGAAGTCTCTCCAGCATTTCCATATTGCTTTCTTATATCGGTATCGATATAATCTAAAAGTGTTAAAAATGACGCTTTGTACTGCTCCGCTTTGTAAGCATCTAATGATTCTTTCCATTTTTCGACTTTTATCTTCGTCTCTAAGGAAGTCATCAAGGTTTTGTCAAAACTTAATGAATTTGTCATAATTATTTATTTGTTTGTTGTTTTTAAAATAACTCGCTTTCAGGAGCTTAAAACAAATATAAAAAATGACAGTCATTTAAAAATACTTAGAAATGAGTATTTTCGTTTTTTCAGTTGATAAGATAAAAAAGCCAGATGAACGGTTCACATCTGGCTTTTTTGGAAAGAAATAAAGTGAGTTAGTAACTCATTTCTACTATTTCTCTTACCTTTTCTGGTGTAATATTCTGTTTTTCACCCATAGCCTTCCAACCTCTTTCTTCAAATCGATTTACGATAAAGTCGGCTGTATTTGCATAATTGTCAGTATTTTCTGAAATCTTAGTTTTCATTCCCATAGTATGGAAAAAAGCTACTGTTTTCTCAATTGCTTCTTCTGCTATGGCTTCGGTTGAATCTCCTGTAAGATGCCACACACGTTTGCCATATTGAGCTAATTTATCTTTTTTAGTGTCAAACATTACACGGTATAAATTGGGACCAATAATCGCTAAAGTACGAGCATGATCAATTTCATACAAGGCAGTCAATTCATGTCCGATCATGTGTGTCGCCCAATCGGAAGGTACTCCTTTTTGAATCAAACCATTTAAAGCCATAGTTGCACTCCAAACAAAATTTGAAGCTAGTTTATAATCGGATGGATTTTCTACTACATCTGGACCAATTTCAATCAAGGTTTGTAAAATACCTTCTGCAATTCGATCTTGAAGCATCGCATCATGTGGATAGGTTAAGTATTGTTCCATTACATGTGTAAAGGCATCAATAACTCCATTTTGTAATTGTCTTTTAGGTAAAGAAGTAATTACAGTAGGATCAACAATGGAAAAGACAGGGAATAAAGCACTTCCTCCTAATGTCAATTTCTCTTGAGTAGCTTCAATAGTTACTACTGCTCCTGAATTCATTTCAGAACCTGTAGCAGGTAATGTTAATACCGTTCCAAAAGGAATTACCTGAGAAACATCTTTAAATAAAATGCGTTTTCTTAAGATATCTGCCGCATCGCCTTCATACTTTACAGCTGCTGAAATAAATTTCACACCATCAATCACACTTCCACCTCCTACAGCTAGAATAAATCCAATTTTTTCTTCTCTAATAACTGCAACCGCTTTCATCAAGGTTTCATATCTAGGATTGGGTTCAATGCCTCCAAACTCTACAATTTGATTAGCTTCAAATTGTTTGGACAATGCTGTTTTTACTTGATCATATACACCATTTTTAAAAATACTACCGCCTCCATAAGCTAGTAATATTTTGGTGTTTTCTGGAACTAAATTTTTTAATTTTTCAATTTGGCCTTTGCCAAATACATAATTTACGGGATTGTATAATTCAAAATTTTGCATGTTCTGTTTAATTTAATTGATGTAATAATTTTTGAGCGACTAATTTTGAAGAAGCTGGGTTTTGTCCTGTAATTAACAAGCCGTCTTCCACAGCATATGGTGCCCAATTGTCTCCTTTACTATAAATAGCACCATCTGCTTGTAAGGCATCCTCTAAAAGAAAAGGAACCACATCTGTTAAACCAACTGCTTCTTCTTCAGCATTGGTAAATCCGGTTACTTTTTTATCCTTTACTAAATATTCGCCATTAACTTTTACATCTTTTAAAACCCCTGGAGCATGACAAACAAAAGCAATGGGTTTATTATTGGTATAAAAAGAAGTAATCAATTTTTGAGAAGTTTCACTAGAGGCTAAATCCCAAAGCGGGCCATGTCCTCCTGGGTAAAAAACAGCATCATAATCGGCTTGATTTACATCTTCTAATTTATAGGTATGTGCTAGTTTTTCTTGTAAGGCTTTGTCTTGGTCAAAACGTTTGGTGTCTTCGGTGGCATTTGATGGGTCTGAACTTCTTGGGTCGATTGGTGGTTGTCCTCCTTTAGGCGAAGCTAGAGTAATTTCAACTCCTTGGTCTGCTAATTCATAATAAGGCGCTACAAATTCTTCAATCCAAAATCCTGTTTTTTCTCCAGTATTGCCTAAATCATCATGACTAGTCAATACAAATAATACTTTTTTCATGGTTTCTTTTTTTGTTGTTTGTACAGTTGTTTCTTCTTGAGCTGTTGTTTCTTTTTCTTTACAACCCAAACTTAAAATTACCAATAAGGTAGCAAGTATATGTTTCATGTTTTTTAAATTTTTTATCAAAATTACGACTTTAATGATATCAGTAAAAATAATTTAAATTATGTTTGTGATAAATAATTTTATATCATGGTCAACCTAGAATGGTATCGCACTTTTAAATCGGTTTATAAAAATGGTAATTTTTCTAATGCTGCCAAAGAACTCTTTATTAGTCAACCTGCTGTAAGTCAGCAAATAGCTATGTTAGAGGCACATGTAGGCTATAAATTATTCAACCGAAAATCGAAAGGAGTGGAACCTACAGAATATGCCAAACTGCTCAATAATCTAATTATTGAAGCTTTGGATCGATTGGAAAATGTGGAAAATGGATTTCGTGAAAAGGCTTTCAATTCCAATCAATTGGTATCTGTTGGTATATCCAAACATCTCTTTTTAAGTATAGGAAACCAATTATTGTCACAATTTGATTTTATTGACTTTACTTTTGCAGAAAATGATGAACTATTTCAATTAGTGGACACAAAAAAGGTAGATTTTGCTATTGTTACAAAAAAATTTGAAACTTTTGATACCATCCAAAAAGAATTGGGAACCATCAAACAAGTAATTGTAGCAAGTTCTGATTTAGATCTAAATCTGTGTAAAAATGAAATAGAAGCTGGAAACATTAGTATCGTTGAGCAATGGTTAAACCAACAAAAGTGGTACAACTATGATGCGCGTATTCCACATGTGAAATTATTTTGGTTGCATGTTTTTGATAAAAAACGACCCACATTAATTTCAAATTACATCATTCCTTCTGAGAATGAATTACTTACAGTATTATCTAGAAATACAGGCTTAGCAATCGTTTGGGATATTAATGCCAAAGATTTTATAGAAAAAGGGAATATTCAATTGCTTTGGGATAGTCTTAAAATGCCAACGACTTCAGTATATGTGTTGTCTCGAAAGAATGATACGCTTAATGCAGCTTTAGATAAAGTGGTCAATGAAATAAAGTCGTTCTTTTGATTTTTTAATCCTTACAAACGCAACATAGATTGTATTTTGAATTGAAAGTTCTAAAGCGAAGTGATGGAACAATAAAAAAGAGACTACTTGTAGACTCTTTTTTATATAAGGCAGAAATTCTTATAATTGCATGCCTCCTGAAATCTCAAGGCGTTGTCCATTAATCCAGTTTGCGTCTTCTGTACATAAAAAGGCAACTACACTTCCGATATCATCTGGTAAACCCACTCTTCCTAAGGCGGTTACCGATGCAATAAATTGATTCAAATCTTTATTGTCTCTTACTACACCACCACCAAAATCGGTCTCAATTGCTCCTGGAGCAACAGTATTTACTCTTATTTTTCTAGCACCTAATTCTTTTGCTTGATAACGGGTCAAAACTTCAATACCGCCTTTCATGGTTGCATAGGCAGCATAACCAGGTGTTGTAAAACGCGCTAATCCTGTGGAAATATTTACAATACCACCACCATCGTGTAGTATAGGAACTAATTTTTGGGATAGAAAGTATACGCCTTTTAAATGAATATTGAAAAGTAAATCAAATTGCGCTTCTGTGGTTTCTTCAAATGACGCATGAATACCAATTCCTGCATTATTGATTAAGAAATCAATTTTTTCGGTTTGAAAGCGGTCTTTTAAAACGACTTCTAAATTATTTTTAAACGTATCAAAAGTGTTGCTTTTGGAAGTGTCCAATGGAATACTGGCTGCTTTTTGACCCAATTGATGTACTTCCTCTTCTACTTTTCCAGCTTCTACTGAATTACTATGATAAGTAAAAACAACATCAAATCCTTTTTTTGCTAAACTGATAACCATGTTTTTCCCTAAACCACGGCTACCACCCGTTACTAATGCAATTTTGTTTTTGTTCATGATTATTTTGTATTTTGATTATACGAACAAAGGTACTCATTGCAACCTCTAAGAAGTTACAACGAACAAACAATAAATTGCAAATTTCAATCAATTAGAGGTAGATCTGTATTTTAACGGAGTAAGCGAGGTTTGTTTTTTGAAAAAATTGGAAAAATGAGACAGTTCTTCAAAACCTAAACCAAAGGAAATGTCCGAAATATTCCAATCGGTTTGATGCAAGAGTATTTTGGCTTCTTTAAGAATGCGATTGTTAATAATGTTTGTTGTAGTCTTACCTGTGCTTTCTTTCAGTACTTTATTCAAATGATTCACATGTATAGACAATCGATCGGCATATTCTTTGGCAGTTTTTAATTCCAAACGTTGCTGCGGAGCTTCAATCGGAAATTGTCGTTCTAATAATTCAATAAATAAGGAGGTAATTCTACTGGTCGCATTCACTTCAGAATAGGTCGCATTCACCGGTTGTAATTTCTGACCTTGATGAATTAATTCTAACACATACATGCGCAACAAGTCGTATTTATAGGCATAATCGGAATTGATTTCTTTTTGCATTTTCTCAAAAATATAGGAGAATTCATTAACTTGTGCATCCGTAAGTTCAAAAATTGGATACCCATCGGGTTGAAAAATAGGTAGGGTGTTCAAGGCAAGCTGACTTTGGTTTTTTACCAAAAAATCTTCCGTAAAAACACAAAAATAGCCTTCTTGATTTTCATCTAATGGATAATAATGATAGGGAATTTTAGGTGTTGCAAACAATAAAGCATTGTTTTCTATGGTAAAGGTTCTATCTGCATATTCGGCCTTGTTTTTGCCACAAATCAAACTTATCTTATAATACGATCTTCTATTGTATGGCATAACAGCCTGTTCTTTGTATTTGGCCATCACTTTGGGAATCTCAAAAACATTAAAATGACCAATGTCTTCCTTAACATCATGGGGTAAAGTAACATTAATGTCGTTATAAAATGTTTCTATCGATATGGGTTGTTCCATGGTTTGCTTTTTTGTAAAAATCAAATATACGAATTATAGTAATAAAAAATATTTTTTAAAAGGTAGTCGCAAAAAAAAGCTACTATCTTAAAACAAAATTTCCTATATTTGATAAGATAAGACTTATTGCTATGCACCAAAAAACAACCCTTTCCATAAAAACACCTTGTAGTGAAAAGTTCGATAATTTTTTGCAAACAGAAAAAGGAGGTTTTTGTACTACTTGTCAGAAAGAAGTAATCGATTTTAGAAACTGGACAGATGAAGCTCTTGCAAACTATTTCAAAAACACTACGCAAAAGACTTGCGGATTGTTTATGGAAGACCAACTGAAAGCCTATTCGCACTCAAATGTTCAAGAAATACAGCATAAAAAAAGTGCTTTCAATGTGGGAATAGCTAGTTTTTCTTTATTGTCTTTACTAGCTGCGGGTAATGCAACTGCACAAACCAAAGAAAAACCAGAAATCGTACAAACACCTAACCAGCAAAAAGAGAACCCACAAACAGAAGGAATACTTGTAAAAGGAGTTGTGTCTGATAATGTAGGACCTTTACCTGGAATAAATGTTGTTGTAAAAGGAACGAATATTGGTACACAAACAAACTTTGATGGTGAATTTAGCTTTCCAACACCACTTAAAAAAGGAGACGTACTTATAGTAAGTTTTATTGGATATATAACTAAAGAAGTAATAGTTTCGGAAGAACCACTCACAATTACATTAATTGAAAAAGATATTGTATTAATGGGAGATGTGGCTGTTGCCAAAGAATACTATTCCAAGCCATCTTTTTTTCAAAGAATTCGCAATTGGTTTAGAAATGAGTAAAAAAGGAGTGATTTGGATTCTTTTATATTTACCCTGCATGCTTGTTGCGCAGCTGTCTGATTTTAAAACTATCGATTTTACAAAAGCAGACGACATTGCAGCTCTGTATCAAGGAGCAATTCTGGAGAGTTTACCTATTTTATCCCATAATTTAACAAGTAGTTTAACTACAGAAGTTGAAAAATTTAGAGCAATTTATACTTGGGTGTGCAATAATATCGAAAATGACTATTATGCATCAGAAAAAAATAGTAGTAAACGAAAGAAATGGTATAAAGACAGTCTACAATTAACAAAATGGGATAAATCCTTCACTAAAGATGGCTTTGAAAAATTAAAAAATAAAAAGAAGACCGTGTGTACCGGTTACGCCTATCTTATTCAAGAAATGGCTCAATTTGCGGGTTTAAAATGCGAAATTATAAACGGTTACGGAAGAACCACTACTAAAAATATCCAAAAGCTAAGTATTCCAAATCATTCGTGGAATGCAATATTTTTAAATAATAAATGGTACTTGTGTGATGCTACTTGGTCTGCAGGTTTTTTTGATTGGGAAGCCAGTCATTTTTTGGCCAACTATAATCCTACTTATTTTTTAGCAGATCCAATACTATTTGCTAAAGATCATTATCCCTTAGATACCAAATGGTTGTTAACCAATACTTCCATCACAATGGAAGATTTTTTAAATGGACCCATTATTTATAATAATACGCATACCCTTGGCGTAATTGCTCTACAACCTAAAACCTTACAAATTAAGTGTAAAAGAGGTGAAGAGATGATTTTTTATTTGCAAGACAGTAAACCCATAGAAATAAGTTATCTTTCAGCCGAATTGGTGTCAGGTTCCTATAGAAAATCGAATGAAATCAAGGTAACTCGTTTAGAAAGCCAACTTCTAGAAATAAAAACTACATTTCAAATAAAAGGAACCTACGACCTTCATTTTAAATTAAATGAAACCTATTTAATTACTTATAAGATTACCATTAAAAAAGAATAAGTATTTTATTTTTTTCATTGACAGTAACACGTATTAAAATTGTACATTTATTTTAATTATATGTTATATATAGCAAGTAAGGTAAGGTTATAGTAACTTTATACCACTTTATACCAATTAGAAGTTATATATAATTGGAATACTATAAAATTTTAGTATCCATAACTTTGAGAAAGAGCTTTATTATAAGTAAAATAAGTTATATTTGCGTTGAATATACACGGTTTTATGTCAGCACATCATCAAAATATTAGAATAGCAGTGGATGCTGTTGTTTTTGGTTATCAAAAATCCAAATTATATGTATTGTTAATCCAACAAAAATTCGGTAGCCAAAATACGTATTGGGCTTTACCTGGCGGCTTGGTTCAGGAAGATGAAACGCTCATTGAAGCCGTTAAAAGAGAACTGAAGGAAGAAACAAATGTAGCAGTAAACTATTTGGAACAATTGTATACCTTTGGTGATGATATTACGCGAGATCCAAGAAATAGAGTCATTTCTGTAGCGTATTTTGCCCTAGTTGATTCTTCTAAACTTACCTTAATTGCTAATACAGATGCCGATCATGTGTCTTGGGTGGAAATTGATAAAATTCCTAATTTAGCATTTGATCACAATGAAATTGTTCAAATGGGACTGCAAAGATTGAAGAATAAGTTAACCTACCAACCTATAGGGTTTGACTTATTACCTCAGAAATTCCTTTTTTCACAATTAGAAAATTTATATACGACTATTATTGGTAAAGAAATCGACCGACGTAACTTCAGAAAGAAAATGTTAAGTTTTGGATTTATTACCGAAACCGAAGAATTTGCGAATAAAAAAACGGGACGCCCTGCTAAATTATATACCTTCAATGTTAGCGAATACAAACGCCTTGAAAGAGAAGGTATACATTTTGAAATTAAATTAGCGTAAAAAAAACACAAAATAAAATTTGGTCAAGAAAAAATTAAATTATAAATTTGTGTAAAATAAACGCAAATATTATGATACTTAATTTAGACCCTCGTTTTGCACCGCTTGGAACTCAAAATGCAATTGCTTTTCAAAGTCTTATTTTTTCAGGTGGGGAGCCACATATAAAGATTGCTGCTGATTTTGATATCACAGAAACCCTATCTATTACTCATAGGCTGAATTCTTTTAATGACTTAGGTTTGTTTTGCTTGACAGTAGATGCCCTTCGAAGAATGGGTGTAACAACTATCAAAGCAATAATTCCTTATTTTCCTGCAGCAAGACAAGATCGCGTCATGATACCTGGCGAACCACTGTCTGTTAAAGTATATGCGGATATTATCAATGCGTTGCAGTTAGATGAAATTAAAGTTTTTGATCCGCATTCAGAAGTTACTCCAGCCCTTTTAAATAACTGTACCGTAATTCCAAATTACAATTTTGTTGAAGAAGTGATTCAAAAGATAGGAAACCAAGTCTTATTGATTTCTCCTGATGGTGGTGCTTTAAAGAAGATTTATAAAGTGTCAGAATATTTAGGAGGTGTTGAGGTAGTGGAATGCAGTAAAAGTAGAGATGTAAAAACAGGAAAACTATCAGGCTTTAAGGTCTATTCAGATGACCTAGAAGGGAAAGATTGTTTAATTGTTGATGACATTTGCGATGGAGGTGGCACTTTTATTGGTTTAGCCGAAGAATTAAAAAACAAAAACGCAGGTAACTTATACCTAGCAGTGAGTCACGGTATTTTTAACAAAGGATTTGAAAGTTTAAGTGTCTTTAAAAAGATATTTACCACCAATTCTTTCAAAGATATTGTTAACGATAAAGTAGAAGTATTACCATTAGTAATAAAATGAAAACAATCTATAAATCACCAGAAAACATTGAGAATAGAAACAAGACAAGAAAATCAATTTTCCTAGCAGGTTCTATTGAGATGGATTTGGCTGTAAATTGGCAGAAAAGAAGTGAAGAAGTATTAGCAAGAAAATACGTTATTTTTAATCCTAGAAGAGATTCATGGAGTAAAGGCTGGGAACAGTCGATAGAAAACCCTAAGTTTAAAGAACAAGTAAACTGGGAATTAAATGCATTAGAACAATCTGATATCATAATTATGTTTTTTGCAAATAATACAAAATCACCCATTTCATTGTTAGAATTAGGCTTATTTGCTCATTCCAATAAAATGAAAGTTGTAGTAGAAGATGGTTTTTGGAGAAAAGGAAATATAGATATTGTTTGTGAAAGATATCAAATTGAACAATTTGATTCACTTGAGGTTTTGTATAACCATTTATTAGAAGATAAAGAATGAAAACAACAACTTTATACAGACCAGTAGGTTTAAGAGAAATGGAATTAATTACTGAAAGCAATTTCTCAGCTTTTCCACCTCGTTTGGAATGGCAACCTATTTTTTATCCAGTCTTGAATCAGGAATATGCAGCACAAATCGCCAAAGAATGGAACACTCCAGATGCTTTTTCAGGTTATTGTGGTATCGTTACGGCTTTTGAAGTCGAGAGTAAGTATTTAGAACAATTTGAAATGCAAAATGTTGGAGATGGTAATCATAATGAATTATGGATTCCTGCTGAAGAATTAGAAAATTTCAATCAAAACATTGTTGGTGAAATTAAAATAGTACAAGTGTTTTATGGAGAAAAGTATAAACCTTCTCAACATGAAACCTTGAATGAAAAATTACATAATAAAAATACTTTTTAGGACCTATAGAACTGCGTCAGTTCGAGTGTTTTTTGCGTAACAAAATGGAGTAAAAAATGTATCGAGAACCTTTTATAAATAAAAAGTAGAATAGAAAAGATTTAAAAATGAAAAAAATAGCCATTTTAACAGGAGCAGGAATTAGTGCGGAAAGCGGAATTCAAACCTTTAGAGATGCCGATGGGTTATGGAATAATCACAGAGTGGAAGATGTAGCTTCTCCAGAAGGATGGAGAAAAAATCGCGAATTAGTATTGGATTTTTACAATCAAAGAAGAAAACAACTAAAACAAGTAATACCCAATCAAGCACACCATTTAGTTAAACAATTAGAAGACCATTTTGAAGTGCAAATCATTACTCAAAATATCGATGACTTGCATGAAAGAGCAGGTTCTCAAAATATATTACACATTCATGGGGAATTAAATAAAATGTGTTCTTCTTTGAACAGAAAATTAAGTTATGATTGCTATGATGATATTAAAATTGGTGATAAAGCAGCAGATGGTTCTCAATTGCGACCCGATATCGTTTGGTTTGGAGAAGAAGTGCCTTTGTATCCTGTTGCTGTCGAATTAGTAGCGCAAGCGGATATTTTTATGGTTATAGGTACCTCTTTACAAGTCTATCCAGCAGCTAATCTTTTGAACTTTATAAAAACCGATGCACAACTCATCATTATCAACCCAGATCATGATGGAGGAAACTATGGAGGAAGAGCTATTTATATTAAAGAGAAAGCAACCACAGGAATGCAAAAAGTATTTGATGTATTAATAAAGGGAGGAGATTAAAAAAATAAACATATGAAATTTCTTGTAAGCAAAGGAGATATTACAACAATGAAAGTTGATGCAATCGTCAATGCTGCTAATACTTCTTTATTAGGTGGAAGCGGTGTAGATGGTGCCATTCATAAAGCAGGAGGAAACGCTATTTTAGAAGCATGTATGGTTATAAGAAACAAACAAGGCGGTTGTAAAGTAGGTGAAGCGGTTATTACTACTGCTGGAAATTTGCCTTCAAAATATGTCATACATACCGTTGGACCAGTTTGGAATGGCGATAAAGAGGAGAAAAGAAAACTGTTAGCCAATTGTTATGTAAATGCATTGCAAATAGCGGAAGAAAATGGAGTAAAAACAATCGCTTTTCCAAACATAAGTACAGGGATTTATGGTTTTCCAAAGAAAGAAGCAGCTCAAATAGTCATCGCTACAGTTCAAAAATTTTCTGCAAAGAACTTAGAAGAAATAACCTTTGTCTGTTTTGATGAAGAAAATTACAAGTTCTACAAACAACTTTTAAAATGAAAAAATGAAAATTAAATTAAAAAAATATACAGAACAAATTCTAGAATGGCCCAAAGACGGCCATCATATCATGGCACAATATGACCATGAAAAAATAATCGTTTACCAATCCTATAGAAATGAAATAGGACATTTTGCAGCTGAAAATCAATTTTTTGGAGGAGCTTTTAGTTTGGATCGAATGACTTGGATTAAACCTAATTTTCTTTGGATGATGTATCGCAATGGTTGGGGAACCAAAGAAGGACAAGAAGTTGTTTTGGCTATACACTTAAAACTTGAAGCGTTTGAAAGGTATTTGAAAAACGCCGTTTATTCTTCTTTTAATCAAGTGGAAGGAATAACACAAGAAGCATGGAAAGATGCTGTTAAAAGTTCAAATGTACGCTTACAATGGGATCCTGACCATGATCCTTATGGGGATAAATTAGACAGAAGAGCCATTCAAATTGGATTGCGAAACGAATACATTCGTACTTTTTCAAAAGAAGATGTGCTTTTAATAGAAGATATATCTCCATTTGTTGCAGAACAATATGAGTTCGTAAAAAGTAAAGATTTAGATAAATTGTTAATTCCTGAAGAAAAACCATTTTATTTCTCAGATGAAGAATTGAATAGAAAATTAAAGATTTCTAAATGAAATGACTAAACATGAAGTAAAAATGAATGAAAAAGAAACTAAAAATATAAGTAAATTTCTTAGTTTAATACTAAGACATGCTCCTGAAACCATCAACTTAAAATTAGATGAGAATGGCTGGGCTTCAGTTAATGAGTTGATTGAAAAATGCAACCAACATCATAAAAAATTAAACACTGAATTACTAGAATATGTAGTAATCAATAATGATAAAAAACGATTCGCTTTTAATAATGACAAAACTAAAATAAGAGCGAGTCAAGGGCATTCCATTTCGGTCGAATTAGAATTAAAAGAAATCGAACCCATTCATTTTCTATACCACGGAACAGTGGATAAATTTTTGCCAGCCATTCGAAAAGAAGGCTTGCTAAAAATGAGCCGACAACACGTGCATTTGAGTAAAGATAGAGAAACAGCTATAAAAGTAGGCAGTAGAAGAGGAAAACCCATTGTTTTGAGTGTTAATGCGCCTAAAATGCATCGAGATGGGTTCAAATTTTACGTTTCAGAAAACGGAGTTTGTTTAACCGATCATGTACCAGCAGAATATATAGAATTTTAAATTTGTTAAAATGGAAAAAATAAATAATCATCTTTATAAATATTATTCAATTAATCAAAATTTTTTCAATTCTATTGTAAATAATGAACTATTTTTTTCTAATCCTAGAAATTTCAATGACCCTTTTGATTCTTTACCTAGATTTCAGATATGCAATGATTTAAAAAAACTAGAGAAGTTTTATTTATTTATAAGAACATACATAAATGAAAAGACAGATTATATAGAAAACATAAAAGATTACCAAAAAACGAAATTAGATTTTAAAAAACTTCTTCAAGTTTTTTTAGATGTACTGAAAAAATTTGATGAGAGTTATAACGTAGACATTTCAAATTTTGAATATAAATTGATAGAAATTTTCACTTTTTACAACGATATTAATTATTTTAATAAATCATACCAAATAGATCCTGTAGGATTGCAAAAAAAATGTATTTAGATTATGTTTTTCTTTCGATAGATATAAATAAATATGGAGTTACTTGTGGTTCCAAAACACCAACATGTCCTGTAATGTGGGGTCATTATGGAAATAATCACACAGGAGTTTGTTTAAAATTTGATTTTAACTTAGAAAATGATTCAAAAAATATTCTTTTTGATGAAAAGGAAAAATTAGAACTTCTTAATGTTAACTATTCTGATACACCTCTTGATATATTTAATTATACGGACTCTGAACTTTTGAACCTTATTTTTAAAATTTTTCAATGTAAATCTAAAAAATGGAGTTATGAGGAAGAGATAAGATTAATTAAAAATCAACAAGGTTTAGTGAAAATGAATAAAAATTCAATATCACAAATTATTTTTGGTTGTAAATCATCACCTAAAGATAGATATACAATTTGTAAGTTAATAGCTTCATTAGGATATAAAATAAATGACTTGATGATAGCAAAAATTCAACCAGATTCATATGAATTAAAAATTGAAAAGATGACAATTGCTGATATTGCTGGTAGTGGAGTTTTTTTAGAAGAATTGAATGTTAAAAATCCTTTTGCATAAATGAAACAAAAAAGAACTTTAGTTTTTGGAGACATTCATGGTGGTTTGAGAGCTTTACAACAATTGTTTGAAAGAGCAGAAATTACTACATCGGATACTTTAATTTTCTTAGGAGATTACGTCGATGGTTGGAGCGAATCTGCTGCGGTAATTCAATTTTTGATTGAAACGGCTGAAAAACAAGATTGTATTTTTATCAGAGGCAATCACGACACTTGGTGTATGGATTATTTAGCAACAGATATTGCTGAAAGAAAATGGCTTTTTCATGGTGGGATTTTAACATTTGAAGCTTATCATGCTATGGAAAAAAACAAAAAAAGTGAGCATTTGATTTTTTTAAAAAAAATGAAAGATTATCATGTGGATGCGCAAAATAGATTGTTTATTCATGCTGGTTTTTCTTCTATGCATGGACCAAGTCATGAAACCTATTCCTCTAATTATTCTTGGGATAGAACTTTGTGGGAAACAGCTGTGTCAATGGATAAACACCTAAAAAAAAATAGTGAATTATATCCCAAAAGATTACTGTTGTTTGATGAGATTTACATTGGTCACACACCTACCATAAATTACGGAATTACAACACCTATGCAAAAAGCAAATATTTGGAACATCGATACAGGAGCAGCATTTACAGGTAAAATTTCATGCCTCGACATAGACACGAAAAGGTTTTGGCAAAGTGATGCTGTACAAACCTTATATGCGAATGAAAAAGGGAGAAATTAAAAAAGGAAAATCATTATTTATAATGAAATAGTAAGACAGTTATAGTTTTACTTTTGAAGTCCAAATAAAAACGAATTACAAATAAAAAAATAATAGATATGAACCCATTACTGTTAACAGACGGTTATAAAGTTGATCACCGAAGACAATATCCAAATGGAACGAGTTTAGTATATTCCAATTGGACACCTAGAAAATCAAGAATTGAAGGCGTAGATGAAGTGGTATTCTTTGGATTGCAATATTTTATCAAAAAATACATTTTAGAAGATTTTCAAAATCATTTTTTTGCGAAACCTAAAGAAGAAGTGGTGCAAAAATATGCACGTCGTATCAATAATTATTTGGGTGAAAATCAAGTAGGTACACAACACATTGCTGCTTTACATGATTTAGGATATATTCCAATGGTTTTCAAAGCGTTGCCTGAAGGAGTGAGCGTGCCTATTCGTACACCCATGTTTACCATGTATAATACCCAATCGGAATTCTTTTGGTTGACTAATTATTTTGAAACCTTACTTTCAGCCGTGGTTTGGTTGCCCTGTAATTCGGCTACTATTGCGAAACAATATCGTAAAATTTTAGACCAATATGCACAAGATACTGCTTCTATACCAGAGTTTGTCGATTGGCAAGCGCATGATTTCTCTATGCGTGGTATGGCTGGTATTGAAGCTGCAGTGCTTTCGGCTGCCGGACATTTATTGAGTTTTACAGGAACAGATACGATTCCAGCCATTGATTTTCTGGAAACCTATTACAATGCCAATTCTGATGCAATGTTAATTGGAGGCTCCGTTGCAGCTACAGAGCATTCAGTTATGTGTATGGGAACAACAGAAGGTGAATACGATACGTTTAAACGATTAATTTGTGAAGTATATCCAAAAGGTATTGTATCTATTGTTTCAGATACTTGGGATTTATGGAAAGTACTAACGGATTATTTACCACGATTAAAAGAGGAAATTATAGCGAGAGAAGGTAAAGTGGTAATTCGACCAGATAGTGGTGATCCAATTTATATTTTATGCGGTAACCCGAATGGAAAAACCGAACAAGAAAGTAAAGGTGTTGTGGAGTTGCTTTGGGATACTTTTGGAGGAACGATTAATGCGAAAGGATATAAAGAATTAGTTCCGCAAATTGGAGCGATTTATGGCGATAGCATTACGATGGACAGAGCGACTAGAATATGTGAAGAATTAAAGAAAAAAGGATTTGCTTCTACAAATGTGGTTTTGGGAATAGGTTCGTTTACTTATCAATACAATACTAGAGATACGTTTGGTTTTGCCATGAAAGCTACTTATGGTGAAGTAAATGGAGAAGGAAGAGCCATTTTTAAAGACCCTATTACAGATGATGGTACTAAAAAATCTGCAAAAGGTTTGATGAAAATCGAACTTTTAGATGGAAAATACAACTTAAAAGATGAGGTTTCTTGG
>PKDY01000017.1 GCA_002862755.1 Flavobacteriaceae bacterium | reverse complement strand
AAATCATTGCTTCCAAAATAGCAGGTAACGATAACGGCTTTAGTTACAATACCGCATTGAATACCAATTATGATTTCTATGAAAATTATGTAGATTTTGGCATCAACATGATTTCACCTATTGCAGATAATGCTTTTAATTATTACCGATACAAATTAGAAAGTTCTTTTTATGATGATAAAAAACAATTAATCAATAAAATTAATGTAACACCTAAAAGAGATAAAGAACCTGTTTTTGAAGGTTATATTTATATTGTTGAAGATACTTGGGCCATTTATGGGATTGATCTAGATATTAAAGGATATCGCATGCAACAACCCATTTTGGAAACCATGAAACTCCTTCAAAATTTTAGCTATAATACGGAAGAAAAACTTTGGGTCAAAAATGTACAATCGTTAGATTTTGATGCTGGTATTTTCGGAATGAAATTCACTGGAAAATTTACTCATGTTTTTAGCAATTATAACTTTAAAGAGAACTTCGACAAAAAAACCTTTGGTAAAGAAATTGTCACATTTGCTGAAAACGCAAATAAAAAAGAAGATGCTTTTTGGCAAACAAACCGACCTGTTCCGCTTACAGATGAAGAAGTAAGTAATTATACCAAAAAAGACAGCATACAAACCATTCGTAAATCTCAAACGTATTTAGACTCTATCGATGCGAAATCAAATACGTTTAAAGTTTTTGATATTATAACTGGATACACTTATAAAAATTCGTTTAAAAATTGGAATTTTTCCTATGACGGACTACTAAACTTCTCTTCTATAAGTTTTAATACTGTACAAGGATGGAATTTAGACAGTGGATTTTCCTTTAGAAAATGGAACGAAGAAACGGGTAAATTTACTTCGATAAATTCAAAATTCAATTATGGATTTGCAGAAGATCGATTACGCGTTGTGGGGCGTTATTACCATCGCTTTAATAATAAAAATTATGCCAACCTATCGCTTTCTGGTGGTAGCACTGTAAGTCAATTTAATAGTAACGAACCAATTCCTAATTTTGTAAATACGGTGAGCACCCTTTTCTTTAAAAACAACTTTATGAAATTGTACAATAAAGAATTTGCTGAAATTAATTACGGACAAGAATTGGTCAACGGAATTTTTATCAACGCGAATCTTTCCTATGAAAACAGGCATTCACTTTTTAACACTACTGATTACACACTTATTAAAAACGATGATGTATACATTTCTAATGACCCTCTAAATCCTTTTGATTATACATCTGGATTTGAAAAACATAGTTTGTATAAAGCTGGAATTTCAACTCGTATCCGTTTTGGACAAAAGTACATTTCTAGGCCAGATGGAAAAATTAACATCCAGAATGATAACTATCCTATTCTTAGTTTTTCATACCAAAAAGCATTTGGAGGTAGCGCATCCAATTACAATTATGATTTTGTAGCGGCTCGAGTAGATTACAGTAAAACTTTTGGAAACAAAGGAGAATTTGATTTTAATATTAGAGGTGGAAAATTCTTTAATGCGGATGGAATTTCTTTCATCGACTACAAACATTTCAATGGAAATCAAACCCATGTAAATTTCAGAGGAAATTATACGAATGCCTTTAATTTATTGCCTTATTATACACATTCCACAAATGATGCTTATATAGAAACGCACCTACAACATAATTTCAAAGGATATATTATGAATAAAATTCCATTATTAAACAAATTACAATGGAATTTAGTTGGTGGTTTTCACCAAATTAATGTTCCAAACGTAAAACCGTATCAGGAGTTTAGCGTAGGTTTTGATAATATTGGTTTTGGTAAATTCCGATTTTTACGCATTGATTATGTAAGAGCGTATCAAAATGGTTTCCAAGGAGACGGAATTCTATTTGGCTTGCGTTTTTAATCAAAAATAACTCATAAAAAAATCCAAATTCAAAAAAAGAATTTGGATTTTTTTATTTTATTTAGAAAAAGATATTAGACTCTCACGATATCCGCTCCAAGCGCTCTTAAGCGTTCGTCTATTCTTTCATAACCTCTATCAATTTGCTCAATATTTTGAATCGTACTTGATCCTTTAGCCGTTAAGGCCGCAATTAATAATGAAATTCCCGCACGAATATCTGGTGAACTCATTGTAGTCGCTTTTAATTGCGATTGAAAATTATGTCCCATTACTACGGCTCTATGAGGATCACATAGCATAATTTTGGCACCCATATCAATTAATTTATCCACAAAGAACAATCGGCTTTCAAACATCTTTTGATGGATTAAAACATCCCCTTCTGCTTGTGTGGCTACCACCAAAACAATACTCAATAAATCAGGAGTAAATCCAGGCCACGGTGCATCGGCTACCGTTAAAATAGAACCATCAATATCGGTTTTTATTTTATAACCGTCTTTATGAGCAGGAATATAAATATCATCTCCTTTTCTTTCTAAAGTAATTCCGAGTTTACGGAAAACGTTTGGAATTTGTCCTAAATTATCCCAGCTAACATTTTTAATAGTAATTTCACTTCTAGTCATTGCAGCAAGACCAATCCACGAACCAATTTCAATCATATCAGGCAAAATTCTATGTTCGCAACCCCCTAAAGTTTCAACACCTTCAATGGTTAACAAATTGGAACCAATACCTTGTATTTTGGCTCCCATAGAATTCAACATTTTACACAATTGTTGCAAATAAGGTTCACAAGCTGCATTATAAATTGTAGTTGTTCCTTCTGCTAAAACAGCCGCCATAACAATATTAGCTGTTCCAGTAACCGATGCTTCATCAAGCAACATGTACGTTCCTTGTAATTTTCCATCGATTTCAACCCCATAAAAATGATCTTCTCTTTCGTATCTGAATTTGGCTCCCAAATTAATAAAGCCCTCAAAATGGGTATCTAAACGTCTACGACCAATTTTATCACCTCCTGGTTTTGGAATATAACCACAACCAAAACGCGCTAATAAAGGTCCAACAATCATAATAGAACCTCTTAAACTTCCTCCTTCTTTCTTAAAAGCTTCTGTCTTTAAATAGTCAACATTCACTTCATCGGCTTGAAAAGTATAATCTCCTGCTCCATTTTTTTGAATCTTAACACCTAAATTCCCAAGTAATGTAATTAATTTATTAACATCAATAATATCTGGAATATTGGTTACCCTAACTTTTTCTGAGGTTAACAACACCGGACATAAAACCTGTAATGCCTCATTCTTAGCTCCTTGTGGAGTAATATCACCTTTTAGTGGTTTTCCACCTTCAATTTTAAATGTTCCCATGAAAATTAATTCCTTTTGTGGTTTTTAGAGTTATTATTGGTTTTCTTTTTGTGATTTTTGGAGTTTGTATTCTTATTTCCAGAATTGAATTGAGATTTATTAGACACTTTTTTATTCACTTTCATTAAATTATGTGAATTAGAAAGTTCTTCATTGGTTTTAAACAAATTGATTTTCCCGTCTGACAATTCTAACAAGTGCTGAAAAATAACCTCATCTTCAACCGTTTCTTTGTTCCAACTCAAATAGCATTTTTTCATATGGTTGGCAATTACAAGAATTAAAGCACTTTTTAAGTCGCCTTCTTCCCATTTCATTGCTACATCAATCATATAGGTAATATTATTTCCGTAAAAACGATATTTAGGAAAATTTTGCGGATAATTTAATATCTCAGGCCTTTGATTTAATACTTCCCTTGAAGGAATAGGATAAGGAGAATCTACATCCAATTTAAAATCAGACATAATGAACAACTGATCCCATAATTTATGTTGAAAATCGGGTACATCTCTTAAATGAGGATTTAAAGAACCCATCACTGAAATTACATATTTTGCGGCTTTATTGCGTTCTTCTTTGTCTTTAATTTCAGTAACCTGATCGATTAATTTTTGTAAATGTCTTCCATATTCAGGAATAATTAATGGTTCACGCAATGAATTATATTCTAATTGTGATACTGCTTCCGTTTTTACTTCCATAATTATAATGATATGATTCCTTCCACAACTGATAATTCTTTATATTTATCAATAACACTTTGCGGACTTTTCATTTGAACACTAATTGAAACACTAGTATATTTTCCTGTTTTTGAATGTGTTGTATTAATAACAGCTCCCATTTCGTTAAAAGCATTTTCAACAAATTCTACTTTTTCAGCATTGAAAGGAACAATAAATTTAAATAAATATTCTGTTGGCCAAATTGAAGTATTCGTCAATTCTTCTTTCAAACGAATGTAAAAGTCTTCCGTTTTCTTATCCATCTTCATTTTTTTTAGAGTAGCAAATATACTTTTTTAAGTTCAGAATAAATATTTTGAAGAACATAAATTTGAAATATGAATTAGATTTTTAAAAAAAACTTACTTTTGCGTTTTAGTTTAAAGGGAATGGAGAAAGAAATAATCGTTTTAATAGGTGGACCAAGTTCTGGCAAAACCACTTTAATTAATGCATTAACTCAGAAAGGATACATTTGTTATCCAGAAATATCAAGAGAAGTAATTCAAAAAGCACAACAAGATGGAATTGAACAATTATTTCTTGAAAACCCACTTTTATTTAGTGAATTATTGTTACAAGGTCGCATTCATCAATACCAGCAAGCTAAAAGTGAAGCTTCTGAAATTGTGTTTATTGACCGTGGTTTACCTGATGTAATTGCTTATATGAATTTTATTGGAGACCATTATCCTGATGCTTTTCACCAAGCTTGTTTGTTACACACCTACACTAAAGTTTTTGTATTACCTCCTTGGGAAGAAATATACACTAGTGACAACGAGCGCTACGAATCTTTTGAAGAAGCGGTTCAAATACAATTGCATTTAGAAGAAACTTACAAACAATATGGGTATGAATTAATTCATGTACCAAAAGACACGGTTGAAAAACGAGTGGCCTTTCTAATGGATTTCATTCAGAAATAATTAGTAAATTTAGCCCAAGTAATTACCCGTAAAAATGTCTAAGCCTTTACAAATTCTTCAAACATATTGGAAACACAATTCTTTCAGGCCTCTTCAGGAAGAAATTATTCATGCTGTTTTAGAAGGTAAAGATACTTTTGCATTATTACCAACTAGTGGCGGAAAATCGATTTGTTATCAAATTCCAGGTATGCAACTAGACGGAATTTGTTTGGTTATTTCACCTTTAATTGCGCTCATTAAAGATCAAGTTCAAAATTTACAAAACAAAGGTATAAAAGCCATTTCTTTATTAGGTGGCATACCACAAAATGAAACTATTGATTTATTAGACAATTGTGAATTTGGCAATTACAAATTCTTATATCTGTCACCAGAAAGAATGCAGCAAGATTGGATTGTTGAAAGATTAAAACGTTTACCCATCAACTTAATTGCTATTGACGAAGCGCACTGTGTAAGCCAATGGGGACATGATTTTAGACCCTCCTATCTTAAAATTAAAGATTTAAAAAACCACTTTCCAAAAGTTCCATTTTTGGCTTTAACGGCCTCTGCTACCCAAAGAGTTCAAGAAGATATTATAGAACATTTGGCATTAGAAAACCCAGTACGGTTTCAAAAATCTTTTGAAAGAAGTAATTTAGCCTATCATGTCATTGAAACAGAAGACAAACTATATAAGGTTAGACAAATTTTAAGCAAAAATCCGCAATCGAGTATTATTTATGTTCGCAATCGTAAATCTTGTTTAGAAATAGCTAGTCAATTACAGTCATTAGGACTAAAAAGCACTTATTTTCATGGTGGTTTACCTGCAAAAGAAAAAGAAAGCAACATGCAACTTTGGTTAGAAAACAAAGTACAAGTCATGGTGGCTACCAATGCCTTTGGCATGGGAATTGACAAACCAGATGTTAAAACAGTAATTCACATTCAACTTCCAGAGAGTTTAGAAAATTATTACCAAGAAGCAGGAAGAGCAGGAAGAAATGGTGAAAAAGCATTTGGAATACTCTTGGTTAGCGTGGGTGATATTGAAATTGCCAAAAAACAGTTTTTATCATCACTTCCAGACAAAGATTTTTTAAAAGAAATATACATTAAGCTGAATAACTATTTCCAAATTGCCTATGGAGAAGGTTTTAATGAAGCTTTTAATTTCAATTTAAATCAATTTTGTTCCCAATACAACTTCCCTGTGCTTAAAACGTTTAATACCTTACAGTATTTAGACCGACAAGCTGTAATAACCTTACAAAATGAATATTCTGAAAAAGTGAGTCTGCAATTTACGGTTCCAAGCAAAGAAGTAATTCGTTATATGAGTTTACATCCAAAATCGGAAGAAATTATTACCAGTATTTTGAGAACCTATCCAGGTATTTTTGAAATAGAAACTTTAATCAACATAAGTCTGGTAGCTAAAAAATCTGGTAGCAACGAGAAAGAAGTTTTAAAAACAATAACCGATTTAGAAAAAAGCAATACGATTGTACTGCATATTCAAAATAACGACAGCAAAATAACTTTTAATGAAGTAAGAGAAGATGCATTAACCATTAATCGAATCTCAAAACCTTTAGAAAAACAAAATGAAATTAAGGTTAACCAATTAAAAAGTGTGATTAACTTTATTTCTAAAGACCAATGCAAAAGTCGTATTTTATTACAGTATTTTGATGAGAAGAAAACAAAAAACTGCGGTATTTGCTCTTATTGTGTGACCCAAAAAAACAAAATCTCAGAAGAAAGCATTTCAAAAATTCTTTCCTTATTACAAAATGAACCACTCAGCTCTAGAGAAATAGAAAATCGCCTTGATAAAACAACAGAAGAAATTATCTTTGCCATACAAACGCTACTTGAAAACAATAAAATAGCTATTAATACCTACAATCAATATTATATATTAGAATGGAAAAATTAAAAATCGTATTTATGGGAACACCAGACTTTGCTGTAGGTATTCTCGACACTATATATCAAAACAATTATGAAATTGTAGGTGTTATTACCGCTCCCGACAAACCTGCTGGTAGAGGTCAAAAAATAAGTACTAGTGCAGTAAAAGAATATGCATTAGAAAAAAACTTACGCTTATTACAACCTACTAATTTAAAATCGGAAGAATTTTTATCGGAATTAAAAAGCCTAGAAGCCAATTTAAATGTTGTTGTCGCATTTAGGATGCTTCCAGAAGTAGTTTGGAAGATGCCAAAATATGGCACTTTTAATCTACATGCTTCTTTATTACCACAATATAGAGGTGCTGCTCCTATTAATTGGGCAATCATAAATGGAGAAACCAAAACAGGTGTCACTACTTTTTTTATAGACGACAAAATTGACACAGGCGCGATGATACTTCATAAAGAAACAATTATTAATTCAGAGGAAACAGTTGGTACACTTCACGATAGATTAATGCATTTAGGTAGTGAAGCCGTTTTAGAAACACTAGAACTCATTTCAAAAGGAGAAGTTACAACTACCCTACAAGAAGATTCTTCAGAAATCAAAACCGCTTATAAACTCAATAAAGAGAATTGTAAAATTGATTGGGATAAATCGGGAATTCAAATTTATAATTTAATTAGAGGTTTAAATCCTTATCCAGCTGCATGGACCTTTTTTAAAGATGGTGCAAACGAATGGAATGTAAAATTGTATGATGTTGTTTTTGAAAAAGAAAATCACAATCATCTTTCTGGTCAAATTTTAGCAACCAAAAAAGAACTTAAAATTGCAGTTACGGATGGATATCTTTATATAAAAAGTTTACAATTTCCTGGAAAAAGAAAAATGGAAGCTAGCGAACTCTTAAATGGAATTCAATTTTCAGAAAAAGCAATGGCTTTTTAAGCCTTGTAAATGCTAGAAAAAAGGATTTGTTTGTAAAAAAAGTGACAGGTTATTAACAAAAAACATGTTTTATTAACATTTTAAGGTAAAATCACCGTAAACACTTGCACAATTCAGTTATACGACTAAATTTGTGTAGAAATAATTAAGTTTAACCAAATTAATAAACATTTTATTATGAACAAATCAGAATTAATCGATGCAATGGCAGCTTCTGCTGGAATTACAAAAGCAGCTGCTAAATTAGCTTTAGAATCATTTTTAAGCAACGTGGAAGGAACTTTGAAAAAAGGTGGAAGAGTTTCATTAGTAGGATTTGGTTCTTGGTCTGTATCTAAAAGAGCTGCTAGAGATGGTAGAAACCCACAAACTGGTAAGACAATTAAAATTGCTGCTAAAAATGTAGTTAAATTCAAAGCTGGTGCTGAATTAGACGGAGCAGTAAACAAATAATATTTTTTTACATACTACTTAAAAATCCCGTGAAAACGGGATTTTTTTTTAAACTTATGCTTCAAATATTTGATTTTGTAAAGATTTTTTGATAATTTTAGGTAAAAATAATTTGCTTATGATATCAGTTTTACCCAAAAAAGGACATTTGCTGATAGCAGAACCTTCCACGCTAGGCGATTTTTCTTTCAACCGATCCGTAGTTTTATTAGCGGAACATAATAATGAAGGCTCCGTAGGTTTTATTCTTAACAAACCCTTAGGATACACCATTAATGATTTGGTTCCAGAAATAAATGCCTCATTTAAAGTTTACAACGGTGGCCCTGTTGAACAAGACAATTTATATTTCATTCACAACATTCCACATATTATTCCTGGCAGCATTGAAATTGCGAATGGTATCTATTGGGGTGGTGATTTTGAAACTACCAAAACACTTATCAATCAAGGTGAAATTTCAAAACACAACATTCGCTTCTTTTTAGGATACAGCGGTTGGGCAGTGAATCAATTAGAAAATGAATTGAAAGAGAATTCTTGGATTATCACTGAAAACAATCAAAAAAGCGAATTGCTTTCAAAATCTTCTCAATCCTTTTGGAAAGAAAAAATTCAAGAACAAGGTGGTGAATATGTATTGTTTTCTAATGCTCCTTCAGACCCTATTCTTAATTAAGACGAACTAAGGCATTTAATTTTAGCAGTATTTCTTCAGCTAAAAGTATCTGATATTCTTTCTTTCTATATTTAGTAATAGGCTGTATTCCTACGATTACATTTGTAATAAACAATTCGTCTGCTTTTTGTAAATCAAATGGAGATATTGATTTTTCCACAACTTCATACCCTTCGATTCGTTTTGCAACAGCTAAAATTTGTTTACGCATAATACCATTTAAGCATCCATCTGTTATAGGTGGTGTAATTAAAGTAGTTCCCATACGCATAAATAGATTGCCTTGTAAAGCCTCAATGACATTTTTTTCATCATTGAGTAATAAACAATTGTCATATGCATTTTCAGAAGCAAAAATACTTCCTGTAATTTGAATCATTTTATTATTGGATTTCAAAGAAGAAAACAACTGCTTTGTCACATAGGCATCTTTGTACAATTCCACTTCATAAGCCCCTTTTTTAATATAATAGACTTCACTCTCTAAAGGCAAAATAGTTATTACATAAGACACGTCATTGGTTCTAGGAAGATAAAAACCATTACCTTCCCGAAAAACAGAAAAGCGAACGCGAAAAGACATTGCTGATTGTATTTGGGATTCTACCAAAAGTAAAATTTGCTCTTCCATGAATTCCATGGTAAAAGACATTGGAATTTCCATTCTAAAAATACGCATAGTAGCCATCAATCGAAAATAATGGTCTTCTAAAAATAAGACTTTCTTGTCTAAAACTTTAACCGTTTCAAACACACTATCTCCAAATAAAAAACCTCTATTGTTTTCAATATATACCTTACTATCTTCTAAAATAGTTCCATTAAAATTTACCATAATAAAAAAGTCCCGATTAAAATCGGGACAAATATACTTTATAAAATTGAGTTTTACACAGAACCTAGCACATGTTTCAAATCTGAAACCTGATTTTCCCACAGTAATTTTGACTCTTCCATTTCATCTTCTTCAGAGAAATCTACTACTACTAAAGACACATCTTTGGTAATTTCATCTTCCATTATTTTAATTTCGAAAAAGTAATCCGTATCATCACCGTCTTGGTCTAACCAACGAAACTTTACGCGTTCTCCTGTTCTCTTAGCAATTAGTTTTGCTTTTTCTTCGGAATCATCCCAAATAAAGGTAAAAAGTTCTCCTCTCGAATTAACGTTATCTGCAAACCATTCAGATAAACCAGAAGGAGTGGATATATATTGATATAATAAAGAAGGCGAGGCATGAATGGGGAATTCTAGTTCGTATTTTAATTTAACTTCCATTTTTAAAAATTTATTTTGGAAATATATAGAGAATAATCTGAAAAACCAAAAAGAAAAAATTAGATTTTTTTTTATAAAATTTTTTACAAAAAAATATTTGCATTAAAGAGAATTAATTATATATTTGCACCCGCATTGAGAGATGCACAACCAACAATAATGGCGAGGTAGCTCAGTTGGTTAGAGCGCAGGATTCATAACCCTGAGGTCACGGGTTCAACTCCCGTCTTCGCTACTAGATTTTATCTATTGAAAATAAACGGTTTAGGTTTCTAAATCGTTTTTTTTATGTCCAATTTTTTACCAGCATTACACAAGGTATACGATTTAGTATACGGTTTTGACAAAAAATTAAATTATATTGCAATGAATTTTAGCAATAGTTCTAAAGAAAAAATAATTTCAAAGCCTAACTTTTCTATCCCCAAAATTTACACAGGTGGTGTTTCTATTACCGATTGGAAACTACTTTCTAAACAAGAACAACAGAATGCATTGAAAAAAGACTGGTATGTATATTATAGCTTTCGGTCTCCTGAAACAGATAAATTAGTTCGACAAACACCTATAAAAGGTTACGCTAACTCGTATAAAACAAAAAGAGAACGTATTATGTATTTAACTGTTATGCGAGATGCTTTAGAATTATTATTAAAAAATGGAGCAAATCCTTATACCGATAATGATTTTACCTACTTATATCAAAATGATAATGAAAAACCAGCTGAAAAAGATTCATTAAATGTTGAAAAAGAGATAAAACCAAAAAAAATAGACACAAAAGAGAACATCATAATTGATTCTAAAGAAAAAATTGTAACTATAAAAGAAGCTTTTGAAACGGTTTTAAAATTAAAAAAGAATGTAATGAACACTACTTCTTTTAATAGTTATCAGTTACGAATTCATAAATTTCTAAATAGTTTACCAAATACTTCTGACGACATCAAAAGTATTACAAAAAAAGATGTAATACAGTTTTTAAATACCATTCTTCAAAATACAAGTCCAAGAAACCGAAACAACTATAGAACCGATTTAAATTCATTTTTTAATGAACTAGAAAACAATGAGTATATTTCTAATAATTTTGTAACAAAGATTAATGTTTTAAAAACAGTACCCGAAAGAAACAAAACTTTCAGTGATAAAACCCAAGAAGATATATATACATTTTTAGAGAATACAAACCCTACTCTACTCCTATTTATTAAATTTATTTCTTATAATTTTTTACGTCCAGTAGAAGTTTGTAGATTAAAAGTAAAAGATATTGATATAAACGAACGTAAAATTTATGTACGAGCAAAAAATCAACCTGTAAAAATTAAAATCATTCCTGACATTTTAATAAAAGATTTACCTGATTTAAAACTACTTGAACTAGATAACTATTTATTCACCCCTTATGGTTATGGGCAAGAATGGGAAGCTGAAGAAAATAATTGAAGAGATTATTTTAGCAAACTATTCAATAAAGAGGTTAAAAAAGAATTCAATTTAAATCAAGACTATGGTTTATATAGTTTCAGACATACTTTCATTACACGACTTTATAGAAAATTACGTGAAAACAATCCTCAACATGTTGCAAAAAGTAATTTAATGCTAATTACAGGTCACAGTACGATGACTGCATTAGAAAAATATTTAAGAGATATTGATGCAGAATTACCTACTGATTATTCTAATTTGTTAGAATAAAAAAAGTCCCACCGAAGCAGGACTAAAGATTTTCATCTACGGCATATAGCCTTATTGTGATAAGATTAAAGTTTGGAAATTTTAATCTAAAACAAATATAAGTAAAACTTTTCTAGTTGATTTACGTTTTTTCGTAATGTTCTTAATTTTCTTTTCTTTATTTTTAAGAAATGATTTAAAAAGCGCTTTTCAATGACGAAAATTTTAGGATTAGATTTAGGTACAAACTCAATTGGTTGGGCAATTGTAAATAAAGATGAAAATAACTTTAATCTTTTAGATAAAGGAGTTAGAATATTTTCAGAAGGAGTGAAAACTGAAAAAGGAATCGAAAGTTCACGTGCTGCTGAGAGAACAAGTTACCGAAGCGCAAGAAAATTAAACTATAGAAGAAAATTAAGAAAGTATGAAACATTAAAAGTACTCTCTAAAAATGAGATGTGTCCTTTATCGATTGAAGAAGTGGAGGATTGGAAAAAAAGCGGTTTTAAAAATTATCCTTTAAATCCAGAATTTTTAAAATGGTTGAGAACAAATGAAGATAAAAATATTAATCCTTATTTTTTCAGAGATAAAGCAAGTAAGCAAAAAGTTACGCTTTATGAATTAGGTAGAGCGTTGTATCATATAGCTCAAAGACGTGGTTTTTTAAGTAATAGGTTAGATCAATCCGCTGAAGGAATTTTAGAAGAACATTGTCCGAAAATTGAAGCAATTGTTGAGGATTTAAATTCTTATGATGAAATTCTTGAAAATTTGAGAGAATATTTTTTTGAGACTGGAATTCTTGACTCTAATGAGAAAAGTGGCTTTACAAAAGATTTAGATGAAGGTGATAAAAAGTTAGTTTCTTTATATAAATCAATTCAAGCAATTATAAAAAAAAATGATACTGATTTTGAAAAAGGAAAAGCAGAAATTACCGAACGATTAAATAAAAAAGATGTTTTAGGAAAAGTAAAAGGGAAGATAAAAGATATTTCCCAAGCTATGAATGATGGAGGTTTTGAAACTTTGGGGCAGTATTTTTTTAGTTTATACAATAAAGGAAAAATTAGAAATCAATATACTTCAAGAGAAGAACATTACCTCGAAGAATTTATTACTATTTGTAAAGTTCAAGGAATTAATTTTATTAACGAAAAAGAACAATTACCTGAAAAGAAATTCGATGGATTAGCCAAAGATTTATACAAAGCTATTTTTTTTCAAAGACCTTTAAAATCTCAGAAAGGTTCAATAGGCAAATGCTCATTTGAAACCAATAAATCTCGCTGCGCTGTTTCACATCCCGATTTTGAAGAATATAGAATGTGGACATATTTGAATACAATAAAAATTGGTACTCAAAGTGAAAAAACTTTACGCTTTTTAACTCAAGAAGAAAAACTAAAATTAGTTCCAAAATTTTACAGAAAAAATGATTTTAATTTTGAAGTTTTAGCAAAAGAATTAGTCGAAAAAGGAGCAAGTTTCGGTTTTTATAAATCTTCTAAAAAGAACGAATATTTTTATTGGTTTAATTACAAACCAACTGATTCTGTTTCTGCTTGCCAAGTTTCTTCATCATTAAAA
Organism: Flavobacteriaceae bacterium; assembly: GCA_002862755.1. Classification (GTDB taxonomy): domain Bacteria; phylum Bacteroidota; class Bacteroidia; order Flavobacteriales; family Flavobacteriaceae; genus Flavobacterium. Next base: position 67,537 of record PKDY01000017.1, on the reverse strand, counting down.
AATGTAGTTGGAGAAGACTGGAAAATAAAAATATTCAATTATAAAACTTTAAATGCTAAAAAAGAAGCGGTAACAAAATCAGTTGATTATAAAGATTTGTGGCATTTGTTATCCGTCGCAACTTCTGATGTTTATTTATATGAATATGCAAAAGAAAAACTAGGTTTTGATGATAAAAGTGCTAAAGCTTTTAGTAAAATTAAATTGAAAAAAGATTTTGCAAGTTTAAGTTTAGCTGCAATTTCAAAAATTCTTCCTTATATAAAAGAAGGTCTTTTGTATTCTCATGCTGTTTTTATGGCAAATATTGAAAACATTGTAGATGAAAACATATGGAATGATATTGAGCAGAGAAAATACATTCAAACTAAAATTGCAGAAATTGTAGACAATTACACTTTTGAAAAGAATCAATTAGAAATAATTAACGGGCTTATAAAAGAGGCTAAGTTACAAACTGAATATTATTCTACAGAAGCGGAGCAGATTTATAAAACAGATTTAGCTAAAAAATTAGTTTTGTTTTATAAAAACCATTCTATTGAAAATGAAAATGATCAGAAAAATATTTTTGATAACTTGTTTCCAATTTTTATTGAACAGTTAAAGAAATATGAATTTATAAAAATAAAAAGGTTAGATGAAAAAGTTTTAGAGTTTCTCTCTGGACAAAATGAAGATGGAGAAGTTTTTTGTAGCAATCCAAAACAATTAAAAAAACTATATCATCCATCCGATATTGATGTTTTCAAAAAGAAAATCATTAAAGATGAATTTGGAAATGAAAAAATAGTTTTAGGAAGTCCTTTAACGCCATCAATAAAAAATCCGATGGCAATGCGAGCTTTACATCAATTACGAAAAGTTTTAAATACATTGATTTTGGAGGGACAAATTGATGAAAATACAAGAATTCATATTGAAATGGCACGCGAATTAAACGATGCCAACAAAAGAAAAGGAATACAAGATTATCAAAACGAGAACAAGAAGTTTAGAGAACACGCTATTAAAAAAATTAAAAAACTCTATTTTGAAGAATGTAAAAAAGAAGTTGAGCCAACAGAAGATGATATATTAAGATATCAATTGTGGGATGAACAAGGTAAATGTGAAATTTACGAACAAGGTAAAAATATTAGTATTTGTGATATAATAGGTAATAATCCTGCGTATGATATTGAACATACAATTCCAAGAAGTATTTCTCAAGATAATTCGCAAATGAACAAAACACTTTGTAGTCAACGTTACAATAGAGAAGTTAAAAGAAATAAAATGCCTGTTGAATTATCTAATCATTCGGAAATTTTACCAAGAATTACTCATTGGAAAGAAGAAGCTTATAATTTATCCAGAGAAATCGAAATCATAAATCGTTCAATTAAAGCTGCTGCAACCAAAGAAGTTAAAGATAAAAAGATAAGAAGAAGACATTACCTAACCTTAAAACGAGATTATCTTCAAGGAAAATACGACCGTTTTATTTGGAAAGAACCAAAAGTAGGATTCAAGAATAGTCAAATTCCTGATACTGGTATTATCACTAAATATTCACAAGCTTATTTAAAGTCCTATTTTAAAAGAGTAGAAAGTGTAAAAGGCGGAATGGTGGCTGAATTTAGAAAACAATGGGGAATTCAAGAAAGCTTCATTGATGAAAATGGATTTAAACAATATAAAGAAAAAGATAGAAGCAAACATACACATCATACGATTGACGCAATTACGATTGCTTGTATGACAAAAGATAAATATGATATTTTAGCAAAAGCTTGGACGTCTGAAGATGAACAAGATAAGCAAAAATCAAAAAATCTTATGTCAGAAGCTAAACCCTGGAAGACTTTTAAAGAAGATTTAGAAAAAATTGAAAAAGAAATATTAGTTTCACATTTTACGCCAGATAATGTTAAGAAGCAATCTAAAAAGATTTTAAGAGTTAGAGGAAAAAAGCAATATGTAGCTGAAATAGAAAGAGATGTAAATGGGAAAGCAATTCTTAAAAAAGACAATAATGGAAAAGTTATTTACAAACTTGACAAGGAAGGGAAAAAACTTCCAAGATTCCAGCAAGGTGATACTGTTAGAGGATCTTTGCATCAAGATAGTATTTATGGAGCCATTAAAAACCCATTGAATACCGAAGAAATTCGCTATGTAATTCGCAAAGATTTAGAAAGTTTAAAAGCTAATGATATTGAAAATATTGTGGATGAAATGGTAAAAAAGAAAGTTAAAGAAGCTGTTGTAAATAAAGTTTTATTGCTTTCATCTAACGCACAACAAAAGAATAAAATGAATGGAGTTGTTTGGATGAATGAAGAAAAACAGGTACCAATAAACAAAGTTAGAATTTATGCTAACTCTGTTAAAAATCCTTTAGAAATAAAAGAACATAGTTTGCTTTCAAAATCAAAACACGAACACAAACAAAAAGTGTACGGTCAAAATGATGAAAACTATGCAATGGCAATTTATGAATTAGACGGTAAAAGAGAATTTGAATTAATCAATAATTTCAACGTTGCCAAACTTTTAAAACAAGGTCAAGGGTTTTATCCTTTACATAAAGAAAAAGAAATAAAAGGTAAAAAAGTTTTAGTTCCAATTGAAAAAAGAAATAATAAAGATGTTGTTTTAAAAAGAGGACAACAAGTTGTTTTTTATGATAAAGATGTTGAAAATCCTAAAGATATCAAAGAAATAATTGATTTTAATGGAAGGATTTATATTATAGAAGGCCTTTCAATTCAAAGACAAGTTGTGTCTGTAAAATTATATGAATTTGGTATCATAATGCTAAGATATTTCAAAGAAGCTAGAAAAGCGGATGATATTAAGAAGGATAATTTTAAACCAGATGGAGTTTTTAAACTTGGTGAAGTTAAACCAACTAGAAAAATGAATCACAATCAATTTAGCGCATTTGTTGAGGGAATTGATTTTAAAGTTTTACCAACGGGAAAATTTGAGAAAATATAAATAATTTCTTTTTGTTCATTGACATAATTTTTCAAGTTCATAAACAGCTCAAACACAACGTATTTTTATCATAATCAATTTGTTGTAGTTTACAAACACCAAATGTTTATTTTTAAATAGGTGTGTTTTGTGAATTTCATTTGATTAAAGTTTGGAAAACACGATATTAAATCTTTTTTTCTTTATCACTATCTAACAGTTGTGGTTTGATTAAAGTTTGGAAAACACGATATTAAAAAATCAAGATTAATTTTAAAACCCTCGTTGTGGTTTGATTAAAGTTTGGAAAACACGATATTTCCACTTTCATTTTATCGGAACCATCTAAAGTTGTGGTTTGATTAAAGTTTGGAAAACACGATATTTGCTCCGTAATAAGTCAACTTACCTGTATTGTTGTGGTTTGATTAAAGTTTGGAAAACACGATATTAATCAATAATTTTCACTTATATACATAGTTGTTGTGGTTTGATTAAAGTTTGGAAAACACGATATTTTACAGTTTATTAAGTAGTCAAGAAGGTTTGTTGTGGTTTGATTAAAGTTTGGAAAACACGATATTAGTTATTAATTTAGTAAAAAAGATAGATGAGTTGTGGTTTGATTAAAGTTTGGAAAACACGATATTAAACAAAAGTAAGATGGAACAATTAGTAGAGTTGTGGTTTGATTAAAGTTTGGAAAACACGATATTAACTCAGTAGCATTCTTAACTACTTTATTAGTTGTGGTTTGATTAAAGTTTGGAAAACACGATATTGTTTTAATGTTTAGTTTAAACGGTATCGCAGTTGTGGTTTGATTAAAGTTTGGAAAACACGATATTATTTTCAGAGCACTTTAGATTCATTAATAGGTTGTGGTTTGATTAAAGTTTGGAAAACACGATATTAATGTGAAAAATTACAGATTTTTTCTTAGAGTTGTGGTTTGATTAAAGTTTGGAAAACACGATATTTCTAATCTAAAGCTGTGATTTGCCGTTTCTGTTGTGGTTTGATTAAAGTTTGGAAAACACGATATTTTATCAGTTGCAAGTGTACATGCATTTAACGTTGTGGTTTGATTAAAGTTTGGAAAACACGATATTTTTTGAGGAGATTCAATAACAGTTAAACCCGTTGTGGTTTGATTAAAGTTTGGAAAACACGATATTTTTTGAGGAGATTCAATAACAGTTAAACCCGTTGTGGTTTGATTAAAGTTTGGAAAACACGATATTTGAATTATATAAATTAGGTTATGGATCAAGGTTGTGGTTTGATTAAAGTTTGGAAAACACGATATTAATCTAAATGAAAGCAAGCCTATTGATTATGTTGTGGTTTGATTAAAGTTTGGAAAACACGATATTTTGCCTGAACTAATTAAGTTTATACCCGAAGTTGTGGTTTGATTAAAGTTTGGAAAACACGATATTAGAAACCGCAAACAAAGAACAAGCTATATTGTTGTGGTTTGATTAAAGTTTGGAAAACACGATATTTGTAATTCCATACTATGAGCCATTGATACAGTTGTGGTTTGATTAAAGTTTGGAAAACACGATATTACTTGGCAAGGGTTAAGATATACAGATGGTGTTGTGGTTTGATTAAAGTTTGGAAAACACGATATTAATATAGTTTTTAATGGTTTAGATAAACATGTTGTGGTTTGATTAAAGTTTGGAAAACACGATATTAAACAGAAGATAATAGCTATGCTAGATTTGTTGTGGTTTGATTAAAGTTTGGAAAACACGATATTAGTTGAGTCTTTATCTTCTAATTATCAATAAATTAAACTAAAATATCGAAAGAAAAAATGCCTCTTTTTTAAATTGATAAGTTACAATTGAGGCATTTTTTGTTTTCTAAAATTAAAACAATTCTAATTGTGTAGGTTGTGGTGCTTTAGGCACTTCTGCTTTACCCCAAAAATTTAAAATATTTCCAAACTGTTTATCTGTTATTCTTAAAACACTCACTTTACCTAAAGGTGGTAATAAATTATGGATTCTTTTTTCATGTACATCTGCACTTTCACTACTAGCACAATGTCTTACATAAACAGAATATTGCATCATGGAAAAACCATCTTTTAAAAGATTATTTCTAAACCCAGAAGCATTTTTTCTATCTCTTTTTGTTTCAGTTGGTAAATCAAAAAATACAAATAACCACATAATTCGGTAACCATTTAACTCCATAATTTTGGATATTTTATTTTTTTTCTCTCTCCTGTAAAACATTGTTGTAAGGAACTTGCCGTTTTTTGTAAGGCAACCATTAATGGGCTTTTTTCATCCTTGAAATATACTGTTCTTGTTAAAAGCTGTAGTAATTCCACTTTAATTTGTGTATTAAGTTCTTGTTCCTCATATTGTTTTATTATTTCAGAAACTTTTTCATCTACTAAAGGTCGAAAAGGTTCCATTATATCATCTGCAAGAGCAAAAGCATTATATTTACTCTTATGATGAATTCCTAGCGTATTCAGCAAGCCACTACCTGATAAAGCTCTTGCTGTTGCTGCTCTTAAAATGGCATAACCGTAATTGAGAAAGTTATTTGGATATTTTCCAAAACGCTCTCTTTTAAAATCATTTTCTCCAACCGATTGGTCATTATTAAAATCAAAAAATGTTTTCCAGTAAAAATTAGCGGCAACACCTTCCATATTAGAAGTATCGCCACTTAAAACTTTTGAAGCTAAAAATTCAAAATTATTCTTTTTACCACTCACCTTTTCTAAAAGAATTCCTTGGTTTATTATTTTTTCAATTATCGTTTGTTGCCATAGCTGTTTCTTTAATGGTACACTCGCATTAATTTGATTCTTAAAAATCTCTTGTTGAATATGATGACTATTTAAATTTAAAAGCATCCCATTTGGCAAATGATTATTTGTATTACAAAATATTACTGCTGTGTTGTTATCAACTAACAAGTTGATTGCTGGTATACTTATAAATACTTCAGCGTGATCAATTAGTATATAACCGATATCCTCTATTGGAATTACACTTTGTCTGATTTCAGATTGTAATACTAGTTGTAAGTTTTTAGTTGTAATAGATGTTTTATTCTCAATTAAAATCGATTTTTTAAGCATTTTTATTACTAATATACTCATTTTCAATATAATGAATTTACTAAAAACCGTAAAAAGGACATGATTTTAACATTTAAACGTCAAGTAATACAAGAAATTTAAAATCCTGTAAAATGTTGGAAAATCCTTGCAAATCCTTGCAAATCCTGACAACATTATTTTTTATTGAAATAACTTTCGAAAAAATTTAAGGAAATAAATAGTTGACATCCAATACAGCATATGAAGTTTTTTTAGCTCTTTCTAATGAAGAAAGAGAAAAATTCTTAATGCTGATAACGAAACATCAAGCTAGTATTTCTAAAAAACTTAGTAAAAAAAGAAATACTATTGATTTTAATAAAGACGATGCTATTAAATACCTAATAGAAACCATTTTCAAAAAAAAGTAAAATTCAAAAACACCATTCATTATGAAAAATGAAACCATTACCCTTCGACTAGAAAAGGATCTTAGAGAAAAACTAGAATTAATTGCCTTAGAGGAAAATTGCAACTTATCAAAAGTTATAAGATTGCAACTGGTAAAGAATACTAGAGAAAAAAACAATAGCGACATGAATGAAGTGCATCTTTCTTTTATGTATAATCCACATTTTAAAATAGCCATTAGTTGCATGTATTTTATTGCTACAAAAAATGTAACTCTGATTAATAATCAGAATTTAAAAGTACTTCAATATAGTATTAATGAAGTATTATCTTTTGAAAATTTACCTGATTATTTATTTTCAGATTTTGAAACTTTAATAAATCTATTAAATTATTGTCTTACAAACAACATTAGCCTAGAGCAAGTTAATTTAGATAGTTACTCTAGTGTTTTTTACTCTGTTTTCAGATATATTTTAAATATTTCAATGCAAAATATTACTGAAACCCTTTAGTCAACTAAAATGTATTACAAAATAGCTTAAAATTTTAAAAATGTATTACAATTTTGTAATACATTTTTTTTTATAATAGATAGATTAAAAAATTAAGAGTTATAGAAAATAACTCAACTCCAAAAATAAATGCGTAATACACATTGCAACTGTATGTAACTTCTAGAAAAACAAATGGTTTTGCGTTGCAATCGTTTTAAATGGGTTCGCATAGACAAATTATTTCTTTCAATTTGATTCGTACCAAAACGTGTTACTCTATGTATTACTTTATTTATTAAAGACTTATAATGTACTAACCCATCAGTGTAAATGGCTTTTGGTGTTGAAAGTAATAATGAATTAGTTACATATTGAATGGTTCTTTTGGTTCTTCTTCCTAAACTAAAACTCACCACTCGCTTTGTTTTCCTTTCCATAGCATATACTATCCATATGGGTTTGTCTTTTCGTTTTAAATAGCAACGCATTTCATCAACTTCATAACTTTTATTTTTGAAGAAAATAGGATTCTGAATCTTTTTAGCAATAGCAATTATTCTTTTTAAAATAGTGTCGTTGCAATTTGCAACACTCTTGCTATACTTCTTATTCCCAAACCTTCTTTTATAAATTGGATAATTTTAGCACTTGTATTTCTTTTACAAGCATTATAGCTATAATAATCAATACATCTTTTGTTGCAACTTTTACAATAGAACTGTTGCTTCTTGTTTTTAGTAAAACCATTTTTAATTAAATTTTTAGTGTTACAATAAGGGCAAATACCCGTATCACTAATTCTAATACACAAGGTTGTCTTTTTTACCATTTTTTCCATTTTAAGAACTTTAAACATAAAAAAAGATGAACTATATAGTTCATCTTTTTTACAATTATTTTTTAATTCTTATTGATTATCAATCAATTAAATACTCACAAACCATCCATCACTAAATTTGACACATTACCAAATCTGATACATTACCCACATATCACTAACTTTGAAACATTACCAGAGTATTTTTTTTACTTCATTTGAAAGAGATTGCGAATTAATGTTTAGCTCAATATATCCAGAATCAAAATATTCAATTACTATGTGATTATTTTCATAAATTTCATTGCTCAACTTGGAACGTTTAAAATTTTCTTTTTTAGGATTTGCAATGATTAATAATTCAAATATATCTACTATATTATCAAAAAACAATAAAGTTTCATCAAAGCTTAAAATCTTCCCACAAATTGAATTATTAATTTCTTTTTCAACCTCTAAATAAGGAAAGTTTTTTTTGCTAATACCATCAATATATTGGATAGCAAAAAATTGAGAAGCAAATGAAGGATAAACTTCTTTAATTTTACATAATAAATCATTTATCATGATGTATTCTTTTATTTCAATTTTAGTCATTTTAATCTAAAGGTTTTGCTTCTTTACTTCTTTGTCGGGTTCCTCCTGTAGTATTTTCTTTATACTCATGCTGATGTGGATTAGGGTGATTTTGAGGTCTTCCATGATCAGTAAAATCGATATCTCTAACAGGTTGACCATTTTCATTAAATTCTCTACCTTGTGTATAGCTTCCATTTCTACCTTCTTTAGTTCCCAACTGCGTATGAGCTCTCCCCGTAGCTTCTGCGTCAACTACAGGTTCTCCACTTGAAGTTCTTCTTAAAGGCTCTTGTGGAGCATAAGTCCCCTGTGATTTAGCAGAATTTATTTCAGCAGTTTCTGCAACAACAGTACTTTCTGAAACAGCAGTAGTTTTAGAACTACCTTTACTTACTTGATGAACAATTACTACAGCAGCAACATTAAAAACTGTTGTAGCTACTGCTTTTGCATCACCTGTTGATGCTTTTTTAACTGTTTCTACAGCACTTTTAAGTCCACTCGTTGTATATACTTGATTTGCGTATTCATTAGCTGCTGCTTTTGCCCCGCCTTGTTGATATGCATTATAAACACTTTTAGTTGAACTTATAGCATTACTTACATTATTGTCTAAATTTTTTATAACTCCTTTGGCTAGATTACCAGTAGCACTCCATGCTCCCTTAACATAATTTTTTAACCAAGTAGGATCTGGCCACATTCCATCAGGGTCAAGAAAATATACAGGATTATTAAAACAATAATTATATGGAGACCATCTACGACCGTTCTCAGCTTTCGGGTCTATTTGCCAAAACCTTCCTACAGCTTGATCATAAACTCTATTGTCGTAGTCGTAAACATTGAGATTAAGCTCATCTTGAAACTCCTTACCTCCAAAGCGATACTTATAAGTAGATTGTACAGTAGGTGTTCCTCCTTTCAAAACCACTCCACCACTAGTTCCTTTTTGATACAGTAATTGGTCACTATTATAGTTAGTATGTTTTAATCCAAATGCATAATAATGATTTTCTTCCATTATTTTTAAACTTGATGTTTCAGGATCTACTCCATAACTAACTCGTATATTTCCTAGATGATCCGTATAATTAAATACATAATTATAGTTATTTACTCCATGATTATCTACCACATTCACATAACCTTCTGCATGAGGAAAGAAACGTAAAAAACCTCCCTTATATTGAAAGCCAACTCCTAAATATTCTGTTTTGGTAATTACGCTATTCTCACTCACTGTTTTTACTACTTTTTGTCCTACAGCATTGTAAATATATTCAATTTTATTGGATCAAATAACAATTTCTGTTTGTAAATTAAGCTATCACTAATTCTAATATACAAGGTTGTCTTTTTTACCATTTTTTCCTTTTTAAGAACTTTAAACATAAAAAAAGATGAACTATATAGTTCATCTTTTTTACAATAATTTTTTAATTTATATTGATAATCAATTAATTAAAAACTAATAAACCATCCATCACTAAATCTGATACATTACCAACTTTGTGGGCAAGTTTTGTAAATCAAAACTAATTATTCTTATCAATCCCAAGTTTCAGGGCATTTAACAAAACATTTTTTTGCTTTTTTAGTTTGTCCCCCAGCCATATAATATATAAAATTACTCAAAGTCTCATCATCAATTTTATAATCCCAATTTGCTTGAAAAAGAGAACCTTCATATTCTTTAGCAAACTGATCAATATTATCAATCTCAAAACCTCCTAAAAAATAATATACTTTTTTGTTTATAGAATAAGAAATATAATAATCACAATCACACCAATTAACAGTAAATAAGTCAGTATTTTCTTGACAATACCTTCTTCCACTTATTTTAAAAAAAAGAAATTCATTATTTCCAAAAATTGCACAAGGCATTTTTTCAATATTATTAATTAAAACATTTTTATCCTCTAACCCATGATTACTTAGAGTAAATAATTTAGCTTTAAATACAATTGAAATTGTATCAATCTCTTTAATATTTACTTTAGATTGCGCTTTTAAATAAAAAGGCAATATTAATAATAGTAATATACACTTTTTCATTAGTTTCTTTTAAAATTTTTTTTACCAAAATCTACAGCTCTCTTTCCTGAAGGGTCATCATTTTTGTGACCATCATGATTATTATATAATAATTTATTTTCCTTTAACCATTCATAATATGATTGAATATTTCTAATTATATAATCGGCATGACCAATTTCATGTTTAATAACTTCTAAAGTAGTCCTACCTTGTGAAACATAATTAGCAATTACTATTTCAGTTGAATTTGGAATATAGCCTAAATGGTTAACTAATAACGATGTAAGCGTTACATTGTTTGGATCCGTTTCATCAAACATTGTATTGTTCTGTCCGTCATTACCCGGCAAATAATCTTTAGAAGAAATATAAATGTCTATACTTAAATTATCTATCATTTCAAATAAAATAGGTGCTTCATCTTTTAAAATATTAATTTTTTCTTCTGACTTTTCAGTTGCTTTAGTTGCTTTATCTAATTCATTTTTAGCATTAGAGACTTTATTTCTAAAGTTTTTTGCCCTTTCCCATTCATCTTCTCCATTTTTTGCTAATGCTGCTTTTTTCCATTCTTTTCTTGATGCATCAGCGGAAATACCCAAAAATTCAGCATAACCGTGAAGACTTTTTTTCCATCTATTATAATTTTCCTCTGCATCTTTTCTTCTTACTTCATCACCATTTTTTACTCTCATTCCATCAGGATCAATAAAAAATATAGGGTTATTTAAAGTATATACGTATTGAGATACAGGATGATATTTTTCAGCCAAAGGGTCAATGTTCATCCATCTACCTAGAGCAGGGTCATAATTCCTAGCACCGTAATCGTACAAGTTCAATCCAAGCTCGGTTTGCAGTTCTTTTCCGTTGTATTTATACTTATAAGGAGATTCTACTGTAGGAGTTTCTCCTTTTAAAACTACTCCTCCGCTTGTTCCCTTTTGATACAACAATTTATCACTATTGTAATTCGTATGTTTTAATCCAAAAGCATAATAATGATTTTCTTCTAGAATTTTTATACTTTGCGTATCTGGGTCTACACCATAACTTAAGCGTATATTTCCTAAATGGTCGGTATAATTAAAAACATAGTTGTAACTATTTACCCCATGATTATCGACTACATTTACATAACCTTCTGCGTGTGGGAAGAATTGCAGCATGCTTCCTTTGTATTGAAAACCACTTAAATATTCTGTTTTGGTAATTACGCTATTCTCACTCACTGTTTTTACTACTTTTTGTCCAACCGCATTGTAAAGATATTCAATTTTAGTATTTCTTAGAAAAAAACCACTCCTTTATAGAGTGGTCTTTTTTTATCTACTTTGTGGGCACGGATTGCAAATCCGCGCTATCGGGGTTTGCTAGTATACGTACGTACAGGTCTGTAATATTCATCGTATAAAGTATAGCTAGTTTCTCCTGCATTAGGATTATTCAAATCCAACACTTTTGTACAAGAACCTGTTAGTAAGCCTTTTACATTAGCAGCCAAGTCTTGTCCTTCCTCCCGATAGCGCGGATTTACTTCGTCAATTCGGCTAAAGCCTCGGGTGCAATCCATGCCTAATTAAAAACGTATTGTAATCCAGAAAGGAAAAGAGTATTTTTACAATGAAAAACAACCAATAAAAAGACAACTCAAAAAACTTAGCTCCCACACCATTTGCTCAAACCTATTTTCACGGTACAAAAGCAAATCTACAACTCGGAGACCTTATTGAACCAGGTTATCATTCCAACTTTGGTCAAATGAAAAAAGCAAACTATATTTTTCTTGCCGCAACATTAGACGCTGCCATTTGGGGCGCTGAACTTGCTATGGATGACGGCCGTGAAAGAATTTATTTAGTGGAACCAACCGGTGCAATTGAAAATGATCCTGATTTGACCGACAGAAAATTTCCTGGCAACCCAACAATGTCTTATCGTTCTACAGAACCGTTTAGAGTTGTTGGAGAAATAACCGTTTGGCAAGGTCATTCTAAAGAACAAGTGCAACTCATGAAAGATGCATTGAATAAATTGGAAGAGAAAGGTGTGAATTCGCTTAATGATGAATGAACTTAAAAAAAACTTACTTATAATCTTAATTAAAAAACCACTCTTTTTACAAGAGTGGTTTTTATTTCTATCTACTTTGTGGGCTTGGAAAATATTTCCGAAATAATGGGGGGAGTATCATCTTATTTCTAATTTATCATCTAAGTTTAAGTATAAGAAATGTTTTTTATCAACTCCGTTTTTATTAATTAAATATAATTTTTTTCTTTTAATCAGATATTTATCAACATTTTCAAAATCGGATTCTTTTACTTTCGGTCTTAATAAAGTATCATTTTTTATATTGAATATGTCAGATGTTAAAATTAAGGTATCTTTTATTCTTTTCCAATCCCCTTTTATTTCATTCTGGTTATAACGAAAAAAATATTGAAATGAATTATCGTCATTTAAATTCAATATTGTAGAGGGTTTACCATACAACATGTAATTTGACTTGTATGAATTCTGCAGACTAGTTTTACAGCTGATTAGTAAAAAAGTCATTATACAAAAAACAATTTTACTAATTATTTTTTTTTCTTTTTTCATAATATGTTTTTCCATTAATTCTAAAAGCATGTCCTGTTATTGAAGATACTTTTTGTAAAATATCTGTTCTTTTAGCTTGAGCTGCAGAACTTGTTTCTCTTATATTTCTAAAATCATAAGGTCCAGTTGCATATGAGGAGTATGCACTAGATAATGTGCCATTAAAACTCTCTCCAAAAAGAGCCCCTCTGTTATGTGCTGCAATTTCATCTTGTTGGTCATAAAAAAAGTTAAAATAAGGTGTTTTTTTTGATAATTCTGGACCAACACTATATTCCCCTTTCTCAAATTGATATGCATGTTTTAATTCATGAGCAAATAATCCGATAGTAGTTCCTGAGGAAACTGAAATCTCTACATTACCATTTTCAAAATTAAATGTTGTATAGTTAGTTGTTGAACTACTACCCGTAGCAAATTCACGTCTAGTCCCACCAGAGTCATATACTATATCATAAACTTGAGTTGAGGCCTCTAATTCTGATATTTCGTTACAAACTGTATTTAACTCTTCATTTTCCTTATTAAGTTTATCGATCTTTCGTTTTAAAGAATTTTCACTTTGGAACAATCCATACTTGCCTGATGCAATTGTATTTCTTGCTTCTTCAATTGCTTCATTATTAGATTTTTGCATTGAATTTATTTTATTAATCAATTTCTCAATCCACGCTTGCATGGCTTCGGTAAATTCATTACCATCGACATCTATATTTCTAATTGGATTATTTCCTGCATAATGATATGGTGAATGATTAATAAATTTTTCAGCTAAATTATCCATATTCATCCAACGCCCAAGAGCAGAATCGTAATTCCTAGCACCATATTCGTACATGTTAAGTCCTAATTCGTCTTGGTATTCTTTACCGTTATACATATACTTATAAGGTGATTCTACTGTAGGAGTTCCTCCTTTTAATACTACTCCTCCACTCGTACCTTTTTGATATAACAATTTGTCACTGTTATAATTCGTATGTTTTAATCCAAAAGCATAATAATGGTTTTCTTCCATTATTTTTAAACTTGAGGTCTCTGGATCTACTCCATAACTTACACGTATGTTTCCTAGATGATCCGTATAATTAAACACATAATTATAATTTTTTACTCCATGATTATCTAACACATTTACATAACCTTCAGTATGGGGAAAGAATTGTAATAAACTTCCTTTATATTGAAAACCACCTCCTAAATATTCTGTTTTGGCTATTGTAGTGCTTTCATTCACAATTTTAACAATTTTTTGCCCAACTGCATTGTAAATATATTCAATTTTATTGGATCCAAAACTAATTGCAATAGGTAAATTTAAATGGTTGTATTTAATTTCTGTAATTCCTTTATTCTCATCTTTAATTAAATTTCCATTAGCATCATAGTCATAATCATCATTCGTATCATTTATCCCATTACTATTTGTATCCAACGCTTCATTAAATCCTTGTGGAGAAACAGATTGATCCATTACTTTTTTTAATAAGTTTTTGTTGTTCTTATCATACGTATAAACCAAATCATCAATTAGATTTACAGCTTGTGCTCCATCTGTATCTAAATTTCCGTTACGAAGTAATGTTTGAATGTTCCCATTTTTATCATAAGATAACTTTTCTTTATAGTTATCAGGTGTAGAAGCGTTCTGCGGTTTTAAATAATTAGCCTCTAACAAACGATTCAGCTCATCATAATTATAATTGTACTTTCTTAAAACATCATCACTTGCTGTTTTCCAATAAGTGGCTGCAATATTACCATTATACAATGGAGTACCTTGCGTATCAAAATCACCTAAATTATCTAAAGAATTGTAATTGATTCTAAAAGCAAACAAATCAGTTCCTAAATTAGACACATCGTTTATTCCTTTTAACCAACCTCTTATGTTATAGGTATAATCAACTGTTTGTAATCCTGAATTTCCTGTTGCATCTGTTCCACCTACATTCTTACTCGTTAATTGTCCGAGTTCGTCGTAAGTATTTTTAGCAATTAACTGCGCACTACCCCCATTAATGTGTTGGGTATGCAATTCCAAACGATCTTGAGCCGTATAAAAGAAATTGTCTCTTACCATAAGTGCTGTAGCATTGCTATCATACTTGTGTGTCGTTATTGTGTATTCTGTTTTTCCAGCCCAATCCAGTTTGCTATCCACTTGTGTATAACCACCTAAGTGATTGCTTGTATACGTACGTACAGGTCTGTAATATTCATCATATAACGCATAACTAGTTTCAGCAGCACTAGGGTTATTCACATCTAATACTTTTATCCAAGTACCAGTTGGTAATCCTTTCACATTGGTTGCCAAGTCTTGTCCTTCAACTTGTGCTGGTGGTGGAGGTGCATCTGGATAAGAATAATCATCATAATAACTTTTAGTCAAAATATCATTGGCACTTAACACAAAAGGAGTTCCTCCTGAAGTTACATTATTTTGAAAACTGGCTCTATGAGTAGTAGAAACTGATAATTGTTTCCAACCTGTTTGAGTGACTCTGCCCAATACATCGTATTCGGTAACCATCCAGCCTATTGCTCCAGTTCCGTAATAATGGTAAGCAGGCCCAGTAGCTACAGGTCTGTCTAAATAGTCATATACAATATATTCCCATTGTTTACCTGGTAGTTTCTTTTCTACCAAACGATTGCGAGAATCGTATTTGTATTGGTACCCCAAATTATCCAAAATATTTTGATCACTATCGCCTTCTGTTAAAGGAGGCATTACATAGGTTAAATTTCCACGAACATCATATACATAATACGTATCATGTTTGGCTTCAGCTTCTCTTAATTCACCATTCTTATAAATATCTGAATAGGTTCTTTTTAAAACGACTTGTCCTTCTTTGTTTGTAAACTCTTCGGTAGTATTATTTTTACCCGAAGTCCAGTTTTCATCTTTGATAATCGTTTTGTATAACGTATTAACAGGATAATAAGGTTGCGGACTACTAATTACGGGAGTGAAACATCCGGAAGCACCATCCCAAGTTGTAGTAACTTTAAAAAGTTTGACTTCATCACTAGCCTTATTAGCTTGGTAATTGAATTTAATCTCCTTACCTTCTCCCATCGACCAGGCCTGTCCAGGAGCAGCCTGTTTTAGCATTCGGTTTAATGGTGAAGATTCCAACTCTTTTTGACTATAAAAATAATCTGTGCCTCCATTATAGGTATTGTAAAAATTATCTAAATCTGTTGCAACAGTTGATGGATCTGTATAATCTAGAGAAGCTGTACCATTTGCATATGGTAAAAAGTCTTTAGTTTGACGTCCAAAAGCATCATATTCAATATGCGTAATGATATCTTTTCCAGAATTGGATTGTTTGTGCGCTACTTGTTGAATAGGACGACCTAAACCATCAAAATAGCTTACTTGTACTGCTGCATCAGCAGAATTGGTTACATCTACTGTTTCTATGGTAGATGCTTTTTTATAAGTGGTCGTTTTTATATAATTCTGATCTTGGCTTTGTGCTAAAGCAAGAAAAGGAATAAGCGTAAGTATATAAAATATTTTTTTCATCTTGCCTTAGTTTTTATAATGGTATTCGTTTTTGCTTAAAATATTACCGTCTTTATCTTCTACATGATCCAAGCGGTTAAAGCTGTCGTAGAAATAAGTAATGCGATTTCCTTTAGGATCGGTAATCGTACTAACTCCTACGGAGGGTTTATAGGTATAAGTAGTTACCAAAGCATTGGCTAAAGCTGGGTCATTTCTTAAGGCTTCTAATTTTAATAAAACAACACTCTCTGGAGCACCTGAATTAGTTGGAGTTGTAATAGTCGCATTATGAATATCTGTTATTAAATTAGTTGGAATATTGTTATAGCCAATATTTTCAATTTTAGCAACTGGCAATGTACCATTATATCCCCAAATATAACTAATAAGAACGCCTCCTTCTTGTTGTACTTCTAAAGGATTACCATTAGTATCATCTATATGATTATATCTTACTCTATTTTCTAAAGCAAGTGCACCATTAGAAGTCTTTATAATCTCTGGAGCTAATAAATTATTATTCCAATTGTTATAAACGGCTTCAACTTCAGAAACTTTTTCTGCTCCATTATAGGATTGTACTACAAGAGGCACACTCACCATATTTTTATCTTTTAATTCATCTACAAATGGTTTGGTACTCATTTCTGAATCTAAAGGATAATAGTATTTGGTTTCTACAGTTTCTCCTAATGAATTCGTTGTAGTTGTTTTCGCTAAATTATAATGTTCGTTATAATCATAATCATAAGTTGTAGTGGTTTCAACTGTTTCATTCGCATCAAAATACTCGGTTATTTTAGTGGAAGCTAAATCTACGGTTCCACCTGTCAAGAAAGATGTTCTATAACCTAGCACAACATCAGAATCTGGAATATAATGGTTAAGATTCATCCCTGTTGAATAAGGATAACTAAAATACGTTCTACTTCTTGTATAGGGAAATGAAGTGAAATTTTCCGAAAGAGGTTTTTCAACTTCAACACCTAATGGCATAAAATTATCAAGGTTATCAAGTAATACATTGACCATTGGAATTGAATTATAAATAAGATAATTGTTTTCAATTTCTTGTACTTTCTTGAATATTCCGTTTTCTTTCTTATAAATAATTTTTAAAAGTTCTTTACCAGTTAACCATTGATTGTCTGTTGCTAAGTGTCTTGGAAACTTGTAGTAACCTCCAAAATCGGCATACACACTATAGCGATACGTAATTTTATCTTTTACGTTATTATTTTTATCATATAAATATTCATTGACAGCAAAATACGCTAGATTATCACTTGAAAATGAATTAAATACACTTGAAAAATTAAAAGTATAATTGTCATAGATTTTATAATTATTAATTAAATATTTTATGACTTTATAATTGGAAGTACTTAATAAAAGTCCGTTAGGAGTATTATCATTTTCAGTTGCATACGAATATACTTTAGAATATTCTAAAGAGGCATCTGATGTAAAATGTGATATTTTCTTAATTCTATTTCCTGGTCCCCAAATTATATTATGATAATCATTTAACGAGTTTTCATAAGAAATTGAAGCCACAAAATTATTATTAATAAAGAATTCAGGATCATTAGGATCTCCACTAGGATTCCAACTTGGATCTCTAGGGTCTACCACTAATGTGTAAGAACCATTTTGAATAGGAACATTGGTATTAACTCCTACAGATAATAGTATAGTGGTATTGGTATCATTATTAATTAATTTACAGGTAAAATCATCAGAATTAGAAAGAGTTATATTACTTTTAGCAAAATTTCCAGATAAATTACTAACTGTAAAATTTCTTTCATATCTACCTGTAGAAGCATTATATTCTGTTTGATTGAAAATAGATAGCATTTCAGGATTATTAACAATAGGGTTTGGATTTAAAATCTCTAATCCATAAGGAGTTCCTGTAGGTGGCGTAATAGGTGTTTCATTTTCTATATTATAAAAATAAAGAGGCAATCTATTTAAAACAATATTAGGCTCATATTCAAATTCTGAAAAACCACCTGTAGGGTAAATTATTTTTTTAAGCAAACCTGCTTCAACTTTTGAAGGATCTACTGCTCCATCTCCTAATTCAGTAAAATCATAATTGATAAAAGCACCTCTATTTTTCCCGTTGTAATAGCCCCAAAAGTCTATTGAATTTGAATGTCTACTTGGTAAAACTTGAGTATCATATTCAAATTCATATTTTTGTTCTACCGTATTTAAGGAATCTGTAAAACTTACCGATTGTAAGAACATTCTTTTTCTAGCAAAATCATCATTCAACAATACCGAATTTGGATTAATGTTTTGATTGTATTCAGTAGTATTAGGTGCTGTAGTATAAAAATAATTTAAAGACGCATTTTTGACTAACTCACCTTTTATATTGTACATTTCAATTTTAGATAATGAATGTCCGCCATTTACATCTAATCGGGTATCCAAAGAATTTACAAACTTAACTTTACCCCTTTTAAATCGAATTTCTTTTAAAATTTTTTGATACGAATAAATATACGAAAAATGACAAGCATAAGGGTTCGTTACTTGTATCCCTTCTGGGTGACCTAAATCGTAAACCGTTTCTGAATAAGTATCACTATCTCCATTTCTTCTATGAAAAGAGGTTACTTCATTATCATATATAAAATCTATCGTTTCATTTTTATTGGTAACAATTTTTCGTAGAAACCATGAACTATTATATAATTCACCATTAGTTCCATTAGAAGATTGTAGTCCGTTTTGTGAAAAAGTATACGAATTGATAGTTTTCTCATATTCACTTGTTGATTCCGAATTCGATAACTGAATTCCACCAAAGGAATAAACATTACCTAAATTATCAACTACTTCAAATCCTGTTATTTTTCCATCACTAAACTCAGGAGTAATTTTTATATCACTAAATTTTTGAGTTATAATAGCTGTATTATTCTTATCAAAGTAAAATTCGCCACTAAAAAAATTAGTATTAATCATGAATTTATCAGGATATGCATCTGCAAATTCAGGATTTGTATCTCCGAATGCTACATCTGGATTAAATAAGTTTTCTCTATTTAAAGATGCATTACTTCCAATATATAAATCAGATGTAGAATTTAAATTGGGACCTGAGCCCATTGTCCCAAAATAGCCGTAAGTACTTTCATCAGCTTTATCACGAATTTGTCTGGAAATCATACCTCCATAATTTAAAGCCCAACCCGTTCCTACTCTTGATGCAATCTCACTAACTTGCACCCCTCTAGAATGATAACTGATTGTGATAGGAATTGATAATCCATCTGCATTGATTTCAACTAAAGGAATGCTGGTATTATGCATTCCAGTATTTAGAGAAACAGGCATCTCATTAAATTTAAAAAGAGAGGCTGCTTCAGGTGAAGGTGGAACTACCGTTGGTAAATCCGTTTTTATTTCAGGACTTTGCCCAAATACAATTTGTACAAGAAGTACAAGTAGGTATATATATTTTTTCATTGTAATTCAGTCTTATTTTTTAATCACTTTTACGCTTCCTTTTTCGGTGTTGGTTTTTATCTCAACCAAGTAAATCCCTTGTGGTAGGTTGCTTACTTCAATAGGAATCGTACGGTCGCCTTTTAAGGTTTGCGTTTGTAAACTTCTTCCGTTTAAGTCGTATACGGTAGCCGTTCCCGTTTGGTATTCAAAGTTTACGATGATATTGGTAAAACTAATCGCAGGATTTGGCATTGCCTCAACCTTAATTTTTAGTTCTTCTTCTTTTTCTTTATCGCGTAGTTTCACTACCCAAAAATCACTGCCTCCTTTAGCGGATTTTTTATCTCTAGAAGCGCTTCCTTTGGAAGTTCCTGCTAAAAGATACCCACCGTCTCTAGTTTCTAAGAGTTTTTTTAATACTTCATCACCTTTACTTCCAACCGTTTGACTCCAAATCTCTTCTCCTTTGGCATTAATTTTTAAAGCGATATAATCGTTAATTCCTTCTTTGTCTGAACTAAGACTCTTTCCTAATACCTTTTGTGCATTGGCTTTTGCCTCACTTTGTGCATAACCACCAATTAAATAACTACCGTCTTTGTTTTCTACAATTGAAGTTAACACATCAATTTTACCATAGTTATAGGTTTCTTGCCAATCGATTGCACCTTTCTCATCGAGTTTTAACACCCAAAAATCAGATCCATTTTGACTAGACTTTGATTTGGAATTCGTAGCTCCTGAATTGGAATTTCCTCCCACAATAAAACCACCATCTTTGGTTTGTAATAAGGTAAATAAGTTATCGTCTTTATCACCTCCTAAGGTGCGTTGCCATTCGATAGTTCCTGTTTCATCAAGTTTTACTATCCAATAATCCCCTAAACCAAAATTCGCTTCTGTTTTATCTCCAGAAGCAGGCGAATTGGAATAACCACCTAAAATATAACCACCGTCTTTGGTTTGAGAAATACTTTTTAATTCATCTACATATTGACCACCAATGGTTTTTTGCCACTGAATGCTGCCATCTGCTTTGAGTTTTACAATCCAAAAGTCTAAATTCCCTCTGGAATCTTCGCTTTTACCAAAAGGATTCTTTTCCAAATCAGGTGAAGTATTCGAACTAGAAGTACCCCCTAAAATGTAGCCACCGTCTTTGGTTTGTGCAATACTCAGTAGTTTTTCCATACCACTACCACCAATGGTTTTTTGCCACAATTCCTGACCTTTAGCATTCAATTTAATCACCCAAAAGTCTTCCTGACCTTTGCAGTCTTCTAGTTTATCGATGCCTTTATTAGAAGAAGAAGTACCTCCTAAAATAAAACCACCATCACTAGTAATAGCAATACTTTGCAACAAATCAACTTGGTTACCTCCAAAGCTTTTTTGCCAATCTAGGTTCCCTTTTTCGTCCATTTTCCAAAGCCAATAATCTAAATCGCCTTTGTTGTTATCTTCTTTATTTCCGTTTTTACCAGAAATAGAGCTTCCTGCCAGAATAAATCCATAATCTGGTGTCGGAATTGCATCGTACAAAAATTCGGCATGTTTGCCTCCGTAGGTTTTTTCCCAAAGGATGTCTTGGGCATAAGTAAATGAGCTTGCCAAAAGAACGGCAAACCCAAAGAATGAGGATTTTTTTATCATAAGAATAGCATGTAATTTTTTACTCGAGAACAAAACTAGGTCTTCTTACCTATAGTTGTCAATACGTATTTATACGTATTTTTCATACTTTTAGCTACGTATAAATACGTACTTTTTAAATAATCTCTAATATTTAGAGTATTAAAAAAGGTAAAAGGTTGGTTAAAAGACTTTTATTTTTTCTGCGGCAAAAATAGTCTAGCCATTTTTTAAAAAATAGGAATATTTTACATTTAACTGTGTTTACAGAAAAACTGTAATTTATGTTAAAATTGAATTAAAAATATTAGTTAAAATGTTTTAAGTATATTTGCTTAATAACTCAAACCTAAACAGTATATAAATTAGTATACGATTTAGTATACGTTTTTATAATATTATATAAAAAACTGCGAAAATTAATGATTTTGGGCAATTCATAACCCTGAGGTCACGGGTTCAACTCCCGTCTTCGCTACGAAAAACCTTTAATTCTCAACAAATTAAAGGTTTTTTTATTTTTATAAAATTAAAAAAATTATTTCTAGTTAATTTTTACTACAAAAAGCTTTAAAACATAAACTATTAAAAATCAATTTTTTACTTTTAAATTATTTTTACCTCCCTGAGGTTTAAAGGTAAACCAATCTTGATACTTAAAACACAAACCATTCATAATCAGTTGTTTATATTTTTTTAATTTAAAAATATGCATTTGAACACAAAACGCATACGATTTAAAATTTAGTAATGTAAAATTGTTGAAATTTAATTTTAAATACAATTACAACTAAGTTTAGTTTATATTTGTCTTTGTAAAAATAAAGCTACACTAATGAAATTCTTTTTTTTGACTTCTCTTTTTCTTTTATTTTCCTGCTTACTTAAAGCACAAACAATAACAGGAAAAATTGTAGACGAAAAACAAAAACCAATTCAAGAAGTATATATTATTAATAAAAGCACTGATAAACATTCACATTCTAATGAAAATGGAGATTTTACTTTAGAAAATGTTAACATAGGAGATATTATTCAAATTTCATTTGTAGGTTATCAAACTCAACAAATAGAAATAAAGAACCTTAGCAATACTTTATATATTATTCTAATAGAAAAAACAATCAATTTAGATGAAATTGTTATTTCTCCTAAAATAAATGCTTTACACATTATAACTGATATCGACATCCAAACGAATCCTGTAAATTCTTCTCAGGATGTTTTAAGAAAAGTACCTGGATTATTTATTGGCCAACATGCTGGTGGTGGAAAAGCAGAACAAATATTCCTTAGAGGTTTTGACATCGATCATGGTACAGATATAAATATAACTGTTGATGGGCTTCCTGTAAATATGGCTTCTCATGCCCATGGACAAGGATATGCGGATTTACATTTTGTTATACCTGAAACCATCGAAAAAATAGATTTTGGTAAAGGACCTTACTATCAAAATAAAGGTAATTTTACAACTGCTGGTTACGTTGATTTTATGACTAAAGAGCGATTAGATCAAAGTTTCATAAAACTAGAGTCCGGACAATTTGATACGTATCGATTATTAGGTATGTTCAATCTAATAAATAGCAATAAACATAATGCTTATATTGCTACGGAATTTTTATCTTCTGACGGTCCTTTCGAAAGTCCTCAAAACTTTAATAGAACCAATCTTTTTGGAAAATATTCAGGCTATTTAACAAGTAAAGATAGATTAGGTGTTACAATTTCTCATTTTGATAGCAAGTGGGATGCATCGGGTCAAGTACCACAAAGAGCTGTAGATAGTGGTTTAATTTCGCGATTTGGCTCCATAGACGATACTGAAGGTGGTAATACATCAAGAAATAATGTTTTGGTTAATTATGACAAAACAATTGATGAGAATACAACAATTAGAAATAAAGTTTATATGAGTCAGTATGATTTTGAGCTGTATTCTAATTTTACTTTTTTCTTGGAAGACCCAATCAATGGAGATCAAATAAAACAAAAGGAAAATCGAATCATTTATGGCTTCAATTCGGATTATGAGGAATCTTTCTTAAAAGAAAAATTTAAAGGAAGTTGGCAAGCTGGAATACGTTTACGTAACGATCAAAGCAAAAACGTTGAATTATCACATACTTTAAACAGGACTGAAGTTTTAGAACAAATTCAATTAGGAAATATTAATGAAACTAATTTAGGTGCTTATCTAGGAACAACAATAGATGTTAACAAATGGACTTTTAATCCTTCCGTAAGATTAGATTATTTCAATTTCCAATACAATGATGCTTTGCTTACTACATATAAAACACAAGAAGAAACGAAGGCAATTGTAAGCCCAAAATTTAATATTCTTTATAACCCATCAGAACAATTACAATTGTACTTAAAAACAGGAAAAGGATTCCATTCAAACGATACTCGAGTAGTAGTTACTGAACAAGACAAAAAGACATTACCTGCTGCATATGGATTTGATTTAGGTTATATTTGGAAACCAACACCAAAAATGGTAGTAAACATGGCATATTGGTATTTATATTTAGATCAAGAATTTGTATATGTTGGAGATGCAGGGGTTGTAGAACCAAGTGGGAAAACACGCCGTCAAGGAATTGATTTAAGCTATCGTTACCAACCCACAAATTGGCTATTTTGGAATTTAGATGCCAATTATACCTATGCTAGATCTATTGACGAACCAAAAGGAGAAGATTATATCCCATTAGCACCTGATTTTACATTAGTAAGTGGTTTGAATTTCATTTTCAAATCAGGTTTGTATGGAAGTATAAACGCACGCCATTTAGCTGATAGACCTGCAAACGAAGACAATTCAATTGTAGCGAAAGGATATACGGTTTCAGATTTAAATGCAGGTTACAAATGGGAAAAAATAAGTTTAGGAATTCAGATTCAAAATCTTTTTGATGTACAATGGAACGAAACGCAATTTGCTACAGAATCAAGATTACAATCTGAATCGCAACCAGTAGAAGAAATACATTTTACTCCTGGAACACCATTTTTTATAAAAGCAATGATTCAATATAATTTTTAATAAAAAAGAAAATAATAACCCAATTTCGGAATACAAAAACGCATACGATTTGTTGTTTTTTAGGACATATTTCAAAGTATAAGTTACTGAATATCAATAGTAATGTTTTTACTATCTGATTTCATAACCCTGAGGTCACGGGTTCAACTCCCGTCTTCGCTACGAAAAATAAACCCTAACTAATCAAATAGTTAGGGTTTATTATTTAATTTAGTTATTCTTTTACACACACTATTTTTTTGAAATTATATAGAAATAGATACATTTGAGAAAATAAAATTTTACATTTATTGTTAATTTATAATTATAGATCAAATTCGTGTAATTTTATAATGTAGATTAACAAATTGGCTTTAACCAATAAAACTAAAATACAATTGTAAAATGAATATCTGAAAATATGGACTATGACTATTATTTAGAAAGATTCAGAAAATCAGCAGCGCAAATTGACAAAAAAATGCTGAATGAAAAACATCTTAAAATTCATGTAGGTATCACTCTTGATTCAGTCGTTCTGAAATTGTATAAAACAACATGGGCAAATGACAAAACTGATCCAATTAATGATAAGACAAGGATTTTCTTTGCTATTTGGGTAAATGATAAAACCTTACAACAGAACAAACTATTTTATAATATTCACGCGTTGAAACTTCGTGAATTGAAAGGTTATTCAATTACTAGCAGAGCATTTGCTGATAACTTCAGAGAAGCTTTTTTGAAACTGGAACAAAATTGGGAAAATGTAAGTCTTGAATTTGGACCATTAACACTAATGGAAGGTTGGAAACATTTTAACAACGAAAACCTTGAAAAGATCATTGTTAAATTAGTAACCAATTTTTCAAACATTGCCTATTTAATTGACAATACTTTAAAAAAATTTGAGCTAACAAAAAAATAACTGATTTAAAACTGTATTTGGAACTTATTAAAACATCAATACAAACACCAATTACCTTTTACCATGAAAAGCACTTTTTCTTTAACGACTACACTTACTTGTCTTTTAATCTTTCTATTTTCTTATACTGCTATGAGTCAAAATGAAATAGATAGTATTGGTAACAAACAAGGAGAATGGACAGTTACAAATGAAAAAACTACCTTGAAAGCTAATTATAAAAATAATAAAACAGTTGGCCCAATGCGTTTCTATGAGAATGAAACGTTAGTTTTAGAAGCTATAGAAGGACCCGATAAAACCTACACCTGGAAATTATACACCAATGAAGGTAATAAAGAAGGCATTGCTAAAAATAATGAAGAAGGCTTATTTCGATATTATGACCTACAATCCAATGAAATTGATTCTACTACTTTAGTAAAACTTAATAGAATTGGTGAAATTTTACCTTCTTATAAAGGTGGCATCAATCAATTTCACATATATATAGCACAAAATATCGACACATTAAACATTAAAAACGAAAAATTTAAAGTCGATTTTGTAATTAACCAAAATGGCAAAATTACCGATGTAAAAATAGCTTCTTCAACAAATCCTGATTTGAATGATCGTATCATCCATTTTTTTGAAAATTCTCCACGATGGAATCCAGGTTTTCAACGCTTCCGTTTTGTAAAAGTAAAAATGTCAATTCCTTTAAACTTACAATAATCATAAAAAACAATAATAAAATCATCTTACAGAAGGAAATAAAATCAGATTTTTTTTATTCTATAATTTTAGTCTATTTTTACGACCAGTATCGTATAACTTAAAACAAGAAATGAAAAAAATAGTTTTCTTGATATTTTTCTTAACTATATCAACCTTTTTCCACGCACAAAATCGTATTTCTGGAACCATTTCAGAAGAAAATTCAAATCTTCCTTTAGCAGGCGCTTATATTTATATTACTGAATGGAACAAAGGAGTTGTTTCTGATGAAAACGGAAACTACTCCATAACTTTAACTACAAAAGGTAGACTGACGCTTCAATATTCCTATTTGAGCTACGAACCTGTTGTCAAAGAAGTTATTCTTTCGGATTCAAATACAGAACAAACACTAGATATACAATTAAAAAAACACATCATTCAAATGGATGAAGTGGTGTTATCAAATTCTTATATCAACACACAAAGCACCAATACTTATGAAGTAGATGTAGTGGATATTGATAATATAGCTAAAGTGGGCGGTTTTAGTGTAATGGACATTATTAACAAAATACCTGGTGTTGACGCGGTAACCTCAGGAACTATGGTAAGCCGACCTTCTATTCGCGGACTTTCAAGTAATCGTGTTTTAACAGTTATTGATGGTGTTCGCTTTGAAACCCAACAATGGGATGACGAACATGGAATTGGAGTAAATGAAAATGGTTTTGAAAAAATTGAAGTCATCAAAGGACCTGAAAGTTTATTATACGGACCTGAAGCGATGGGTGGTGTTATTAATTTTGTAAAATCCAAACCAGCTCCTATTGGAACCACACAAGGTTCTGCTTTTGCAGCTATGTCTACTAATAATTTAGGATGGAGAGCCAATGCTAAAGTAGATGGTGCCAAAGAAAATTTGAATTGGGGTGTGAGTGCTTTAGGAAAACTTTTCTCTGATTACTTTATCGACAATCAATCTTTCCGTATTCCAAATACCCGTTTGTTAGAATATGGAGCGAAAGGATATGTAGGCACTAATAGAAAATGGGGATCCACTAATTTAGAATATACTTTCAATCAAGCTTTCTTTGGAATTTTAGACGGTAAAGACATTACTTTTGGACCAAATGGTGAAATTATCAACAGTGATATTGAAAAAGAAAAATATCCTTTTGAAATTGAAGCGCCTTTTCATACAGTCGTAGACAACCGACTTACATCTCACTCTACTTTTTTAACTGGAAAGTCAAAAGTCGATTTAGTTGTCGGTTATCAAAACAACCACCGTACTGAAAATGAAGAATTAACAGGTGTAAAAAAAGGCTATAAGTATGTCGATATGACCTTGCAAAGTCTTACGTATAACTTAAAATGGTATGCTCCTACCTGGAATCGATTCAGTACGATTGTTGGTTCTCAAGGAATGTACCAAAACAATACCAACAATTCAGGAGCACAAACCGTTTTAATTCCGGATGCAAGGATTAAAGATTTTGGTTTGTTTGCAGTAAATAAATACCAATACCAAGCTTTTAATTTTAGTTTGGGTGCGCGTTTCGATTCTAGAAATTTAGATACTGATGAAACGAACGGCTTAAATTATACCATTCCCGAAATTTCTAAATCTTATAATAATGTTAGTGGTTCTGCAGGTATTGCTTATACTATTGCTAAAAAACTAACCTTACGTTCTAGTTTTGCAACAGGCTATCGTTCGCCTAATCTAAACGAATTAACATCAAATGGTTTCAAATTAGAATCCCAACGTTTTGAAGTGGGTAATGCTAACTTTAAAAAGGAGCACAACCAACAATTTGATTTGAATGCGGTTTATGCCAATGAATCGATAAGTATTGAAGGAGCTTTCTTTGTGAATACCATTCAGAATTATATCTATATTGAACCAACTGGCACTACAGTTCCTAGTAATTTAGATCCTGCAACGAATGTTCCTTTGTATGAATTCCAACAATCGGAAGCACAAATTACAGGTGGAGAAGCTACGCTTTCTATTCATCCAGAAGGTTTAAAATGGTTCCGTTTAGACAATAGTTTTGCTACCTTAAAAGGAATACGAACAGATGGTGATTCGTATTTACCCATGATGAACCCAACAAAGTTAACCAATACCTTATTCATTACGTTAAATGATTTTGGTAAATTTAGTAGTTCGGTTATCAACCTAACAGTTGCTTCTACTTTCGACCAAGATCAAGTAGCCGAAAATGAATTAAAAACACCAGGTTATTCTATATTTAATTTAGGTTTTAGTACTAATTATAAGAAGACCGCTTTCACCTTAACAGCTAATAATATTTTTGATCGCAATTACATCAATCATATGTCTCGCTTTAGACCTTATAAAATTGCTGAACCAGGTTTAAATATTGCATTAAGTGTAAAAATACCCTTGGATTTAAATTAATTCTAGAGATATAAAAGAAATAAAAACCTTTCAGCAGTTGAAAGGTTTTTTTATTTATAATTTAAAGTTTAGCACTATAATTTTCTACTAAAAAATCCAGCTGAAATCCCATAGAAAGATACATTTCTTTTGCCGTTTCTGAAGCTTGTAAAACAGCTATAGTAGCTCCTCTCTTTTGAGCCTTATGTAAAATAAATTGCATTATTTCTCTTGCGAAACCTTTTCCTCTCATTTCAGGAATCACCCCTAAACAATGAATTCCTGCAACTGCTTCAGTGATATACAACGCAACAGTTCCTACTCTTTCACCTTCAAAAGTTATGTTAAAAAAAGATATAGTGTCTTTTGTTTTCTGAAGTACTTCATTTGAAATAGAATATCCAAAAGCTTTTTCAAAATTTGAAGTCCATACGATCATACTATCTTTATCTTCTATTTCTTTAAAAGACAATCTAAATTGTGTATCCCAATTTTTATCTAGTCGTAAAAACATTCCATATTGAGTAGATTTTAATCTTAGCGTGGAAATGCCATCATATTTCTTACTTTTTGATACATTAAAATAAGCATATGTAAGTCCAATCTTATTATTTTCTAATAACTGTTTTATTTTTTCAATGTCAATTTCGTTACTTTTTTGTGACCAAATTCGGTTAGGCCATTCCCCTTTAGTTATTGTTGCTATTGCAATATTTTCCGAAACAATATAATCACCCGTTACTAAAGCCACTTCTTTCCAAAGTGACGTTAAGTTTTTAATATTTATTTGTGTAGTATTCATCATTTTATATTTAATAAAAGAATTCCAATAATCATTGCTACAATTCCTAAAACTCGTTTGGGTGAAATTATTTCAACTGGCACCTGCAACCAACCGTAATTTCCTGCTAAAAAAGAAAATAAAAGTTGCCCACACAAACCTAAAGCGATTACTTTAGATATACCGAGTTTTGGAATCGTATAAAAATAAAAAGAGATACCTAACATACTGAAAAGAGCTCCTATAAACCACAAGTACCAAGGCACATTGCCTAAAAGTGTTATTGTTGGGACTTTTCTCGTAAAACAAGAAGCGAACAAGACTCCAAAAAAAGTACTTCCTAACGAAGTGACAACAACAGCAAAAAGGGGTTGTTTTAAATAGTTTCCTAATTGCGAATTAAACCCTGCTTGAACTGCTAAAAAAATACCACCTAAAAAGGCAATAATATATAAACTAATCTCTTTCATATAGCAAATTTCGATTAGAATTTTATACTAGTTCTTTACATATGTTGATGGATATTATTTTTCTTTTAATTCTTTACGAATGCGACTCAGTTGTGTAGGAGTAATTCCGAGATGAGACGCAATATGATGCAACGGAATCCGTTTGTCTATAGTTGGATACAATTGCAATAATTGCAAATATCTTTCAGTAGCCGTTTGCATTACCAAACTAATTTCTCTTTTTTCTTTATCTATCACCCAGTTTTTTTCAAGATAAGCAATATAGAAATCTTTTAAATCTGTATGTTTCTCAATTAGTTCTCGATACTTCTTATAATTTAAGGAGAGAATTGTACAATCCTCTAGAGTTTCTAAAGCAAATTCAGAAGGAATTCCTTTTAAACAAGACACTTTCGATCCTGCAAAGTTTTTTTCTAAAAAAATATTTTTATTGTATGTATTTCCTTTCTCATCTATAAAATAAGCAATAATAGCTCCTTTACATATAACATGAAGTGATTTTGCTATTTCTCCAACTTGTAAAAGTAAAGTTCCTTTTGAAAAATGCTCAAGTTCCGTTATGCCATATAATAATTCCATTGAAGCATTACTTACAGGAGCATAACTATGTATTAGGTCTTCAAAAAAAGATTTATATGCTATTGGGATTGACATTTTTTTTTGTAAAATTATATAATTCTAAAAAGGTAGTAGTATTATTTGAAGAATACAACATTAAAAAAGGTAACAAAAAATGTTTTGCAACATAGTTTAAAATAAAAAAGCCTTTCTGAATCAGAAAGGCTTTTTTTTGTCGGGGTGGCAGGATTCGAACCTGCGACCTCCTGCTCCCAAAGCAGGCGCGATAACCGGGCTACGCTACACCCCGTGAACGAGGATGCAAATATAAGACTAAAATTAAGACCTGCAAATAAAAAAATATTTTTTTTTCAAATCAAAAAAAGAGACTAAATAATACCCTAAATTCTCAACTTTACCTAAAAAAACAGTATCTTTTGAAGTCCTAAGAATTTACAATAGTTTTATAATCTATAATTTAGCGAATAGTCCTAAAATTAAAATCAAATACTTAAATTTGCCCAATAAAATAAATCAAAAATGTTAATAATAGGAATAGCTGGTGGAACAGGAAGTGGAAAAACCACTGTAGTTCACCAAATTATGAATGAATTACCTGCAACTGAAGTTGGAATTATCTCACAAGATTCATACTATAAAGAAACACATCACCTTAGTTATGATGAACGTACTAAAATAAATTTTGACCATCCCAGAGCTATTGATTTTGATTTATTAGTTGCGCATTTAAAAGATTTAAAAGCAGGTAAAACAATTGAACAACCTGTTTATTCCTTTGTAACGCATGATAGAACAGACGACTCTATTATTACGCATCCTCGAAAAGTAATGATTGTAGAAGGAATTCTAATTTTAACCAATCCAGAGTTACGCGAAATGTTTGACATTAAAGTCTTTGTTCATGCCGATTCAGACGAACGCTTAATCCGTCGTTTAAAAAGAGACATCGCGGAAAGAGGAAGAGATATGGAAGAAGTTTTGAACCGATACCAAAACACTTTAAAACCGATGCACCAACAATTCATTGAGCCTACCAAAGCGTATGCCGATATTATTATTCCAAATGACAAATACAACACTGTAGCTATCGACGTAGTGAGAGCGGTAATCAAACAACGCATTCGTTAATTTGAAAAAAATTAAAAGCATATTATCCCAATTCACTTTCCTAAATTTCTTAGGAAACAGATACCTATTAGTTACCATAGGATTTCTGGTTTGGATGCTTTTTCTAGACAATTACTCGTATTTGGAACATCGCGTTTTAAATAAAGAAATAGATGAATTGCAAGACAATATCGATTATTACGAAACCGAAATTAAAAAAGACAGTATTCGCATCAAAAAATTGAAAAATCCCGATCAAATTGAAAAATATGCTCGGGAAAAATATTATATGAAACGCGAAAACGAAGATATTTATATTATCGAATTTGAAGGAGAAGAAAAACAAGAACAAAACGATTTTTAATTGATTTTGAAGTCTCACTTTTGCGCTTCTTTTAAACCATGTTCCTGCTGTACGCACTACAAGGTAGTTGGCTTCCATCAGGACTAAAACAAACGATAGGAACAGTAAAAACCATTAAAAAAACAACTAATGGAACATCAAAAATTATTTCAAGAATTTGAAGCCATTTCATCAAAAGAATGGAAACAAAAAATACAATTTGAACTCAAAGGTGCCGATTATAATGAAACTTTAGTTTGGGAAAGTTTAGAAGGTATTAAAGTGAAACCTTTCTACCATGCAGACGAATTTGAATCTAATAATAAAGTTAATACTCAAGTAACTCCATTTAAAATTGTACAAAATATTTTTGTTCACGATGTTGCTAAATCCAATAAAAAAGCACTAGACACTTTACAACGTGGTGCTGAAAGCATTCGTTTTACTATTGAAAATGAGTCGGTAGTTATAAAGGATTTAATGCAAAATCTTCCGTTAGAAAACACGCACTATTTTTTTTATTTACCATTTTTATCAATCGATTTCGTAAATCAAATTAATGATTTTGCAACCAAAAATAAGACAAATTTCTCCATACAAATTGACCCCATTGGTCATCTAGTCAAAGATGGAAATTGGTTCACCAACCTAGACACCGATTTTAACACACTAAATCAAATTGTTTCCAAAACAAATCTGCCGTTTTTAAATTTACAAACGCGTATTTATCAAAATGCTGGAGCTAATATCATACAGCAATTGGCTTATACTTTAGCGCATGCCAATGAATATTTCAATAGAATCAACTGGTCTGTGGAGTCTAATTCAAAAACAACTATTACCATTGAAGTTGCTGTTGGAACACATTACTTTTTTGAAATTGCCAAACTGAGAGCCTTACGTCTTCTATTTGAAACACTAGCAAAAGAATACCATCCAAATATCAAGTGTCATATATTGGCTACACCAACGAAACGAAACAAAACTTTATATGATTATAACGTAAACATGCTTCGTACTACAACCGAATGCATGAGTGCCATTTTAGGTGGTGCCGATTCGGTTGCTAACCTTGCTTATGATGCCTTATATCATAAAGACAATGAGTTTGGTGACCGCATTTCTCGTAACCAATTATTAGTTTTAAAGAACGAAAGCTATTTCGATAAAGTCAACAATCCTGCTGATGGTGCTTATTATATAGAAACTATTACAGCGCAATTAGCGGAAAAAGCGCTACAACTTTTTAAAGACATTGAAGCGAATGGTGGATTCATCACGCAATTAATTGAAGGCACTATCCAACGAAAAATAAAAGAAAGCGCTACCAAAGAACAAGAACTTTTCGATTCAGGCAAAGAAATTTTACTTGGCACCAATAAATATCCTAATAAAAATGACCGAATGAAAGAGGATTTGGAACTATTCCCATTTGTAAAAACCCATTCACGCAAAACACTAATTACACCAATTATCGAAAAAAGATTAGCTGAAAAATTAGAACAAGAACGCTTAGCTCAAGAATAATGATCAAAAAAATTATATATATAGTATTTCTTATTTTCCTAAGCACATCTTGTAAAGAAATTGCTGAAAAAACCTCTGAAACAATCATTGAGAATCAGAAAAAAGAAATTAGTGGGAAGTATCACACTATAAAGGACGAAAAAATAAAAGTATTTTTACCCGAAGAATTTAAGTATACCAATACACAAAATTATTTAAATCAAATTGCACAATCTGGGGATAGTTCTGCTTATTATGCTGAAAAGAAACGTTTTAAAGACATACATGATTCTGGGAAAAAAATATATCTTTTTGAATATTTAAAAGGCGCTAGTATTGTAAAAGTTTTACCAGAAAGATATGTAGCCTTTACTAATTCTGATGCAAAATATATGCTTGGAATAGTGGATAACATTATCAAAGCAAACAATACAGGTATGAATTTTGAAATAATGGAATCACAGTTCAAAGGAAATAAAAACATCAGTATTTTTAAAGTGATTTACCAAGTAAAATCTCCCAAACTTATTGTAGACATGTACAAATATGTCTATTTTATTAGTTATAATAAAAAAAGTGTTTTTGTAAATTTAGAAACACCTTCTTTACTTGATTTTGATCCTTATATTCAAAAAATAAGGTTGTAATTAAATCAAAAAAGTGTATTTACTATGAGAAAAGACATACAAAATTTAAAATTAGAAGTCAGAAATCAGAAATCAGAATCTGTCAGTTCAAGCGGAAAGGAGCACTTTACTACCGCAGAAGGAATTGAGGTTAAGTCAACCTATACAGAAGAAGATATTGAAAATTTAGAACATATTGGCTTTGCGGCAGGATTTACACCCAATCTTAGAGGCCCATATAGTACAATGTATGTAAGAAGACCTTGGACCATCCGTCAATATGCAGGTTTTTCTACTGCAGAGGAAAGTAATGCTTTTTACCGCAGAAATTTAGCAGCAGGTCAAAAAGGGCTTTCTGTTGCCTTTGATTTGGCGACTCACAGAGGTTATGATTCTGACCATGAACGTGTAGTAGGTGATGTTGGGAAAGCAGGTGTTGCCATCGATTCGGTGGAAGACATGAAAATTTTGTTTGACCAAATTCCCTTAGGTGAAATGTCAGTTTCTATGACCATGAATGGTGCGGTTTTACCTATCATGGCTTTTTATATTGTAGCAGCAGAAGAACAAGGTGTGGCACCTGCATTACTTTCAGGAACCATTCAAAATGATATTCTAAAAGAGTTTATGGTAAGAAACACTTACATCTATCCTCCTACTCCTTCCATGAAAATTATTGCAGATATTTTCGAATACACCAGTAAAAATATGCCCAAATTCAACTCGATTTCTATCTCAGGTTACCATATGCAAGAAGCTGGTGCTACTGCAGATATCGAATTGGCTTACACATTGGCAGACGGATTAGAATACATTCGCACCGGGTTAGCTGCGGGAATGGATATTGATACTTTTGCACCTCGTTTATCGTTCTTTTGGGCAATTGGAATGAATCATTTTATGGAAATTGCGAAAATGCGTGCAGGCAGAATGTTATGGTCAAAATTATTAAAACAATTTCATCCTAAAGATGAAAAATCACTAGCCTTACGTACACACTGTCAAACTTCTGGTTGGAGTTTAACGGAACAAGATCCATTTAATAATGTGGCGCGTACTGCTATTGAAGCTGCTGCTGCTGCTTTTGGTGGCACACAGTCTTTACATACCAATGCTTTGGATGAAGCCATTGCTTTACCTACCGATTTCTCAGCACGAATTGCTAGAAATACGCAAATTTTCCTTCAAGAAGAAACTAAAATTTGTAAAACGGTGGATCCATGGGCAGGAAGTTATTATGTAGAAAGCTTAACGGCTGAAATTGCTGAAAAAGCTTGGGCATTGATTGAAGAAGTGGAAGCTTTAGGTGGTATGACCAAAGCGATTGAAGCAGGAATTCCTAAATTACGTATTGAAGAAGCTGCTGCTAGAAAACAAGCCCGCATTGATAGCGGACAAGATATAATTGTAGGAGTTAACAAATACCGTTTGGAAAAAGAAGATCCGTTACATATTTTAGATGTGGACAATCAAATGGTGCGCAACCAACAATTAGAATTATTAGCTAAAATAAAAGCTACTCGAGATGCACAAAAAGTAGCTGAATCTTTGGCAAAATTAACGGAATGTGCTAAAACAGGTAATGGAAATTTATTATCTTTAGCTGTAGAAGCAGCTCGTAATAGAGCCACTCTAGGAGAAATTAGCGATGCACTGGAAAGTGTATTTGGAAGATATAAAGCACAAATTAGAAGTTTTAGTGGCGTGTATAGTAAAGAAATAAAAAATGACGAAAGCTTTGAAAAAGCGAAACAATTAGCCGATGCTTTTGCTAAAAAAGACGGGCGTCGTCCTCGTATTATGATTGCCAAAATGGGCCAAGATGGTCATGATCGTGGTGCCAAAGTAGTGGCAACAGGTTATGCAGATGTAGGTTTTGACGTAGACATTGGTCCGTTGTTCCAAACACCACAAGAAGCAGCGAAACAAGCCGTTGAGAATGACGTACATATTTTAGGTGTTTCTTCTTTGGCTGCGGGTCATAAAACCTTAGTACCTCAAGTAATTGCCGAATTACAAAAATACGGTCGCGAAGATATTATGGTGATTGTGGGTGGTGTCATTCCTGCTCAAGATTACCAATTCTTATTTGATGCAGGTGCTGTAGCTGTTTTTGGCCCTGGAACCAAAATTAGTGATGCTGCCATTCGTATTTTAGAGGTTTTATTGGAGGAGTAATTAAAAAAACAACCCCTACAACACCTATACAATATAAAATAGCTTAGCTTTAAAAAGCTAAGCTATTTGCTTTTATACCTTTTTCACTATACTATTTTTAACATCAATATCAAAAATAGGGGTTACAGAAAATCGGTTTGTATAGTTTTTATAATCTACTTTTTATAGTATTCTAAATTGTAAGGTATTATATTTAGTAATTATGAAAAATAGTAATATCTTTTTGGCAATAACAAAAAAACACTGCCTTTTATTTTTATTCTTAGCAAACTATACATTCACTTTCGGTCAGCTCGGTTTTTGTAATGGAAGTAGTGGCGCACCTATCTTTTTTGAAAATTTTGGGAGGGGTAGTACCTATGGTCCGCAATTGCCTGCAGGAGTTACAAATTATACTTATGTAGCCAGTGGCTTTCCACAAGATGGTCAGTATACGCTTTACAATAGAACAAATCTCATCCCTAATTCTCAAAATTGGTTGTATTCTTTAGACCATACTCCTGACACAGAACCTAATGGTTTAAACGGCAAATGTCTCATCGTAAATGCCAGTAATACGCCAGGACAATTTTATAGAAGAGTAGTTACGGGTTTATGCAGTAATACGACTTTCGAATTCACCGCTTGGTTACTTAATATTTACAATTCAGCTTCTGGTGGTTGTACAGGTACTGGAATTCCTATTAACGTGACTTTTGAAATTTGGAACGCTACTGAAACCGTATTGCTACAATCGGGAAGTACTGGAAATATCGCAGGAACCTCAACGCCAAACTGGAATCAGTATGGACTAGTTTTTACTATGCCAACTGGGCAATCTGCTGTTGTCCTAAAAATGAAGAACAATGGTGCTGGTGGTTGTGGTAATGATTTGGCAATTGATGATATCATGTTTCGCTCTTGTGGGGATTATTCTTCTATTACGAATACAACTGCTTCGGGAAATTCGATTACTATTTGTCCGAATGAAACACTTACAAATACAAATTTACAAGTTGCTACTGCTGGTGCTTCAACTTATTTTTATCAATGGCAACAAAGCACAGACAATATTAATTTTTCAGATATTTTGGGAGAAACCAATACTACTTTTGCCCTACCAACACCCTCAGTAACCACTTATTACAGAGTAAAAGTAGCACAAGATATTTCGCACATTAACAATAATTTTTGCTCTACTTTATCAGACAGTTATACTGTTTTTGTGAGTGCGTTACCCGATGCTCCTATTAGCAATGGAAATGGAACCGCTTGCAACAATTCAACTACTGCTCTATCGGTTAGTGTGAACACTAATGAAACGGTAAATTGGTTCGATGCTGCTACTAGTGGTTCACTTTTGTTAATAAATAGTACCTCTTTTACACCAACTAACATTGGCACGTATTATGCGGAAGCCATTAATTCAAATGGTTGTCCTAGTGCTACAAGAACTGCTGTCACTTTAGAACCCATGCCTACAGTAACAGCTAACGGTACAACAACTATCTGTTCTGGTGACGCAACCGCTATTACATTAAATAGCTCAAATACAAATGTCACTTTTAGTTGGAGTGTTGTACAAACGAATTG
This sequence comes from Flavobacteriaceae bacterium, assembly GCA_002862755.1. Classification (GTDB taxonomy): domain Bacteria; phylum Bacteroidota; class Bacteroidia; order Flavobacteriales; family Flavobacteriaceae; genus Flavobacterium. Next base: position 29,681 of record PKDY01000017.1, on the reverse strand, counting down.
TACAGGTGCTTCTGACGGAACTGGAAATACTATTTTACAAACGCTTACCTCTTCTGGAAATACGGTTGGTACAGCTAATTACACCATAACTCCTACCATTAATGGTTGTGAAGGAACAACAGAAACTATTACCGTAACTGTAAATCCTATTGAAAATGTAATTTTAAACTTTCCGAATATACCTTTATTATATTGTGAAAATGCAGCTGCACCCGTTTTACCTACCGCATCTTCAAACAGTACACCTATTCCTGGAACTTGGAATCCTGCAGTAATTAACACTGCCGTTTTAGGAACCACAACCTATACCTTTACACCAGAACCACAAACTTCCTGTATACAAATTGACCCTTATGAAATCACAATTACGGTAGCTAATGATTTTATGCCCGATTTTGAAGACACTATTCGTTTTTGTTCAGGAACAACACCACCTCTTTTATCAACTACCGCACCTAATGGAATTACAGGAACTTGGAACCCTTCAATAATAAATAACAACGTTTCTGACTCGTACACATTCACGCCCGATGCAGGTCAATGTGCGCAACCACAAACCATACAAGTATCAGTAATCGAAGCTACTTTAACTGATGTAGAATATAAAACTACAGCTGCTTTTTCAGAAAACCAAATTATCACCGTGATTGCAAATGAAGCAGGAAATTATTTATACCAATTAGATGACGGCCCTTTACAAGAAAGCAATGTTTTTGAAGAGGTATCTATGGGAAGTCATAGTATTAGAGTTATAGACACAGAAGGTTGTTCGGAAGAGTTAACCAAAGAGGTTTTCATCGTTAATTATCCTTATTTCTTCACACCTAATGGAGATGGAATTAATGATACTTGGTCCATTCGTTTTGAAAATGTGTTTCCTAATGCTATTATTTCAATTTTTGATCGTTATGGTAAATTAATCAAACAAATTACTAATAATTCTAACGGTTGGGATGGCACTTTTAACAATCAAGACTTACCAGCAAACGATTATTGGTTTACCATAGAATTTACAGAAAATAATACGCCACGCATGTATAAATCTCATTTTAGTTTGATTCGTTAGTTATATATAAAAAAAGGAGATTTTTTAATCTCCTTTTTCTTGCTAAAAACACAACATCTATTTATTGACCCACAATAATTTTTCTAGAAATTACTGCATCATTGGCTCTGAGTTGTAATAGATAAATTCCTGTTGGTAACTCCGAAACATTATATTCTAAATTATATAAGCCTTCCGTTACCGTATCATTTAATAATTCTCCAACTAAAATTCCTTTTTCGTTATATAAAGAAGCTGTTACTTGACTTGGTTTTGCAATTGCAAAATGAAGATTAGTTAAGCCTTTACTTGGATTGGGGTAATTCCCAATAACTACTACAGCGTTTTCATCTATAGTTTCAGTAGTTGCGTTAGTTCTTGCTAAAGGTGCTGGAACGGGTACAGTGGTTGTAGCTAAAGTAGAAGCTGCATTGGCACTTTTTAAGAATTTTTCTCCATCTTTAACATAATAACTGTGCGAATAAAATTGCCCTGGATTTACAGTTTGAATAGTGTTCACATAATTCCAATCGGCTTGTACACGATCATTTTTCACATCTAAAATAAAATACCCGTGATTGCTTAAATCGGCTTTTTTAATATGTGGATTAAAAGCAGCCACCAACCAGTTTAAAAATGAACTTGTAAATCCAGCAAACTCATCTAAATTTGAGGAAGTAATACTTGGCGCTACAAATTCAACTCCCATAGAACCTGTTTTAAACAAGGTGTTATAGGTTAACAAACTTTTTGGTAAATCGGCCACAAAAGTCATGTGAATATCACCTGTAATTACAACAATATTATTGATTTTTTTATCTTTAATATAGGTATACAAACGCTCTCTTTCTTCTTGGTAACCGTTCCATGTATCTTTTAATTCTAAAGGAATAACCGGCATCATTAAAACTTGATTTCCTACTACTTTCCATTTCGCTTTGGAGTTTGATAATTGTTGGGTAAACCAATTGAATTGTGTTTCTCCTAACAACGTCTTATTTCCTTTATTTTCTTGTAAATTAACTCTTTGCAATTTAGAATATACTTCCGCTCTTAATTCGTTCCATTCTTTTTGAGAAACATTTTTTTCTAATTTTTGAGCATCCCAATCAGAAGCTTCCATGTACACTACTAATTTAGTATATAAAGCATCAAATTCTTCTTGAGAAATAGCTCCTTTTCCTTCTTTCATTTTAAAAGAACCTTCTAAAAAGGATTTCAAAAGAAATTTATTAGCCTCATCTTGAGTAAAACGAGATAAATCGGTATTTTGAATTTTGAAAAGGAAAGAATCGTCTTGTTTCTCTCTACCTTCAATACGAGTATCTAATAGAATTAAATCCATTAAATTACCATATTGTATTCTTCTATAAATTTGATTTGGGTTTTGAACATTATCACGTATTGGCATCCATTCAAAATAAGCTTTCCAAGCGTTATTTTTTCTAGTATTCCAATCTCCTTCAGTATCAGGTTGGTGATTTTCTGCACCGTTTACATACGCATCATTTGCAAATTCATGATCATCCCAAATTAAGATAAAAGGATGTTGCTGATGTGCTCTACGTAAAGACGGATCCAATTTATAAAAAGAATGACGCACTCGGTAATCATCTAGTGTGATGATTTCGTTAGTAGGTTCATGACCACGACCCACAGCAGAAGAATAACCAAAGCCACCTTCCTCATATTCATAAATATAATCTCCTAAATGGATGACTGCATCAATATCGTTTCTTTCAGCTAAACGGTCATATACATTAAAAAAACCGTTTTGGTAATTCGAACAAGAAGCTACAGCAAAACGAAGTTGTGATACAGAAGTTGTAGGAACAGTTCTAGTTCTTCCCGTAATAGATTGTTTTCCAAGAGCTGTAAAACTGTAATAATAAGTAGTTCCAGGATTTAAACCCGTTACATCTACTTTTACGGTATAATCTCTAAAATCACCCGTTTGAAAATTACCTTGTTGCACTACATGCTGAAGTTGTGGATCAGTAGCCATTTTCCAACTTACAGTTACCTCATCGTCATTGTAAGGCGTAACGCGCGTCCAGATGATGATGCTAGTACTTGTTGGATCACCAGAAGCCACTCCATGATAAAAAGGAAAAAGAGAAGCATCCATAGTACCTTGTACCGTAGTTGTCTTCTCTTGTTCTCCATAAGAATGAGAAATTTTAGTCAATCTCGCATTCATTTGTTTTTGAGCAGGTACCAAAAAGGTACAGCACAGCATTGCAAATAAAAAATAAATTTTTTTCATGATTAGAATGTTTGTTGTTTGTGGAGCAAAACTAATCATGAAAAAAAAAATTTGAGTCTTGGTTACATTAAGAAAAATTAAACAGTTTGTAACCAAAAAACACGAGATGTTAAAAAAACATCAAGTATATTATTCCCCTTTTATCGTTAGGTTATTTTCTTTAATATAAAGCGCCATTTGTTGGGCTACAGCAGCAGGTCTATCGGAAGAAATAATCATAACACCCGCTTTTACAATGTCTAAATAAATGGCATCTCCATTTGCTATAGCACTTTTGTCGATATTCCCCATGGTTCCAGATATACAAGCAATTCCTTTCCCTTTCATGTATTGCATGGTTTCTGGTTTTGGAAAAGTAGTTCCTACAAAAGCAACCATATTTTCGGCTTTAACCCCTAAATTTTCCATACGCTCTACATCTTCTTTACCTCTAGCTGAAACCGAAAGCATCATCTCTGGAGCCAAAGCAGCCATTTCAGCTGCTTGAGTAGCGTTATATGTAATAATTATGGAATAATTTTCTGCTTGGTTTCGCTTTACAGCATCCACTATCATTTTAAAGGGCACCCCTCTTTTTACATCTAACGTATACACTACCTTATCTTTTCCCCATTGCAACACCTCATCTAAGGTTTCAATTTTATATGGAGTAACATTTCCTTCCGTATCTTTTAAAGATAATTGTTGCAATTCTTTGTAGGTATATGCATTAATATTTCCAGTTCCTGTAGTAGTTCTATCTAAGGTATTATCGTGCATCATGACTAAAACAGAATCTTTGGTTAATGCAATATCTGTTTCAATTACGGCTGGATTATACGAAATTGTATGTGCAAACGTAGCCGTACAATTTTCTGGAAACCCAACTGTTGGTCCACCACGATGAGCACTTACAACAGGGTAAAAATTACTCGAAGCTCTAAAAAATGATTTAAAATCGGTATTATTTTTAAAAGCCAAAGTATGTTCTTTTTGTTGCGCAGTTCCTATAAAAAAGCTACAACATACAGCTACGTATAAAATGATATTTTTCAAAAGGTTATTTTTTAAAATTTGAAGCACAAAAGTACATATTCCATGAAATGATAGACCTATAGAAATGTTAATTAATTGCTCTTTTTTTTCAATAAGTTATATACTATTTACTCTATTTCAATCACTGCTAATTCTTCATTTTCTTTGACTTTTCCTAATTGAATTGTTTTTAAAGAACGCTCTATTGTACCATTTTTCCCCTCAATATAAATTTCAACTAAAACAGTTGCTGGTCCATTTTGAGTTAATTTAGTTTCTCCGAAATAATTTGTTTTTATACGATACTTCCCTTTTACAGCATTTCTTAACAAGTACTGTTCAGGTCCATAACCTTGTGTAAAATCCTTAGAAAATTTAGCTCCAATTTCTGTACTTGTATGCGAATAATAACATTCTTCACCCGTAGGTTCAATCACATGCAAATCTATATCGGAGTTCATTTGGTTCCAATTTAAGATTACACGAACAGCTACAGGCATTGATTTGCTATATTTTTTATCCAGTTTTTCGGTTTTGATGGCTTTATGTTGTGATATCATTCTATTAATATCCATTAAAATAATATCTTCAATACCTTCATAAACGCCACCCATTTCACCATAATAATTGGTTTCCAAAGCGGTTAGCAAAGTATCAAACGCCTCCTGATATAAATGATTATCTTCTAAAGTTAATGCCAAGTCACGATAGGATTGTGGTTCGTGAGCTCTCCAAACGGCTATTTTTTTGGCAACATGTAAAGCCATTTTATTTTCGTTCCATTCTCTTAATAGGTATAAAAGTGATTTATACAATTGATGGTTTTCTAAATCCAATTCGGCAATATTACTTAAAACTTGCAATGCTTTTGCTTTATCTCCATTTTCATAAAAATGTGTTGCTACATCAAAATAAAAACTAGGATTACTCCCATTTACTGCTCTTAATTCTAAATATAAAGCATACTTTTTGTCTGCTCCTACATTTGTTAAGGCTTTCAAATACATTCGATCTGGATTCCAACTTTTTGTTTTTATACCTGAATTATTAACAATAAAGTTGCTGGTTTTATTGGTTATATTGTTTGTAGTATCATTTTCGATACTGATGCCTGCAACTTCTCCAGACAAAGCATTACTCAACTCTGTATCAACATTATCTTTAACTACTAGAATTTCTTCTGCTGGAACTTGTAGACTACTATAAGAGTCTTCTGGCTTATTTTCACTTTCTTGTATACCATATCCTACAACTACAACTTCTTTTAAATCTGAATTATCATTTTCCAAAGTAATAGCGTAACTAGATTGAGAATCAATCATAAACTCTTGTTCCTTTAAACCTACATAGCTAATTTGTAAAACATCTCCTGTTCTTGCTCTTAGTTTTGCAATACCATTAAAATCTGATGAAATGCCTCTATAACTTCCTTTAACCACAACATTTACTCCTGCTAACGGACTTAAATTATCGCTTATTAAAACAGTAATTTCTCTTAATTCTCCAGTGGGATTTGGTTGAATATCACTAATGGTTCTTGTGTTTCTTTTTCTAACTTTTTTAGGCTTTATAGGTTTTGGTTTTACATATGTGATATCTTTTTTCCACCAAGAAGACAAATCATTAAAATAACTCTCAATACTGTTCCAATTGTTCTTTAGTACAGCTTCTCTCTCTGCAATTTGATTCTTTTTAATTTTATCAAACTCTGCTCTTAATTCGGCAGGAGGAATAATATCATACAAAATATAATCGTTGAGGTCTTCCAAAACAATTAAAGAGGTATTCGGTGTAACAATACCATATTTTTTTCCTAACACTTCTATCTCTTCTGCATTTTTCTCATATTGAATTTCTAGATTCGCAATCTTTTTTTGTGCCCACAGTTTTTCAACACTTATTTCTGTTATGGCGTTGCTTTTTACATCTAATTGTATTTTCTTTTCCAGTATAGAGTGATTATCATAGCCAAACAATAATGTAATTTCATTAGAGGGTACTAACGAAATTCCTGAAATACTAAAATTATCTGTTACAGCAGTACCTTTCATTGGAAAAACCTCAACAACAGTTCCTTCGTTTTTAACACCATAAAAAACAAGATTTTTATACAACAATCGATCTAAAGCGGCTTTTGTGGTAAGTTGGTTTAAATTCACAAAAGCACCACTAGTTTTCATGGCGTTGTAATTTAAAAAAGCATAATCTGCAGTTACAGATGATGTAATGGTATAAATAGGTTGTTTGGTTTCAGGCAACACGGCTTCACTCAAAGTAGATAACCCATCTGTAAAAAATAATATCTCATCTTTTTTAGGAAATGCTATTTCTGAAAAACGGGTTCCTCCATCATAAGTTACTTGCTCTAAAGCAGCTCTTAAAGCTGACCAATTTCCATTGGTAATCGTAAAATCTGCTATTTTTTCGAAAGTAAAACCCGTTGCATATAACGTTACTTCCACATTTCTCAATTCTTTAAAATAAGCGTCTAAGAGTTCCAATTCTTTTTTCAAATCTCTCTTTGTACTACTTAAAGAAGCATCCCAAAACAGTCCAATAGATTGTGGTATTTTCTTAGCTTTTTTTTCAGTATCCAAATGCAAATTCGTATAGAAATAATATTGATTATCATTCGCTTGAGCTAAAACTGTAGGTATATCTGTAGTAATTGGGATTTTCACTACTAATTTGTCATTAGGTAAATAATTTTTCTCTTTAATTTTGGCTAGATAAAGCGTATTGAATTTCTCAATTGTAACTTCTTTTCCATCTTTAGTAACGATTGGTTTTTCATTCGCTCCAACAACCATTACTTCAAGTTCAAATACAGCTATATTTTTGCTATAATTACTCACCATTTGATAACTTAAATGGTGTGCATCGTAACTACTCAACTCTTGTTCGTACCCGATTATCACAATACGTTCCTTATTTGGTAAAATAGGATAGATACGTGTTTTAAAATTATTTCCTTCTACTTTTTCTAACAAACCAGGATCTACTCTTCGATGCTCAATTGCTTCAAAAACCTGTTTCCCTTTGTTTTTATTCACGGGAACCGCTTCTCTCATTTTTCCATTAATATCAATAGCATAACGAGAAACCGAAACACCTTCTGGTAAAGGAAACAACAATTCTGCTTCCATATCACGAGAAGAAGTATTAAAAAAATGCATTTCAGTAGTAGTGTAAGCGATATTTCCAACCACTTTTACATTTACTTTAAGCTGGCTCAATGTTACCAAAGAAGAATCTTTGTCTTTTACAGTAAGTTGCGGATTTTGTCCTAAAACACATTGGCTTAAAAACAAAAGAAAAAATAGGCTTTTTTTCATGTTACTCTCTTTTTAATCTAAGTTTATAAAGATATAGAGTATTAATTAATAAAAAAGGTTGGAAGGATACATAAATTTTATCATTTATAATCTTACAAAATCAAATGTATGTCAAAAGAATACCTTGCAATTCACATTTTTTATTATTTTCGTGCCATGTCAAAACTACCTCACATTCCAACCAGTATTTTCTCTGTGATGTCGCAATTAGCGAATGAATATGGAGCTATTAATTTATCCCAAGGTTTTCCTAATTTTCCGGTTGACCAAAGGCTTTTAGATAGTACCAAAAAACTAACTCAAGAAAATACACATCAATATACACCCATGGCTGGTTTACCTTCTTTATTAGAAAAAATTAGTCAGCTTACGTACGAAAAGTATGCACGAAAAACAGACATTACTACTGAAATTTTAGTTACAGCTGGAGCCACACAAGGGATTTACACGACAATCAATGCCTTAATTGAAAATGGCGATGAAGTGATTATTTTAGACCCGTGTTACGACAGTTATGAACCTTCTGTTTTAGTTGCAGGCGGGAAACCCGTTCGTATTGCTTTAAACGAAGATTATGCTCCAAATTTTAACCGTATTGAAGCCGGTATAACTTCAAAAACCAAAATGATTATTATTAATAATCCACACAATCCTACTGGAAGAATTTGGAAAGAAAGTGAATTTGAAGCCTTAGAAACCCTTTTAGAAAAACACCCTCAACTAGTACTTTTAAGTGATGAGGTGTATGAATACATTTCCTTTACGCAACCGCATATTTCAATACATTCTCGCTCTAAATTAAGAGAACGTGCTATAATTGCTTCCTCATTTGGAAAGTCATTACATGTAACCGGATGGAAAATAGGTTATTTGATTGCACCAGAAAAACTAATGCAAGAAATAAAAAAAGTGCATCAGTTTTTAGTGTTTAGCGTGAGTAGTCTTTCCCAACACGTGATTGCTTCTTATTTAGATATTGTTGATTTTGATGCTGTAGCCAAAATGTATCTACAAAAAAGAGATTTATTTCGATCCCTTTTAGAAGGCAGTCGTTTTACCCTATTACCTTGTGAGGGCACGTATTTCCAAGTGGTTAATTATGAAAAAATTAGCTCAAAAAACGACACCGTTTTTGCCAAAGAATTAATAACCCATCATGGTGTTGCCGCCATCCCAATTTCTGTGTTTTATGAGGATGGAACAGACAAACAGATGTTGCGCTTTTGTTTTGCGAAAACCGATGAAACTTTAATTGCTGCTGCAGAGAAGTTGAGAAGGATTTAAATTATAAAAGTTGTAAGTTATAAGTTGTAAGTTTTGAAGATATTTTTTATCTATTTAAATCTGATTTAAAATTGCTTTGACAGAAAAACAGTCAAAACATACAAAATTATGTATCACCATACAATCTGCTAAATCAAATGCATCACCTATTGAATCAATTTGTGCATAAAAAGTCATTTTTTTATTACATTCTTCACATTCTGGATAATCACACTGTTCAATACCATTTGGTTTTCCTCCTAAAAAATGTCTTTTCCCTACAAAATTATTCCATTTGTAACCAATAGCTTTTTTAGCTTCATCCGTTTCAGGAACAGTTAATAATTGAATTTTTGGTATTTCCATATTATGAAAATTTGGTACAAATTATATATTATTTAAGCAAATACTGACTATCTCTTCACCTCTTTCCCTTTTACAAAAACTTGCGTTGGTTTGACATAAGGTACTTTTTCGATAGGCATCGTCATGATATCATTTGAGAAAATTGTAAAATCGGCCCATTTCCCTATTTCTAAACTTCCTTTTTCTTTTTCTTCAAAATTAGAATAAGCCGCCCAAATGGTCATCCCTTTTAAGGTTTCTTCTCTGGTTAAGGCATTTTCCATTTGGAAACCATTTTCTGGATAATTTTTCAAGTCTTTTCTAGCAACAGCCGCATAAAAAGTCAGCATAGGATTGACTTCTTCTATAGGAAAATCAGTTCCTAGAGCGATTAAACCTGCTTTATTTAAAATCGTTTTATAAGCATAGGAATTTTTAATACGTTCCGCACCTACTCGATCTTCCGCCCAATACATATCGGAAGTAGCATGTGTAGGTTGTACCGAAGGAATGATTCCTAATTTGAAATAATCAAAATCTTGTTCCTGCATTATTTGTGCATGCTCAATTTTCCACCTTCTATTGGGTTTGTTTTTTAAAACTTCAGCGTAGATTTTTAATAAAACGGTATTGGTAGAATCGCCAATAGCATGGGCATTCATTTGATAATCAGAATTGGCTATTTGCGTAGCAATTCTTTTAATTTCATCTATTGGTGACAATAAAGCTCCAAATTGTTTGGGCTTATCAGTATAAGGCAAATGCAAACAAGCACCTCTTGAACCCAAAGCACCATCACCCATAAATTTAAACGAACGTACATTTAATTGTGACGTTTTATAAATTCCTTTTTTTGTGTAATAATCTAAATTTTCTTTAGTAGCCATGGCCATGGCATAGACATTCAAATCCAATACTTTTGCTTTTTGAAGGCTATCGATTAATTCGATAATTTCGCGATCCAAACCTGCTTCATTAATGGTTGTAATTCCATAATTAAACACCGTATCCTGAGCTTCTTTAAGCGCTTGTATTTTTGTTTTTAAACTAGGTTCTGGTGTAATGGCTTTAATTAATTCCATGGCATTATCTACCAAAATTCCAGTTGTTTGACCATCTATAACTTCTACTTGTCCTCCTTCAACTTTTGTGTTTTCAGTAATTCTTGCCAAATCAAGAGCCTTTCCATTTACCAACATGGCATGACCGTCTATTCGCGTTAAAACCACAGGTGTTTCTGGAAATAACGAATCTAATTTTGCACGTGTAGGGAACTCTTTATTTTCCCAATCGTTTTGATCCCATCCTCTTCCTTCAATAAAAGCGACCTTTTTTCTTTGTTGAAATTCGACCACTTTAGCCACTACTTCATCATAACTTTTAGTTCCTCTTAGATTTACCGTTTGCATGGTCAATCCATATTTGTAAAGATGCGCATGAGCATCATAAAAACCGGGGTAAACATATTGATTGTTTGCTTCAATTATGTTTTTGGCTTCAAAACGCTCATTGGCTTCTTTAGTAGTACCTATAAAAATAATTTTACCGTCTTTCACCACCAATGCTTCTACTATATCGAAGGTGTCATTAACCGTATAAATTTTAGCATTTGTTAAGATTAAATCAGCGGATTCCTTTTTAGAGCTGCAAGAAGTTAAGCTCAATAATAATAGTATTAAAAAGAATGAGAAACGTTTCATGATGGCTTATTTTTTTATAAAAACAAATGTAACAGAAACAAATGAAATTTACTAAAAGCCCTTTACAAAAAATGTTTTGTAGCGATTCTCTTATGCATTATTTTTTTTGCTTTTAAATCACAAAAGAAGCCTCATTCGTGTTTTTAATTAAAAAAAGTTTGTCTATTTTAGCCCCGGTAGAAACGACATCCTTTTTTACTAGGGTACTCCAGATTAACAGTATTTTAGCCTAGTAAAAAAGATAGAGTGGATAACGGGACAGATGGTGTTCAAAATAAAAAAGTGGTGCTCCAAAAAATAAAATACTACAATTTATTCTTTAAAATAAAGGACTTCGCCTACTTTAATGTATTGTTAACAAATTTGGCTTGAAAAAACCATAAATAATTGTATTTTTACGACTCAAAAATTTTTAGAAAACAAATGGGTAAAATCATAGCAATTGCCAATCAAAAAGGTGGTGTTGGAAAAACAACTACTTCTATTAATCTTGCTGCAGCACTGGGTGTTTTAGAAAAAAAAGTACTTTTAATTGACGCTGATCCACAGGCAAATGCCAGTTCGGGTTTAGGTATTGATGTAGAAAGTGTTGCCATCGGTAGTTATCAAGTTTTGGAACATAGTAACACTCCAGAAGAGGCAACTATGGCTACCAATGCTCCGAATGTTTCGGTTATACCTGCACACATAGACTTAGTAGCTATTGAAATTGAGCTAGTAGATAAAGAAAATCGTGAGTATATGTTGAAAAAAGCACTAGAAAGTGTGAAAGACAAATACGATTACATTCTTATCGACTGTGCTCCTTCATTAGGATTACTAACTTTAAATGCGTTAACAGTTGCGGATAGTGTTATTATTCCTATTCAATGTGAGTATTTTGCTCTAGAAGGTTTAGGAAAATTATTGAATACCATTAAGAGTGTTCAAAAAATACACAACCCTGAATTAGATATTGAAGGATTATTACTAACGATGTATGATTCTCGTTTGCGTTTATCGAACCAAGTTGTTGAAGAAGTACAAAAACACTTTAACGATATGGTTTTTGAAACCGTAATTCAAAGAAATATTAAATTAAGTGAAGCTCCAAGTTATGGCGAAAGCATTATTAACTATGATGCAACGAGTAAAGGAGCTACTAATTATATCAATTTAGCGGAAGAAATTATCAAGAAAAATAAGTAATATAGAAAGATGGCGAAAGCAGAAAAAAAACAAGCATTAGGAAGAGGACTATCAGCTTTATTGAAAGACCCTTCAAACGATATTAAATCGGTTGAAGATAAAGGGGCCGATAAAGTGGTTGGTAATATTATTGAGCTTGAATTAGATGCAATTGAGATAAATCCGTTTCAACCGAGAAGTAATTTTAACGAAGAAACTTTAAAAGAATTAGCCATTTCCATTAAGGAATTAGGTGTTATTCAACCGATTACGGTTCGTAAATTAGATTTTAATAAATTCCAGTTAATTTCTGGGGAAAGAAGATTACGCGCTTCTAAACTAGCCGGTTTAGAAACGATTCCAGCATACATTCGTTTAGCGAATGATAATGAATCATTAGTAATGGCTTTGGTGGAAAACATTCAACGTCATGACTTAGACCCAATTGAGGTAGCTTTATCGTACCAAAGATTAATTGATGAAATTAATTTGACTCAAGAAGAATTGAGTGACCGTGTGGGTAAAAAACGTTCAACAATTACCAATTACTTGCGTTTACTAAAACTAGACCCAATTATTCAAACGGGTATGCGTGATGGTTTTATTTCTATGGGTCATGGTAGAGCGTTAATTTCTATTGAAGACGATGAAGTGCAATCTTCTATCTACCACAAAGTAGTGAGTCAAAACTTATCAGTAAGAGAAACAGAAGCTTTGGTAAAAAAATATCAAGACAGCTTAAAACCGCAAGCGGCTAAAACAGCCGCAAAGAGTTTTGAAGTAGCTGAAACCGATCAAAAAGCTTTTACTGGATTTTTTGGAACCAAAGTAGATGTTAAAGTAGCTTCAAATGGAAAAGGAAAAATTACCATTCCATTTCATTCTGAAGAAGATTTTAATCGTATTTTGAAATTGATTAACTCCTAGTGAAGAAACTATTAATCATATCTTTTTTTGGTTTACTTTTTGGTAACAGTTGTTGGGCTCAAGAAGAAGTTTCTTTAGTTATTCAAGACACTATTACTGCTAAAAACTCAAAAATAAATCCATTATCTCCTGCTAAAGCAGCTTTTTATTCGGCCATACTACCTGGTTTAGGTCAAGCCTACAATAAAAAATATTGGAAAATACCATTAGTATATGGTGGTTTAGGTGCTGGAATCTATTTTTATGCTTGGAATAACAAAAAATATCATGAGTATAGAGATGAATACAAAGCGAGATTAGACGGTACTTCAAAAGAAGGGCAACATCCTGTTTATGGTAGCCTTTCCAATGACGGACTTATTAGAGGTCAAAAATTTCACCAAAGAAATAGAGATTTATCCGCTTTAATTACAGCGGGTATTTATATCTTAAATATAGTCGATGCAAATGTGGATGCACATTTACTTCAGTTTAACGTAAACGAAAATCTATCCATTAGACCTGAATTATATCAAAACGAAATTGACTATCGTTTTAAAACAGGATTAAAATTAACGTATAATTTTTAACATTTCATTGGCTAACAGAAGCTAAAAAAAACGTCTTATACTTCATGAAAATTGCACTTTTAGGATATGGAAAAATGGGTAAGGTTATTGAAAAAATAGCCTTAGAACGCGGTCATGAAATTACACTAAGAAAAGGAAGAAATGATTCTTATGCTGGTCTAGAAAAAGCAGATGTAGCTATAGATTTTAGTATTCCTACTAGTGCGGTTGCTAATATTTCGGCTTGTTTTGAAAACAATGTGCCTGTTATTTCTGGAACTACGGGTTGGTTAGAAGAATATGATGAGATAGTTGCCTTGTGCCAAGCTAAAAACGGAAGTTTTATTTATGGCTCAAATTTTAGTTTAGGGGTAAATATCTTTTTTGAATTGAATGAGTATTTAGCAAAAATGATGGCCAATTTAAAACAGTATCAAGTGTCGATGGAAGAAATTCATCACACTCAAAAATTAGACGCACCTAGTGGCACAGCCATTTCATTAGCGAATGGAATTATACAAAATACCGATTATACAAATTGGACATTAGATGAAGCTAAAACTTCTGAAATACATATTGAAGCCAAAAGAATAGAAAACATACCTGGTACACATAGTATTTTTTATGATAGTAATGTGGATCAAATTGAAATTAAACACACGGCACACACCAGAGAAGGTTTTGCATTAGGAGCTGTTGTAGCTGCAGAATGGATTATTGGAAAAAAAGGCATCTTTACGATGAAAGATGTTTTAGGATTAAATTAGAAATTAAAAAAATAAAAATAGATTACTTGCTTTGAAGTTTAAACTTTAAAACTTTAAACAATTTAAACAATTAAATAAAATAAAGATGTCAGTACAAGGTTGGTTATTATTTATTTTAATAGTACAAGTCATACATGGTTTAGGCACTTGGAAATTATACACAAAAGCAGGTAGAAAAGCTTGGGAAGCTTTTGTGCCCATTTATAATGCAATTGTATTAATGAAAATTATCAACAGGCCTACTTGGTGGACTTTGTTGCTTTTTATTCCTATCATTAATTTGTTTATGTTTCCAATTATTTGGATTGAAACTTTACGAACTTTCGGTAAGAAATCTACACTTGATATGGTTTTAGGAGTGGTTACTCTAGGTTTATATATTTTTTATGTAAACTACACCCAAGAACTTACCTATCATGCTGATCGTGATTTAAAAGCACCTACAAAGGCTATGGATACTTTAGGTTCTTTAGCATTTGCCATTATTGTTGCTACTTTTGTACATACCTATTTTATTCAACCTTATGTAATTCCAACTTCTTCTTTAGAAAAATCCTTATTAATAGGTGATTTCCTTTTTGTAAGTAAGTTCAATTATGGAGCTAGAACACCAATGACACCCATTGCTGCTCCAATGGTACACGATTCGATTCCTTTAGTAGGAACTTTATCTTACACTAAAAACCCACAATTACCTTATTTTAGATTTCCTAAATTAGAGAAAATTAAAAATAACGATATTGTTGTTTTTAACTGGCCAAGAGATACCTTAGACAACATGTACAATCCTTCGAACAGAAGAATTGACAAACCGATTGACAAAAAAACCAACTACGTTAAAAGATGTGTAGGTATTGCTGGTGATTCTTTGGAAATTAAAGACGGAATTGTTTTTATAAACGGGAAAGAGCTTATTTTACCTGAGCGAGCAAAACCACAATATTCTTACAATGTAGCTTTTGACAGAAGTAAAATTAACATTGACTATATTATTTCAGAATTAAGTATTACAGATGGCGTAGGTTTAACCTCTAGAGATAGTGATACCTTATATTTCAGCGCTTTAACTTATGAATCTGCGGAACGATTGAAAAATTTCCCAGGTATATTAAATGTTAAAAGAAATATTAGAAAAGGTGCTGAAGATGGTACTTTCCCAGATTTCAAAGATGGTAAACCTTCTACCACAAGAGATTGGAACGGTGATAATTTTGGGCCAATTTACATTCCTGAAGCAGGTAAAACGGTAACTTTAAATAAAGAAACACTTCCGCTTTATAAAATTATCATAACAGAATATGAAGGAAACACTTTAGAAGTGAATGGTGACCAAATTAAAATTAACGGACAAGTAACCAATCAATATACCTTCAAACAAGATTATTATTGGATGATGGGAGACAATCGTCATAATTCATTAGACGCACGTTATTTTGGGTACACTCCAGAAGACCATATTGTAGGAAAACCAGTTTTTATCTGGATGAGTTGGAATTCAAATGGAAAAGGAATTAACAAAATACGTTGGGAAAGATTGTTTACAACCGTATCAGGTGACGGTCAACCAAAGTCTTATTTTAAATACTTTTTAGTCTTACTTGCTTTATACTTTGTAGGCGAATATTTCTACAAAAAAAGAAAAAAAGAGAAAGCGGCTTAATAAAACATAAGCATTAAATACTACAAGAGTTTATATTTCAAGAATATAAACTCTTGCTTTTTAAAAATTATCTTACGAATGAACATTTTATTACATCCAACCTATTTTCCTTCTATAAGTCAATATACAGCACTATTACAAGCAGAGACCATAACTTTTGAAAAAGAAGATAATTTCCAAAAGCAAACGAATCGCAATCGCATGTATATTTATAGTCCGAATGGCGTTCAAATGCTAAACATTCCTGTTAAGCATAGTACAGAACCACACCAGAAGTATAAAGATGTAAAAATTGAAAATGCTTTTGATTGGCAAAAAAATCATTTTAAATCCTTAGAAGCAGCTTACCGAACCTCTCCTTTCTTTGAGTTTTTTGAAGATGACATGCGTACTATTTTTGAAAAGAAACACGAATTTATGATGGATTTAAATTTTGAAATATTTGAAATCATCAATGATTGTTTGGGCATTACCTTACCTTATAGTACTACTCAAGAGTATTTTCATGAAGTTGAAAATTATACTGATTTTCGCCCTTTAGCCAATGGAAAAAAAGACACTTTTGTAAACGAACCTTACACTCAAGTTTTTAATGAAAAGCACGGTTTTATTCCGAATTTAAGTATTTTGGATTTGCTTTTTAATGAAGGAAGACATGCAAAGGACTACCTATTAGAACAAAAACTACTTTTTTAAGGGATTTGTTGCAACGGATTCAATTTTCTTTAATCGCGTAAAAACTGGAAAGTGATCGCTAAGCTTCACTTGATTATCTGTTATAAATTCTTTCACTATAAAAGCATCTTCAACAAACACATAGTCAATTCGTGCAGGATAATATTTAAAATTATAGGATTCTCCAAAACCTTGACCAGCTTGTTGAAAAGCATCGGTCATTTCGCCTTTAATATTACTATACACATAAGAAAAAGCACTATTATTCATATCGCCACAAATAATTTTTGGATAAGAACAACTCGCATAATGATCTTTAATCAACTCCGATTGTTGTTGTTGTTGCTTAAAAGCTTCACTAATTCGTTTGAAAATAAACTTGGACTTATTCTCATCTAATTTTTCATGTATATCGGTACTAATTTTTACCGATTGCAAATGCATACTATATACTCGTATCGTATCTTCTTTTTTTACAATGTCGGCAAAAATGACATTATTTGTAGAATTTGGAAATACTATTTTTCCAGTATTTACAATTTCGAATTTAGAAAAAATAGCTTGCCCGTATTTATTTTTATCTCCTTTCAAATATATTTTTTTGTAGGGAAAATTTCGCAACCTTACATCTTCATTAGGTGTAAATTCTTGCAAACATAAGATATCTGGATTGTAATCTTGAATGACATCCGAAATATCACTAGGAACATTTTTATTGGGCAGCCATTCGTATTTATTAAACAGACGCACATTGTAACTCATAAGTGTAAAATCATCTGGCTCTGCTTCTAATTTAGCTTCTTTGAAACGGTATAATTTACCTAAAAAGGTAATTCCAATTAACAGTACTATTCCAGAAAGCAACATCTTTCTTTTTAATTGAAGCAACCAAATGATAAAAAAAGCGGCATTCAGTACTAAAAACAGAGGTAATAAAAGCGTTAAAACACTTAAGAAAGGAAATAAATTGGGTGCTAAAAAAGGTAAAATATAAGCAAGAAAGGTTAACAAAGCCAAAACTTTATTACAAAAAAAAGCAATTCTACTTATTAACGATTCTCTTTTCAATTATTTACCAACTTTAAATAAAAATTCCTTTTCTTCTTTACTCAAACTATCATATCCCGATTTACTAATTTTATCCAAAATATCATCTATTTTCTTCTGATTGATATCTTTTTCTTGAGTTGTTTTAGTAAAGGTAGTCTTTTGATAGGTATTTTTATGTACTTTTTTAAATGGTGTTTTCTTTTTTGGAGAAAAAAGTCCTTCTATTCCATCTTGTAATTTAGAAATTCCTTTTGATAAATCAGTTCCATTTTGAAGTAATTTAACATATATAAAACCAAATAAAGCACCCCCTAAATGCGCTAAATGACCACCCGTATTATTCAAAGGTAACTGAATTAAATCTAACAACACAATTACAAAAGTAACTTGCCATAGTTTAACAGTCCCGATTAAAGGAATTCGTAATAACATATATGGAGCGTAAGTAGCTGTGGCTATCAAAACAGCCATTATCGCACCACTAGCGCCTACTAGAACAGAGTACATTCCTAAAAAATAATAGGAAATTAAAAATACAAATCCTGCAAAAACACCTCCTAAAAGATACAATCCTAATAATTGTCTTCCTGTGAAATAGGTTAAAAATAATCTTCCCGAAAAATGCAACACCAACATATTAAACAGCAAATGCAAAAAACTGCCATGCAAAAACATATAGGTAAATAACGTCCATGGTTTGGTTACAAAATGGCTTGAGCTAGAATATAGCGCTAACCAATCTGGATATGAAAAATCTCTGGTTTTAAAAGAATAAAAGAAAACCAACGAAAGTATGAACAGGCCAACATTCCAGAAGATTAACCGCTGAACGATACCACCCATTTTATACTGCAATTTTAAATCTTCTAAAATATTCATACTACTTTTTATCTATCCCAACGATTTTTATTAAATTGATTTTTTTTCCAATACCAAACTATAATCAGTCCAACTAACGCACCTCCAACATGCGCAAAATGACCAAAATTACTATTTGACATTCCTAAATACCCTCCAATGATTCCATAACAAACATCAAAGCCAATAATTATTATGGGTACAAAATATTTTGCTTTTATAGGAACCGGTATAAACATTAAGGCTAATTCTGCATTGGGATACAAATAAGCAAAAGCGACTAACAACCCATAAATGGCTCCAGAAGCTCCAACAACAGGTGTAAAGAAGGCTGACAACATTCTATCTAAAGAACCACTCGATAAGTATTGACTCCAATCTGTATTATATTTACCTTCATTAAGAATTCCAAAGATTTGACCCTTATCAATACCGTTATCAACCAAAATACTCATACCATGATGAAAGAAAATATAATTAACAATAGTGTGCAATAAAAAAGCACCAATTCCACAGGAAAAATAAAAGAACAAAAACTTCTTGCCTCCCCATAAATGTTCTAAAGCACTACCAAAAGAAACCAAAGCAAACATATTGAATAAAATATGTGCAATACCTCCATGCATAAACATATGCGTTAAAGGTTGCCAAAAACGAAATTGTTCATTTTCGAAATAATACAAAGCCATTAAATCGAAAGAGTTAGAAACCAAATAGGTTCCAATAAAAAATATAATATTAATGATTAGCAAATGCTTAACCATTTCTGTCATTCTCATCATAAGGCGAATTTTTTATCTAAATCCTCTACACTAAGCGTAATAAAGGTTGGTTTATTAAATGGGGAAACATTAGGATCTTTACAAGCAAATAAAGCATTTACCAAATTTTCTTGTTCCAATTCCGTTAAATAGGTTCCTGTTTTTACAGCAACACTTTTAGCCATTGTCTTAGCAATACCGTCGTTCAAACAAAAGTTACTCTCTGGCACATTATTTTGTAATCCATTGATTAATTCTTCTAACAAAATACTTACTTCACTTTCTTGAATAGACACAGGTATTCCTGAAATATGAATACTGTCTTTGTGAATACCGTCAAAAATAAAACCAGTATTCTCTAAAGAAGGAATTAATTCCTGTATAAGAAACATCTCTTCATTTGTAAAGTGCAATTCTAAAGGAAATAATAGTTGTTGGCTAGAAGCCTTTTTCAATGTAATATTACTTAAAAATTGTTCGTATAAAACGCGTTGGTGTGCTTTATTTTGATCAATAACAAGCATACCCGATTTAATGGAACTTACAATATATTTTTTGTGAATTTGATAGGTTCTTGAAGGTGTTATTTCCACTTCTTTACTTTCAAAAAAAGAACCCGTTACTTCTTCACTTTCAAAAGAAAGACTCTCCACTTCTTTGGTATCCTGACGCAAATCTACATACAAACTTTCCCAAGAATGAGCGGTTTCCTTTTTAGCATAATTCCCACTAGAAGCATAGGAATTGGTACTGGTTTTAACTGGTTTTTCGTCTAAAAAAGGATTAAAATTAGCATCAACCTGAATTAAAGGCACATCTGAACTTTTGTCTTTATACGCATAAGGTGTATCTAAATTAGGATCCCTCTCAAAATCTAAAACAGGAGCCACATTAAATTGACCCAAACTGTGTTTCACCGAAGAACGTAAAATAGCATACAAAGCTTGCTCGTCATCAAACTTGATTTCTGTTTTGGTGGGATGAATGTTAATATCAATCGTATGTGGCGGAACTTTTAAATATAAGAAATAACTAGGCTGATTGCCTTCTTTAAGCAAACCATCAAAAGCACTCATGATAGCATGGTGTAAATAACCACTTTTAATAAAACGGTCATTCACAAAAAAGAACTGTTCGCTCCTACTCTTTTTAGCATATTCTGGTTTTCCAACAAAGCCACTAATCGTTACTATTTCAGTATCTTCTGAAACGGGAACCAACTTCTCATTGGTACGACCACCTAATATATTTACAATGCGTTGTCTATAATTTGAAGAAGGTAAATTATAATTCTCAGAACCGTTATGAATTAAAGTAAAATATATGGATGGATGTGCCAAAGCTACTCTTTGAAACTCATCCATAATGTGTTTCATCTCTACCGTTTCTGATTTTAAGAAATTACGTCGCGCAGGAATATTAAAAAAGAGATTTTTGACTAAGAAAGAAGTTCCTTTAGGCAAAACGGCTACTTCTTGTGACACAAATTTACTGCCTTCAATAATAATATGATGTCCTAATTCTTCTTGATCTTGTTTGGTTTTTAATTCGACATGAGCAATCGCTGCAATAGAAGCTAATGCTTCGCCACGAAAACCTTTGGTATGCAAATCAAATAAATCTTCTGCATGACGTATTTTAGAAGTCGCATGACGTTCAAAACACAAACGCGCATCGGTTACACTCATTCCAATACCGTTATCGATAACTTGGATTAACGTTTTACCAGCGTCTTTAACAATTAATTTTATATCTGTTGCTTTGGCATCAATAGCATTTTCAAGTAGTTCTTTAACTACAGAAGCAGGTCGTTGAACCACCTCTCCTGCAGCAATCTGATTGGCAACATGATCGGGTAATAACTGAATAATACTAGACATCTATTGTTTTTTAAAAATAGACAAATCAAAATCTATTATATACATAAAAAGCAATAATAAAACTAAAACTATAATTAAAATTCTTAGATTAAATTGCCTATTCCCTCTGTTTCTGCTATTTGCTCTTGCTTCACTCCAATGCGCCCTCAAATCGTTATAACTAACAGCATCTCTATCTTTTTTTATGATAGAATCAAAATCGTATAAATTATCGATTTTTTTTCCATCGTAATGACGAGGCGTATAGTTAAACTTTTTATTTTTAGGCAATTTGAATTGACCTCTTCCAAATTTAATCATGCGTAATTATTTTTTTCAAATTTACGGATTTTTACGCTTTTATGTCTGAATTTTTTGTTAACAAAAAAATCCCGAAAATTCGGGATTTCATAAAGTAGTATACTTTTTTATTTTCTATTTAAATCTACCATTTTTATGGCAGCGATTGCCGCTTCAGTACCTTTATTACCGTGTTTTCCTCCACTTCTATCAATCGATTGTTGCATCGTGTTATCCGTTAGCAAACAAAAAATGGTAGGCACATCATATAATACGTTTAAGTCTTTAATACCTTGGGTTACTCCATCACATACAAATTCGAAATGCATGGTCTCGCCTTTAATGACACAACCTATAGCAATTACACAATCTACATGCTGCGTTTGAATCATTTTTTTAGATCCAAAAACTAATTCGAAACTTCCTGGAACATCCCAACGAATAATATTTTCTGGCAAAGCACCACAATCTAGTAAAGCTGCTTTAGCACCTTCAAAAAGACCATTGGTAATTGTATCATTCCATTCTGAAACAACAATCCCAAATCGAAAGTCCTTCGCATTTGGGATTGTGTTTTTATCGTATTGAGATAAATTTTTATTTTCAGTAGCCATAAGCTTATTCTGTCATCGCAATTAAAGCATCAATATTAACCGCTTCTCTTGATGTTTCATACTTTTCTTTGATAGTAGAGAACATCGCGTGAGCTTCAGCTTTTTTATTGTTTAAGTAAGCCAATTGAGCAGCTTTCATTAAATATTTTGGAGCTGTAAAATCGTTTTCATCAACTTCAGAAGCTTTTTTGTAAGATGAAATTGCTTCATCAACTTTATTTAATTCTGAATAAGCATCTCCTAATGCACCTAAAGCGATTGCTTTTGTCATTACATCTTGCGCATCATACTCTAAAAGATATTTTTCAGCATTTTTAAAATCTTTAATGTGCAAATAAGCCATACCAGCATAATAATTTGCTACATTTCCAGCTTTTGAACCTGAATATTGTTCTGCTAAATTAACTAATCCTAATTTTCCTTCTCCACCTTTAAGAGCTAAGTTGAATAAAGAATCAGGATTTTGCGTATTGGTTAATGCCTCATTAAAATAAACCTGAGCTTGGTAAATATCATTTAATGCTTGTTCTTGTTTTGGCTCTGCTACAAATTTATTAAACAATATGTATCCTACTGCAGCTAATGCAATTACACCAACAATTCCTAAAATTACTTTTTGGTTTTTAGCCACCCATTCCTCTGTTCTAGAAGCTGTAGCATCAAGTTTATTAAATACTTCTTCTGTAGTACTTTCACCTGATTCTAACACTTCATCAAATTCATTTTCGTTTTCTAAAACTTCTTTTGGTTTTGGTGTTTTATAACCTCTTTTGTTATATGTTGCCATTTATAATACATTTATTAGAGGTGCAAAAATATAATTTTTATTCAAACACACACAAAAAATATTTTAAAATAATCAATATTTAGACAAGAAACCTAGTAATAACAGAATTTGCTTACACTTTAGCAGCTAGTTTGCATAAGAAATAGTTCTTAACAAGACTTTACATTTTTACACTCCTTTTCTTTATTTTTAACAAAAAGACTTCCAATATCTCTTATTTACTATTACTTTTGTAATCTGTTTACTTAAAAGAAATTCCGCTTGTGTTTTTAAAACATCTCACACTATTAAATTATAAGAATATCGCTTCGAAATCCTTAGATTTTGACAGTAAGATTAATTGTTTTGTAGGAAAAAACGGCGTAGGAAAAACCAATATTTTAGATGCTATTTATCATTTGGCCTATGGAAAAAGCTATTTCAATCCATTAGCCACTCAAAATATCAAACACGAAGAAGACTTTTTCTTATTAGATGCCGTATTTATAAAAAAGGATACCGAAGAAAAAATTTCTTGCAGCATTAAAAGAGGACAAAAAAAAATAATCAAACGCAACAATAAAATATACGATAAGCTTTCGGAACACATTGGATTTATTCCACTTGTAATTATTTCTCCCTCGGACACAGATTTAATCATTGAAGGCAGCGAAACCCGAAGAAAATTTTTAGACAGTGTGCTTTCCACTTTAGATCATCATTATTTGAATGAATTAATTCAATATCAAAAATTACTTGCCCAAAGAAATGCTTTATTAAAATATTTTGCTCTTAATCAAGTCTTTGACAAAGATAATCTTTCGATTTACGACGAGCAATTAGAACCTATTGGAAAAAATATTTACGAAAAGAGACAAAACTTTATCCATCAGTTTACTCCTATTTTTCAAAAGTATCATACCATGATAACGAATCAAAATGAAACGGTTCAATTGGTCTACCAAAGCCAGCTAAAGGAAGCAAGCATGAGTGAATTATTCACTCAAAATCTATCGAAAGATAAAGCTTTACAATATACCAGTAGTGGTATTCACAAAGATGATCTTTCCTTTGAAATCGAAGGGTATCCCATTAAAAAATTTGGATCTCAAGGGCAACAAAAGTCATTTTTAATTGCTTTAAAATTGGCTCAATTTGAATTTATCAAAGAACAAAGTGGAGAATTACCCATCTTATTATTTGATGATATTTTTGATAAACTAGATGAAAGTAGGGTAGAAAAAATTGTTTCTATGGTGAATGATTCGGTTTTTGGACAAATATTCATTTCCGATACGCATGCAGCACGCACGGAAGAAATTATTAAAAGCACCCATCAGTCGTATCGCCTTTACAATCTTTAATTACTTCACGATAAATTAGTATTTTTACACCATTAAAATGCAACACTCTTATGATTTTTGAAAACAATTTCTCTCTTCAGCCTTATAACACTTTTGGCATAAATGCACTAGCAAAACAATTTGTAGCGGTACATTCCAAAGAAGAATTAGCTTCTGTTTTACAAAATCACAAAGATATTTTTATTTTAGGAGGTGGTAGCAATATGTTACTAACTCAAAATATAGATAAATTAGTAGTTCATGTTGCTTTAAAAGGAATAGAAATTGTAGACACTAATGCTGATTATGTTTGGGTCAAAGCCCAAGCTGGGGAAAACTGGCATGAATTTGTTTTATATTGCATTGAAAAGAATTATGGAGGTCTGGAAAATCTTTCCTTAATTCCTGGAAATGTAGGCACAACCCCAATTCAAAATATTGGTGCCTATGGCGTAGAAATTAAAGACACCTTTTTTTGTTGTGAAGCCATGGAAATCGCTTCACAAAAGTTAGTCACATTTGATAAAGAAAGTTGTGCATTTGGTTACAGGGAAAGCGTTTTTAAAAATGAATTGAAAAACCAATACATTATTACGTCTGTTACTTTTAAGTTAACCAAAAAAAATCATACCTTAAACACTTCTTATGGAGCTATTGAAGAGGAACTAGCCAAACAAAACATTAGTAATCCTACCTTAAAAGAAGTGAGCAATGCAGTTATTGCAATACGACAAAGCAAACTTCCAGACCCAAAAAAACTTGGAAATAGCGGAAGTTTTTTTAAAAACCCAATTGTTCCCAAGCAATTATACGAACAAGCAAAATTGAAATATCCAAATATGCCTCATTACCCTGTTTCTGAAACCGAAGTAAAGGTTCCCGCAGGATGGCTTATTGAACAAGCTGGTTTTAAAGGAAAACGTTTTGGTGATGCTGGTATTCATAAAAACCAAGCCTTAGTCCTGGTTAATTATGGTACGGCAACAGGAGCAGAAATATTAGCAGTGTCTCAAAATATTCAAAAAACAATTTTAGAACAATTTGGAATTTCAATTGAAGCCGAAGTAAATATTATCTAATTTGGATTATACAAATTAAAAACAACAAATCCCTTTTTAAAAATTGTTTTTTTGTATCTTTGTACCAGCTAATTTTTATTTACAGAGATGAAATTAATTTTACTTACAATAGGTCTTCTTGCTGTTGCTATTCTAGGCATCACAATAAAAATTTGGGGAAAAAAAGACGGTAAATTCGCAGGTACTTGTGCAAGTCAAAGTCCTTTTTTAAATCCTGATGGAGAAAACTGTAGCTTTTGTGGTAAAACACCAGAAGAAATGAAAGACTGCAAAGAAAGTTCGCATTCCTAATTTTAGATTTCTATTATGATTTTTACCATCTTACTAATTGCATTAGCAGTTGTTGTAGGCATCCAATTTATTTATTATGTATTTATTTTTGGACGTTTTTCTTTTGCTAAAGCACAACAAATAAACGTTAACTCCACTCCTGTTTCCGTTATTGTTTGTGCCAAAAATGAAGCCGAAAACATTAAAAAGTTTTTCCCTATTTTGATGAGCCAAAATTATCCTACTTATGAAGTTGTTTTAATTGATGACGCCTCAACCGATGAAACTTTAGAATTATTTGAAGCTTACGAAAAAGAATATGCCAATGTAAAAGTGGTAAAAGTTCAAAACAATGAAACGTTTTGGGCCAATAAAAAATATGCATTAACTTTAGGTATTAAAGTAGCCAAATATGGAAATTTACTTTTTACTGATGCAGATTGCGTTCCTAATTCTAGCAATTGGATTAGCCATATGAGCAGCCAGTTTTCAGAGAAGAAACAAATTATTTTAGGTTACGGTGCCTATGAAAAAATCAAAAATTCTTTTTTAAACAAAATCATCCGTTTTGAAACTTTATTGACCGCTACACAATATTTTGGTTGGGCAAAAACTGGAAAACCATATATGGGTGTAGGTCGTAATTTAGCCTATCAAAAAGAACTATTTTTAAGTTCTGGAGGTTTTGTAAATCATATGAAAATTCGTTCTGGTGATGACGATTTATTTATAAACCAAGTAAGCAATAGTTCAAACACAGCTGTTTGTTACACCCCAGAAAGTTTTACCTATTCAGAGCCTAAAAAAACATTTTCAACTTGGTTCAATCAAAAAAGAAGACATGTCTCAACAGCAAAAATGTATACCGCTTTTGATCGTTTTCAATTAGGGCTTTTTTACCTTAGCCAATTACTCTTTATTTTAATAACTATTATTTTACTTGCTCTTCAGCACGAATGGTTACTCGTATTAGGGTTAGTCATTTTGAGGTATCTTTTCACATGGATCAGTTTAGGTTATGCCGCAAGAAAGTTACATGAAAAAGACACTATGATTTGGTATCCAATTATAGAAATAATACTTATCTTCACGCAACTGAATGTCTTTTTTACTAATCTTTTTTCAAAACCAGTACATTGGAAATAAATTCTGAAATTATTCAAAAAAACATTGAGCTTGCTAAAACTGGCGACCAAGTAGCTTTTACATTTTTACTGGATTTCTTTTGGAATGAAGTCTATGGTTTCATGTTAAAAAGAACAGAAAACGAAACAGATACAGACGACATTACCATTGAAACCTTTGCAAAAGCATTCGATAAAATTGCAAGTTATAACCCTGAATTTGGGTTCAATACTTGGTTAATTACTATTGCAAAAAATGTACACATCGACATGCTTCGTAAAAAAAAATCTTCTTTATTTATTGAAATTTCAGATGAGGACGACGATCGTGCTTTTAATGTAGTTGATGACACTCCTTCCATTGAAGACGAAATTATTACCGAACAAAATCTTTCTCAATTATTGAATTACATTAAAAAATTAAAGCCAGCCTATCAAGAAGTCATTCAATTGCGTTATTTTCAAGAAATGAGTTATCAAGATATGGCAGAAACTTTGGAAGAACCACTCAATAATATCAAAATAAAACTACTACGCGCTAAAAAATTATTAGCCGAAATTATTACCAAAAAAGAGAAGAAAAAAACAAAATAACTTTTCTATATTTGGCAACCAACCAACATAGAATGTTATGCAAGATTTTACCACTTCTCAGAAGCTAAAACATTTATTTTCACTTCCTGTAATTGTAGCTGCTTTAGGCTATTTTGTAGACATTTATGATTTATTACTGTTTGGAATTGTAAGAGTTCCTAGCTTAGAAGCATTAGGATTAGATGCCAATGTTGCGGGATCAACGATTTTAAATTACCAAATGGTTGGTTTATTAATAGGAGGTATTATTTGGGGAATTTTCGGTGATAAAAAAGGAAGATTATCGGTACTTTTTGGTTCCATATTAGTATATTCACTAGCAAATATTGCCTGCGGTTTTTTACCTTATTTTCCTAAAGACAACTTAGTAACACTATATGCTTTATTGCGTTTTGTAGCAGGAATTGGCTTAGCAGGAGAACTAGGTGCTGGAATTACTTTGGTTTCCGAATCTTTACCGAAAGAATTAAGAGCTATTGGCACCTCTATTGTAGCTGGTTTTGGACTATTAGGAGCGGTTGTAGCTCAATTAACCGTAGAACTTGCTGGCGATTGGACCATTGCCTATTTTGTAGGTGGCGGTTTAGGTTTACTTCTTCTATTTCTACGTGTTGGAGTAGTCGAATCTGGCATATATAAAGACATCAAAAAATCAGACAGCATTCAAAAAGGCAATATTTTATTATTTGTAACCAATACTAGTCGTTTTGTAAAATATTTAAAGTGTATCGCCATCGGACTTCCCACATGGTTTTGTGTAGGAATTTTAGCCGTAATGGGAAATCAATTTGCCCCTGCTTTTGGAATCGAAAACATCAACCCTGGAAGAGCTATTATGTGGACCTATATTGGTATTTCTGTTGGTGATTTTGCTAGCGGTTTTATCTCACATTGGTTACATTCTAGAAAAAAAGCCATTTTTTACATGATGCTTTTCACCATTGTTGGGGTTTGTCTTATGCTTTTTGGAGGAACCAAAACAGAAAAAATGTATTATTTTTACTGTGCTTGGCTTGGTTTAGGAACGGGTTATTGGGCCATGTTCGTTACAGTTGGAGCAGAACAATTTGGAACCAATATAAGAAGTACAGCTGCCACAACAATTCCGAATATGGTTAGAGGTTTGCTTCCTATTATGCTTATCAGTTTTAATTATTTAAAGGTCTCTAACGGTGTTGTTTGGGGAGCAGCAATTGTTGGTTTAGTAGTTTTTGTTTTAGCCATTTATGCTACTTTAACCATTCCAGAAACACACAATACAGATTTAGATTTTGTTGAGTAGTACAATTCTATAGTTTATTGCTACAATTATAAACAATAACAAATCCTAACAATTTCATAAAGTTTGTAATTTTTCTAATTTCTAACTTCTAACTTCTAACTTCTTTTTATCTTTGTAGTTCAAATTGATTAGAATGGAATCGGTATTAAATAATGTTTTTCCACCAAAGGAACCCAAACCAAAATGGTTACGTGTAAAATTACCTACTGGAAAAAAATATACAGAATTAAGAGGTTTAGTAGATAAATATAAATTAAACACAATTTGTACGTCTGGTAGCTGTCCTAACATGGGTGAATGTTGGGGAGAAGGTACCGCTACATTCATGATTTTAGGGAATGTATGTACACGTTCATGTGGTTTTTGTGGTGTTAAAACAGGACGACCTGAAACCGTGGATTGGGATGAGCCTGAAAAAGTAGCACGATCAATCAAATTAATGAAAATTAAACATGCGGTTATAACGAGTGTGGATCGAGACGATATTAAAGATATGGGATCTATTATCTGGGCGGAAACGGTGAAAGCCATTCGTAGAATGAATCCAAACACTACTTTAGAAACTTTAATTCCTGATTTTCAAGGAAACGAAAGAAATTTAGATCGCATCGTAGCTGTTGCACCAGAGGTGGTTTCTCACAATATGGAAACTGTAAAACGATTGACTCGTGAAGTGCGCATTCAAGCGAAATACGAAAGAAGTTTAGATGTACTTCGTTATTTAAAACAACAAGGTATTAAAAGAACCAAATCGGGAATCATGTTAGGTTTAGGAGAAACTGAAGAAGAGGTGATTCAAACGTTACATGATTTAAGAGATGCAAATGTTGACATTGTAACCATCGGACAATATTTGCAACCCAGTAAAAAACATTTACCTGTAAAAGAATTTATCAAACCAGAACAATTTGAAAAATACGAAAAAATTGGTAAAGAATTAGGTTTTAGACATGTTGAAAGTGGAGCACTTGTTCGTTCTTCTTACCATGCTGAAAAACACATTCATTAATATTTTAAGCCTTAATTATATAAAAAAAGCCTTCTTTTTCGAAGGCTTTTTATTTTATGA
>PKDY01000016.1 GCA_002862755.1 Flavobacteriaceae bacterium | reverse complement strand
TTTTTAACTACCAAATTATACTGCCTTAGGATCTAAAGCAATAGCAGGACTCATTGTACTTGATAAGTGGATAGACTTAATATAAGTACCTTTAGCTGCAGTTGGTTTTAATTTGATTAATGTTTGAATAATTTCGTGAGCATTGTCATAGATTTTATCAGCATCAAAAGATACTTTACCTATTCCAGCGTGCACAATACCAGTTTTATCAACTTTAAAATCGATTTTACCAGCTTTAACTTCTTGAACAGCTTTTGCAACATCCATAGTTACTGTACCTGTTTTTGGGTTTGGCATTAAACCTCTTGGTCCTAATACACGACCTAAAGGTCCTAATTTACCCATTACTGCAGGCATAGTGATGATTACATCAACATCTGTCCAACCGTCTTTTATTTTTTGAAGATAATCATCTAAACCTACGTGGTCAGCACCAGCAGCTTTAGCTTCTTCTTCTTTATCTGGTGTAACTAAAGCTAACACACGAACATCTTTTCCTGTTCCGTGAGGTAAAGTTACAACACCTCTTACCATTTGGTTCGCTTTTCTAGGATCAACTCCTAAACGAACAGCTATATCCACAGACTCATCAAATTTTGCAGAAGAAACTACTTTAATTAATGCAGCTGCATCTTTTAAAGTATATTGTTTGTTCTTTTCAATTTTTGAAGCAGCCTCTTTTTGCTTTTTTGTCAATTTTGCCATGTCTAATTCAATTTAACGATTAAAAAGGAGCGTTTCCTGATACTGTTATACCCATAGATCTAGCTGTACCTGCAACCATACTCATTGCTTTTTCAATTGTAAAAGCATTAAGATCAGGCATTTTGTCTTCAGCGATAGTTCTGATTTGATCCCAAGTAACACTAGCTACTTTTTTACGATTCGGTTCACCTGAACCAGACTTAACTTTTGCTGCTTCTAAAATTTGAATTGCAGCAGGTGGCGTTTTTACAACAAAATCGAAAGACTTGTCTTTATACACAGTAATTTGTACTGGTAAAACTTTGCCAGGTTTATCTTGAGTTCTAGCATTAAATTGCTTACAAAACTCCATGATGTTAACCCCAGCAGCCCCCAAAGCAGGTCCAACCGGTGGCGATGGATTCGCAGCACCTCCCTTAACTTGTAGTTTAACTACTTTACTAACTTCTTTTGCCATTTTTAAAAAAATTTAGCACATCTATCAATTGGAAGCGATTGATGTGATTTATATATGTAACTGATTATACTTTTTCAACTTGCATAAAACTCAACTCTAATGGTGTTTTTCTTCCAAAAATTTTCACCATAACTTCAAGTTTACGCTTTTCTTCATTAACTTTTTCAATTGCTCCATTAAAACCATTAAATGGACCATCAATAACTTTAACCGTTTCTCCAACAGAAAAAGGAATAGATACGTTATCAACTTTAACAGATAACTCATCCACTTTACCTAACATTCTATTCACCTCAGACATTCTTAATGGCACAGGTTCTCCTCCTTTAGTTTCTCCTAAAAAACCGATTACTCCAGGAATTGATTTAATGATATGCGGAACTTCACCTGTTAGATTTGCCTCAATCATAATATAACCAGGAAAATAAACTTTTTCCTTAGCTATTTTTTTCCCGTCTCTTACCTGCACCACCTTTTCAGTAGGAACTAAAACTTGAGAAACATAGTCAGACATACCCAAACGTAGTGTTTCAGATTCAATATAAGCTTTCACTTTATTTTCCTGACCACTTACCGCTCTAACAACATACCATTTTTTCACATTATTATCCGCCATGATCTTATCTTAGCAAGTTATGAAAGCCCTCTAGAGCTTTAACAAACAATTGATCTACACCAAAAGTCAAAAGCGCAAAAATCACTGAAAACAAAGCAACAATAATAGTTAGACGTTGCACTTCAGCCCATTCAGGCCATGTTACGTTAGATTTCAATTCTTGAAATGCTTCTGAAATATAGTTAACAAATTTTGCCATTATTTTATATGATTTGCACGGGCGGAGGGATTCGAACCCCCATCAATGGTTTTGGAGACCACTATACTAGCCCTTGTACTACGCCCGTTTATTATAAGCCAGTTGAAAAATCAACTGGCTTTTATTTATTTTATAGACTTAAAATTAGTCTAAGATTTCAGTTACCTGACCAGCACCAACTGTTCTACCACCTTCACGAACTGCGAAACGTAATCCAACAGATAATGCAATAGCACTTAATAATTTAACTTCAATAGTTAAGTTATCACCCGGCATAACCATCTCTACACCAGCTGGTAAAGTAATAGTACCTGTAACGTCAGTTGTACGTACATAGAACTGAGGACGGTAGTTATTGTGGAATGGAGTGTGACGTCCACCTTCTTCTTTTTTCAAGATATAAACCTCTGCTTTAAAGTGAGCGTGTGGCTTAACAGATCCTGGCTTAACGATAACCATACCTCTTTTGATATCTTCTTTAGCAATACCTCTTAATAAGATACCTGCATTATCTCCAGCTTCACCTCTATCAAGGATTTGACGGAACATTTCAATACCAGTAATAGTTGAAGTTAATTTCTCAGCACCCATACCAACGATTTCAACTGGATCTCCAGTATTAGCAATACCAGTTTCGATACGACCTGTAGCAACAGTTCCACGACCAGTAATTGTAAATACGTCCTCAACAGGCATTAAGAAAGGCTTATCAACATCACGAGCTGGTAACTCAATCCAGTTATCAACAGCTTCCATTAAAGCTAAAACTGTATCAACCCATTTTGGCTCACCATTTAAAGCTCCTAAAGCAGAACCTTGGATAACAGGACCATTATCACCATCATATTGATAGAAAGATAATAAATCTCTAATTTCCATTTCAACAAGCTCTAATAACTCAGCATCATCAACCATATCAACTTTGTTCATGAAAACAACCATTCTTGGCACACCTACTTGGCGACCTAAAAGGATGTGCTCACGAGTTTGTGGCATAGGACCATCTGTTGCAGCAACAACAAGGATAGCACCATCCATTTGTGCAGCACCTGTAACCATGTTCTTAACGTAATCCGCGTGACCTGGACAGTCAACGTGTGCGTAGTGACGGTTTGCAGTTGCATATTCAACGTGAGATGTATTAATTGTAATACCTCTTTCTTTTTCTTCTGGAGCGTTATCAATCTGATCGAATGATTTAGCTTCTGAAAAACCAGCATCAGCTAATACTTTAGTAATTGCAGCTGTTAAAGTAGTTTTTCCGTGGTCAACGTGTCCGATAGTACCAATGTTTAAGTGTGGTTTGGAACGATCAAAATTTCCTTTTGCCATGATTTAATAATTTAATCTTAGTTATATATTAGTGTTCAAAAATTATAAACATATCCAGAGCCAATGACGGGAATTGAACCCGTGACCTCTTCCTTACCAAGGAAGCACTCTACCCCTGAGCTACACCGGCTTGTTTGTCATCAACAGGTATGTTAGTGGGGAGAGCAGGATTCGAACCTGCGAAGGTTTCCCAGCAGATTTACAGTCTGCCCTCGTTGGCCGCTTGAGTATCTCCCCAGACCTTCTTTATTATCAGTTACTTATCTTTTTTTGAGCCGATGGAGGGACTCGAACCCACGACCTGCTGATTACAAATCAGCTGCTCTAGCCAGCTGAGCTACACCGGCAACTATAATAAAAAAAGTCCGCTATTTCTAACGGACTGCAAATGTATAGAATTTATTTTTTATTCAAAACTTTTTTTAGCTTTTTTTTTATTTAAGCATGCGCTCTTATTTTTTCCTTATACTTTACTAAGATTCTTTCAAGCGATTCTTCAGAAAGATCAACCGCTTCCTCAAAGGTTTTGCATGTTTTTTTTACTAAAAACTCCTCACCTGGAACATGTACTTTCACCTCTACTGTTTTATTTTCTTTATCACTTGTGTTTTCAAGTTTTAAATAAACTTCGGAAGAAATTACTTTATCAAAATACTTTTCTAATTTATCTAATCGCTCTTGAACAAAGTTGACTAGTTTTTTGTCAACATTAAAATTAACTGCCTGAACATTTACTTTCATACTTTTTAAAAATTACTTAGGTTAGACAAGTGAATTATTTTTGGTTTCTAGGATGCGCTTCTTGATACACTTTTTTTAACTCTGCGAGGCTACTATGAGTATATATTTGTGTTGACGACAAACTAGCATGACCTAATAACTCTTTAACTGAATTTAAATCGGCACCATTATTAAGCAAGTGGGTTGCAAAGGAGTGCCTAAGAACGTGAGGACTCTTTTTAACTTTAAGAGACACACTACTAAAGTAATCATTAATTAATCGATAGACAAATGATTCACTAACTTTATTTCCTGTTTTAGACAAAATTAACACATCTACAGAAGACGACACTATTTTCTCTAATCTTAAGTCAAGATATTCTTTTAGCAATCGCACCGTACATTCCAACAAAGGAATAATTCTTTCTTTATTTCTTTTCCCTAAAACTTTTAGGGTTTGATTTGAAAAATCGATTTGAGCCACCTTTAAATTAATTAATTCCGCTCTTCGCACTCCAGTTGTGTAAAAAAGCTCAATAATTAATTGATTCCTTACGCCTTCAAAATCATTTGTAAACTCATTTAATTCAAAAACATTTTGCATTTCTTTTTCCGAAAAAGGAATTTGAACTTTCTTAGGCGTTTTTAAAGATTTATGTTTTAACAAAGGACTAGCTTCTATTTGTTTGATTTTAAGTAGAAATTTGTAAAACGATTTTAAGGAAGAAATTTTTCTGTTTATGGATTGATTTGAAATATCATTTTCCACTAAAGAAACAATCCAATTTCGTATCAAAGGATACACCACTTTTTCCAAGTCAATTGAATCATGATGGTCTTTTAGAAATTGCTGAAAAGAAAGAACATCTGCCAAATAAGCATTTACCGTAAGTAATGAATACTTCTTTTCTTTTTCTAAATACTCTTGATATGCTTGTAAATTATTCACCATATAAAAAAACCGTTAGGAACAAAGTTACACTTTATTCACTAACGGTTTAATATTTTGAATTCAAAATATTAAGACTCTAAAGAATCTTTTAATCTTTGAATGTAAGCAGCTTTTTGAATTACAGCTCTTTTAACGATTGACGGTTTGTGGAAAGCTTGTCTCGCTCTTAATTGACGAACAGTTCCAGTTTTATCAAATTTTCTTTTGTAACGTTTTAACGCTTTATCGATATTTTCTCCGTCTTTAATTGGAATAATTAACATAATTTAGGCACCCCCTTTCATTTAGACCGCAAAATTAAAAATTAATTTTAAAAATCAAATTGTTTTTGGAAAATATTTTTTTATTTATGCTAACACACTAGCCCTGATGGAAAGGATATCCTTTTATTGCTTTTATATTATAATTTGTTATAAAAAAAGAGCGACCACATGGAAGCTCCTTTTTTTATTAGAAATTTATATAGAAGCCTTAAAAGATAGCATGAACAGCAGGATTGGCTTCTATAAAAATAAAACGTTCATTTATTCTACAACAGGTTTGTAATTTTGATTATCGATAATCATTTTAGACAAAATTTCTTTTAAAATTTCGGAAGTTCCGCCACCAATAGGACCTAAACGACTATCTCTAAACAAACGAGCCAATGGATATTCTTCCATATAGCCATAACCTCCTAGCATTTGCAAGCAACTGTATATGGTTTCATCGGCTACTTTTGTAGATTTTAATTTAGCCATTGTAGCCTCTTTTACCACATATTCCCCTTGATCCAAACGAGCGACTGCTTCATAATTAAAGATTTTACAGTGTTCTACATCGGTAGCATGTTCTACTAATTTATGACGTAACGCTTGAAATTTATCTATTGTTTTACCAAAAGCCTCTCTTTGCGACATATAAGAAATTGTATAATCGATAGCATATTCTGATCGTGCGTGCGCATTAATTGCCATTATTAAACGTTCTAATGCAAAATGTTGCATGATATATGGAAAACCTTTCCCTTCTTCTCCCATTAAGTTTTGAGATGAAATTACCACATTATCAAAAGATATTTCAGCAGTATCGGAAGCTTTCCAGCCTAATTTATCCAATTTAGTTGCTGTTATTCCAGTTTCTTTTGCATCAACTAAGAAAATACTGATTCCTTTATTACCAAGTTCAGGGTTGGTTTTTGCAGCAACAACATAATAATCGGCATAAAAACCATTGGTTATAAATGTTTTGGATCCATTAATCACATACGTATCGCCTTTTTTTAATGCCGTTGTACGCATTCCAGCTACATCACTTCCACCGAAAGGTTCGGTTATACATAAGGCTCCTATTTTATCACCAGAAATACTAGGCGCTAAATATGTTTGTTTGATTTGTTCGTCTCCCTCAGCGTTTAGATGCGTCATTGCCAAATAAGAATGCGCCCACATAGCTGCCGCAAAACCAGCAGATTTTATTTTTTGCAACTCTTCTAAAAAAATTACGGTATAAAATAAATCTAAATTTAATCCGCCATATACTTCTGGGTATTTTATTCCGAAAAAACCCATTTCTCCAAATTTTTTCCATATAAAACGGTCAATTGAACCAGTTTTCTCCCATTGTTCAATATGTGGCACGACTTCTTTTTGCAAAAAATCTCTAAAACTAGATCTAAATAATTGATGTTCTTCTGTGAAGTATTTCGAATTCATAAATGTGTAACTAATGTGTTTAAATTGAGCTATTTTTTTAGAATTCCAAATATAAGGCGATTATTTTTAATTTTTCTAAAGGACAGTTGTTAATTTTTGCTAAATCTTCAATGGAATGAAAAATTCCGTTCATACTTCTATAGGTTACAATTTGTTTAGCAAAGGTATAATTAAAATAAGGAAACTGACTTAATTCTTTGACGGAAGCATTATTAATATTTATTTTTTTAACTACAACATCTGCAGGAACAAAAAAATGTTGTTTACAACTTTCTAAAATTTCAGGTGAAATACCCCACACGAATTCCAATTGGTCTACAGTCGCAAAAGCACCAAACTTATTTTTTTCTTTAAGAATGATGTCTGATATTTTATCTCCAATTCCATATATTTTCATTAAATCTTCTTTAGAAGCTTCATTCAAATTTACAGGATTTATCTCCTCTTTTTTCTTGTTAGAAAACGTTTCAAATACAGGTTGTTTTTTAGTATTAGTAACCCAATCCGGAAATTTAAAAAAAGGTGCTATCTTTTGAAGTAGTTCATTTGAAACCTGAGTAACCTCTTGAAATTCTTTTGCAGAATTTACGTATTTATTATTTGCTCTAAATTGATGCAATCGATCAATCTCACTAACAGACATACCTAATACATACCCTTTATAATCGGAAATAAAATTAGGATTAAAAGGCTGTATCTGATACGTGTTTTCATTTTTAGTCTTTTTAAGACTATCAATTTTGGATTGCACCAACAACCATTCTTTGTTTTCTTTAGGTTCCGTTTTAGCAATAAAAAATCCTGATTTAAATCCGTAGTAAATAAGTTGCAACACTATTATTAGTATTGCTAATAAAAAAATCCCACTTCTATGTTCTCTCGAAAATAGAAAGTAGGATTTTAAAAATTGTATTTGCTTTTTCAAAACAAATTATTCCAAAAGGTGATTAAAAAAAGAATTATTCTTTCTCTTGTCTTACCAATTCATCGTCATTTTCACTATATGAATCTGGTTCTGGTTTAGGTGGAATAGTTAATACTTTATAGAAAAAATAACTTGCAAAAGAAATTACGATTCCTTGTGCTACAAGCATTGTTATTAAGGCTGATGTATTCATTTTTTTTATTTTTAAAATTATAACGTTGCTCTTCCTTCTCTCACTCTTTTCTTATAAGCAAAATAAACGATTAAGCTTATGAAAACAAACAAGGCTAACAACAACATTCTTCCTGCAAATTTATATAAGGTATTATTTGTAAAACTTCCTGTTGCAATGGT
This sequence comes from Flavobacteriaceae bacterium, assembly GCA_002862755.1. GTDB lineage: Bacteria > Bacteroidota > Bacteroidia > Flavobacteriales > Flavobacteriaceae > Flavobacterium. The sequence continues at coordinate 235,574 of PKDY01000016.1, read as the reverse complement.
GTCATTAGGTTTAACTACATCACCTTTTTTAACAACTACAACTTGATTTTTATCTTCTTTGAATGTATATTCTTTATAATTAGTAAATGTAATTACTTTTACTTTTTCCGTTTCTTTATCAAATACCTTTTTAGTATCTTCAAATGAGAACTTCACACTATTAGGAGTCACTTCTTCAACAGTTCCTGATTTTTCACCAGCACCGTCAAAGTTTTCTGCATAATATTCATTGGCAAACCACTCTTTGTTATTCGTATCATTATCTTTCACCTTATCAATCCAATCAGGCACACTTGATACTAAGACCCATCCTAATAATAAAGGCGTTACAATTAAAATGATATATTTATAAAAACCAGGAATTTTAATATCTGCACCTTGATTTAATTCTGCCCAACCTTTTTTAATTCCAAATATATAAGAGAACAATACCGTTTCTAAGAAAGCAAAAACTACTAAACTTACCGTTCCTGCCCAATAATCATATTGATCAAACAAACCTTCATTAAAGAAAATAACAGTTGGTAATCCCATTATTAATACTAATAATCCAAATGACCAAGCGCCCTTATTTTTCTTCCATCCAAATTCATCTTGCATGAAGCCCATCCAAGGTGTTCCCATAGCTAAAGAAGACGTAATTCCAGCAAAGAATAACAATCCAAACCAACACACTCCAGCAACAACCGCTAAAGCACTACCCCATTGTTGGAACAAATAAGGCATTGTTTGAAAAGCCATACCAAAACCAGCATTTTGAATTACCCAATCTAAACCTAAATAACCGGCTGCAATTGGAATAACGATTAAACTCCCTAAAACCACTTCTACAAATTCATTCATAAATCCAGCAGAAACAGCATTTAAAGCAATATCATCTCTTGTTTTAAGGTATGATGCATAACAGTGAATGGTTCCCATACCTACGGAAAGTGTAAAGAAAATTTGACCAGCTGCTGCCAACCATACTTTTGGACTGGTTAGAGAATCAAATTGAGGTGTCCATAAAAAATTCAATCCATCCCATGCATTGGCATCTGGAAAAATATCTGAAGCTCCAGAAGTTCCTAAAGTTAAACCTCTAACAGCTAAAACTACTCCGAATAATATTAACAAAGGCATTCCAATTTTTGCTACTTTTTCAATACCTCCAAGTCCTTTTGAAAGAATATACGTATTTAATAATAAACAAACGATATAAAAAATAATTGCTTCGCCAGGAATTCCTGTTGTTGATTCCGTTACATTAGTATACGATTGAAAAAAACCAGCCACATCTGCCTGACTCATTCCATTAAAAGTCCCCACTATTGAATGGTACACATAAGACATTGTCCAAGATTCAATATAACAATAGTAAGCCGCTACAGCGATGTTGGTAAAAATTCCGAAAACACCAATATATTTCCAAACTCTACCTTTTGCCATACTATCTAAAATATATGGTGTACTATGATTTCCATATCTACCTCCAAATCTTCCTGAAGACCATTCTATAAATAATAATGGAATACCCATTACTAAAAAACATACTAAATAAGGAATAATAAACGCTCCACCTCCATTTTGAACAGCTTGTACAGGAAAACGAAGAAAATTTCCTAGACCTACAGCGTTTCCTGCCATTGCTAAAATGAGCCCTACTCTAGAACCCCACGAATCTGATTTTGTTGACATATTTTTTTATTGGTTGTTAATTTTCCAAAGATAAGAAAAGTATCGAAAAAACAAAGAAAACTTAAGCTCTTGACATTCAATGATTACAAATCAAAAACAGAAGAGCGTTTGGTATAGATCATATCCTTCAGCTTTAATAAAAAAGCCAAAGTAAGGTAAAAACCAAAACCTAAGCCCGCTGTTACAAAAGATATATAAATGAAAAACAACCTCACATTGGTAGCCCTCATTCCCAATTTATCAGCCAATCTTGTGGCTACAAAAAAACCATGTTTTTCAAAAAAATGTAGTATTTTATACATCGAATTCTTTAATTTATTCAAATATAACTATTTTCTAATTAAATGGATACCTATATGACAATCTAAACAGCGTTGCACATCACAATATTGTTTTTTCAGTTGCAATAAACTTTGTGATTCTAATGCTGATTTTGAAGCTACACCAAAATAAGCAAATTTAAAAATCATATTATTTTTCTCAGGTTTTAGTTGTCGTATCAATTCCAAAATAACTTCTGAACTATCTTTACCTAAGTATTTGGAATACGCAAACTGAATGGGAATAATTGTATTAATAATAAGTAAGTCGATGAAACTCTTACTAATTCGCTTTTTCTTAAAAGAACTTTCTCTATCAAAATTGTAATGATAACTCCAATATATACTAGCATTAATATCAAATAATTGATACAAATCAATCAAATTGCTGGAGCGAATGCATTTTTCGAAAAGATTGGGAATGGTATGATACAAAACTGCTAATTGCGACAAACGAATCGTTGGAAAATTATCGGGTCTCAATTTATAAAAATGTACCTTTTCCAAATGATTAGACTGCAGTTGATATTTTTCTTTTAAAAGATTCCATTTGGCTTTTAAAAGTTGAAAATAGGTATCCTCACCATCAAATTCCAAAAGCGAATTTAAACCAAAGAAAAGCGCTTCTAAATTTTCTTGATGATTCATTTCTTTTCTTAGTACCTGAAAAGGAATTGATTTTGCCATTTTAAAAAAAGAAGTTCCATTTGAATTTAAACCAAAATTTTTAGCCAATAAGCAAAATAAAACCGACTCCCAATCGTTTTTGGATGCTTTCAACAAAGAAAAAACAAGTTCAGATTTTATTTCAAGTCGTTCCAAAAACAACCTTTCCAACCAATTTTCAAGTACAAAAGGTTCTATTAATCCGATTTGATTTTCACAATTAATCCAAGATTTTGGATTCGTTAATTGTGTATAATTGATAATGTCCTTAGAGGCAACATACTGTTTTAATTCTAATACGGGTACCTCTGTATTATCTTTTCGATAAACATCCACATCATGTTCCCAAACTACATGCAAAATAACATTGTCATAGTTTGCATCTTTTTCATGATGATGTGCATACCAATCGGACGATTTAAGATGTATTTCGATATTTCCAGCCCATTTTTGATAATCTATAATCAATTGTGCATTGAAAAAATCTGGACCAGCAGTTTGCAAATAATGTCCGAAATGGAGAATTTCGAGTTTTTCTCCCTTAGTTGTGTATAATTGGGTTACATTAATTTTTTTATGCAACCAAATATAATGCAAGAACTCTTCTTTCATAAATAAGGCGTATAGTATTTTTAGGCGTATAGAAAGACAAATATATAAAAAATAAAAAACCTGCAAATCGATAAATTTGCAGGTTTGTGTTTTTATGAGATTAGATTGAATTATTTAATCGAACTAATAACATCATGTTTTGTAATAATGTGATACTTTCCATTTTCAAGTTCTACCAAAACAGCTTGATTGTCTTTATTAATTAATTTCGACACTTCTTCCACTGGTGTAGTTGCTTTTACTATTGGAAAAGGTTTGCCCATAACTTCTTTTATAGGCTTTTCGGCAATATTTTTATCTTCAACATAACTTCTAAACAAATCGGTTTCATCTAAACTACCTACAAAACCTGTAGTATCGATAACAGGAATTTGAGATATTTTATATTTCTTTAATCTTTCGATAGCATGAGAAACCAGTTCTTCCGTACGTACAATTACTAATGGTTTATCATGATGTTCCTTAATTAAATCGATAGCCTTGGTTACTTCCTCTTCTAAGAAACCTCTTTCACGCATCCAATCATCATTAAACATTTTACCCACATATCTACTTCCAGAATCATGGAATAAAACCACAACAACATCTTCTGGTTTAAAATGTTCTTTTAACTGAAGCACACCTTTTATAGCAGCTCCCGCAGAATTACCTACAAAAATTCCTTCTTCTAAAGCCAATTTTCTAGTATATACAGCAGCATCTTTATCGGTTACTTTTGTAAAACCATCAATTAATGAAAAATCAACATTTTTTGGCAAGATATCTTCTCCAATACCTTCTGTAATATAAGAATAGATTTCATTCTCATCAAAAATTCCAGTTTCATGATATTTTTTGAAAACAGAACCATAAGTATCTACTCCCCAAATTTTCACATTTGGATTTCTTTCTTTTAAATATTTGGCTACACCAGAAATAGTTCCACCAGTTCCAACACCTACAACAAAATGTGTGATTTTTCCGTCAGTTTGTTCCCAAATTTCTGGAGCAGTTTGCTCATAATGCGCAATGGCATTACTTGGGTTATCATATTGATTTACATACCAAGCATTTTCAGTTTCTGTTGCTAAACGTTTTGATACCGAATAATACGAACGAGGATCTGTAGGCTCTACATCGGTTGGACAAACTACAACTTTAGCTCCTACTGCTCTAAGAATATCCATTTTTTCTTTGGATTGCTTATCAGAAATCACACAAATTAATTTATATCCTTTTACAATAGCTGCCAATGCCAATCCCATTCCAGTATTTCCTGAAGTTCCTTCAATAATTGTGCCACCCGGTTTTAACCTTCCGTCTGCTTCTGCATCTTCAATCATTTTTACAGCCATTCTGTCTTTCACAGAGTTACCTGGATTAAATGTTTCTACTTTAGCTAAAACTAATGCATCGATTTCTTGCGTTAGTTTATTGATTTTAACTAGGGGTGTGTTCCCAATAGTTTCTAGTATGTTTTTTGCAAATTTCATTTTATAATTGAAAAAAATTGTTAGCAAAGATAGTGTGAATATTACGAATACAAAAATGAAAATGAATGACTTATTAACCCTGATGGAAGTGATAGCTTCTTAAATTCATTTAAGAACTTTAACAAACAGCAGGAAAATGGATTACAAAAAAGCCTAAAAATTCGTTACAACTATTAACTAAAGAAATTCCATACAATTCCAAAACGCACAATAAAATCGCGATACGGATAATTAGGTGCTGTGTAGAAATTATAACCTGTAAAAGAAGAATTAAAATGTTCCGCTTTCAAGAATAATCTTGCTTGACGAACTTTAGCATTAATAAAAAAGTCAAACATTGGGAAAGCTCCAATTTTCTTTTCATTTTGCACATAAAACTCACCCAATAAAGGATTGTAGTCGTTTGCATAATATTTCGTAAAATAATTAAAAACGATACCTGTTTGAATGAACATCGCTTTTTTAAACACATGTTCCGAAAAATAAAAAGCATTACGAGTTACGAACTGAGGGATGTTTAAAGTATTATCTGCATTATCTACTTGTTGAAACAACAGTGTATTATCTAAACCAAATTTCCAAAATTTAATATCTTTTGAAGCTTTTATAGAAGCATAGGTAATGGTATTGTTATTTTGAAAAGGCTTAACAGTTAATGTTTCAATATCATTTGTTGTATTGTCGAAATACAAATAATCGTCTAATATACTGTATTGTGCTTCAAGATTAATCCATTTGGTTTTAGCAGCAATTTGAAAAACATTTCTTTTTTCATTTTTAAAATTGTTGTACCAATTATAATCAACATAATTACTTTGATACAACGTATAATTTAAATTAGGAAGACTATTTAATTTTTGATAATGAAATTCAAATTGATAATCGTCATTTAATTTGTAGTGTATTGAAGCTTCAATATTCGATATAGATTGATCCGTAATAGCATTCGAAACATGTAAATTGGTTTTAAAATTACTTCCAAAATAGGTGTAATTTCCGCCAATTGAATTAATTCTATCATTAATTGCATTAGGAACCGAAGTATTACCAGAACTATCAAAAACAATACTTTTATAAAAATAATTATAACTATTGTCATCTACATAGAATTGAACTTCACCGTATTTTTTTGTAGTAAATCCAACTCCTAATTTATTATAAAAATGATTGTATCTTGTTTTATTACTTATAGAATTAGAATATGCTTGTCCAAAACGTTCATTAGCTGTGGTTTGATCAAAATCGAAAAACTTGTATTCATGATTGAATTGATGAGTAAAAATCAAACTATTTGGATTTTCTTTATTTAATTTAAAAGAATGATCGATAAGGAAACGATTCCCTTTTAATAATGAAGTAGCATCGGTAAAATAAACATCTAATCGTTCTCTTTCATTAAAAGGAGGTTCACTTGATTCAAAAATTGCCGTATCTACAATACCTCCATTTTCTTGATTAGAAATATCTTGACCTGTAAAATGGGCATTAAGCACATACCTATTATCTTTAGTAAAATAGCTTGTGGTAAATCTAAAATTTCCAGAACTAGAAATAGCATTAATATATTTACCAATAGAACGTAATCCTTTATATGCAATAGAAAAATTAAGATTTCGTTTTGTATTTACAGTTAGAAAAGCATCTAATGATTGCCCTTGTTCCATTACTGTTTTAAAATATAAGTCACTCAATGGAGTAGGAACATTATAATACTTAATATCATCAACTTCTAAATAATTAAAATGTTTTGCTAAAAAACCCATTGCAGGCATTACATTTTTTTTTGTAAGACCAAAATCTAACGTATTATAAGTTTGTCCTTCATTAGCAAAAGCTAATAATCCAAAAATATCTTTGCGTAGTAAATTAAACTTATATTCTTTTTGTATGGAAAGTGTAGTGTCTAGATAGGTGGTATCTTTCTGTAAAGTATAGATTTTATATAATTCAACTGGAGGTCTCTCTTTATAATCCTTATTGCGATTAGAATCAAAATTCAATGTGTCTCTTTCTCCAGTAGAACTTGGTAATTTACCGAATCCTCCATTTTCATTTCTAATTTGAGCTGAAGAAGCAATTGAAAAAACTAAAAAGAATACAAAAAAAAAATTTCTCATTACATATAAGCTTGATGCAAATGTAATGAGAAATTCATAAAAATTTTAAACTTTAATTTTTTCTTTTATTTTTTAACAATTTTATGAGTTGAAGTACCTACCTCAGACTGTAAAACCACTAAATACATACCTGAATTTAAAGTTGCAATATTAATTGAAAAATCGCTTAAAGAATTTAATTTCTCTTTTTTAACTATTCTTCCTTGTGTATCTACAATTTCATATCCTAAAATAGCATTTTTAGCACTATTAATAAATAAATTATCTTCTGCTGGGTTTGGATATACAGCTACATTAGATTCAAAAGATTTTGAATTTAATGGCATTTGATCAAAACCAGAAATAATTAAACTATATTGTTGGGCAGCAGGAAAAAATCCTTTTTTAGAAACTGTAATAGTATAAATACCCGAAGCGTTTTCAACCTCTACTTTTTCAACATTATCAACTGTATTATCTCCTTTTATAGCAGGTGAATTTAAGTTACTTAAGTCTAGCTTCCATGGAAAATAGATATCTGCATCTTTGGTAATACGTATATCTAAATCATTAACTAAAGCTGGAGTAGATGAATTCAATTGATTGTCTTTTGCACCTCCAGCAACATCATTCCAACATATTGTAGCTTTTAATGTTTTTGGAGAATTAACAACTACTTGATAGGTATAAACACCACTCGTTTGACTCATCGACAATTCTTGTATTGAAGCTGTCGGTGATGGGTTATTTGCATTAGTAATTAATTCTGCAGCTTCTTTAGTATTTAAGAATCCCCATCCAAAATAAGGATCTGGCCCAACTCTGTTTGGATCATCTAAAGCAGTATGACAAACTAACCCTTTTAGAGTTGCAGACATCATATAACCAACATTTAAATTATTATAATGTTGTTGTAATAAAATTAAGGAACCAGCAGTACTTGGTGAAGCCATTGAAGTACCTGTTAGTGTAGCATAACTCGTTGTTGACACATTACTAGTTGAATATAAATTAGTTCCATCAGCTGCAATATCTGGTTTAATTCTACCATCATCTGAAGGACCTTGACTACTTGAATTATTAATAACTAAATTAGACATTACCCCTGTAATTGGATTTACAGTAGGGTTTGCATTTGCAATTACCAAATTGTTTTTACAATTTTTATTTCCAGTCAATTTATCTAAACCAGGATACAGACCATTTGAGTAAGAATCATTACCCGAATTACCACCAGATGTAACCATTAAATAATAGGGTAATGTATGCATAATTTGATCCCACTGTCTAGCATCGCTGTTATAACATCCCATATACCAATCTGGCACATTTTGATTACCATTATCATCGTAAATTGGAACACCATAAGAATGATTAGAAATTAACAATCCAGAATTAGTTGCTTCATTGGTAACTTCAGTTTCGTCATTGGTCCAATTATACGAAGCAACATTTACTTCATAAGCCATTCCTCTTGCACTAGACATAACACCAGCAGCACTAACTGTCCCAACAACATGTGTTGCGTGTAAATCTGCTGTAGGAATAGGAGCTGCTGTATCAGGTGTCGTTATTCTAGACGTAGAGTTACTAATAAACTCCTGGTGATTTACTAAAGCCCAGCCACCGTCCCAAACACCAACTTTCATACCTGCTCCTGTTAAGCTTAAACCTAAACTCCCACCTGGATATAGGGTGTTTGTTTTAGCAGCCATTGCACTTAACCTATTATCAGTTGCAATGTAAACTGGTTTATTATCTACAATATCAAATAACATATATTTCGTACCATCATTGTAGTACTCTCTATTTTTATTAGTATTTCCTAATAAAAAATTTTTAATTCTAGCTTCACGCTCATTTACAAACTTCGCAATAGTCTCATTAAGACTAATAACTTCATTAGCATTGTAACTTTTTTTAATTGTTTCAATTTCAGCTTTTGACTGAGCAAAGCCTACTAAAGAACCTATTAAAAAAAATAAAATTGATTTTTTCATAAACAGTAATATTCTATTTTGTAATTTTTTTCCAAATGTATAAAAAAGTAATAAAAACAAAAGTTAATAAAGAAAAAAACCGAAACGTAATGTTTCGGTTTTATATATAAACTATCAAATAAATTATTGGATAGTGAAAGCAGTATCTTGGAAACTTCCAAAATTACCACCTCCTTGAGCTAAGATAGTACCGTCTTGTAATTTAAGAGCATAATTACCTTGAACAGAAGCACTAGTGTACATTCCATCTCCATAATCATCATAAATTACAAATGTATAATCACCAGACTCTAAACAAAAGTCTGTAGAAAATGTACTTTGATCAGCAAAACCTAAGGCTGCATAACCAGTAATTGTAGTACCACTTATACCTCCAGAAGCAATAACATTAAAAGAAGCATCGTATAATTCCCATGCAGTTTCTTCTGGATAGTTATCAAATTTAATACTTAAGTTTACTGAAGTATAAGGACAATAATCTCTTGCAGTAATTTTAAATAATTTAGCTCCATATGGTGCTAAAGCTAATGTACTAGCATTTACACTATTTGTACTGTACGCTAAATTAAGTCCTTCTTGAGACTGAATACCAATTGCAAATTTCTTACCACCAGCACCTAATCCATAATTTTCGACAGTAATTTCGAAAGGCACCTCGCTTGCACCTGCAGGAATAGTGATTGATGATGGAAAAGAAACATAATTCAAATCGATATTAGTATTTGCTGGAGCAGAATCTACATAAAGATTAACAGTTCTAGATGTATTTGAAGGAGTAGCATAGATTTTAGTTTGAATTACAGCACTTTCTGTAGGTGTAATTTCAATAACCTTTCTCTCTTCTAAACTTACAAATTCAGAAAGTTCGTTATCATCCGTAACATCTTCTTCACAGCTTGTGAAAGCAAAAGCCATAAAAGCTAATGCTACATATAAAAAGTTTATTTTTAATAATTTCATAATTATATAGTTAAAAGATTAGAAATTAGTTTTGAGATGTAATACTTGGATTGTTATTCAATTCCGTTTGTGGAATTTGAAAAGACATCTCATCTATACTATACAAGAATGATTCACCTGAACGAAACACGTGATTTGTTCCTCTTGTTACAGTAGCTTGGTTACGTTTTAAAGCTAAGTAGCTTTTTCCTTCACCCCACAACTCTATTCTAGTTTGTAAATAAATAGCATCTAATAAAGCTTGACCAGTTAAAGGATCTACATATGCATCAGCATTTGCAGTACCACCTAATCTATTCGATAATAAAGCTTTTAATCTTAATTTTGCAGCTGGTTCATTACCAGATTTAGCAGCAGCTTCAGCACTTAATAAATAAAATTCTTCTATACGCATGAAAAGATAATCTGTAGTAACAGTTTGTTGTCCTCCAGCAGTTCTTCCTGGGTCGAAAAATTTATTAATAGGCATACCTGTTGTTAAACCAGTTGTTCCGAATTGAGTTTTTCTTACATCAATAGCTGGTATAGAAGCATACAATCCATTATCAATAGATTTTCTATCTCCTGCCCATGCATAACTGTAAGTAAAATAATCAATTTGTCCCCACCAATCTAGTAATTGATGACCCATTTCAGCAGTAATATCATAACCCCACATCCAAGATGCACTATTTACATCATTAAAACCTGATCCAGCACCTGGGTATGCTAATTGACCTGTAGTTGTTAAAGGATATACGTTAGCATCAACAATTTGATCAGCAAGCGTTTTTGCATCAGTATAGTTACCCATAGCAGCATATGTATATGCTAATAAACCTTTCGCAACATATTTGTCGATTTTGTGCTTTTGATCTCTTGAGTAATCATCTAATAAGGTAATAGCAGAATTCAAATCGCTTGTTACTTGAGCATAAATATCAGAAGCTGGAACCTTTGCAGAAATATTAGAATCAATATTATAAAAAGGCAAAATCTCTTGGGAAGGATCATAAGCTCTTTGGAAAATTTGTGCTAAATAGAAATACGCATAAGCACGGTAAGCTTTAGCTTGACCAAGTACATGTCTAGATTCCGCAGTAGTTGGAACAGCGTCATTACCACCTAAAGATTCAATTACGTTGTTAGCAGTACTAACAATTTTGTAATAGTATTCCCAAATGATTCTATTCTCTTCACGAGTAAAATCAACAGTAGCCACTAAGTTCGCTGTATTTTGGTACCAACCGTATGAGTTAGCAGATAAAGCCATATCTCCAGATAAAATATCTAAAAATATATCTACTCCTTTTTGACCTAAATCATAATGACGAGTACCAGTTACCCCAGCAGGCTCAATCATAAAACTACCAATACCGTCTAATGTACCAGTTACTAATGCAGGATTAATATCTGCATTTTCAGCAAAATCAATATTAGTTATTGTTGCTGTATTTCTTACTGGATCAAGAAACTCTTCACTACATCCAACACCAAGTAAGGATGCAGCAACCATTAAGTAAATAAATTTATTTTTCATTTTCATATTTTTTTAAAATTCTATTTTTGCACCAAAACTAACTGTAGTCATTGGCATATAAATACCAGAATTTGAAGTACTAATCAATGTTTGTGGATTTAATCCTTTTCTAGCACTCAACATCATTAAGTTATCTCCAGAAACATATAAGTTTAATCTTGATAAACTTAATTTATCAACAAATTTTTCTGGAATTGTATATCCTAATCTTACGTTATTTAAAGCTAAATAATCAGCTTTAGTTAAGAAACGTGTTGAAGTACTTGCAAAACTAACATCAGTATTATATCCTGGAGCTAATCTAGGTACATTAGTAATATCTCCTGGTTCTTTCCATGCATTTAACATATCTGTATGCCAGTTATCCGCACCAATTAAACCTGAAGTTCTCATTAAAGTAGCATACCCATTATCATAAATATAACCACCAATACTATATCCTACCTGAGCAGTAAAATCAAAGTTTTTATATCCGGCATTTAAACGGAAAGCACCTCTAACTTTAGGAATTGCAGATTTACCTACATATTTTTGAGTTGCATCTGCATAAGTTGCTGTAGTTGTTTGTTGAACATTTGCATCTGGATTATCTCTTAAGAAAGTTTCCATATTACCGATTCTAGTATCACCAGTATTGTAAATACCATCACCGTTAGCATCATCATAATACATATTCCATAATGCTGCACCATTAGCAGGGTCTACTCCAGCCCACTCACGCATGAACCAATCATAAATTGAACGTCCTTCTCTTAAGTTTAAGTTATCATCAAAAACTTTTGGTTCACCAGTAAGATAATCTTTAGGAGATTTTGTAATCTTATTTTTTAATAATTCACCATTAACACCTAATGTTAATTTAAAATCTCCAGCTTCTTTAGCTTTGATTAAATAAGCTGTAATATCAAATTCTAAACCTGAGTTACGTAATTGACCATCGTTATAATCGATAGATGTAAATCCACTAGAAGGAGCTAATCTTTGTGAAAAGAAAAGATTGTCTGTGTTTTTCACATAATAATCAACGTTAACATCTAACGTATTGTTAAACCATGTACTTTCTAAACCAACTTGCGCAATTTTAGAAGTTTCCCAAGTTAAATCAGGATTTGCTCTTACAGAACTTGGCGTAAATGCATATGAACCATCAGCAGTTTGGTTAATAGAGTAAGTTAACCAACCATATTGTAAGTTAGTACCTTGATCACCAATTACTCCATAACTACCTTTTAATTTTAAATAATTGATAAATTCTGCTTTAGATAAAAATTCTTCTTTAGAAACAATCCAACCTAAACCAACAGAACCGAAAGTACCCCATTTGTTTTGAATAAAACGAGAAGAACCATCACGTCTAACAGAACCTGTTACAAAATACTTTTTAGCAAAATCATAGCTAAATTGAGCAAAATAACTTTCAAGAGTCCAAGATTGAGAGAAAGAAGTTGCTCTACCAAATGGAGTTGTATATTGCGCTAAATCTAATGTATTAGGCAAAATAGCTCTTTGAGCAGCAGCACTAAACTCTTTGTATCTCCACTCAGTTGATTCATGAGCAGCAAATGCTTCTAAAGTATGGTTTTCACCGAATGTTTTCGTGAAACGTAATAATTGTAAGAAGTTTTGATTTGTTGTAGTATTAACATTTTTAGATAATAATCCATATGCTGCAGCCCATCCTCCATAATATGGATTGTTTCTGTTAGCGCTATCAAAATTTTGGTATTGACCACTGTAACGAGTTTCTAAAGTTAAATTTTTAGTAAAATCGATACCGATATTAAAGTTACCTAACAATGTAGTACCTAAATCTTGAGACAAGTCGTATTTAGCATCAGCGATACCATTTGTACTATTCCAAGCTCTTCTTCCATAGATACTTCCGTAATCGAATTGATTTCCTCCAAAAATTGGATCAGCCACTAATTGACCAAAATCATCTCTTAAATACACATCATAAATAGCTGGAGTAGTATTTGTTAATGCAAAAATATTTCCTGATGAACCTGCACTACCTTCATCACTAGATGAATTCGTATATTTAGAACCTGTGTAAGCCATATTTCCACCTACTTTTAACCAATCTGTAGCTTTGTGTTCTACATTGATACGAGTTGTATAACGTGTATAATTTGACTTAATAGTATAACCTTGATCATCTAGATAACCAAATGAAGTAGAGAAAACAGTTTTGTCATTACCTCCACTGAACTGTAAATTAGCTTCACTTCTGTAACCTGTACCAAATGCAGCATCAGCCCATCTTGTTGGAGTATAATTTCTAGTTACACCTGCAGCAAATTTTCCAGTTGCAGGATCAATTAATTGATCTCCTGATGCATTCCAAATATTATAATGATTGTCAATACCTTCAGCAGTACCATACAAATTATTACTTGCATAAGCAGCTGGATCAACTTCTCCTAATAAAAGCCCTTTAGTTTTTAAACCACTCCAAGCAGTTTCAATATATGTTTCAGGACTATCAATAATATCGTAAGTTGGTAAAGACAAAGTATTGATACTTGTTTTAAGATCAACAGAAATAACTGATTTACCAGATCTACCTTGTTTTGTTGTGATTAAAATAACCCCATTAGCACCTCTAGATCCATAAATAGACGTAGCTGCTGCATCTTTTAAAATAGTCATTGACTCAATATCAGCAGGATTAATAGAAGTAATATCACTACTATAAGGAGCACCATCAACAACATACAATGGACTACGGTTACCATTTACTGAACCGAAACCGCGAATACGAATCGTAGCATCTCTACCTGGAGCACCAGAACCAGTAATAACGTTAACCCCTGCAACCTCACCTCTTAAAGCTTGTGAAATATTAGAAACAGTCTTCGCCTCTAAATTCTCTTTTTGAACTACAGTTGCTGTACCAGTGTAAGCTTCTTTTGTTGTAGTACCGTATCCAACTACCACAACTTCTTTCAAATCCACATTATTTTGAGTTAACAAAATATTATATGTGTTTTCGGCAGTTACTGGAATTGAGGATTCATTCATCCCAACATAAGTAACAATAAGAATATCCCCCTGATTAGCTTTAATAGTAAAACCACCATTAAAATCTGTTGTAGTTCCTTTACTTGTTCCTTTAACTACAACATTAGCACCAGCTAATGGGCCTAAAGCATCTGAAACGACACCTGTAACAGTTTTCTCTTGTGCGAACGAAAACTGCATTGTAAACGCTACCAAAAGCGTAAAAATCCATTTAAACTTCGATCTCATATTAATTTTTATTTGAGTTAGTTATTTCGCAAACTTCTTAATAATTTCTTAAATAACCAAATAATACTTCGGAATATTACTTTTTTTAAATGTTAAATATTTTAATTATTAATTTGCATTAAACCAATCAATACTAGTTTAAAGATGTTAATTATTCAAAAAGGTTGCGTTAAAAATTATATTTTTACCAAAAAAACAAAATGTTAAGTAAACGTTATAAACCTATAACTTTAGAATGCGGCACAGATGAAGCAGGCAGAGGATGCCTTGCAGGACCCGTAACTGCAGCTGCTATCATTTTACCTGAAACGTTTCAATCTACTCTATTAAACGACTCTAAACAAGTTTCTGAAAAAAATCGTTTCAAACTAAGACCACTAATAGAAAATCAAGCAATTTCATTTTCATACACTCATATTTTTCATCAAGAAATTGATGAAATAAATATATTAAATGCATCAATGAAAGCCATGCAGGAAAGTATTTTACAGCTTCAGCCTCTACCCGAATTTATTATAGTAGATGGTAATAGACCTATTTTTTCAAAATTAGGTTTAAAAAATAAGTTTGGAAAAATATTTACAGAAGAGGAAATTTCAATTTTAGAAAGAATCCCGAATCAAAGTATTATTAAAGGAGATTCCAAATACTTAAGTATTGCTGCTGCATCTGTTCTTGCTAAAACTTACAGAGATGAATATATGGATACAATTCACGAAGAATTCCCTATGTACAATTGGAAAAAAAACAAAGGATATCCGACTAAGGAGCACCGAGAAGCCATAAAAAAATATGGACCTTGCAAATACCACAGAATGAGCTTTAAACTCCTTCCTGATCAATTATGCCTTGATTTATAACTTCTAACTTAGTAAGAAGTTCAAACAAATTCATTTTCAAACAACTCTTTAAAGTGCTTCAATATTTTTTCTTTAACCAAAACTTCATCTACAGGGACATTTAATTCTGCGTGCATTGAAGTAACCGCTTTTCCTTTTATACCGCAAGGAATAATATTGTCAAAATAACCTAAATCTGCATTGACATTCAAAGCAAATCCATGCATCGTAACCCAACGACTAGCGCGAACTCCCATAGCACAAATTTTTCTTGCAAAAGGAGTTCCTACATCTAACCAAACACCTGTTTCTCCTTCACTTCTAGTTCCTGTAATATTATATTCCGCTAAAGTCAAAA
This sequence comes from Flavobacteriaceae bacterium, assembly GCA_002862755.1. Taxonomy (GTDB): domain Bacteria; phylum Bacteroidota; class Bacteroidia; order Flavobacteriales; family Flavobacteriaceae; genus Flavobacterium. The sequence continues at coordinate 219,803 of PKDY01000016.1, read as the reverse complement.
TAATCGCTTCTTCCAAAAAGCGCAAATATTTATGAATATCCGTAAAGAAATTTTCCAAATCTAAAATCGGATATCCCACAATTTGACCAGGTCCGTGATAGGTAATATCTCCTCCTCTATTAATTTTATAAAAAGTAGCACCCTTCGCTTCCAATTGTTTCTCAGAAAGCAATAAATTTTCAATGTCACCACTTTTCCCTAACGTATATACATGTGGATGTTCAACAAAAAGAAAATAATTAGACGTTTCAATTGTTGCTTCTTCTCTTCTATTGTGTATTTTTTGATCTACTATTTCTTTAAAAAGAATTTCTTGGTAATCCCAGGTTTCTTTGTAATCTTTTTTACCTAAATCCTGAAGTTTTATTTTCTTATTCATAAAATTGCACTTTAAAACTTAAATCTTCCTGACTTTCTAAATCATCTAATAATACTTCATAAGTAAACGATTTTTTATCTTCACTTATTTTTGCATTTTTTAAAGAAACCGATTTTATTTTCTTTGGAAAAGTATATTTCATAACATACGAACATTCTTTCAATGCCTCTTTAAGTTGTTTCGAGAATTCATCATCACCTAACTCTTCATTTTCAGATATTTTTTGCTTCTCTTTCTCATTCTTTACTTTGGAAACAATTTTCTTTTCAAAATAATGTGAATTATAGGTATAAGTCGTTTCATAATTTTCTTTATCATCATCTGCTTTATCTGCTCCCATAGCCAAACTTTTATCCATTTTTGACAAAGTTCCTATACTTTTAAATGGATTCATGTCTTTAGACAACGCGTCAAAAGAAGCTAACTTCATGCCCATTTCATAAAGGAAAATATCTTTTGATTCATCGACTTTCATATGAATATCAAAATCGGCTAAAAATTCTAATTGTGTTCTAACACTATCTGGTAGTTTTGCAATACTATCTTTATGCTCTACTAACAATGCTTTGAAATCTAAAACCGTATCATATACTTTTTCATTTTGTTTGGCCTCACCCTCTTTTTTTCCTAATTTCAACATAGGCGAAAAATCAAAACCGTATTTTAAATCAACTTCATTTAATTCATTAACAACTATTGTTTCTTGAATTTTACAACTCACTAAAACAGAAAAAACAGCAATAAGAAAAATTATTTTTTTCATTTTTACAAATTTGACACAAATATACGAATACTTTCCCGTATAGCCCTGACAGAAGTGACATCCTTTTTTGCAATTTAACATCTCCTTTTAAAAACAAAAAAGATAGAACGAATGGCAGGAAAATAATTGGCATAAACAAGACAAACCTTCGCTTCAAATAAAATGCAAACTTTTGAAGTTTTATACTTTTAAACTTTTAAACTAATACTTATCTTTGCACGCTTAAAAAGAATTTATATGCAACTTTCAGAACAAGAAATCATTAGAAGAGACAAGCTTACAGCTTTGCGCGAACTTGGTATCAACCCTTATCCTGCAGATTTATTTCCTGTAAAAGAAACATCGAAGCAGATTAAGGAAACTTTTGAAGAAGGTAAGAAAGTTGTAGTAGCAGGTCGTTTAATGAGCGTGCGCGATCAAGGTAAAGCTGCGTTTGCTGAATTACAAGACAGTGAAGGACGTATTCAATTGTATTTGAATCGCGATGTTATTTGCCCAGACGAAGACAAAACATTATACAATCAAGTTTTCAGAAAATTAACAGATTTAGGTGATTTTATAGGAGTTGAAGGAGAATTGTTTACCACGAAAGTGGGTGCAAAATGTATTCGTGTAGAAAAACTCACTTTTTTAAGTAAAACATTACGCCCTTTACCATTACCTAAAACGGATGAAGAAGGTCATATTTTTGATGCTTTTGTGGACCCAGAATTGCGATACAGAATGCGTTATGTAGATTTAGTAGTAAACCCACAGGTGAAAGAAGTATTTATTAAGCGCACGAAATTATTTAATGCGATGCGTACTTTTTTCAACAATGCAGGTTATATGGAAGTGGAAACTCCTGTATTACAAGCGATTCCTGGTGGTGCTGCTGCAAGGCCTTTTATAACCCATCACAACAGTTTAGACATTCCGTTATACATGAGAATTGCTAACGAATTGTATTTAAAAAGATTAATCGTAGGTGGATTTGATGGTGTGTATGAGTTTTCTAAAAATTTCCGTAATGAAGGAATGGACAGAACGCACAATCCAGAATTTACCGCTATGGAAATTTATGTAGCTTACAAAGACTACAACTGGATGATGGAATTTACCGAAAATCTATTAGAATATTGCGCATTACAAGTTAATGGAACAACCGAAGTTACTTTTGGAGATAAAAAAGTAGATTTCAAAGCGCCTTATGCTCGTGTTACCATGACAGATGCAATCAAACAATTTACCGGTTTTGACATTACAGGAAAAACGGAAGCAGAATTATTTGAAGCTGCAAAATCTATGGGGATTGAAGTAGACGACACCATGGGTAAAGGAAAATTAATTGATGAAATATTTGGTGAAAAATGTGAAGGTAATTTTATCCAACCTACTTTTATTACCGATTATCCAAAAGAAATGTCTCCTTTATGTAAATCACACAGAGATAATCCAGATTTAACCGAACGTTTTGAATTGATGGTATGTGGAAAAGAGATTGCCAATGCCTATTCGGAATTAAATGACCCGATAGACCAAAGAGAACGTTTTGAAAACCAAATGGCATTAGCTGCAAAAGGAGATGATGAAGCCAATGGAATTATTGATGAGGACTTCTTAAGAGCGTTAGAATATGGAATGCCTCCTACTTCTGGTTTAGGAATTGGCATGGATCGTTTAATGATGTTTTTAACGAACAATGCTTCAATTCAAGAAGTATTATTCTTCCCGCAAATGCGACCAGAGAAAAAAGGTCCGGAATTAACGGAAGATGAGAAACATGTTATTGAACTTTTAAAAGCTAACGAAGGTATTTCTATAGGCGATTTAAAAGAAAAAGCAGGTTTAAGTGGTAAAAAATGGGATGCCGCAAGCAAAGGTATCGTGAAACACGGTTTAATGAAAATTAAAGTGGAAGGCGATGCAAAAATTGCTGAGTTTTTAGGAAAATAATTATTTATTTGAATAAAAAAAGGAACTCAATTGAGTTCCTTTTTTGTTTACAAACTATAATTGAAATTGATACTCCATCTATAATTAGCTTCCACATTTCCGCCTGTTAAATTTTGATGAATTGGCAACATAGCATTGGCTCCCAAAGAAAATCGGTCTTTCCCAATTTCAAAACCCATTTTTCCAAACAAAATAGCTCCTTCAGTATTTCTTACTTTTTGTTGGTGTTGGTAATTACTTTCATACATTTCTCCTGCAAAACCCAGTTGGGGCACAAAAGAAAAACTTTCGTTTGCTACAACATAAAAAAAGGTACCGCCATAATTGAATTGGTTTCCAAAACGATAGTTTTTCTCATTCTCTGTCTTAATCGTATAATTCAACATTCCATTGAAACCGATTTGTTCTTTTCGAAGTATGTATTCTGTTGCTACAATAAAATCCCAACTTCCAGTTCCTAATTGGTAACTTGGATTCACGCTTCCATTGTTTGACTCATTGTACTTTCCTGTTGGTATTTTTACTCCACCACCAAGCAAAAAATGATGCTTAAAAGATAAGGAATCCTTCTTTGTTTTTACAATCGAATAAAATCCTAAAGCTGTAAGATCACCTAGACCAGAAATAGATTGGCTACCTGTATTTGATTCTCGATTATGAAATTGATACGGTAAAAGCAAAGACACTTGAATTTTATCTGCAACAGGTATTCTTCCCCAAAGTTGAATGGTGTTAAAATTTTCGTTGTACCAAGGTGAATTACTATACAAACCATCTGTACTTTGATAGGATTGATAAAAATAGCGGACTCCAATAAAATTTGGATTTAACATTGAAGAAAAACCCATACTTCCACCACTTGCAGAACAACCGCAAGCATCACAATCTTCCAGTAATTTGTAATATTTTTTAAAAGGATTTTCTAAAACTAAACTATCTTTTTCAGTAGCGTGAGTTATTGAAAAGCCCATCATTAGAAATAGCATTATTTTTTTCATTTGTATGTTTCATTTTTTTAAAATTCTGCAAAACGCGTATTTGTCAAAAACTCGTTATCAGTTAATGTTTTTAAGAAAGCGATAATTTTTACTTTTTCATCAGTTGTTAAAGGAATTCCTAAAACACCATTTTGGTTTAAACTAGTATCTAAATTTTGTGTATTTGCTACTCCATTGGCATAATGATCTAAAACAGCTTCTAAAGTAAAAAACCGACCGTCGTGCATGTAAGGTGCTGTTTTTTCTATATTCCGCAAACTAGGAACTTTAAATTTGTACCGATCTTCTTCTAGTTCTGTTACATGATATCTCCCATTATCTTGAATTTGAGGATTAATAGACAACCCATTGTTTCGAAACGAGTTATCTGTAAAAATATCTGTAGCATGACAACGCGCACATTTTTGATTAAAAAGAGCATAACCTTCTAATTCCTCAGAAGTAAGTAATCCTCCTGACTCGTTTCTTCTATATTTATCAAAACGCGAATTAGAAGAAGTAAGCATCGTCATAAATTGTGCTAAGGCTTTTAGCATATTTTCACTATTAATGGCACCGTTTTCAAAAGCTTGCTGGTAAAGCTTTTTATATTCGGAATCATTTTGCATCATGGTGATAATAGTACCAATGTTCCCATTCATTTCTACTTCGTTCGAAATAGGATTCATAGACAACAATTCGATATGATTTGCAGCTCCATCCCAGAAAAACTGGGTTTGATACGCCATATTTTGTATTGGTGGAGCATTACGTGTTCCAATACCTTCCCCAACACCATGACTAAACGTATGTCCGTGATGTGTAAAAGCATTTTCTTGGATATGACAAAATCCACACGCCACCACACCATCTGAAGCCAAACGACCATCATAGAAAATCTTTTTACCTAATTCGAAGCCTTTTTCTGTTAAAGGATTGTATTCCATAGTATATGCCAAAGGAGGAAAATTACTAGGTATTTGATAGTTTATGGGTATATTTTGATATTCCGCCTCTTTATCGGAACTACAGCTTACAAATAACAGTAAGACTGCAACAATTACTATTTTTTTCATCTTTTAGGATTTTAGCCCTGATTGAAAGGAATAGCCCGCAGGGTGTATCGTTATATTTTCTTATTTTTAAAAAGCGACTTAAGAAGCTCTTTTAAAAACTGTAGAAAATAAACGATACGACCGAGGACTAGTACTGTAAAGCAGGAATAGCTTCTACTTCTACTTAATCGTTGTGTACATGATGTACTTCAAACATATTGGGTACATTATTCGCCATAATATTTTGCACTTTGGCACCGCCCATAATCATACCTCCTTCTTCGAAATTAACCACAGTATTTCCGTCGATAATGTCTTTTAAATTCGCCATAATATGAATTTGAGGTGTAATTGTAGAGCGCACCAAAGCGTTTTCGGGTAGATTTAAACTTACTTCTGCATAATTGTAAATTTCCCCCGTTTTTCCAGTGTGAACCATAAAACTGGCATCGGTAAAACTAGGTGATGTATACGTTCCTTCGAATTTAATAAACTTATATCCTGCGGCCCAAGACCAAGTCATGCCTTGAGCATCCGCTCTTTCCCATAAGTTGCCTTGCCCTTCACCACCAACATTAAATTGAGCTTCATCAACCCCAATTCCAAAAGTGATTTTTGTATAGTTTGCAGCAGGAATATTAGGCAAAGAAAGCAAAGTACTAGCAGCATCAGCTTCGTTAACAAAGAAATAACTATCGGATTTTGGTACTGTATAAGTGGAACCGTTTTCTTTCGTTAAAACAATATTGCTTACAATATAAACCACATCAGTTACTTTAACTATTTCTCCATTAGAATTGGTATAAGGTGTATTAAACGCAAAATTGGCATCGCCATAAATATTATCAAACTCTACTTTTAGCGTTCCAGTAGCGTTAGTTGTGTCATCATCATTGTTAGAACAAGAAAATAAGACAGTAGTAGCAACCCATAGTATTGCTATATTTTTAATTAAATTTTTCATCTGTTAATTTTTAAATTGTTTACATAAGTGATTGTTCCAAGGCAAAACCTTAGAAAATTTTAAACATAGTAGTCCGCTGATTAACAAAGAATTAATCAGTAATACTGAAAAAATTTAAGAGATGTAAATGGGAGGATGAAAGATGGAATATGCAGCAACAGATTGATACAAATTCTGATAGAAAACATCTTTTTCTCGTATTAAAAAGAAATTTTCAAAAAGAATATTCAATCTTTCTATTTCATTACAAAATAAGACTTCGATTTCTTGATGTCCACTTTTTTTGTTGGATGAAATAGGTTTTTCGGATTCTGAAGCTTTAGCAAGCTCTTTGGCTAAATGACATTTACCATTACATTTCAGTTCTGGTTTAGTTACATTTTCGCATAATTCTGTTGCTATATATTCATAATTAACAATATAATCCAATACTGGAATTACTGGCTTTACCAGTATAAATAATGCCAAAAGGAACATTGCTTTTTTCACGAAACAAATATACATATTGCCAACAGAAAAATTTATGATATTCGTCATTTTTTTAGTCCAATTAAACCTTTTAAAATTTTAAACATCTAATGGATATAAACATTAAAAAAAAAGAATTATGAGAACAATAATGTTAGCACTAGTTTTAGCTTTTAGTACGATTACTATGGCACAAAACAGAGAAATGAAAAGAGAAAAATTAACTTCAGAAGAAAAAGTAGCAAAACAGTTAGAAAAAATGACTTCTGACTTGAGTCTTACGAATGAGCAACAAGAAAAGTTAAAACCTATTTTAGAAGCTCAAATGAAAAAGAGAGAAATGAAAATGGAAGAGATGAAAGAAGCTAGAGCTAAAGAAGAAAAAAAATCTAAAGAAGAGCGTGCTAAAAGAAGAGAAGAAATGAAAGCCAATCAAGACGCTTTTAAAGAGGACATGTCTAAAATTTTAACACCTGAACAATTTGAGAATTGGGAGAAAATTCAAGAAAGCAGAAAAGAAAAAGCAAAGGAGCATTTAAAAGAAAAAAGAGGTCGTCACTAAATAAATAATCTTTTTTTTGGTTTAAAGCTAAAATTAATTTAGATTTGGTGTTATAATATTAAAAATTCTATTAAAATATGAAACAAATACTATCAATTTTAGTACTATCATTTATGTTTAGTTTAAGTTCTTTTGCTCAAGAAAAAAGCTTTGCAAAATTTGACAGAGAGCAAATGATTAAAGACACTAATGAAATGGCGACTTATCTTGACATTGACAACAACTTAAAACAATCGCTAATTCAATTAGTAGATATGCGTATTGAAAGTGTTGGAACAGCAACTAATTTAGAAGAAGCTAAAAAAATCAACTCTCAATTCAACAATAAAATTTTAGCGGGTTTACCACAAGAGAAAAGAGAGAAACTTTTAGAAAACAAAGCTTTACATAAAAAAATAATTTTAGAGCTTTAAGGCTATTTCTTTAAGAATACAAAAAATGGGGTTGTACAACCCCATTTTATTTTATATCTGATTTACTTTATTTTGCCGTTACTTCTTGAATAACTCGAATAGTATAATCTAAGTCTTCGTAAGTTAAAGCATCCGTTATAAACCACGTTTCGTAGGCAGATGGCGCTATATAAATTCCTTTAGCCAATAAGTCATGGAAAAAATTTTTAAAATGCTCATTATCGCCATTTTTAGCTGTTTCAAAATCATATACTGGATTTGCATCGAAATGAACTGAAATCATCGAGCCCACTCTATTAATCGTAAAAACAACTTGATTCTCTTGTAAAACCTTACGAATTCCTTTTTCTAAATAAGCAGTCTTATCTTCTAATCTTTTGAAAATTTCTTGATCATCATGGAGTGCTTTCAACATTTCATAACCTGCAGCCATAGCTAATGGATTTCCAGATAAAGTTCCTGCTTGATACACTGGTCCTAAAGGTGAAAGGTAATTCATAATTTCGTTTCTAGCGGCAAAAGCCCCAACTGGTAAACCTCCTCCAATCACTTTACCAAAACAAACAATATCTGCCTTTACTTGATACAATTCTTGTGCGCCACCTTTTGCTAATCGAAATCCTGTCATTACTTCGTCAAAAACAAGCAGTGTACCATTTTCAGAACAAACTTCTCTTAGCTGTTTTAAAAAGTCTTTTTTGGGTGGAATGCAACCCATATTTCCAGCTACAGGTTCTATAATTAATGCAGCAATTTCACCTTTATTCGCTGCAAACAACTGTTTTACATTATCAATATCATTATATTTAGCCAATAAAGTATCTTTAGCAGTTCCTGCTGTTACTCCAGGACTATTAGGCACTCCAAAAGTACTTGCTCCACTACCTGCAGCAATTAGAAAAGAATCAGAATGCCCATGGTAACAGCCTGAAAATTTAATTATTTTTTCTCTTTTAGTAAACCCTCTTGCTAAACGAATGGCACTCATACAAGCTTCTGTTCCTGAACTCACAAAACGAATTTTGTCGATATTTGGAACCATCGATACCGCCAAAGCAGCAATTTTAGTTTCTAATTCAGTAGGTGTACCAAAAGAAGTTCCTTTTTTAGCTTTTTCAATAACTGCAGTAACAACAGGTTCATAGGCATGACCCAAAATCATTGGACCCCATGAATTAATGTAATCTATATACTTATTTCCATCTTCATCATATAAATAAGCTCCTTTTGCTTCTTTAATAAAAATAGGAGTACCTCCTACCGCTTTAAATGCTCTAACTGGTGAGTTAACTCCTCCTGGTATAACTTCATTAGCTTCAACAAACAGTTGATTACTTCTTTTGTATAACATTATTTAATTTTTATTTTTTGACCAATTGCTAATGTATTATCTTTTAATCCATTAATTTTTTTAAGCTCTTCTACAGATAAATTAAACTTTTTAGACAGCGAATACAACGTATCTCCTTGTTGAATGATATAAAGTACTATTGGCTCATATTCTGATTTATCCTCTTGAGCTATAAAATCTTTTTTTGATTTATCTCTTTGTAAAACTTCATTATCGTATTGATCTAATTCATACCTTTCAATGATACCAATTAGTTTTGCAGGATATTTTGGATCTGTAGCATAACCTGCCGCCTTAAGCCCTTTAGCCCAACCTTTAAAATCTCCTTTATCCAATTCAAATAATTTATTATATCTACTTCTTGAAGTTAGAAACAACGAATGATCTCTGTAGGAATCTGCAGGATCTTGATACTTTCTAAAACATTCCTGAGCAGCGTCATCATCATGTGTAATAGATGGCCCATTCCATTCTTTGTGACATTTTATTCCAAAATGATTGTTTGCTTCTTTACACAATCTTCCATTCCCAGCTCCAGACTCTAATATACCTTGTGCCAAAATGATACTTGCTGGAATTCCATACTGTTGCATATTTTGTTTGGCAACTTCTTTAAACGAATCGATGTAAGCATTCACATTACTATAAGTAACCGAAACTTTTGAAGTTGCTTCTAATTCTTCTTTTTCTTCTGTTTTTTCTTCTATAATAGGCTTCGTAGTAATAACAGGACTGGTATTTCTTGTAGTGTTGACATTTCTAGTTGTAACTGTTCTAGTTTTAGCAGTTGTACTTCTTTTACTTTTTGAAGAACCGCAGCTAAAAATAAGGAAGGCTACACCTAAATAAATTATTTTCTTCATCATGAGTATTGTAATAGCTCTTTATTTTTCTTTTCTCTTATTTGATTTATTCCTTTAATACCTTGAAGCCCTCCCGTATGAATCAATAAAATTTTGCTGTTATCAAGAAAATCTCTCTTTTGAATCATATCTAAAACTCCAAACATCATTTTTCCTGTATAAATTGGATCCAATGGAATTGAGGTTGATTTGTAAAAATCATTTAAAAAAGCAATCAGTTCATCCGTTACCCTACCGTAACCGCCAAAATGATAATCTGAATTCATGGTCCAATTCTTTTTGGTCACAAAATTACAAATTACATCAGACAAAAAATCACCTTTTAATGCTGAAAAACCTACTATTTTTTGATTTTCTTTAGATGCGTTAATAATACCTGTTATTGTACCTCCTGTTCCAACAGCACAACAAACATAATCGAAATCACTATCCACAGGCTCTAAAATTTCTTCACAACCTTTAATTGCTAATGAATTAGTCCCTCCTTCAGGCAAAATATAGCATCCTACATAACGTTGCTCTATATCTTTTAAATAACCTACTTCTTCTTTTTGAGCATAAATAGATCTTGAAACAAATTCGAATTCCATACCAAACTCCTTTGCTAGAGATAACGTTGGATTTTCAAATAACTTATCTTTCCATTCTTCTCCTCTTATAATACCTACAGTTGCAATACCATATTCTTTCCCAGCTGCTGCAGTTGCAAGAATATGATTGGAGAAAGCTCCTCCAAAAGTAATGAGCATTTTTGCCTCTATTTTAAGCGCCTCCTCTACATTATATTTCAATTTTCTAAATTTATTACCAGAAATATAAGGGTGTAATAAATCTTCTCTCTTGATATATAATTCAATAGAATAAGGCAAATCTATATCTATTCTTTGATTCACAGCACAAAATAACAAAAAAACCTCGATAAAATCGAGGTTTTTCCTTTATTATAAAAAAACTATTGTCTTGAGACAACTATTTTCTTATCAATATTTTTATTTTCTAAAGTAGATAACTTAACAAAATATACACCATCAGTTAAGCCTGAAGTTGAAACTTGAATTTCTGATGCATTACCTAAATTATTTTTATTGACTACCATTTTTCCAGTAACATCATATAAACTCAAAAGTTTTACTTCTTGCTGCATCGGATTAAAGATTGTCAAGAATTGACTGTCATTATTTTGGTAAACCTCAAAAGATTTCACAATTTCATCCTCTAAACCTAAAGTGTTTTCTTGGTTTTTGAAAGTAATTTCAAATCTATTTTTATAAACTCCTGGAGGAAGTGTTATGCTAAAAAAACTATTTTTAATATCGTAATAAATGTTTGTTTCTTTGTCATGTAAAAAGATATCTTGAGCAAGATTAAAATTAATCAATTCATTCACACTAACTTTAAAAGTAGTTTGAATATCAGCTTTAAAAGCTATTGGCATTTTTTTATCTATATCAAAATTTAAAGTAGAAATTACAAATTGTTTTTCACCTTGTAATGGAAAATAAACATCTCTTGGTAGACTAGATTCTGGAGTAATCGCATCAAAAGCCGGATCATAACTATCTGTAGCCATATCGTTAAAAGCTAAAGCTGTTTCTCTGGTATATTCATCATTCATAATTGTATGAATTTTAAATTGAGGAACTTGTTGCTTTGTAAACTGAGTATAATCAACATTAGCAATGTTTGGTATAGCACTCCAATTACCATTTGAAGTTTCATCATTTGAAGATCGCTCAAATTGTGAATTATTTTCAGGTGCTTCTTTTACAAAAGCACGATATAAATTTTTCATCTGTGCATTTCCAGAACTTACAACACCTTGTATCATAAAACCTTGTCCAACTGGAGCAAACATTCTTAAGTAAGCATTAGTAGTTGATGATCCATTAGAGTTAGGAGTTCCATCTGCATTATATGTATTCCAAGTTGCTGGAGTGTAAGTACCAGGAGAAAAAGCAGTAGCACCATTCGCTACATATACACCGTATCCACCAATGTATTCAGACACATAATGAGATGTTGCTGGTTTTTGATGTTCCCAAAAATAGGCATTACCATTAATTATAGGTGAACCTGTCAAGGAATAAGCACCTGTACTATAATTTACAGTATATCCACTATTTTCTAATAAAAATAAATTTAAATTGATTGCTGAAGGATATGGATTCCCCGTTAAAGTCCTATTAGGGTAATCTGGACCTGCTGCATTACCTACAGGTATAGAAATCAAACCTTCATTTGGCTTTCCTCTAAAATCATAACGCTGATTATTCCCAGGATTATTTGCAACCCCTTCGTTAGTATCAGCAATTACAGTATCAGTACCTGAAACCCCTTTCATCGTAAAACCTTCACCCGCATTTATTGTGGAAGCATTACCCACATAAGCCCATTGTCCATATTGATTCGATTGAACAAATTTATAAATCCATCTCGAAGCTATTGACAAAGAGGTGCTAGTAGATGCTCCATCCCACATACCGTGAGGTAAAATTGTTGCTGCAGAACTTGCTATAAGCGCAGTAGGTCTATTTAATCTAGTAACACCAAAAGCAGCATTTCCAACAGAAGCTGATGGCACTCCTACTGGTGAACACCAATAATTATAACCATATTGATTTGAAGTACCTTCTTGAAAAACAGACAAATTCCCCAATCCACGATTACTACTTGCACCTGTATTTCCTTGTAGTAATTGTGAAGTATTTCTCAAATACATATTTGCATTATTATCAAGATTAACATCCTGACCTACATACACATATGCATTATTAACAAAAACATAACTGTTTGGACTCACATACATTTGAGCACTCATGTCCAAAACAAATAAAACTAAAAAATAAAATAATGTTTTTCTCATAATCAAGAAATTTTATTAGTACACTTTACAAAAATAATTAAAAATTTATAGCGACTGATACTTAACAGATTAAATACCAATAAAATCTTTAAAATACATGTTAAAGATACTAAATTATATCTTATGATTTTATAAAATCACTTATAAAAACATATGTAATAATCAAAAAAAAACCGATAAAAAGCACTAAAAACGGCTGAAACATACTTTTTTTAACATAAAATACAGATTATCTATTGGTTATGTTAAAAAAAGAATTATTTTTGTACTAGCTTATGGTTAAAAATATGCTAATAACCAGTAGAAAAAATTACTAATTTAACCAAATCGTCTATGAAGTTACTTTACTCATTTGATGGGTTGTGCTCTTTTTTTGCCCAAAAATACCACAATCTAATGAAAAACAATTTTTTAATTGTTTTATATGTTCTTTTATTTTCATTATTTTTTAATAACGAAATATATTCTCAAACATATACTGACAACACACCTGGAACGAACTCTTTTGTGGTTCCTTGCGATGTAACATCTATCACAGTTAGTGCTTGGGGTGCTGGTGGTGCTGGTGGCGCTGCTGACAATAATCCCAACGGAGGTTCTGGTGGTGGTGGTGGTGGCTACAGCAGTAGAACTTTCACAGTAACTCCTGGTCAAACCATTACTTATACAGTTGGAGCTGGAGGAAATGGAGGAAACGGTAACGGACAAGATGGAGGTGACACTTCTATTTTATCATTAACTGCAAATGGAGGTACAGGCGGTCGACAAAATCAAGGTGCAGTAGGAACTGGAGGCTCAGCAAGTGGAGGAACTACCAACTTAACTGGAGGAATTGGTTCAATTGGAATAAATATTGGTTTAACCGTTGGCGGTGCTGGTGGTGCTGGAGCAAATGGAGGCGCAGGTGGTGCTGCACTAACTGGTGGAGGATCGAATAACGGAAATAACGGAACCGGACCTGGTGGCGGTGGTGGTGGCGCAAGAAGAACATCTAATGGTGGTGGCACTAGACAAGGAGGTGACGGAGCAAACGGACAAATTCAAATTACTTATACTTCTACGCTACAAAGTTATTGCTCACCTTCTTTCACAGGTGGTGTTTGGCCCATAACAAATGTAACTTTTGCTGGTATAAACAATACAACAAGTAATGTTATAGACGGAACCCCTAGTTATGAATCATTTTGTTCTACAGGAAACGTTATTAGAGGAACAACATATACTTTTTCAATGCAAGCCACTGCATATTCTAATAACTTTTATGCTGTTGCTTATGCAGATTGGAATCAAAATGGAACATTTGGTGATAATGCAAATGAAATATTCTCAATTGGATTAATTACCAATACTAATGGTGCTGATGGAACTATCTTTAGTACATCAATAGCGGTTCCTTTAACTGCTACTATTGGAAATACAAAACTTAGAGTAATGTATAACTTCGCAACATCTCCAACAAATCCTTGTCAAACAGGTGGTGGATATGGTCAAGCAGAAGAATACATTATAAACGTGTCAGCTATTGCTCCACCAACAGTAACTAGTTTTACACCTACAAGTGGATGTGTGGGTTCTACTTTCAATATTACAGGTACGAACTTTACTGGCGCAACTGCTGTAACAATTGGAGGAACAAATGCTACTTCATTCGTAGTAAATTCATCAACGTCAATAACAGCAACAGTTGGTAGTGGCACAACGGGTCAAGTAAGAGTAACAAACTCTGCTGGAACTGGTACTTCATTAGGTATTTTTACAGTGGTTGCTACACCAACTATTACTTCTCAGCCCGTTTCAACTTTAATTTGTAAACCAGGTAACGGATCATTTAGTGTTACCGCTACAGGAGCTACAACGTATCAATGGAGAAGAAATGGTGTAAACTTAACTAACACAGCTCCTTATAGTGGTGTTAATACAGCTACTTTAACACTTACAGATCCTGCTTTAGCTATAGCTGGAACATTTGATGTAGTTGTTAGTAATGGAGTATGTTCTACAACTTCTAGCACTGCTACTTTAACTATAGACACAACTCCTGTTATCAGTTCTCAACCAACTGCGACATCAATTTGTGAATCCGGAAGCGGTTCTTTTAGTGTGGTAGCTACAGGTGGAGCTACATACCAATGGAGAAGAAATGGTGTAAATTTAACAAACACTGCTCCTTACAGTAATACTACAACTGCAACATTAACAATAACCAATCCTACAGCTGGAATTGCAGGTAATTTTGATGTGGTTATTACTTCAACATCTGGATGTACCGTAACTTCTTCGGCTGCAGCTTTAACCGTAATATCGACTCCAGCAAATCCTGGAAACCCAACAAGTGATTCTCCTCAGTGTAGTTCAATTGGCGTTACCTTAACAAGAACAGGAACCCCTCCAGCAGGAGAAACTTGGTATTGGCAAACTGCTTCAGGAGGCACAAATACAACTAATAGCGCGAGTACTTTTGTAGTTAATACCTCAGGTACTTATTATATAAGATCAAGAAACAACGTTACAGGTTGTTGGAGTACTGGTGAAGGTAGCCTAGCAGTAGTTGTTAACAACGCTCCTACAGCTATAGCTACAACACCTAGTCCAACTACTTCTACTTCTGGAATCTGTTATATGGGATCTGGTGCTGTATCAAGTATTTCTTGGGCAGCAGTGGCTGGAGCAACTTCATATGACGTTTATTTTGGAGCTGGTAGTTTACCTGCAGTTCTAACTACTAATACAGTATCGACTTCCTATAACACAGGAGCTCTAGCAGCTTCAACTACGTATTATTGGAAAATTGTACCAAGAAATGCTTGTGGTATTACTACTGGTACACCTGTGGTTTGGAACTTTACCACTACTGACAAGCCATGTTATTGTCCTTCAACAGGAAGCACAAGTTCATATGGAATTACTGGTGTTCAATTCAACACCATTAACAATACATCAACTGCTACAAATATTGCTTATTCCAACTTTACAGCAATTTCAACAACGGTTCTAAAAACAATTTCATATAATATAAATGTTTTTGTAAATACAAATGGTAACAACACAAACTACCAAACTGTTTGGATTGACTGGAATGGTAATGGTTTGTTTACAGATGCAGGAGAGATGTACGATTTAGGTACTGCTACAAACACTGCTAACGGTTTGAGTTCTTTATGTCCACTATCAATTACTGTACCTGCTGGTGCAATTACCGGGCAAACAAGAATGAGAGTACAATCTAAACTTGGTTCAACAACTGGAAGTTCATGTGCAACTGGTTTTAGTGGAGAAGTAGAAGATTACACCTTAGATATAATACCAGCATCTCCTTGTAGCACTCCTTCAGCACAACCTACAGCCTTATTATTAAGTCCTACAGGAACTTTTATATCAGGTTCATTTACACCAGCATCACCAGCACCAAATAATTATTTAGTAGTTTACAATACTACTGGTGCGGTACCAAACCCTATAAATGGGACAGCATATACTGTTGGAGGTACCATTGGGGCAGGAAACATTGTAGTTTCTACAGATAATAGTACTAGCTTTACAATTTCTGGATTAACAAATACAACTACTTATTATGTTTTTGTATTCTCTAACAATTCATTCTGTACAGGTGGACCAAGATATAACAAATTTAATCCTCTAACTGGTTTCACAACAACCAATACACAAAATTATTGTACTCCTTCTGTAACTTTAGGATTACAATCTTCAAATTATATTACTCAAGTAAACTTTGTTGGGAACTTGACTAACTCTAGTAATACTTCAACTTTTTCTACAAACCCACCTGGCTTTCAAGATTTTTCTTCTCTAACTCCAAAAGCAAGTCAAGCTCAAGGTGAAGGAGTTAATATATTTGTAGACACCAATAGAAATAGCGCAGTTTACATGAAAGCATGGGTAGATTGGAACAAAGACAATACTTTTGATAATACCACAGAAATTGTTTATCAATCAACTAGTGCCTTTTTAAATACTACTTTTGGTTTTGTTGTACCAACTGGAACAACTCCTGGTGACTACAGAATACGCATTAGAATTAACGTAGGTAGCAATAGTTTTACTTCCTGTGGTAATTTAAATAGTGGTGGTGAAACTGAAGATTACACATTCACCGTTATTGCAAATTGTGCTGCAAAAATACAAACGATTGCTTCTGCAACGAGATGTGGAACTGGTACTGTTACTTTAGGAGCAACAGGAACTGCAGGAACAACCCAATACAGATGGTATTCTGCAAAAACTGGAGGTGTATTAGTAGGTACATCAAATACTACTACTTGGACAACTCCTTCTATTTCAACAGACACTCCTTATTATGTAACAGCATTTAATGGTTCTTGCGAGTCATTATTTAGAACACAAGTTATAGCTTATGTAAAACCCGTTTCAAATATTACTTTTACAACTTCTAATCCAGAAGTTTGTGGTGAAGATAGTATTATAGCACTTACTGCTAGCACAACGACCGAGAGAATCTCATTAATAAATGAAAATTTCGAGAGTGGTTTAGGTGTTTTTGCTAACAACAGTATCGCTAGTCCAAATACATCTATTACAAATTGGCAAATTAGAAGTAGTACATATGTACCTCCATACCCAACGTATCCAGTTTGGTACCCAGCAATTTCATCAGGATTTAGTCCAAATCAATTTGCTATGACCACTTCTGATCTATCTACAGGCGGAAGTTCATTTGGAAAAGTAGAAACTGCTTTAGAATCAACAACTGTTAACACAACTGGTTTCTTAAACTTAACTTTATCTTTTAGAATGTATTTTTCAAGTTACTATGATGCTAATAGTGCAACCGTTGAATATGTAATTGTAGAATACAAAAATGGAAGTGGAGCTTGGACCGCAATTCCGTCAGCAATATTTGTATCTGATGTAGGAATTGGTAATCAATTTGCAACACAAACATACGACTTAAGTTCGTACACTAATATTACATCTTTACAACTTAGATTCAGATATAAAGCAGGTTGGTGTGATGGAGTAGCTATTGATGATGTACATTTATATGGTGACAAACCTTTAACTCCTGCCTTTACATGGACGAGTGCCTTACCTGTAGATGCTTACATTGATGCAGCTTGTACAATTCCTTATACTTCTGGTACTCCAATTTCAACTGTATATATAAAACCTACAGTAACACAGTTAGAGACGCCTAGTTACTCATTCACAGCCAATGCTAATTTAACGAACGGTTGTTCCACTAGTTCTACAATTAATGTTACCAATAAAACTAAAATTTGGAAAGGTGGTTCTTCAACCGATTGGAATGATGCTAATAACTGGTCGCCTGTAGGAGTGCCTGATATTAATACATGTGTAATTATATCTAACACAGGAGTAAATTCAGTATTAAACACAGGTTCAAATGGTATCGGAAAGAATTTAACAATAAAATCTGGCTCTACTCTGAATGTTCAAAACAGTAAAGCATTAACCATAAAAGAGTTTATTGTAAACAATGGTACATTTAATTTAGACAATAATACAAGTGTCATTCAAATTGACAACACTCTTAATTCTGGCTCTGGATCAACAACAATGACCAGACAAGGAGTTACAACAAATGGTTATGATTACATCTACTACTCTTCACCTGTTGCTAATTTCCCAGTAGCTAATTTACCTGGAAGTCCTAAGTATGTTTGGCAACCAACAGTAAACAGAGCTCCAACATATCCAAGTAATTTTGGATCATGGGCAACTGCTAGTGGTAATATGACTATTGGTAAAGGATACATATCTAGACAAGGCGCAGCTGGGACAAAAACAGTAAACTTCACAGGTACTTTAAATAACGGAAACCTAAGTATTCCTGTATCTAGAGGCACTTATGATGGCGCGAATTACACTGGACCAACTACAACTCCAGTTACAAAAGACGATGACAATTTAAACCTTATTGGTAACCCATATCCATCCGCAATTAGCGCTATAGATTTTTTAAATACCAATACTAATCTTGAAGGTTTCGTAAAAATATGGACACATGGAACTGCAGTAAGCACTTCTACAACAAGCCCATTCTACCAAAACTACCAAAGTAATTATTCTATTAACGATTACATTACTTACAATTCTACTGGTACCTCATCAGGTCCAGGAGTCTTTGGAGGCTTTATTGCTTCTGGTCAAGGTTTCTTTGTACAAATGAAACACACTTCTGCTGCTACAACAGAAAATGTAAATTTCACAAATAGTATGAGAAACGCAACTTATAGTAATAGTCAGTTTTACAGAAACGCTACTAATAATGAAGTAGAATCTAATAGAATTTGGCTAGACCTAACTAAAGAAAATGGCCCTTCGGTAAGAACTTTAGTAGGTTATATTACAAATGCAACTGATGATCTTGATCGTCTTTATGATGCACCAGCAGTAAATAAAAATTATTTCGATATCTATTCTATTGTAAATTCAAGTGAAAAACTAAACATTCAAGGTAGAGCACTTCCATTTAATGAAAACGACCAAGTAGCTATAGGAATGTACATTGCGCAAGATGGCAATTATACTATTGGAATAGGAGCTGTTGACGGTCTTTTCGGAGAAGCGAATCAAAATATCTATTTAGAAGATTTAACAACTGGAATTATTCACGATTTAAAACTTACACCATATAGCTTTAATTCAAGTTCTGGAAATATCGACAATAGATTTATTTTAAGATATAACAACTCTAATAACTTAGGAAATCAAGATTTTGAAACGAATGAAAATGATATTCTAATCCTTACAAATGATTATTTAACCATTAAATCATTAGTTAAAAATATAGAATCAATAACAATTCATGATATTTTAGGCAGAAATATTACAACTATTAACCAAATTAATTCTCTTGAAAAAGAAATTAAAAATATTCAAAAGAATAATGCTCCTTTAATTATAGAAGTAAAATTAAATAATGGTTTTACTGTAAAGAAAAAGATTATCTTTTAATATCAGTTGAAAATAATGTCTTAAAAGAAAAGCCAGTCTATGACTGGCTTTTTTTATTAAATAACAATGAAACAAACTTTAAAAAAATAAAAATAATTCATAATTTTTTGGTTTTTTTTAACATTATGTTTATTTTGGTCTAAATTATTTGCTTTTAATAGATATAATATGAAAAAAAATTACATTTTTCTAGCCCCACTAGTATTTGTAACAATCTTCTTTTTTAACCTATCTTTTTCTCAAGGCTCTAACTGTTCAACAGCAACAAGCCTAACTATTAATGGTCCTTGTAGCAGCGGAACAATTACAGACGCTACTGAAAATAACCCCATTGCTTCTGGTTGTGCATTTAATGTATTTAGAAGAGAAGGTTGGTATACCTTCACTGTTACCAGCGGACCTCAAAACATCACCATTACGGCTGAAGGGAATAATCGAGATTTATTTCTTCAATTAATCTCATCAACTTCATCATGTACTGGATTAACCCAAATTGCATGTGCAAATGACACACAAGCAAATGGGACTCAAACAGAAACCATTAGTACTGTTTTACCAAACGGTATCTATTACATCAAAGTTATTAACAACCGAAATAACAATGATATGGTCCTTAATAGTATCTGCGTTACAGCTCCTGCAAGTGCACCCACTAATGACAATTGCACTGGAGCTATACCTTTAACTATTAACTCAACATGTACTTATTCTAACTATTCTAATGTTGGAGCCACTGCTTCATCCACGCCTTCTACCCCACCAGCACCAGGTTGTGCTAACTATTCTGGAGGAGATGTTTGGTTTTCATTTACTGTTCCTGCTAACGGTACCGTCACAGTTGATTCACAAACTGGAACAATGACAGATTCTGGAATGGCATGGTATACAGGAACATGCGGAAGTCTAACTTTGTTAGAATGCGACGATGACGACAGTAGCAATGGATACATGTCATCCATTACTAGAACTGGATTAACGCCTGGAGCAACCATTTATGTGCGTCTTTGGGAATATGGAAATGACAACCAAGGAACATTTGGCATTTGTGCTTCTTCGCCTTTACCTTGCTCTACTCCGTCATCCCAAGCCAATAACTTTACTTCAGGAACAATAACTTCAACTGCTTTTCCTGCAACTTTTAACGGAACAGCTGATGGGTATCTCGTAATTCGATCTTTATCTGCAACACCACCTACACAACCTTCAAATGGAACGCTATATAATTCTGGAAATATAAATAGCTTAGGAACTGGACTAACATTTATACAAAGTGGCAATTCAACTTCTATAACAGGTACAGGACTCAGTGGCAATACACATTACTATTATTATATTTATGCTTATAACAACACTAGTTGTGCTGGAGGTCCAGTTTATAATGTTTCCGGACCGTTAACAGGGAATGGAACAACTTGTTCCTCAACACCAACCCCAATTACAACAAGTTCATCGCTAACAAGTATTGATTTTTCTTGGCCATCTTGTGCTGGTGGAGGTGCTAATTCAGTTACCTATCAACTGCAAGTAACACTGGATGCTGGGTATACAATTAATGTAGCAGGATCTCCTTTTACAATTAATGACCCTACTACCAATAGAAGTGTAACAGGACTTAGTGCAAATACTAATTATTATTACAGAATTAGATCTTCTAACGGATGCAACAGCCCATACACCTCAGGTATAGCTAAAACAGGGTATTGTACTGCAAACAACTCCACAAACACTAGTTACTATATAAGTGGCATAACAACTTCTGGAGCTTCAACCAATTTTACTAATTCTCCAACTGGATTTACAAGTGGAGGTTACGCAGATTATACTTCTTCTTTCACAGTCTCTCAATATGCCGGACTTGGATTCAATATTACTGCAACTCACCCATCGAGCACATATGGATATTCAGTTTGGGTAGACTGGAACAATGATTTGGATTTTGATGATACTGGTGAAAACATAATAAATACAGGTTACTTATCTAGTCCTGCGTCTATAGGAACTATTACAATTCCTAATGGAACTCCCGCAGGGAATTATAGAATGAGAATTCGAAATGCTTATCTCAGTAATCCAGCTCCTTCTTGTGGCGACTTCCAATATGGAGAAACCGAAGATTACACTTTAAACTGTTTAGGT
This sequence comes from Flavobacteriaceae bacterium, assembly GCA_002862755.1. Taxonomy (GTDB): domain Bacteria; phylum Bacteroidota; class Bacteroidia; order Flavobacteriales; family Flavobacteriaceae; genus Flavobacterium. The sequence continues at coordinate 198,117 of PKDY01000016.1, read as the reverse complement.
TCATTACCTTGTGCTGGAGGACCAACAAACATTATTGCCAATGTAACTTCTCAAACAGATGTAGCTATTTCTTGGACAGCTGGATCACCAGTACCTGCAAATGGATATCAATATTATTTAGCTTCATCAGCTACTCCAGTTCCAAGCACTGGAACCACTCCAACTGGTTCTGTAGGTAGCGGCTCAACATCAACAACGTTAACTGGATTAACCCCTGGAAATACTTATTATATTTGGATACGATCTAATTGCGGTGGAGGATTAGGTCAGGGAGCATGGGGTAACTATGTTCAATTTACCATGCCTACTTGTAATGTAGGTGATAGCCAAGGAACCACCACTTTAGGTTGTCCGTCAGTGACATCAGGAGGTTTAAGTTTAAACGGAGCTGATCCAGCTCCAATTAATTGTTCTGCTGCTTCTACTTGTGTAGATTTAGAAGCTACCTATTTAAATTTAGGAGACACTTCAAGCTATAGTGTGGAATCTATACCATACAATCCACCCTACCAATTTAGTTGTTTAAAAAACCCTGTAAGTGTAAATGTTGACGATATTTGGTCTCCAATTATCAACCTGCCATTTGATTTTTGTTTTTATGGAAATACTTATAATCAATGCTTAATAGGATCAAATGGTGTAATTACATTTGACACTACCAATAACTTACCTGGTGATAGTTGTAACTGGAGTTTTTCAGCAAATTTACCTGTAAGCGGTGATGGTGCCTTAGTTGAAAATTCCATATTTGGTGTTTTCCATGATATTGACCCTTCAGTTGGAGGAGAAGTTGGATGGGAATTAATCACTTTAAACACAGGATGTAGAGCTCTTGTTGCTTCATGGAACGATGTTCCAATGTATGACGAAAATTCAATTCTTTACACCGGCATGATGGTTCTTTATGAAAATACAAATGTGATTGAAGTATACATTAAAGAAAAAAATGTTGACAATTTTGGTGCTGGAACTTGGAATGATGGTAATGCTGTCGTTGGTATACAAAATGCTACTGGCACAATAGCAACAGTTGCACCTAATAGAAATGGATTAGACACCAATTGGTCAGTTACCAATGAAGCATGGCGTTTTGTACCAGACGGAACTTCAATTACCTCTATAAAATGGTATGAAGGTTCAGGTACATCTGGTTTAGTAGTAGGTACAACAGATCAAATAAATGTTTGTCCAACAGCTACTACTGTATATACTGCTGAAGTTACATATACTTTATGTGGAGGAGCAACATTAAAAGAAATTGACGAAACAACAGTTACTGTTAATGGGGGCAAAATATGGACAGGTTCAGTAAGTACAAATTGGAACGATAACAATAACTGGTCTCCTACTGGAATACCTACTTCTTCTGACTGTGTAATTATTCCAGTTACTGCAAATGACCCAATTATTTCTGGTACAAATTATGATGCTAACGGTTTAAACCTTACCATTCAAAATGGAGCTAATTTAACTGTGAATCCAACAAACAATATCACCATTACAAACTGGATTAATAACAATACGACCGGTAATTTAACTTTAGAAAACAGTTCTAGTTTAATTCAAATTAACAATGCTACCAATACTGGTACAATGAATATGACTAGAGATGTTCAAGCAAAATTATACGATTATATTTATTGGTCATCTCCAGTATCAAATTTTGCTGTAAGTGATATAACTGGCAGTTACCGCTATAAATGGGAGCCTACATTACCTAGCATTTACGATAGTAATTACGGAAATTGGATTGGTACAAATGAAAACATGGTTATTGGTAAAGGATATATTGTAAGAACACCTAACACTTTCACAACCTCTTTACAAACTTTAACCACTACTTTTACTGGAACTCCAAATAATGGAACCATAACAACACCAATTAAAAGAGGCCTTTATGATGGAATCAATTATATTGGGCTAACAAATACACCAATAACCAAGGATGATGATAACTGGAATTTAATTGGCAACCCTTATCCTTCGTCAATTGATGCTATCGATTTCTTAACCTTAAATACTAATATTGATGGTTTTATAAAAGTATGGACTCACGGAAATCTCCCAAGTTCAGCTGTAGCAGATCCATTTTATGAAAATTACCAATACAATTATTCTTTAAGTGATTATATTACCTATAATGCTTCAGGAAGTTCTTCAGGACCAGGTGTTTTTGGTGGCTATATTGCTGCTGGACAAGCTTTCTTTGTACTAATGAACCATTCAAGTATTCTAACAAATGAAAACGTTACATTTACGAATACAATGAGAAGTGCAAGCTATGACAATACTCAGTTCTTTAGAAATAACTCACACCAAGTAGTTGAAAAAAATAGAATTTGGCTAGATTTAATTTCTGAAAACGGACAAAGTGCAAGAACATTAGTTGGATATATTGAAGACGCTACCAATGCTATTGATAGACTTTATGATGCACCTGCACCAAATAAAAATAATTTTGACATTTATTCTATTAATGAAAATAACAAATTAGTCATACAAGGTAGAGCTTTACCATTTTTAAACACAGAGATTATTCCATTAGGAATGTATCTAAGTCAAGATGGAAATCATACAATTGCCATTGGTGCTTTAGACGGTATTTTTGAAGATAACAATCAACCTATATACCTAAAAGATCTTCAAAACAACTCCCTTCATGATTTACGAATAAGTCCATACCGCTTTTCAAGTACTATGGGCTCTGTAGACAATCGTTTCCAATTAAGATTTACAGAAAACACGTTAAACAATAATGATTTTGAAAATGACGAATTTAATATAATTATTCTCTCTACTGATAATTTAGTTATTAAATCTACAAAAGACAATATTGAGAGTGTACAAATACATGATGTTTTAGGTAGAAAATTAATAAACCTTAAAGCAGTAAATACCATGGAAACAACCATCTCTAACTTACAACAAAACAAAGCTCCTTTGTTCATAGAGGTAAAACTTAAAAATGGAAATTCAGTCACTAAAAAAATAATTTTTTAAAAACGAATACTTCTAAATAAACTATCCTCTTCCCTTAAAAAGAAGAGGATTTTTTTTACAAAAAAAACACTCAAGGTATTAAAAAATATATTTTTTTAACAAAAAAGGCAATTTACTTGTAAAAATTTAAGATTTACAACCAATAATTTTACACAAAACCCTAAATAAAGTGTCATGAAAAAACTTCTATTTCTCAGTTTTACTGTAATTAGCACCTTAACTTACGCACAAGTTGGAATCGGAACCACTACTCCAAACGGAGCTTTAGAAATAACATCAACCACGCAAGGAATTGTACCGCCAAGAGTAGCATTAACCGCTTCAAATGTGGCTGCTCCTGTAACAAACCCACAAGGTGGTGCCTTATTAGCTGGAACATTTGTATGGAATACTGCAACTGCTGGAACTTCACCTAATAATGTTTCCCCTGGACTTTATTATTGGGATGGTTCAAAATGGGTTGCTTTTGCTGGAGCATCTGGGGGATTAGATTGGTCACTACAAGGAAACAGTGGTACAACACCTGGAACTCACTTTTTAGGAACCACAGATACTCAAAACGTTCATTTTTACACTAATAATTTAGAAAGAATGCGCATTTTAAGTGGTGGAACTATGGGAATTAACTCTGCCGGAACTACTTCTAGCCAACTAACCGTTGTGGGCGCAAGCACCAATGATGCTGTTGCGGGTTCTGCAAATAACAACGTAGCGAATGGATTTTGGGGAAGAAATGCTCATGCAACTGGTACTGCTGTAATTGGAGCTACTAACGGACTCGGAGGGGTTTTCCCAACTAAAGGTGCTGGTGTAGCGGGTTCAGCTACAAATGGAGTAGCAATTTACGGAAGTACGGGTAACGGTTTACCTAATGACGCAACGCATAACGGAAATTATGCAGGAGGTTTTACTTTAGACACAGACAATAATGTTTCAACTAACAACGCTAGTGCATTTGCAAATATCGCAGGAAAAGATGAACAAGCAGTAGGAGTTTTAAGTGCTACAGTTAGAAGAATTTTATATGGAGGTTATTTTGTAGGAGGTACTGCAACTGGAGGCCAGTCTTACAGTTATGTTGGTTTAAAATACAATCATAACAATGATGCAACCGCTACAGGAGGAACCAATTATAAAATTGTAGGTAACGGTCTTGTTTCTACTTTAATACCAGACGAAAACAATCAACCTAGAATCATGTTTTGCCCAGAAGCTCCTGAAGTTTTGTTTGAAGACTATGGTGTTGGTCAACTCACTAATGGAACCACTTATATTGAGTTAGACAAAATAGTAGCTAAATCCCTTAAAATAGATGATAAGCATCCACTAAAAGTATTCATTCAATTAGAAGGAGAATGCAACGGTGTTTATGTTACTGAAAAATCAGATAAAGGATTTAAAGTAAAAGAATTAAATAATGGAACGAGCAATGTAAGTTTCTCATGGCACATTATTGGAAATCGAGCAGATGCTGTAGATGCTTCTGGAAGAGTGACTTCTTACCACCAAGACTTAAGATTACCCTATGGTCCAAAACCTTTAGAGGAAACCAAACTAACTTCTAAAAAAGAAATAAAACATTAAAGATATTTGATCCAATTCCAAAAAGGCCTCTTCTTTAAATAGTCGAGGTCTTCTTCATTTGTATAAGACTCTTTTTCAAAAGAAATATTTCTGTAGGCTTTTTTCCAATTTCTACACATAAAATAGCGCACAAGAAATTCCAAACCATACCACACAAAAAAAGGAAGCACTAACATTTCCAATTGCTGTTTAATATGAATTCGCTCATGATTAAGTAAAACAGCATTTTTACCGTCTTCCTCTTGAGTAACAATTACAAAAGGGTAAATTGTAATCCCTTTATAGCGTTTATTCGTAAAAAAACGTACAACTAGAAGAATCATAGTATTGCATTTAATTCAAAAAACTACTCATATTTAAATAAGAACTATAAGTAATCTTGGATAAAAATATTTATTTTTGGGGAATCTAAAAAGTATTTTAGATAAAGATTGCAGTCATGAACAATAAAATAGACCCAAATACCCTTATTGAAGGAGAAGATTTTTACTATACTCCAGAAGGTTATAAATGTTTTACTGAAAAATACCACCTTAAAAGAGGCTATTGTTGCAAAAGTGGTTGTAGACATTGCCCCTATGGTTTTGACAAAAAAACGGGCACTATAAAAAAATAAAAATGGACATTACATTCGTTCGATATAAAATCACCATTTATAAAACCTATCACAGGTCAGATATCCGTTACCCTTAGTTGTTATTTTGGGCGTGCCCTCCATTTCATTTCGGTCGGGCTATTCGCACTACAAGGTAGTTTGCTTCTATCCCTCACGCAAAAACAAGAATCAACAAAAATAACTTACAATGACTTTTAAAGAACAAATACTTCAGGGAATTCCAAATGAATTACCTCCAGTTAAAACATATGAAACGCAAATCAATCATGCTCCTAAAAGAAAAGAAATTCTTTCAGATGCTGAAAAAAAATTAGCCTTACAAAACGCACTTCGTTATTTCGAACCCAAACATCATACCACCTTATTACCCGAGTTTAAAGAAGAATTAGACACATATGGTCGTATCTATATGTATCGCTTTCGTCCGGATTATGAAATGAAAGCACGACCATTAGAGAACTACCCTGGAAAAAGCAATCAAGCTAAAGCCATCATGCTAATGATTCAAAATAATTTGGATTATGCTGTTGCACAACACCCGCACGAATTAATAACGTATGGTGGTAATGGAGCCGTTTTTCAGAATTGGGCACAGTATTTACTAACAATGCAATATTTGGCAGAAATGACAGAAGAACAAACCTTAGTCATGTATTCAGGTCATCCTATGGGTTTATTTCCAAGTCATAAAGAAGCACCAAGAGTAGTCGTAACTAATGGAATGGTAATTCCTAATTATTCTAAACCCGATGATTGGGAAAAAATGAATGCTTTAGGGGTTTCTCAATACGGACAAATGACAGCTGGTAGTTATATGTACATTGGTCCACAAGGTATCGTTCATGGCACAACAATTACCGTTTTAAACGGATTTAGAAAAATAAAAAAATCGCCCCAAGGAAGTCTTTTTGTTACTTCTGGCTTAGGTGGCATGAGTGGTGCGCAACCTAAAGCCGGTAATATTGCGGGTTGTGTTACGGTTTGTGCAGAAGTCAACCCAAAAATCACACACATTCGTCATTCTCAAGGTTGGATTAATGAAATTATTGAAAACATAGAGGATTTAGTCCCTAGAGTTAAAAAAGCTTTAGAAAATAAAGAAGTTATTTCAATTGCTTATTTAGGCAATGTAGTAGAAGTTTGGGAACGTTTCGATGCTGAAAATCTTACTATCGATTTAGGTTCTGATCAAACTTCTTTACATAATCCTTGGGCAGGTGGCTACTACCCTATCGGATTCACTTTTGAAGAGTCTAATGAAATGATGGCAAACAATCCGCAACAATTTAAAGCAGAAGTTCAAAAAACCTTACGTCGCCACGCTGATGCTATTAATAAACATACCGCTAAAGGAACCTATTTTTTTGATTATGGTAATGCTTTTTTATTAGAAGCTTCTCGAGCAGGTGCCGCAGTTATGAATGAAAATCCTACTTTAGGAAGAGAATTCAAATACCCAAGTTATGTGCAAGACATCATGGGCCCCATGTGTTTTGATTATGGTTTCGGTCCTTTTAGATGGGTTTGTACTTCAGGAAAACCAGACGATTTAGCTAAAACAGATGCAATTGCTTGTGCTGTCTTAGAAGAAATGATGGAATCTGCTCCAATAGAAATCCAACAACAAATGGCAGACAACATTCAATGGATTAAAGGGGCGCAAGAAAACAAATTAGTAGTGGGTTCTCAAGCTAGAATATTATACGCAGATGCAGAAGGAAGAATAAAAATTGCAGAAGCTTTCAATCAAGCAATTGCAAAAGGAGCTATTGGTCCTGTAGTTTTAGGAAGAGACCATCATGATGTGTCAGGAACCGATTCTCCATACAGAGAAACCTCAAATATTTATGACGGCTCTCGTTTTACTGCTGACATGGCTATTCAAAATGTAATTGGTGACAGCTTTAGAGGCGCTACTTGGGTATCTATTCACAACGGTGGGGGCGTTGGATGGGGAGAAGTAATTAATGGTGGTTTCGGCATGGTTCTTGATGGTAGTAAAGAGGCATCTAGACGTTTAGAGTCGATGCTTTTTTGGGATGTCAACAATGGAATTTCAAGAAGAAGTTGGGCAAGAAATGAAGGAGCTATTTTTGCAATAAAAAGAGCTATGGAGACGCAACCTTTATTGAAAGTTACCATCCCTAATATAGTTGATGAACATTTGTTATAAGTTTAAAATGGCTTCATTGTTAAATTTTTTAACCTAAACATTTTAAACAACTGTAGAATAAGGTTAAATCATTTGCTAAAAAATTACGATTATGAAAACATTACAATTTATTTCATTAGGTTTCCTATTTATCTTTGCTTCTTGTAGCTCAGTAAGAGTTAATACAGATTATGATAAGAATGTAGATTTTGCTAACTATAACACTTATGCTTACTTAAAAAGCAGCATTGACAAAGCTGAAATATCTGATTTAGACAAGAAAAGAATTTTACGCTCGATTGATGAAGTGATGTCAAGCAAAGGTTTTTCAAAAAGCGAAAACCCAAGTATGTTAATAAGCATCTTTACCAAAGAAAGAGAACGTGTTGATGTATATAATAATGCTGGTTTTGGTTGGGGATGGGGATGGAATCCGTATTGGGGAATGAATTACAACCGTGTTTATACAACTCCAGAAGGAACGCTATTTATTGATATTATTGATGCTAAGTCAAAAGAATTGGTTTGGCAAGGAGAAGGTAGTGGCTATTTAACAAAAGACACCGATAAGAAAGACGAACGTATCAAAGAGTTCGTTTCTAAAATCTTAGCACAGTATCCACCAATCAAAAAATAATATTTCAATTATCATATTTTATAAAAAGAAGTCAAAAAACGAAATTTATTTTAAAAAAAGAATTTTTTTCGTATTAAAATTCATTATTTTAATAAAAATAATATCAAATTAAAAAAAAGAAATGGAACAATCGTTTTTTTGATTACTTTTGTAAAAGTTAATAAAAACACATGTATAAAAACGTTATCATTATTGTCTCTATTATTATTCCTCAAAAAGGATAGGAGACTTTATGCATAAACATATCAAAAGCCTCCTACTTAGGAGGCTTTTTTTATTTTAAAATTATTATGATTCAAAACAACGTAATTATTGTCATTATTATCATTCGTCCCAAAAAACGAGTCAGGTAACGGTGCAATTAAATTACAAAGCCTTTCTCGTAAAAACAGAAAGGCTTTTTTTTTATCCATCACAAAATCAATTTAACAATTATACAAACTCATTTAACATCATAAAAAACAAAAACAAAAGCAATTGAAAAACAGGTACTTATGAAAAAATAATAGCTTTTAAATATTGTATAAGAGTTTAAAACAAAAAAAAATAAAAAACACATCCAAGTACATTTACATTAACAACAATAAAATGAATACAAAAAACAACCCATATTATTCGTCAGAAACATTTCTTTTCTATAATGGCGAATTTAAAAAAGCTTCTGAAACAACAGCTGATCTTTTTGGGCAAACCTTGCATTATGGCTATGGTGCCTTCGAAGGAATCAGATCCTATAAAACAGATGAAGGAACAAAAATTTTCAAAGCTGTTGAACATTATGAAAGATTAAAAAAATCATGCGAATTAATCAACATCCCTTTTGAATATTCCATTGAAGATTTAATTGAAAAATCGTATCAATTACTAGAAAAAAATGATCTTGATGATGCTTATCTTAGACCTATCATTTTTTGCGATCCAAATATGAGCCTAACCAAACCCACAGGTGTAAATCTTATGATTTGTGCTTGGAAATGGGGCACCTATCTAGGCGATAACCTATTGCATCTTTCCGTTTCTTCTTATTGTAGACCGCATCCAAAATCAATTAAAATTGAAGCTAAAGTTTGTGGACACTATATCAATTCTATTTTAGCTACCAATGAAGCTAAGAATAATGGTTTTGATGAAGCTTTACTCCTCGATTGTGAGGGATACGTGGCAGAAGGTCCAGGAGCAAATCTTTTCTTCGAAAAAAACGGGAGTCTTTTCACACCTCAACTAGGAAACATCTTACCTGGAATTACGCGTGCTACTATAATTGAACTCTGCAATAATCTCGGAATCAAAATTCAAGAAGGTAAATTTACACTAGACCAATTATTACAAGCTGAAGCTGCTTTTTATTGTGGAACGGCAGCAGAAGTAATTGGCATTAAATCTATTGATAAAAAGGAGTTCCCTCTAGACTGGGAAAAGAGTCTTGGCAAAAAATTGCAAATCGCTTATAAAAACATAGTAACAGAAAACCAATTTTCATTACAAAATTAAAATCATGTCTTTAAATAAACATAGTCGAACCGTTACACAAGATCCTACACAACCAGCTGCTCAAGCCATGTTATATGGTATTGGACTAACCGATGAACAATTAGCGCAACCTTTTATTGGAATTGCTTCCATGGGATATGATGGCAACACTTGCAACATGCATCTGAATCATTTGGCTACTTTAATTAAAAAAGAAATTAACGATACCGAAATGGTAGGTTTAATTTTTAATACTATCGGTATCAGTGATGGTATTACAAATGGAACTGATGGTATGCGTTATTCTTTAGTAAGTAGAGAAGTTATTGCAGACAGTATTGAAAGTGTGGTAGATGGCCATTATTATGATGCCGTGGTGGCTATACCTGGCTGCGATAAAAATATGCCTGGTTCCATTATGGCTATGGGAAGATTAAACAGACCTTCCATCATGGTGTATGGAGGCACCATTGCTCCAGGAAAATATCAGGGCAAAGACTTAAATATTGTTTCGGCTTTTGAAGCTTTAGGTGAAAAAATTGCTGGAAAAATATCAGAAGAAGAGTTTAAAGGTATTATCAAAAATTCTTGTCCTGGCGCGGGTGCTTGTGGTGGGATGTATACGGCAAACACTATGGCAATTGCAATAGAAGCTTTGGGTATGAGCTTACCCTACTCAAGTTCAAACCCAGCTGTATCACATGAAAAAATAGAAGAATGTGAAAAAGTGGCACATTATATCAAATTACTTTTAGAGAAAAACATTTGTCCGAAAGACATCATGACCTTTAAGGCTTTTGAAAATGCTATCACCACTTTAATTGCTTTGGGCGGAAGTACTAATGCTGTCCTGCATATTATTGCTATGGCAAAAAGTGTGGGTGTAAAAATCACCCAAGATGATTTTCAAAGAATAAGCAATACAACACCACTTATCGCAGATTTTAAACCAGGAGGTAATTATTTAATGCAAAATCTTCATGAAAAAGGAGGTGTACCTATGGTATTAAAATACTTACTATCAAAAGGGATGTTACATGGTGATTGTTTAACTGTCACTGGACAAACTCTTGCTGAGAACTTAAAAAGCATACCCAATATTGATTTTGAAAATCAAAACATCATCAAACCCATAGAAAATCCTATTAAAACTACAGGCCATTTACAAATTCTATATGGCAATTTAGCAGAAAAAGGATCGGTAGCTAAAATTACAGGTAAAGAAGGCGAAAAATTTTCTGGTCCTGCAAAGGTTTTTGATGGTGAAAAAGAACTCATAAAAGGGATTGAAAATAAAAAAATAAAACCTGGTGATGTGGTAGTTATTCGTTATGTAGGGCCAAAAGGTGGTCCTGGAATGCCTGAAATGTTGAAACCCACTTCTGCCATTATTGGAGCTGGTTTAGGCAAGAGTGTCGCTTTAATTACAGATGGAAGATTTAGTGGTGGAACGCATGGCTTTGTCGTAGGACATATTGCTCCAGAAGCGTATGATGGTGGTACCATTGCATTGGTAAAAGATGGTGATCGCATTGAATTAGATGCTGCAAACAATTCTATTCATTTAGCTATTTCAGAAACGGAGTTGGAAAACAGAAGAAAAACTTTTGTCAAACCCCAACCTAAAGTTAAAAAAGGAGTTTTATACAAATATTTACAATTAGTAACAGATGCTTCAGAAGGCTGTGTTACAGACGAACTATAATTAAGAATACTATGGAAACAGTAGCGCAAACAACATTGGAAAACAACATTGGAAAAACCCATAATGTATCAGGGAGCTTAGCCGTTATCGATGCTCTACTATCGGAAGAGGTCACCACTGTTTTTGGATATCCTGGTGGAGCCATAATGCCTATTTATGATGCTTTATATGATTTTGGAGATAGTTTACAACATATTCTAGTTCGTCATGAACAAGGTGCTATTCACGCAGCTCAAGGCTATGCTAGAGCCAGTGGTAAAACGGGTGTTGTTTTTGCAACTAGTGGTCCTGGAGCAACTAACTTAGTTACAGGTTTAGCTGATGCACAAATCGACTCTACTCCTATTGTTTGTATAACAGGCCAAGTTTTCGCACATTTATTAGGGACAGATGCCTTTCAAGAAACGGATGTAATCAATATTACCACACCAATTACTAAATGGAACTATCAAGTAACGGATGCAAATGAAATTCCTGAAGTTTTAGCAAAAGCTTTCTATATCGCAAGTTCAGGAAGACCAGGACCTGTTTTAATTGATATTACCAAAAATGCACAATTGCAACTTTTTGAATACAAAGGTTACAGACAATGTGTTCATGTAAGAAGCTATCGTCCAGAACCTATTGTTCGTAAAGAATATATAGAACAAGCGGCACAGCTTATCAATCGGGCTAAAAAACCATTTGTAATTTTTGGTCAAGGTGTTATTTTAGGAAATGCTGAAAAAGAATTTTTAACTTTTATTGAAAAAGCAGGTATTCCAACCGCATGGACCATTATGGGAATGAGTGCTATTCCTACTGATCATCCTTTAGCTGTGGGTATGCTCGGCATGCATGGCAATTATGGCCCAAATTATCTTACGAATGAATGTGATGTTTTAATTGCTATCGGAATGCGTTTTGACGATCGCGTTACAGGGCGACTCGATAAATATGCAAAACAAGCACAAGTGATTCACTTGGATATTGATCCCGCTGAAATTGATAAAAACGTACAAACTACGGTTCCTGTTTGGGGAAATTGTAAAGAAACCTTACCTCTTTTAACCGAATTAATTGATACAAAAAACTATCCGGAATGGTTTGCTGAATTTGAAGCAAAGAAAGAAAGAGAAACTACCCTATTAATTGAAAAAGAATTGAATCCTACTTCTGACCAATTAACCATGGGTGAGGTTATGAAAGTACTAAATGAATTAACGAATGGAGATGCCGTGATTGTTACCGATGTAGGCCAACATCAAATGGTGGCGTGTAGATACACCAAACAAAATTTTTCAAGAAGTAATATTACTAGTGGTGGCTTAGGTACCATGGGATTTGCTATACCTGCAGCAATTGGTGCCAAATTTGGTGCTCCAGAAAGACAAATTGTAGCCATTATGGGTGATGGTGGTGCTCAAATGAACATTCAAGAATTAGGAACCATCATGCAATACAAACCTAATGTAAAAATACTCATTTTAAACAATAGCTTTTTAGGAATGGTAAGGCAATGGCAAGAGTTATTTCATGAAAAGAGATACTCGTTTACCGATATCCAAAGTCCGAATTTTGTTACGCTTGCAAGTGCTTACAATATTGCTGGGAAACAAATTTCTAAAAGAGACGAACTAAAAAGTAGCCTAAAAGAAATGTTAGACCATCCTGCATCGTATTTATTAGAAGTAGCTGTTTTACATGAAGACAATGTATTTCCAATGGTACCACAAGGAAAAGGTGTAGCTGAAATTGTTTTAAGTAAAGAAGAAATTTAATTATGAAGAAAGAGCATACATTAACCGTTTATACCGAAAATCAGGTAGGACTTCTGAATAAAATAGCAATTATTTTTTCGAGAAGAAAAATCAATTTGGAAAGTTTTAATTCTTCTCCTAGCGAAATTGAAAAAATCTATCGCTTTACTATTGTCGTTATCGAAACCGAAGAAGTAGTTCGCAATCTGGTAAGACAAATTGAAAAGATTGTAGATGTTTTTAAGGTATTTAATAATACAAATGATGAAATCATTTGGCAACAAATTGCCTTGTACAAAGTACCCACAAGTGTGATTATGAAAGATGTAAAAGTAGAACGTCTGCTACGAGAATTTGGTGCAAATGCAGTGGTTATTCGAAATGATTATACGGTTTTTGAAGCCACAGGACAAGATGATGAAATTAATAATTTATTAAAAGAATTGGATAAATATGGTCTCATAGAATTTGTCAGAAGTTCTCGTATAGCAATCATTAAATCGAGTGAAGGGGTACATAAAAAAGTGCTGGATATGCAAAAAAATGATCCTCGAAAATCACCGATTAACAATGAATACTTAAATCATAAAAGTAAGATTTTTCAAATGTAATTGATAATAAATAAAGTAGCCCAGATAGTAGTGAACCTCCTTTATTAAAAAAATACTTGTTTTTGTTTTTAGAAAAAAGCGCCCAAAGGAAGCTCTTTTTATGAATTACAAAAACTAATTTTTAAAATAAAGAGGGTAATGAATAGCTGGATTAGCTTCAAAAAAATACAAACTAAATTAAAAAAAGAATCATGTCAAATTATTTCAACGCATTACCACATCGTCTAAAAGTTCAAGAATTAGGAAAGTGCGATTTCATGAATAACACCGAATTTTCAGAAGGTGTAACCCAATTAAAAGGTAAAAAAATTGTCATTATTGGTTGTGGTGCCCAAGGTTTGGCTCAAGGCCAAAATATGAGGGATAGTGGCTTAGATGTCGCGTATGCCTTACGAAAAGAAGCTATTGAAGGCAAAAGAGCCTCGTTTGTAAACGCTACCGAAAATGGCTTTGAAGTGGGAACATTTGAAGAAATGATTCCAAAAGCGGATTTAGTTTCGAATTTAGCACCAGACAAACAACATACTGATGTCGTGAACAAAGTGGTGCCTTTGATGAAAAAAGGGGCTTGTTTGTCTTACTCTCATGGATTCAATATAGTAGAAGAAGGTACAAAAATAAGAGAAGATATAACCGTAATAATGATTGCTCCAAAATCGCCAGCATCTGAAGTAAGAGCAGAATACTTAAGGGGTTTTGGTGTTCCAACTTTAATTGCGGTTCACACCGATAACGACCCAAATGGTGATGGTTTAGAAATTGCGAAAGCCTATTGTGTAGGAACAGGTGGACATAAAGCAGGTGTACTACTTTCTTCTTTTGTGGCGGAAGTAAAATCGGATTTAATGGGGGAACAAACCATTCTTTGTGGTTTATTACAAACGGGTTCGATTCTATCTTTCAACAAAATGGTGGAAAAAGGAATTGATGCAGGTTATGCTTCTAAATTAGTACAATATGGTTGGGAAGTGATTACCGAAGCTTTAAAAATTGGCGGTATTACTAATATGATGGATCGCTTGTCTAATCCTGCAAAAATTGAAGCGTTTAAACTGGCTGAAGAATTAAAAACGATTATGACGCCTTTGTTTGAAAAACATATGGATGATATTTTATCCGGACATTTTTCAAAAACCATGATGGAAGATTGGGCAAATGGGGATAAAAATTTATTACAATGGAGAGCGGAAACTGGGGAAACTGATTTTGAAAAAACTCCTGCTTCTGAGGTAAAAATTAGGGAACAAGAGTATTTTGATAACGCGCTTTTAATGGTGGCTTTTGTAAAAGCAGGTGTCGAATTGGCTTATGAAACCATGACACTTTCTGGAATTAAAGAAGAATCCGCGTATTATGAATCGCTACATGAAGCGCCTTTAATTGCGAATACTATTGCTCGTAAAAAATTATTTGAAATGAACCGTGTTATTTCCGATACTGCAGAATACGGTTGCTATTTGTTTGATCATGCGTGCAAACCTTTGTTAGCTGATTTCATGCAAAAAGTAGATACGAATCTTATTGGTAAAAACTATAATGACACTGCTTCGAATCAGGTGGATAATTTCGAATTGGTAAAAGTAAATGCTAGTATTCGAAATCATTCTATTGAAATTTGTGGGGCGCAATTAAGAGCGGCTATGACTGCCATGAAAAAAATTGTAGCGTAATAGTATTATAGTAGTGTCATTTCGAGTTTATCTGTACTACGTTACAGGCGAAGTATAGCAAAAATCTAAACCTTTTGAAAAAATGGTTCTCGACTGTGCTCGAACTGACAAGCAAATAAATTAAAAAAACTGATTTTAAGAATCATGCTTACAACAACAATGACATTATTTGAAGAAGTATTGGAAGCTAAAAAGCAATTTGAAGAGGTGGTCTTCCCTACTCCTTTATTACCCAATCGAAATTTATCTCATACCTTTCAAGCCAATGTACTTCTCAAAAGGGAAGATTTACAAGTGGTGCGTTCCTACAAAATACGTGGCGCTTATAATAAAATGAGTGCTTTAACGGAAACTGAAAAAAAACAAGGAATTGTTTGTGCTAGTGCTGGAAATCATGCACAAGGTGTGGCATATTCTTGTCATTTATTACAAATTCATGGCAAAATTTTCATGCCTAAAACCACACCGAAACAAAAAATAAAACAGGTGCAACTTTTTGGTCAGGATTTCATTGAAATTATTTTAACAGGAGATACTTTTGACGATGCTTATGCTTCCGCGAATGCTACTTGTCTTGCTGAAAATAAAATTTTCATTCATCCTTTTGATGATGTAAAAGTCATTGCGGGTCAAGGTACTGTTGGTCTAGAAATTTTAGAAGATTCGAAAACGAAAATCGATTATGTTTTTGTTCCTATTGGCGGTGGTGGTTTGGCTTCCGGACTTTCAACGGTTTTTAAAGAATTGAGTCCGAATACTAAAATCATTGGTGTAGAACCTGCTGGTGCTCCTTCTATGAAAGTATCCATTGAAAAAGGAGAAAATACCCGTTTAGATGACATCGATAAATTTGTAGATGGCGCTGCTGTGAAACAAGTAGGACATCATAATTATACCATTTGTAAAGAAAATTTAGACGATATTATTCTAGTTCCTGAAGGAAAAGTATGTTCTACCATTTTACAATTATACAATGAAGAAGCCATGGTGGTTGAACCTGCTGGTGCTTTAACAATTGCCGCTTTGGACTTTTACAAAGACAAAATTAAAGGCAAAAATGTGGTTTGCATCGTAAGTGGGAGTAATAATGATATCGAACGAACTGCTGAAATTAAAGAGCGTTCCTTATTATACGAAGGTTTGAAACATTATTTCATGATTCAATTTCCGCAAAGACCTGGCGCTTTAAAGGAATTTGTAAATGAAATTCTAGGCGAAGATGATGACATTACGTATTTCCAATTCAAACAAAAAAACAATCGGGAATCAGGACCAGTGATTGTCGGACTAGAATTAAAAAACAAAGCAGACATTGCTCCTATTTTAGAAAAAATGAAAATAAAAGGTTTTGAATTTCATTACCTTAACGAAAAAGAGGATTTATTCGCACAATTGATAGGGTAAATCTTCGGGTTTGGTTTAGTCACGAAGCTTCACAGGCAACTGTGAGGCTTTTTTGTTGGGGTACCAAACACTTGTTATTCCAAAAAAATAATTATTTTTATAACCTTAACCCCAAAGAATCAAAGCAATGCAAAAAAATTACTTCTTATTCCTGAGCGCTTTTTTTATTTTGACTTTATTTTCTTCTTGTAGTGCTACCAATGGCTTAACCTTAAGCGTTACCGAACCGGCTCCTGTTTTATTAAACAAAGAATCTAAAAATATTGGTATCCTAAACAGAAGTATTCCAGATAAAAAATATGAAATAGTAGATGCTTTAGATAAAATCTTAACTGCTGAAGGTAAAGAATTAGATAAAAAAGGAAGTGAAATGGCGATCGCAAGTTTGCAAATGGAACTTCAAAAAAATGACAAATTAAATACCATCATGCTATTGGATACCATCGCTTCAAAAAAATATGGTATGGACCAATTTAGTGCTGCGCTACCTTGGTCAACCGTTGAAGCAATTTGTACGGCTAACAATATCGATGTTATTTACGAACTCTCCTTTTATGATACCGATTCCAAAATTAATTATGCTACCACGACTTCTGAAGTAAAAAACGCCTTTGGTTTAAAGGTTCCTTTATTGGAACATATCGTAACCGTAAATACGTTGATTAAATCGGGATGGCGCATTTATGACAACAACTATAAAACCATAGTAGATGAATATGCAACTACGAATACCGTCACTTTAAAAGGAAGAGGTATTAATCCTGTGAAAGCATTTGAAACTATTACCACTCGAAAAGAAGCCGTTTTAGAAATTAGTAAAGATATTGGCCAAAAATACGCTTGGCAATTGTTGCCTTATCGAATACGCGTTTCCCGCGATTATTATGTAAAAGGCACGAATAATTTTGAAATTGCCAAAAGAAGAGCACAAGCCGGACAATGGGATGGCGCAGCCGAATTATGGTTGGTCGAAACCAATAATCCAGATGGTAAAATAGCGGGTCGTGCTTGCTATAATATGGGCATTAGTAATGAAATTAATGGCGATCTCGACAAAGCGATGGAATGGACCACTAAATCCTACACCGATTATGGAGACAAAAATGCCCTTCGTTATTTGAATATTTTAAAAAACAGAAAAAGAAAACAAGAACAGTTGGAAAGAGAAAACAATTAGGAATCGTCTTTTCAACAGGTATCGTACTGCATAAAAAAAGTGTGCTATTAATTTTCAAAAATAGCACACTCTGGTCTTAAAACTAAACTACTATGGCAATGTATTATAGTTAATACAAAAAGCAGGCCAGTTTTTTTATTTTAGAAATAATTCGTGAAAAATGGTATTGAATAGTTGTGTCAATTTGTTTTTCAAAAATATTTTGCAACACTTTTTGTGGCAATTTATTTTGTGGCAATCTTTTTACCACAATATATTTAACACAGTTTAAGTGTCAATTTTAAATTTTAAAAATAATTTGACACAGGTTTTTAAAACGCTACTATTTTACAAACAGCTTTTGCTCAAATTATTCTCATTAGCAAATTCTAAGCTGTCTATTATCTGTTATGTATTTCAAATATTGGTTCTTTAGTATCTTTCCTAATTCCTAATTCCTAATTCCTAATTCCTAATTCCTAACTACTAATCACTAATTCCTCATTTTACATATTCCTCAAAAAATCTCCTTTTTTACATCCCAAAATCCGCTAAAAAATTCGTATTTTTACGGATATATTAATTTATGTGCATTATGGAAGCATCTTTTGAAAGCAATCCTTTGATAGACAGGTTACCGAAACATTTAAAACAATTTATTAAACCGCAAGATTATGAAGATTACACACCCATTAACCAAGCGGTTTGGCGTTATGTAATGCGTAAAAATGTGGATTATTTGTCTAAAGTTGCACATGAATCCTATTTAGAAGGCTTACAAAAAACAGGTTTGGAAATTGAAAACATTCCGAATATGTATGGCATGAATCGAATTTTAAAAGAAATTGGTTGGGCAGCCGTAGCTGTAGATGGTTTTATTCCTCCCAATGCTTTTATGGAATTTCAAGCCTACAATGTTTTGGTTATTGCTTCCGACATTCGTCAATTAGAACACATAGAATACACACCCGCTCCCGATATTATTCATGAAGGTGCTGGCCATGCTCCTATTATTGCCAATCCAGAATATGCAGAATACTTGCGTCGTTTTGGTGAGATTGGTTGTAAAGCCATTTCTTCTGCTCACGATCACGAAATGTATGAAGCTGTTCGTTTGCTTTCTATCTTAAAAGAAGCAGAAGATACACCTGAAGCTGAAATAAAAGCAGCAGAAGATCGTGTAGAATACTTACAAAATAATATGGGTGAATTGTCTGAAATGGCGCGCATCCGAAACTTACACTGGTGGACGGTTGAATACGGTTTAATTGGTACTGTTGAAAATCCTAAAATTTATGGTGCTGGATTGTTATCTTCTATTGGGGAAAGCGCTTGGTGTATGACCGATAATGTGAAGAAAATGCCTTATTCGATTGTGGCAGCCGATCAAAGTTTTGACATTACAAAACCGCAACCCCAACTATTTGTAACTCCTGATTTTGCACATTTGAGTTTGGTTTTAGAAGAGTTTGCCAATACCATGGCCTTACGAAAAGGAGGACCGAAAGGTGTAAAAAAACTAATTGATTCCAAAGCATTAGGAACTATTGAATTAAGTACGGGTTTACAAATTTCAGGGGTGTTTACCAATGTTATTGAAGACGAAGGAAAATCGGTTTATGTACAAACTACAGGACCTACTGCACTATCTTATCGAGAAAAAGAGCTCGTAGGTCATGGTACAGAATACCATGCAGAAGGTTTTGGTAGCCCAATTGGTATGTTAAAAGGAATTAACTTGGCTATTGAAGATATGGGACCAAGAGATTTACGTGCCTATGATATTTATGAAGGCGAACAAGTAACCTTAGAATTTGAAGGTAATATTGTGGTTTCTGGAGAAATTGTTACGGGAACTCGAAACTTACAAGGAGAAATTGTCATTATCAAATTCAAAAACTGTACGGTTACCCATAATGACACGGTTTTATTCCAACCAGAATGGGGTGTTTATGATATGGCTGTAGGCAAAAAAATCACTTCTGCATTTAGTGGTCCTGCTGATGTGAACAGTTTTGATATGATTACACATGTTCCTTCTTCGACAACGATAAAAGCAAAAGTATCGGAAGAAAGAAAAGAATTAGAAATTTTATACCAAAGTGTGCGTGACATTCGTGAAGGAAAAACAGCCACTACTACTTTAAAAGAAGCTTTTGGTGCAGTAAGTGCCAACCATCCTAACGATTGGTTACTAAGTGTAGAAATCGCAGAATTAGTTTACAAAGCGAATGATAACGAATTCTTAGATAAAATCGTCAATCATTTAGAATTCGTAAAAAACAAACGCCCAGAAGTAGCCCATTTAATACAAAACGGATTAGACTTAATCTTTGAAAAAGATTTGGTTTAATTGTAGCATTAGACCATTTGAAGTTTAATAAAAATAAGATACTTGTATTGTCACATCGAGCGCAGTCGAGATGTTAAAATGCATCTCGACTACGCTCGATGTGACAAAGTAAATGGAAACTTGTTTATATTGCTAATTCGTGCTATTGCTTATTAATTTTCTTAACAATTTTACCATTTTGCGTTTCTAGATGTAAAAAATAAGTTCCTGTTGGTAAAAAAGAAACATCAATTACATTCCCATTTGCTTTCACAAAAACGCGTTGGCCTACCGTATTAAAAAGTTGCATTCTCATAATTCTTTGACTAGTACTAACGGTAATTGTAGCAGACGCTGGATTAGGATAAACCTTTACCTCATCATTATGGAAGGAAGCGGCTTGCAAACTTCCTACAGTAACCGTTTGTGTTAAATTATTCATGCCACTGCTCGCTTCCCAAACGGCATCATTAGCCAAACGAATGGAATATTTTGGAATAGTTTGCAACGTGGGCTCATCATCAGGAATAAAAAGATAACTGGAATAATCTCTGGAAGGTAATGTTCCTAAATCGAACGTTTCATTAAGTGCTATTGAATTTTCCCATTCTCTAATATCTGCATTCATTACATATAAATTATTTTGTAGAGTAGTCGTATTTTGAAGTACTAAATAAACAGGTCTCGCTTTAAAAACGCGAGCATAACCTTGATTCGTTAAATTAATTTGTACATTCAAATTAGTTCCTTGCAATTCAAAAATAGAATTCGTCAAAACAAAACGATAACCTAATTTCCTTTTTATGTCATCAATATGATTTGAATTTGTCCAATTCGTTATGTTTTGTTCAAAATAATCCCGGTTCAACAAAGACCAATTGGTATAATCCAATTCTAAAACAGCATTGGCTCCATCGGTTCTCGGTGCGTTTAATCCATTGGTTTCTCCAGACATGGGCACATATTGGGTTTCATTACTTAAATAAACATAATCAGTGGTACCTACAGGATTTTCATATTGACTATTCACCTCATACGTACCTTGATCTCCATAATCATTTAAAAAGGCATCATTAAAAAAGCCAATTCGTGCCAAAGCCGTGTTTTGATAAGCCGTAGCTGGAGTAAGTGGTGTATTGCCATACATCGTTTTTTTCAATAAAGGATAACGCAACTGTATTGGTATTTCAACTGGAGTGGCATTCAACATGGCATCTACTACTTCTTTTCGATTGAGCCATTGCGTAGGAGTGATACTATCTTCGGTACCAAATTCACTCGAATTCGTATAATACCATTCGCCCCAAGTTCCAATAAACCCCGCTTGATGGGAAACAATAATATCTTTATTCTGAGATAGTAATGGCTGTAACTGATTAATATGTGTTAGAATTTGAGCTTTTGAAGCCTGTTGTGGTGTACTTCCTTCTGCATTGGAATACGAAAAACGAACAATACATTTAAATCCTGCTGCTTTAATTCTATCAAAATCCAATTGCATATTACTTAAGTAAGTAGCATTAATATTGGTTGTTAAAAAATCTTCCAAAAGAAAATAACGAAAGATAACAGTCACTTTATCAGTTCCAGTATACCAATTATTCAATTCGGAAATACTAATATTACTATAATTGGGAGTGGTTGCATAATTGGCATTGGTAATCGAATATTTCTGAAATCCTCGCTCTGGATTCGCAAAAATAGCATTAGAAGCGGTGTAATTCACCGTGTTTTGTGACCATAGGGAATGACACAAAACAACTAAGAGTAGTTGTATTTTTTTCATAATTTAGAATGTTGTTTGTTTTTGTATAACGCCAATTCGTAACAATTGTTACAATTCGGTAAAAAATAGCGACTTACATTTGTATAAAAAAGAAAATATGGGATTATTAGATTTATTAGGATTAGGCAACAAATCCAATGAAATTAAGGAATTTGTTCAAAAAGGTGCTGTTATTTTAGATGTTAGAACGAAAGAAGAATACAATGATGGACACATTAAAGGCTCTAAAAATATTACTTTACAAAGTTTAAATACTAAAATTGATGAAATTAAGAAGTGGAACAAACCTATTATTGCTTGTTGTCGTTCAGGAATGCGCAGTGCACAAGCCACTTCTTTTTTAAAGCAAAACGGCATCGAATGTATAAACGGAGGTGGATGGACGAGTTTACAAAGTAAATTGTAAATCAACTATTTTATAAAACCAAATGTACCTAGAAGTAAAATTTGGGGTACATTTTTTATTTTATTTGAGAAAGAAACTACCAACAGCGTTCTAAAATAACTTATAACTTTAAATCGGTTTCTTTTTGAATCACATTTCCTTTGTATTGTAAGGTCCAACCCATAGAATTGGTTACCACTAACATTTTGGTAAGTTCAGAAAGCAATCTGTTTTGAGCATTCGTCTTCAAAGTAGAATTTTCAATCTTTTTAGCTAAACTTGCTTTAGCACTTTTCGCAATCTTATTGTAATCGTCTCCTGTAAATGCATTAAATGTAGAAGATTCTGTATTGTAGTATTTGATATCGGGAGAAATTTTGATTTCCTCTTTTGGAATATGTGTAATGGTAACCCTCTTATTTTCCGCATCTATATCATACGTTACTTTACTCAAATCAAACCCAACAGTTACATCTGCATTAATAACCACGAGAGCCTTTTTATCAAAAGTTACACCAGGTATGTACGTTTTTTTTCGGTCTTTGTAGGTTAGTACTTCTGCAAAATGGCCTTCTGTAACTACTAATTTTCCAACATTCTTAATTTGTTGTTGAATGAGATTGGTATCATTTTCTAAAGTGGTTTCTCGCGAAGGAGTAGTAAAATATTTATAACCAAAGAAAAGCACCAATCCTAATAAAATAAGGACCAGCCATTTTCTTAACTCTGAAAGTGTTGTAAAAAATCCCATAGTTTGATTTTTAAAATTGTACAGAAGGTAATTTCTTCTGCAAATTACTAATTTTTTGTTGGGTAGTATTTACAAAATTCACATGATTTGCACTCAAAGGATTAAAAGGTTTGTGTGCAAGCGCTTTTTGAATGGTTGCTACCTCATCCATAATTTCATAAACAGTTGCATCAATTACAGTTTCTTTAAATCGTTGCCAAATATATTGAATGGCAATGGCATTAGGATGCAACATATCTTCTGCATAAAAACGATAATCTCTTAGTTCATCTAATAGAATTTCGTAAGAAGGAAAATAAGCTATTTCTAGGGAAGTTTTACAAGTATAAACAGCACTCAGCAAATGAGCTTTACTCACATTATTTTCTACAAAACCATCTTTGCTATGTCTCACAGGTGAAACAGTACATATAAATTTAACCTCTTTATTAATTTGTTGTACCAAAGTAACTATATTCTCTATGTTCTTTTGAATGGCATCTACCGACAATAATTCTTTTGTAAATTGTTTCTGAGGTACTTTATGACAATTGGCAACTATTTTATCTAATGCATTATTTCGATACACCCAAGCCGTTCCTAAAGTAATGATACAATGCGTGAGCGAACGCATTTTATCGTGAACTGTAACAAGAATCGAATTCAATTGCTTTAAAAATTCGTCTTTATTAGGATGTGAAAGTTCTGAATGCACTTCAAAACAATGCCACGCTTCATTGTGAAAAAAGATATCATTTTCTGTAAAAGCAACTTTGTTAACTATCCGATGTACAATTCGTTCAAGAGAAACGGGATTAAAAATAATACCAAAAGGATTGGTTACAGTTGAAAATTTATAATAATGAAATTTTTCATCCATATTATCTGCAAAACAAGAACCTAAAGACAATATGTTACTGTCATAAGTTATGGGCTTACTAAATGTTTCAATGGGTATTTTTGTAGTGAATTGCATGCTGCTAATTTAACCATTAGTTGTCAAAAGTAGTCATAAAAAAGAAAACCCAAAACGAGGTGTTTTGGGTTTCTTTTATTATTATTCTTCTTTATTTTAATTATAAAAATATTGAAGAGTAGAATTTTCATCTCCATTTCCTTCCACATCTGTATAGGTTTCTGTTAAAGGCATATTGTTACTATTATACGTATAAGTAGATGAGTCCCATAAAACATTATCTCTTTTATAGGTTAAATAATTATTTACGGTACCTTCTAAAGAATAGTTATAAGTTGGACAAGCGATAGCCATTTTAGAATATCCAGTAATATTCATAAAAGGGTTTATTTTATCATCAAATGTTCCTTCTTCTACTGCATTATTTTCCATAGCTGTACCAGGATCGAATGTTATTTCTTTCTTATAAGGTTGATCGCCATTTAAGTAAATAACTCCTGTAGCAACAATAGTTGAAGGGGAAGAAATTGTAGAAGTAGTTGTAAAAGAAATAGTACCATTCGAATTATAAGTAAAAACATCCTCTTCAGCTAAACTAGTAGCAGTACGTGATGATTTTATCAATCTATTAGTAGCATCATATTCATAATTAATTACTTCATAAAAAGAATATCCTGCATCATCGTCAAAAAAATATTCTTCTTTGGTTATAAGGTCACCTGTATAGGTAAAAATAGTTTCATCTCTAAAAGCGTAATCGGATGTTCGTTTGAGAATCTTATTTCCAGAATATTGAAAGGTAACAGTTTCAACATCTCCATTTTCATAAGTTTCAACAAGTTTAGTCAATAATTGACCCGATGCAGCATCATTGGAATCATCACTAGAACAAGAAGTTAAGACAAATGTAAAGGCACTTAGTAGGGCAAAAAGTTTTTTCATTTTTTAAAATTTAAATTTATTAATTGTTATAGAAATATTCTGTTAAAATAACTTCACCTGATCCGTATGTTTCTGTACTTCCTACTGGATAACCGTAAACATCATAGGTGTATTGTATTGAATAACTTAAATCGTCTGCTGCGTCACTATTGTAAACCGAACTGATTAAATTGTTCACGTTATCAAAACCAAAATAAGAGATAAACATTTCTTTAGGAAAGTTTTGATTTTTACACACTGCATTTCTCGAATCAAATTGATTTATAAAGTTATCCCCAGATGAAACACTTGTTCCTACTTGGGAAGTTAAATTTCCTAAAGCATCATAGGTACATTTAAATTCTGTAGATAGCGTTTGAACAGTGTTGACAACTCCATAATTCTTTTCGGTTATCGTTCCATCGGTATTATGTATATATTCTAATAGTATTCCATCACTTTCAGAAATAGATATCAATCTCGCTTGTGCATCGTAAGTAAAAGTTACATTAATTGTTTCTAACGAACTTCCCGAACCAAATTCTTGCTTAACACTTGCAATAACCTGATTGCTTGAATTGTAGGTAAACTCTTCTTTTTCACCATCCGAATTTTCCCATTTCATCAAATTATTCCCATCATAGGTATAGGTTGTTGTTAAAGTACTACCATCATCAAAAGTTTCAACCATTTTAGTTAGCAATTGGGATTGAGTCGGCCCACTATTGGAATCACTTTCGTTACATGAGGTAAGAAGTAAAGTAAATGCGCTCATTAGAGCAAAAATTTTTTTCATTTTTTGGTCTTTTTAGGGTGATTTACAAACAAATAAAACAAAAAAAAACAACTTTAACGTCTAAATTTCTATTTAACAAGAAAATTTAACATTTAAAAGGATCGTTTTACCAAAGCAACTGATAATGATGGTTCAAAAAAGATAGGCGAATATGGAATTACCCTTATTTATAAAATTATGGGTTTAATTTTTGTATCTTATGTGGTACAAAATATATGAGTGTTTTAAACGCCTTTTAAAATTTGTAATATAACTTTTAAACCAATAAAAAATCTCTTAGTTTTCTAAAAGGTTTTTTATTGATAATATGAATTTTTATTTAATAAAATCTACTGCTTTATCTAAAGCTTCTACAATTCCATTCACATTTTTTCCACCAGCCGTTGCGAAAAATGGTTGTCCACCACCACCACCTTGGATATACTTTCCTAATTCGCGAACTACTTGACCTGCATTCAAGCCTTTATCGGCTACTAATTCTTTAGAAATATAACAGGTTAACATCGGTTTGTCTTCTGAAGCGGTTGCTAAAACTAAAAATAAGTTGGTTTTGTTATTTCCTAATTCATATGCTAAATCTTTTACTCCATTAGCATCTAAATCTACTTGAGTAGCTAAAAATTGAACACCATTTACTTCTTTTATTTGCGCTTCTAATTCGCCTTTTAATCCTTTCGCTTTATCTTTTAATAATTGCTCTACTTGTTTTTTCAATTTGGCATTATCCTCTTGCAAAGAACTAACTGCTTTTAAAACGTCTTGTGGATTTTTCAAGCTTTCTTTAATTTCGGCTAATGTATTTTCCTGAGAAGCAAAGAAATCTTTTACAGCATCTCCGGTAATCGCTTCAATTCTGCGAATTCCGGCTGCCACTGCTCCTTCAGATATAATTTTAAAATACCAAATATCTGCTGTATTCGACACATGAATTCCTCCACATAACTCCATCGAATCTCCAAATTTAATCGCACGAACATTGTCTCCATATTTCTCTCCAAACAAAGCCATTGCTCCTTCGTCTAACGCTTGTTGAATCGGAATACTTCTTCTTTCTATTAAAGGAATATGCTCCTGAATTCTTTGGTTCACAAAAGCTTCTACTTGTCTTAATTCTTCATCTGTTACTTTCGAAAAATGAGAAAAATCGAAACGTAAATAATTCGGTGTAACCAATGACCCTTTTTGTTCCACATGAGTACCTAAAATGGTACGCAAAGCCAAATGCATTAAATGCGTAGCCGAATGATTTTTTGAAGAAGCCGTTCTTAAATCGGTATTTACTTTAGCGACAAAAGCAACATTTACATTTTCTGGTAACTGTTTCGCAATGTGTAGAATTAAGTTATTTTCTTTTTTGGTATCGATAATTTCAATTGCCTCATTTGCAGAAACTAAAACGCCTCTATCTCCTACTTGTCCTCCTCCTTCTGGGTAAAATGGCGTTGCATCTAAAACTATTTGGTACAAAACACCATCTTTTTTAGAATCTACTTTTCGAATGCGCGTTATTTTTACCTCATTTTCTGTTTGATCATAACCTACAAAAGTCTCCGTATTTCCTGCTACCAGAATCTTCCAATCATCCGTAGATACTTCTGAAGCAGCACGAGAACGGTCTTTTTGTTTTTTCAATTCTACTTCAAATTCCGCTTCATTATAGGTCATCCCCTTTTCTTTCAAAATAAGAGCTGTTAAATCTTTAGGAAATCCAAAAGTATCATATAACTCAAAAGCTTTTGCACCTGAAACTTCATTTCCTTTTGTCTCAGCTACAACCACTTCTAATAATTGCAATCCTTGTTCTAAAGTTCTTAAGAAAGAAGCTTCTTCTTCGCGAATCACATTGGTAACTAAAACTTGTTGTTTTTTTATTTCAGGGAAAAATTCACCCATTTGGTTTGCCAAAACTTCAACCAATTGATAAATGAACGGTTCTTTGGTATCTAAAAAAGTAAAACCATAACGAATCGCACGACGTAAAATTCTACGAATTACATAACCAGCTCCATTGTTTGAAGGCAATTGTCCGTCTGCAATAGCAAAAGCAACAGCTCTTACATGGTCAACAATAACACGAATGGCAATATTGATTTTATTTTGTTTCTCAGTTATATTTTTAACTTCATTAGAAGTATATTTTAAACCTGTAATGGCTTCTACTTTTGAAATTAAAGGAGTAAAAACATCCGTATCATAATTAGATGTTACTTTTTGCATCGCCATACATAAACGTTCAAAGCCCATTCCTGTATCCACATGTTGTGCGGGTAATTTTTCTAAGGAACCATCTGCTTTACGATTGAATTCCATAAAGACATTATTCCAAATTTCCACAACTTGAGGATGGTCTGCATTTACTAAATCACGACCCGCTACTTTCGCTCTTTCTTCATCCGAACGCAAATCGATATGTATCTCAGAACAAGGACCGCACGGACCTTGGTCACCCATTTCCCAAAAATTATCTTTTTTATTACCTAAAATAATTCGATCTTCCGAAACAAATTGCTTCCAAATATCAAAGGCTTCTTGGTCGAAGGGTACATTTTCATCTGCGTTTCCTTCAAAAACAGATACATACAAACGATCTTTGTCTAATTTTAAAACTTCCGTTAAAAATTCCCAAGCCCAAGGCAACGCTTCCTTTTTAAAATAATCTCCAAATGACCAGTTTCCTAGCATTTCAAACATCGTATGATGATAGGTATCAAAACCTACATCTTCTAAATCGTTATGTTTACCTGAAACACGTAGACATTTTTGTGTATCGGCTATACGTTTACTTTTAGGAGTTCCGTTTCCTAAAAAATATTCTTTGAATTGGGCCATACCAGAATTATTAAACATTAAGGTAGGGTCATCTTTTAGCACAATAGGTGCTGAAGGCACAATTAAGTGACCTTTACTTTCAAAGAATTGTAAATATGCTTTGCGAATGTCTTGTGATTTCATTTAAATTATTTTAAATATTTTTGAATCTTGTATGATTCTGCTTTTATCATTAAAAATCAAATAGATGCATTTTTGTTATACAAAAAATTCACAAAGTTTCGTTATAAAAAAACAATTAGAATGAAACATTTTTTAATTTTGTTCGTATAACTAACGTAAACACCTATTAATTTGGTGCAAAAATAGTAATTTTAAAACATGTCTAAAGTAAAATATTATTACGATTCTGAAAATTTAGCATATAAAAGAATAAAACCGCAACGTCGTAAAAAATTTGCTTATGCCTTTCTGTTTTTATTAGCTGCTGCTCTATTTGGTTTTTTGTGTTTAATTTTACTGATTAACACGCCTTATTTCGAGACTCCTAAAGACAAATTATTAACCAGTGAGCTTGAGAACATGAAGTTAAACTACAAACTTCTGAATAAAAAAATGGACTTAATGGACGAAGTTTTAAATGCTATTGAAGACCGTGACAATAATATTTATCGCATTTATTTCAATACTTCTCCTATTAAAGAAGAAGAAAGAAAAGCAGGTTTTGGTGGCGTGAATCGATATAAAGATTTAAAAGGGTATGATAATTCAGAATTGGTAGTAAACACCACTAAAAGAGTGGATCAATTAACCAAAGAATTAGTCATTCAATCCAAATCATTGGATGAAATTATTGTTTTGGCCAAACAAAAAGAAAAATTATTAGCTGCAATTCCAGCGATACAGCCGGTAAAAAATGAAGATTTAAAACGAATGGCTTCTGGTTTTGGATACCGAAGTGATCCTTTTACTAAAGTAAGAAAATTTCATTATGGAATGGATTTTACCTCTCCAACAGGAACCGCAATCTATGCTACGGGTGATGGTGTGGTGTTAAAAGCAGACAATTCCCTTTCTGGTTATGGGAATCATATTGAAATTAATCATGGTTATGGGTATGTTACTTTATATGCTCACTTGAGCAAATATAATTGTAAACCTAGTCAAAAAGTAAAACGAGGAGATATCATTGGTTATGTAGGAAGCACGGGTCGAAGTGAAGCACCACATTTGCATTATGAAGTTATTAAAAATGGAGAAAAAGTGAATCCTATTAATTTCTATTACGGAAGTATTTCTGCAGAAGAATACATTGCAATTTCCAATTTAGCAACCCAAGAAAATCAATCTTTAGACTAATATTCATGCACATCGATTTACCCGAAAATAAATTGTATTATAGTATTGGAGAAATTGCCAAAGCTTTTGATGTAAACACTTCGTTGATACGATTTTGGGAAAAAGAATTTGACATTTTAAAACCTAAGAAAAACGCAAAAGGCAATCGGAAATTTACACCTGAAGATGTTAAAAACTTACAATTAATTTTTCATCTGGTAAAAGAACGTGGCTTTACATTAGAAGGAGCTAAAATTCATTTGAAAGAAAACCAAAAGAAAACCTTAGACACTTTTGAAATTATTAGAAAATTAGAAAACGTAAAAACACAATTATTACATATTAAAAATCAACTTTAAAACAGAAAATTATGAAAAAATTCTTACCGTGGTTACTTATTGGAGGTTTACTTATAATTGGAATATTTTGGTATATTGGCGTTAGAAATGGAGCTGTAACCGTAAACGAACAAGTAAAAAAATCTTGGGGAAATGTAGAAACTTCTTACCAAAGAAGAAATGATTTAATTGGAAACTTAGTAAAAAC
The DNA here is from genome assembly GCA_002862755.1 of Flavobacteriaceae bacterium. Classification (GTDB taxonomy): domain Bacteria; phylum Bacteroidota; class Bacteroidia; order Flavobacteriales; family Flavobacteriaceae; genus Flavobacterium. The sequence goes on along the minus strand of PKDY01000016.1, from coordinate 167,854 downwards.
TGTAAAAGGTGCTGCTGATTTTGAAAAGTCAACTTTAGAGGCTGTTGTAAATGCAAGAGCTAAAGCTACTGCTACAACTATTGATCCATCAAACATTACTCCTGAACAACTAAAAGCTTTTAATGAAGCTCAAAGCGGAGTGAGTTCAGCATTATCTCGTTTATTAGTAACTGTAGAAAGTTATCCTGATTTAAAAGCCAATCAAAATTTCTTAAAATTACAAGACGAATTAGCGAGTACTGAAAATCAAATATTAACAGCTCGTACTCGTTTTAATGAAGCGGTTGAAGAATACAATAACTATGTATTAAAAATGCCAAGAAGTATCGCATTGTCTGATTATAAAGAAAAAGCGTATTTCGATGCTGTAGCTGGAGCAGAAAAACCAGTTGATGTAGAATTTGATTTTAGTAAATAAAAATAAGATGTCAAAAACAGAAGATTTTTTAACAGCTCAAGAAGAACAAGAAATTGTTCAAGCCATAGTTGCTGCTGAAAAAGACACATCTGGTGAAATCCGAGTACATATTGAAGAACATACTGAAAAACCTCCGCTTGAAAGAGCTCAGGAGGTTTTTTTAGCTCTTAATATGCAAAACACTAAAGATCGTAATGGTGTTTTATTTTATGTAGGTGTAGCCAATAAACATTTTGCCATCTTAGGTGATGAAGGCATTAATAATGTTGTAGGAGCAGATTTTTGGAATTCTACCAAAGATATTGTTATTGAACATTTCAAAAATAATCAAAACAAAGACGGTTTAGTAAAAGGCATTATCGAAGCAGGTAAGCGTTTGAAGGACTATTTCCCTTATCAATCAGACGATATTAACGAATTACCTAATGAAATTTCAAAAGGATAATGATACAATTTATATTTAAATCAATGAAAATTTTGTTGGCCATAGTGCTGTTTTTAATACATGCATTAGGTTTGGCTCAATTTGATATTCCAAAAAAACCTTCCTTTCAAACGTCTGTTTATGATTATGCCGACGTACTAAACGAACAGGAAGAAAAACAATTAGAAAATAAATTAGTCCGTTTTTCTGATTCTACCACTACACAAATTGTTATTGTTACCATTGATGATTTAAAAGGAGAAAGTATTGGTATTTTAGCGCCAAAATGGGCGCAAGAATGGGGAATTGGTCAAGCCAAAGAAGACAATGGTGTTATTATTCTATTATCTAAAAATGACCGAGAAATATGGATTTCCCCAGGCTATGGTTTAGAAGACAAACTAACTGCTGGAATAACTGGCGAACTAGTTCGTAATGTTATCATTCCTGAATTTAAAGCAGGTAGCTACTATCGAGGTTTAGATAAAGGTACAACTGCAATCTTTGAAATTATAAAAGGAACGTATAAAGGAACTCGAAAAGGCAAAAGTGGTAATAGTTTTCCGATAGCGTTTTTTATTATTTTCTTTATCATTCTGATGATTATTATTTCTAGAGGTAGAAACAATAATGGTAGAAATGGAGGTTCAGGAAGATCTTCAGGTTCCGATTTAATGGATATGATTATATTAAGCAGTCTTGGTCGCGGAAGTGGCGGTGGCAGTTTTGGAGGCGGATCTTCAGGCGGTTTTGGAGGCGGAGGCTTTGGTGGAGGCTTTGGCGGTGGAGGTTTCTCTGGCGGTGGAGCAGGCGGAAGTTGGTAACATACCTTAGCATATAAAAAAACACCTTTTTTAAAGGTGTTTTTTTATGCAATCAAAATATAAATTAACTTTTTGTAATAAATATTTTATAAATAACGATATTTGTAAGGTTTATTAAAAAGTATGTCCCCAAATTTCGATAAATGAAAAAAACGTTATTAACCTATAGTTTATTTCTATTCACGTGTGGTTCTTTTTCTCAAGAACTATCCAATGGCCAATTAAACAGCAATTGTGTTGGCAATGGCTTTACAGCTCCTTCCTGTGTTTCTAGCTGGTTTGCTAGTCATGGAAATCCTTTTGTACAAGGCACTATTCCTAAAAACACTTGGGCAAAACTAACCACTAACGAAGAAGGCTTAGAAGGTATTTTTACCCATTATGAATTCATTCCTGGTAAAAAGTACCAAATCTCTTTTAAAGTAAAAATCACAACTACTATTGGTGCAGTTGATAAAATAATTACTAGTGCCAATGTAAAAGCTGTTACGGATTTAACATCCAATTTCAATAACAAAAATTCAATTTCACCAATTGATAGTGAAATTATTTGGACTAAAAACATTACTCAAAATAGTACCGATTGGGAAAGTGTATCCATTACATTTACACCACAAAAAAGCAATTCCCAATTATGGTTTTACACCTCAATTACTTCTGGAAAAAGCATACCGACCAATAAGTATTCTCAATTCGAAATTGACGATATTAGTATTACAACTTCTGGTCAAAAAAGCGCAACAGTTGCTGAAAAAAAAGAGAGTACTGTTACTACTACTAATTCGTACAGAGCTTTAGAATATATTTTTCCTGAGAATGTTTCAAAAAATGATTTTTTAAATATTCGAATTAATTCGGGAGAAATAAGTGAAATACAAGTTACAGACTTAGCGGGTAACACTTTTTCATCCGAATTTAAAGTTTTAAGTAAAAACTACATTACTTTTCAACTTAGAAAAGAACTTTATGAAGGCACTTATGTGGTTAAAGCTACCAAAAAAGACGGAACAATTATTACAAAAAATATCACTATTAAATAAAAAAGGTGCTCAATTGAGCACCTTTTTTATTTAATGTATCATAAAGCGATTACTATCTTTCTTTTTACCACCAAATTTTTCCAACTTATACGTCAAAGAGAACATCACATATTGTTGTAAAACTGTATTTTCTTCATCTGTAATAGCAGTAGGTGTAATGGTTCGTGTAGCATTTACATTTTGGTTTAACAAATCGTACACTTTTACTTTAGCTAATAATTGTTCGTTAAAGAAATTATAACCCAAACTCACATTCCACAAATAAAAGTCTTTTTGAAAACCATTTGCAATATTTGAATTATAAGTATAACCAAAATCATTACCTAAAACTACATTTTTAGGCCAATAGGTTGTAGCTTCTAATTTAAAAATATGCCTGAATGTATTGGTTTTATCAATCACATAATTTTCAAAAGAAGTAGAGTTATAAGTATAACGATAAGAAGGAGAAATAGTAACCAAATCGTCGATGGCCCAAGAAAGGTTCGCTCTTGGGTTAAGCTGTATTCCTTTTGCTTGGTATAAAGCAGCATTAGTTAAACCTTGGTTAAAATCATAATTTACACCAATTCCAAATCCATATTTAAAGGTTCTCTTCTCTTTTTTGTAGGATTTATTGACACTAAAACCCGTATAAAAATTATAGGTTTGATTGATATTTTGATAGGTTGTATTCGCTTTAAAATCGGCATCATAAACCGTTGAACTTACAATTTGATTTTTGCGTAAGCTTCCACCAAAATAACTATAAAAACCAGAACGCGTTGCATAATCATAATTATTGAAATTCATATATAAATTATGATTTTCTACTGGCTTTAAGAACGCATTACCTGTAATGGTATTTAAGGGATTGGCTAAATTTTCAAAAGGTAATAATTGCTCTGCAGAAGGTAAATTCACATTATAGGTATAGCGACTGTAAATTGACTTAGATTTGGCAACTTTATAATTGATATAAGCTCTTACATTAGGATACATATAATTGTTCTTTAATGTAGTAACTGTACCTAAGTAAGTGGATTGATTGTCATAATTTAAAAAATCGGTACCAAAATCGAGATTGAAACGGTATTTACTTTTGGTTATATTAATTCCTACCGAACCATTAAAAGTGTTGTTTCTAGAAAAAATTTGATTCGATAACAAATCATTATAATCGGTATATGTATTTGTAGCAGCATCAAAATCAAAAGTAGTTTTACCGTTTCTAAAGCGTTGGGTTTTAAAAGAAGTTTCAAAGCTCAATTTTAAAGAATCGGTAATAGGTTCTGAATAACCCACTTCGAGTTCTAACATGTCCATCTTATCGGTATCCAATCGATTTTGATTTCTACTATCATCTGGATTTCCTGATTGATAAAAAACAGTATTGGTATTGGTATTTAAATTGGTTTCATTATCACTATATTCATTATTCATCGTAAAACTTACGCCTCTACCCTTGCGTTTTAGTTTTTTATAGAGATATAGATTATTGGTAAAACTAGTACGTTCCACATCTTGAAAATTATTTGTTGTATTTTCATTTAACAAGGCATTTGCACTATCGAAAGAACTGGAAAAACTAGAATATTGATCTAACGTTTTATTTTTAGATACATTAGGAGACAAATACAATGTTGTTGTAGAATCTATTTTTACTTCTAAATCGAAGTTAATAGCATGTCCTGTATTGTCTGTTTTTGCATTCGACTCTGAATTGGTACTTGTATTCCCCGTAGGTAAAAGATTAATTCTACCGGTTCGATTTCTATTTTCAGTGATGGAGTTTGTATAATAATAACTTCCATTAGGATCTACTTTTTTATTGAACCATTCGTCAGAAAAGTTGACACCAAGCATATTCGATTTTGTAATCCCTGAATTACCGCCAAAACGCATTCCGTTGATTCCGAAACTACCATTACTATTAATATAAACCGATTGATTTCTTCCGCCACCCATATTATCAAATATCTCATCCATAGAAAAGCCAACGGAGTTAATATTATTGGAAGAGCCTAAAACACTTATCTTTTGAGTATCTTTAAAATAGTTGAACAACACACTCGATTCATAGCGATCATCAGTTCCATAACCTGCTGTTGCTTTTCCAAACAAACCTTTATTTTTATCTTCTTGAATGGTAAGATTAATGGTACTTGTATTGTCTGATGCAGTTTGTCCAGACAATTCCTCTTTCTTAGTCTTTGTATCGGTTACCTGCACCTTTTCAATCATTTCAGCTGGTAAATTTTGAGTAGCAATTTTCCCATCTTTTCCAAAAAAAGGTTTCCCATTGACTAAAATATTATTCACCTCTTTCCCATTCACTGTAATCTTACCATCAGTATCAATCTCAACACCAGGCAATTGCTTCAATAACTTTTCAACATTCGCATCTGGAGCTACTTTAAAAGAAGAGGCATTGAACTCTAAAGTATCCGCTTTTACTGAAATAGGAGGTATTTCTGATTGCACCACTACTTCTTTTAATGAGGAAACATTTTCCTGTAACCCAATTGTAGCTAAATCTATATCGTTTTGAAGAGAAGCAAATTGTTTTTTATAATCCAAGTAACCCGTGTATGAAACTCGTAACACTACAGGATAATCTAGTGTTTTTATTTTAAAGCTAAAATTTCCATTTTTATCAGAAATGGTATAATCGACAACGGTAGAATCGCTAACCTTAGAAAAATAAACGGTTGCTGATTCTAAAGGTAATTTTAAGTTTTCGTCTATTAATTTTCCAGAAACAGAAACCGTACTTTGACTAAAAACGACACCACTAAACAACAAAACAAACAGGGACAAGTAATTTTTAAGCATAAAAAAATCGCGATTAATAACTAACCGCGAAATAAAGTTATTTCTTACAGTTTAAAAAGAAATAAATGTTTTTTAACTTAATTTTAAATGTAAACTGACTTTCCTAATTTAATATTTTCAAAATGCGACCCTCCTATGGTTACATCTTGACTATCAATTAATTTTACGATAACATCACCTATTTCTGATGTACTTGATGGATTGTCTTTATTTAAATCTACTGTTCCAATATTTTCATTTAACATGGTTTCCACTGCTTTATAGATTAACCTGGCTTCATCATGTAAAGAAAATTGTTCTAATAACATCGCTGCACTTAAAATGGAAGCAACTGGATTGGCTATATTCTTACCCGTTGCTTGTGGATACGAACCATGTATTGGTTCAAACAAAGCTGTACCATTTCCAACTGAAGCTGAGGCTAACAAACCTATGGAACCACCAATAACACTTCCTTCATCAGAAATAATATCACCAAACATATTTTCAGTTAAAATGACATCAAACTGACTTGGATTTAAAATCATTTGCATGGCTGCATTATCTACAAATAGAAAGTCCAAAGCTACGTCTGGATAGTTTTTCGCTAAAGAAGTTACGACACGTCTCCACAGTCTTGAGGTTTCTAAAACATTAGCTTTATCTACCAAAGTTACTTTGTTTCGCCTTTGTTGTGCCGCTTTAAACGCTAAGTGCGCAATTCTTTCAATTTCATATTGTGCATACTCACATAAATCGGAAGCAATTGTACCCTCTTCATTGAGTTGTTTTTCACCAAAATAAATTCCGCCAGTTAATTCTCTATAAATAACCATATCCGTTCCTTGAATGATTTCTTTCTTTAATGGAGATTTTTCAAGTAACGAATCATAAGCTGTAATGGGACGAATATTAGCAAATAAACCTAATTCTTTTCTCAATTTCAACAAACCTTGTTCTGGTCTTACTTTTGCGTCTGGATTGTTATCATATTTTGGATCACCAATAGCTCCAAAAAGAACGGCATCACTATTTTTACAAAGCACTAATGTTTCTTCTGGTAATGGGTTTCCAGTTTGATCAATAGCTATAGCTCCTACTAAAGCTTCTTTAAATTGAAAATCATGTCCAAATGCATCTGCAATAGACTGTAATACTTTTATGGATTCTTTCGTTACCTCAGGACCTATCCCATCTCCAGGTAACACGGCTATTTTCATCTTCATAATAATTCTTTTAAATGACTATGGATTGTGTTTTATTTCTTTTTGCTTCAAAGGCTTCAATTTTATCTTTATTACTTACTAAAAAATCAATATCATCATACCCGTTAATCAGACATAGTTTTTTATAAGCATCAATTTCAAACGTTTCTTGTAAACCAATATCTTTTACAGCAATGGTTTGTTGTTCTAAATCAACGATAAGTTCGGTTTCAGGATTTTGAGTAATTAAAGTTAAAACTTCTTTTAGAAACGCAGGGGAAACTTGGATTGGTAACAATCCGTTATTTAAAGCATTTCCTTTAAAAATATCAGCAAAATAACTAGAAACAATCACTTTAAAGCCATAATCTGTTAAAGCCCAAGCCGCATGTTCTCTACTACTTCCACAACCAAAATTATCTCCTGCAACTACTATTTTTCCAGAATATTTAGGATTATTAAGTACAAAAGAAGTAATGGGTTCATTATTTTCATGAAAACGCCAATCTCTAAAAAGATTATTTCCAAAACCAACCTTGTTGGTAACCTTTAAAAATCTTGCAGGAATAATTTGATCCGTATCAATATTTTCTACTGGTAATGGAACCGCTTTAGAATATAGTGTTGTAAATTTCTCCATGATTAATTCAAATGTTTTGTGATATCAATAATTTTACCTTCTACTGCAATAGCTGCAGCAACTAAAGGACTCGATAAAAGGGTACGTGCACCTTGTCCTTGTCTTCCTTCAAAATTTCTATTTGAAGTAGATACACAATATTCTCCAGCTGGAATTTTATCATCATTCATTGCTAAACATGCGGAACAACCGGGTTGACGAATTTCAAAACCTGCTTTTTCAAAAATAGTAGTTAAGCCTTCTTCCTGAATTTGTTTGGCTACTTGTTGCGAACCGGGCACAATTAAGGCATTTACATGAGCCGCTTTTTGTTTACCATTAATATATTGAGCCGCAATTCTGAAATCTTCAATTCTAGAATTAGTGCAACTTCCTATAAAAACATAATTAATCGGTTTTTCCAATAAAGATTCTCCTTTATGAAAACCCATGTAATCTAAAGCTTTTGCAAATGATTCATCTTCCAAAACTGGTATACGATCATTAATTTTAATTCCCATACCTGGATTGGTCCCATAGGTAATCATCGGAGCAATATCTGCTGCATCAAAAGTATATTCTTTATCAAAAACAGCACCTTCATCTGTTGGTAACGTTTTCCAATAGGCTATTTTCTCCTCTAATTCATTTCCTTTGGGTGCAAATGTTCTTCCTTTTATGTATTCAAATGTAATATCGTCTGGAGCAATCATCCCTCCTCTTGCTCCCATTTCAATACTCATATTGCAAACGGTCATTCTTCCTTCCATAGACATCTCTTGAAAGACATTTCCCGCATATTCACAGAAATAACCTGTACCCGCATTGGTTCCAATTTTTGAAATGATATATAAAATAACATCTTTTGGAGTAACACCTTTGGCTAACTTTCCATTAACACTTACGCGAAGACTTTTCGGTTTATTTAATAACAAACACTGACTCGCAAACACTTGTGCCACCTGACTCGTTCCAATACCAAATGCAATGGTTCCAAAAGCTCCATGAGTAGAAGTGTGACTGTCGCCACAAACCATAGTCATGCCTGGCAAGGTAATTCCTAATTCAGGAGCAATAACATGTACAATACCTTGATATTGATGTCCTAAATCGTATAAGGTAATATTATTTTTCTCGCAGTTTTTTGTTAACTGTTCTAATTGATTTTTCGATAAAAGATCTTTTATCGGCAAATGCTGATTTTTTGTAGGTACATTATGGTCTGCAGTCGCGACAATTTGCTTCGGTCTGAAAATAGGAATTTGACGTTCTTCCAATTCAGCGAAAGCTTGTGGACTCGTAACTTCATGTATTAAATGTTTATCTATATATAGAATTTGAGGTCCATTGGGCACTTCACTTACCACATGACTATCCCATACTTTATCAAATAAGGTTTTCTTTTCCATATTTATGCTACGATACCAATTTTATTATTTTCTATAATTCTATGCACGTCTTCATCGACCACTTCTTTCTTTCTATCAGCTACTTTTAGAAATTCCTGATATACTACATCCAATTGTAATTTGGTTAATTCGTACCCAATTTTTTTAGCTCTATAAGCTAAAGCCGCTCTTCCGCTTCGTGCTGTTAAAATGATGGAAGATTCAGTTACACCAACATCTTCTGGATTAATTATTTCATACGTTTCGCGATTTTTAATTACTCCGTCTTGATGAATTCCAGAACTATGCGCAAAAGCATTGGCTCCTACAATTGCTTTGTTAGGCTGTACTAGCATTCCCATACTTTCAGAAACCAAATGACTCATTTCATTTAATAATTTAGAATTAATATTGGTATCCAAACCTAAAGTAGGATGCTGTCTTAAAATCATAACCACTTCTTCTAAAGAAGTATTTCCTGCTCGTTCCCCTATGCCATTGATCGTACATTCTACTTGTCTAGCACCATTCATAACTCCCGCAATAGAATTGGCTGTAGCCAAACCTAAATCATTATGACAATGACAAGACAAAATAGCTTTTTCTATACCTTTTACATGCGTTGTTAAATATTTCATTTTAGCACCATATTCTTCAGGCAAACAATAACCTGTAGTATCTGGTATATTTAAAACGGTTGCTCCAGCAGCAACTACTTCGGAACAAACTTGAGCTAGAAAAGCATTATCAGTTCTTCCAGCATCTTCTGCATAAAACTCAACATCATCAACAAATTTTTTAGCAAAAGAAACTGCTTTAACTGCTCGTTCGATTATTTCGTCTTTAGAAGCATTGAACTTGTATTTTATATGTGAATCTGACGTACCTATTCCTGTATGTATTCTTGGTTTTTTTGCATATTTTAAAGCTTGAGCGGCTACTTCAATATCTTTTTCAACGGCTCTTGTTAAACCACACACAGTTGCATTCTTAACAATTTTTGCAATCGCTTCCACAGCTTCAAAATCTCCTGGACTTGAAATTGGAAAACCTGCTTCAATTACATCTACCCCTAATTCATCCAAACGTTTAGCAATAATTAATTTTTGCTCTTTGTTTAGTTTACAGCCTGGAACTTGTTCTCCATCGCGTAAGGTGGTATCGAAAATTTGTACTTTCCCTTTCTCCATAAAAGAATTATTAAACTTAATTTTAATTTATGAATACAAATTTATACTTTGCTTTATGTAAAGGGAGTTTTTAAATTTTTCTTTTACAGTATTAAAACTATTTTTTTATTTTACAACAAACTGATTTACAAAAACTTAACATTTGTTTTTTTACAATGGCAAACCTATCAAAAGACAATTTATTCATCTTAATCAAATCGCTTTCAAGGTCAGAAAAGCGTCAGTTTAAATTATATGCCAATCGATTAGATGTAAATGTAAATGCCAAATTTCTTTTACTCTTTAATCTTTTAGATAAAATGGATTGTTATAATGAAGACATTATTTTGAATAGTAAAATTGTAACTAAAATTCAGCTTTCTAATTTAAAAGCTCATTTATACAAACAAATTTTGGTGAGTTTACGAATGAATCCTGTAAATCAAAATAACCGTATTTTAATCCGAGAACAACTTGATTTTGCAACAATTTTATACCATAAAGGCTTATACAAACAAAGTTTAAAAATTTTAGAAAAAGCCAAAATAGCAGCATTAGAAAATGAAGAGAAAAATATTGCCTATGAAATTGTAGAACTTGAAAAAGTTATCGAATCACAATACATCACGCGCAGTATTGTAGGTCGCGCAGACGAACTTACTTCTCAAGCTAAAAAATTAAGTAAAGAGAATGTTATCGCTAGTAAATTATCAAATTTATCGTTACAATTATACAGCATTATGCTCAAGAGTGGTTATGCTAAAAGTGATGCCGAAATGCAAGAAATTACACTATATTTTAATAAAGAATTACCGCATTACAATATCACTGAATTGGGATTTAGAGAAAAATTATGGCTTTACAAAGCGCATTTATGGTATAGTTTCCTTATTCAAGATTTTCTATCTTGTTACAAGTATGCTAAAAAATGGGTAGATTTATTTTATGATAACCCAAAAATGATTTATTTAAATCCAGTTTGGTACATCAAAGGAGTGAATTATTTATTAGAATGCTTGTATTTAATTAAACATAAAACGTTATTTAAAGAAACATTAGATAAACTTGAAGAAACAATAGCTTTAGATGCATTTCCCAAGAATGATAATGTTAGTATCCTTACCTTTTTATGTATTTACAATAGTAAGCTGAATCTACACTTTATTGAAGGCACCTTTGACCAAGGCTTAACACTTATAGAGGATGTACTTAAAAAAATAAAAACAGATGAAGATAAAATAGACGAACACCATGTGATGGTTTTCTACTATAAAATAGCGTGTATGTATTTTGGTGTAGGAAACAATATAAAATGTATTGAATACTTACAAAAAATTATCGACAACAGAAATCTAACTATGCGCGAGGACCTCATGTGTTTTGCAAGAGTTTTGAGTTTAGTAGCACATTATGAAGCTAGTTTAGACTATAAATTAGAATTACAATTGAAAAGCACCTATAAATTTTTAATCAAAATGAACGACTTACACGAAGTGCAACGCGAAATGATTAAATTTTTAAGAAATTTAGGTTCTATCTATCCACATCAATTGAAAGGTGAATTCAAAAAACTACACAGCCGATTGAAAAAATATGAAGATCATCCATACGAAAGAAGAGCCTTTTTATATTTAGATATTATTTCATGGTTAGAAAGTAAAATTGAAAACAGACCTATAATGACTATTATTAAAGAAAAAGGCTCCACAACCATTCGATAAAAAATAATTTAAATTAATGATTGTGAAAAAGGGTGTTTTTCCCCTTTCAATTAACGTTGATTCATAAAATACTTTGTTTACAGAAGTTAGCATCTTTGTCCTGTGATCACAAACAAAATATTTTACAACAAACAATTAATTAATTTAATACAATGAAAAAATTATATACAATCTTAATTATTTTTATATGGAGCTTTACGAATGCTCAATGTATAATGAATGGTTCCTTAGATGCAACTTGTCTTAGCAACAATGGTATTACATGTATTGGAAATTGGCAAGCAACACATGGATCTCCAAGTTCTTCTGGCGTAGTAAACTCTAATACTTGGGTGTGGATGTGGTCTCATTCCAACAGAGGTGAAGGCATTTATACCAATTATAATTTCGTTCAAGGCCAAAATTATCAAATCTCTTTCGACATCAGAACAGACACTAATATTAGTAATCCTAATAACACAGTGCTTAATTCATTGGTCTTAGTAAAAGCATTTAATGGATTAACTACATCTAGTGGCGATGCTGTTCCTGCCAATTTAATAAGCAATGGACAAGTTATTTTACAAAGTACAATAGCTACTTATAGAAGTAATAATTGGACAAGAGTTACGATTAACTATGTTCCTAATCAAAATTACACTCAATTATGTTTCTTTCCTTATATGAATGCTAATTCAAGAGCTAATGGAAGTGCGCAAGTAGAAATGGAGATTGATAATATTGAAGTAATTCCTCCCGTAACTTCTGTTTTTCATTTTCAAGATGCTAACAATAATGTAAAAACAGATTTTTGTGAAGGAGAAAGTATCTTTTTAAATGGTACAGCTTCCTTTGGAGAAGATCAATATTACTTAGATATTTGGAGAAGACCTATTGGTTCTACAGCAGCATTTCAATGGCAAGCTAGAAAAGGCAGTAATGGATGGACGCCTGGTCAATTAGGTATCTTAAATTTAACTTCTATTTTTGGCGGACAAGGATACACTTTTGTACAGGGTTATGAATATCAAGTTAAAGTTGCTACTGCATCTAGTCCTTGTGTAGGATGGGTTCCTACCACTCATGAATTCAGGGTAGTAAGCCCTGGTGGTTCACCAAACTTTACTTACACTTCTTCTTGTGCAGCAAATGGTACGATATCTGTTACTGTAACTGCAACAGATACTACTGTAGGTTTAAATCACTGGTGGGGATTAATGGAAACGGCTGTTTCTGGTTCAACCACCGACGCAAATACAATAGGACAAATTGGAGGCATTCAAAATGGAACTTCGGTAACGTTCACAGGATTAACAAGAGATAAATTCTATTATATTAAGCATGGTGTATATAATAATTGCCAACCTTGGTCGGAAATGAGAATTGCATTACCACAAAATGTATATTGGAGTAATTATACCACTGATTTCAATTTTACGAATATTGTTTACACTGGTAGTTCGGTTTCCGTAACAGTTGAAGCACTTCAAAATCCAGTTTTTGTTAACCATCATTGGTCTATTTCATATGCTCCAAATGGAAGTACCACAGGAAACAATCCTGTACCAGGAAACCCAATTATTTGTTGTACAGCAGCACCGGCAACTTTCAACAACGGTTTAACTGTGAATACTTGGTATTACATTAAACATGGTATTTGGAATGATTGTGCTCCTTGGAATGAAACGAGAAAAGCATTTAGAATCTATATTCAAGGTAAACTAGCGAACGGTAATCCAGATTACGCAATAGAAACTTTAGACATTAAAGATACAGAACCTTATCCTTATGAAAAAAAGGCAACAGTTACAGCAAATGAACTTTTTATGTATCCAAACCCTATTCAAAAAGGCACGAACTGTACTGTTAGTATCGATTCCAATACCATTAAAGAAATTATCTTAGTAGACTTATTAGGTAAATCTGAAACCGTTTCTTTTGAGAAAAAAGATGCTAAAACCATTACATTCTCCGTTCCAGAAAATAAAACTAAAGGAATTTATTTAGTAAAAATAATGACTAAAAACGACAATATACTTACAGAAAAATTGGTCATCGAATAACATTGCGTTCAAATAACTTTAAAAGAGTGAGGAAGTATTATTCCTCACTCTCTTTTTTTATTGATAGTTACCCATAAAAAAAGGGTGTTTTTCCCCTTTAATTTCGGGAGATTTCTTACTGCTTTATTTTACAATAGTTTGAATATTTGCATATCGAAAATAACAAATAAAAATCTAATTATAAATAAACATGAGAACAACATTATTATTGGCGACTTTTTTACTTACTTCTTTTTTTGGTATTTCTCAAAACCTTACCAATGGCAGTTTGAGCGGAAACTGTATCGGAAATGGTTTTAGCGCACCAAGCTGTATAAAAGGTTGGGCTGCTAGTCATGGAACTCCTGTAGTTTCTGGAAACTTAAACACAAATACTTGGGCAACGTTACGTGTTACAAAAGAAAACGGTGGTGGTATTTATACAAACTATGCTTTTGAAGTTGGAAAAAAATATGAAATCTCATTTAAGGTAAAGGCGGTTACCAATTTAAATGCAGAAGAAATTAAAGCTCAAAATCCATCAGTTAATGTAAGAACTGCAAGCAATTTATCAAATACTGCTTCAGATGAGCAACCTAAAATTGAAGAATCAAGTGAATTAGCGTGGGCTTTTGAAGTGAATAAGTCCAAATCATTTTGGCAAGTTGTACGTTTCACTTTTATTCCAATCCAAAATAATTCGAAACTTTGGTTTTACCCTTCTGTAGACAATGCAATAAAATTAGGAGTGAACAGTATGGTACAAATGGAAATTGATGACATTACAGTTCAAGAATTGAGCGACAATCATTTGGTACATTTTCAAAACACATCTCAAACTTATTCTGATGATTTTGTAGAATCGTTAGTAGTGGTTTCAAATCCAATTTTCAGAGGTCATGTTTCTAAAATTTTTACGAATGATAGCAATCTAAAAGAAATCAGCTTGATAGACTTATCTGGAAATACAAAAAACATAAACTTTACTATTGCAAATAAAGAAACTATCAATTTTGTTTTAGATGAAGCTACAGCACCAACGATTTATACTTTGAAAATGACCCATCAAAATGGTAAAACTATTACCAAAAAAATAATAGTGCAATAATAAGAATGAGGTTGTTGTACTAAACAAAAGAGCTTTCAGTTATTGAAAGCTCTTTTTAATTTTATTTTTGTCTGAAATAAATATCGATAGGTACTCCAGAAAAATTATACTGTTCGCGTAATTTATTTTCAATAAAGCGTTTGTAAGGCTCTTTAATATATTGAGGTAAATTAGCAAAAAACACAAACTGAGGAGTTGGTGTAGGCAACTGCATACAATATTTAATTTTTACATATTTCCCTTTTATAGCTGGAGGTGGATACGCTTCAATTATAGGTAGCATTAAATCATTGAACTTAGAAGTCGCTATACGTTGCTTTCTATTTTCATACACTTCTACTGCCACTTCTAAAGCCTTCAATAAACGTTGCTTTGTTAAAGCCGACACAAATAAAATAGGCACATCGGTAAAAGGTTGTAACTCTTCACGTATTTTTCTTTCATAATCCCGTGTAGACATAGTATCTTTTTCAATTAAATCCCATTTATTTACTAAGATTACAATACCCTTTCTATTTTTTTCCGCTAACCAAAATATATTCTGATCCTGACCTTCAAAACCTCTTGTGGCATCGATCATTAAGATACACACATCACTATGTTCAATCGCTCGAACCGAACGCATTACCGAATAGAACTCTAAATCTTCTTTTACTTTTGCTTTTCTTCGAATTCCTGCTGTGTCCACCAATTTAAATTCGAATCCAAAACGATTATAAGTGGTGTCAATAGCATCTCTTGTGGTTCCAGCAATATCAGTTACTACAAAACGATCTTCACCGATTAATGCATTAATAAATGAAGATTTTCCAGCGTTTGGTCTTCCTACTACCGTAAATTTAGGTAACGGATTTTCTTCTTCAGTTACCTCAGGTAATTCTGGTAAGACCTCAACCAATTTATCTAATAATTCTCCTGTACCACTTCCATTCATTCCTGCAATGGTAAAATATTCGCCTAAACCAAGTGCATAAAACTCCACAGCGTCTTTTTCACGCGCTCCATTATCAACTTTATTAACAGCTAATAATATAGGTTTGGTTACTTTTCGAAGTAATTTTGCTACTTCTTCATCCATTGGAGTAACTCCTTCTTCAACATCTACTACAAAAATAATAGCATCTGCTTCATCAATAGCTAATTCAACTTGACGTCTAATTTCACCTTCGAAAATATCATCCGAACCCTTAATATATCCTCCTGTATCAATTACAGAAAAGGCTTTTCCGTTCCATTCACTTTTACCATAATTTCGATCTCTGGTAACACCACTCACCGAATCCACAATCGCATCTCTACGTTGTATCAATCGGTTGAAAAAAGTTGATTTTCCAACATTAGGTCTACCTACTATGGCTACAATATTATTCATTCCTTATTTTTTTGAAAGTGCAAAGATAATCATTTAGATTTTAGAAAAATACATTTGCTTTTTCTATTTAATCTCTTTATTTACAGCACAATAAATTTAAACCTATTCCTTTTTTTTAATATTTTTTTTGTAGATTAGTACAGAAAACCCCTGCTTATGGAGAAAAACATTACCCTACGACTTCGTTTTTATACTGTTGCCAATAAACCAATGGATGTAGTCTTGCATGAATTTGAAAAATTAAAATCGGAAATTGAACCCGATTATAAAATAAAAATTTCAGACCATCATATTTGGCTCAGCTTAGGTATTTTAAAAAGAGAAAAATATTCTCCACATCTGCATTTGCAATTAGAACGTATGGAAGATGGCAACACTGCAGTAAATGGCCTCTATGGCCCAGATCCTGTGCTATGGACCCTTTTTATTTTCTTACACTTTTTAGTTGCTGTCTTTTTCTTTATTGCTGGAGTTTCTGCCTACTCTAAAGCTAGCTTAGGTCAACCCTTTAAAATTGAAATCATTATTATGACTACAATGATTATGGCTTGGTTTCTATTATATTATATGGCTCGAAAAAACAGAAAAAAAGGAATCCCAGAAATGCATCAATTACAAAGTTTAATGGAAAGAATAATTCACTGATTATTTTTGGTTGTAACCAAATCTTCTCAATTGATTCATGTTGCTTCTCCAATCCTTATTGACTTTAACATAGGTTTCTAAAAAAATTTGCTTGCCAAAGAATTTTTCTAAATCTTCTCTTGCTTGCATTCCCACTTTTTTAAGTGCAGCTCCTTTGTGTCCAATAATAATCCCTTTTTGTGTATCTCTTTCTACCATAATAACGGCTCGAATGCGAATGATTGCATCATCTTCTTTGAACTCTTCTGTATCAATTTCTACAGCATACGGAATTTCTTTATCGTAATTCAATAAGATTTTCTCTCTGATTGTTTCATTTACAAAAAAACGTTCGGGTTTATCGGTTAAAGAATCTTTTGGATAATAAGGAGGTGACACAGGTAATAACTCAATAATTCGATTAAAAACAGCTTGTACATTAAAGTTTTCCAATGCAGAAATTGCAAAAATTTCAGCATTTGGCACTTTTTCAGCCCACATACTTACTTGCTCTTCTAACTGCTCTTGATTGGATTTATCAATTTTATTTAACAATAATAAGACTGGTATTTTGGAATGAATGATTTTATTAAAGAAACTCTCGTCTTTTAATTCTTTTTCACCTATTTCAACCATATATAACAACACATCAGCATCTTCAAAAGCATTTTTCACAAAACCCATCATCGAATTTTGCAACTCATAAGCGGGTTTAATAATTCCAGGAGTATCCGAAAGTACCATTTGAAAATCATCTCCATTTACAATTCCTAAAATACGATGACGTGTAGTTTGCGCTTTACTAGTAATGATTGACAGTCGCTCTCCTACTAAGGCATTCATTAACGTTGACTTTCCAACGTTTGGGTTACCAATAATATTTACAAAACCTGCTTTATGATCCATGATTCATTATTTAAGGTGCAAAGGTAGTTATATCAGATGAATAGAAGAAATTTTAATTTTTTTATGGTTTTTTCTTGTTTTTCAATATAATCGTTGTATTTTTGCACTCACAAATCGCGGGATAGAGCAGTAGGCAGCTCGTCGGGCTCATAACCCGAAGGTCACAGGTTCGAGTCCTGTTCCCGCTACTAAGAAATTTTATTGAAATTACAAACGCACATCGCGGGATAGAGCAGTAGGCAGCTCGTCGGGCTCATAACCCGAAGGTCACAGGTTCGAGTCCTGTTCCCGCTACTAAAGGAGACCCATCGCTAAAACCGATGGGTTTTTTATTTGGATTATTTTACTTTTCTATCTAAATGAATTAGTTAACACAAACAAGTCGTTTCCTTTTTTGGTTCGAAATGCTTTGTTTTTAATAGACAGCACTCCTATACACAATCAATTTAAAGGGCTTAACAATTATTAAATAAACAAAAAAAGAAATAAGATTAATTTTTTTGCAAAAAACTAAAAGACCCAATACATATGGTATAAATAAGAAAATCCTGATTACAAATACATAATCAGGATTTTCTTGTTTATACAATTCTTTTCTCAGAGTAGTTTTTATTACTTTTTGTAAATATAAATTCCTACACAAAACAATCCTAAGTAAAGAATACTTAAAATAATTTCAAGTCTATATTTACGAAGAAAACGCATTACTCTTTAATTAATTTTATTGATTTAAATACACCACTTTCAGAAGCCACTTTAACAATATATACACCAGCTGCTTGATTTTCTATTGAAAACGTTTGTGTATTCATTATATCTTCCAATAAAACTAATCTTCCTGATATATCATGAACCTCAACTTTGACTTTACTTTCTGTAGTAATCGTAAATAAACCTTTAGTAGGATTAGGATAAATTGTAAAATTATTTCCATCAAAAGTTGAAGTAC
This sequence comes from Flavobacteriaceae bacterium, assembly GCA_002862755.1. GTDB lineage: Bacteria > Bacteroidota > Bacteroidia > Flavobacteriales > Flavobacteriaceae > Flavobacterium. The sequence goes on along the minus strand of PKDY01000016.1, from coordinate 149,273 downwards.
TTAAAGAGGTAACATCTATAGTTACTGGCACACGGTTGCTAGCTGATGCAGTAAATATGATTCTTTTAATAGTATTATCACCCATATCTGCAACTAATATATTACCATTTGATTCTATCGCAAGTCCTCTTGGATTATTCATTTGACCTAGAACTTCAATATTACTTCCATCTGAATCCATTCGATTTATAACATTGGGAGTATTAAGGGCATTAACAATCACAATTTTTCCGTCTGATTGAACAGCGATTCCGTTTGGATAAACATTGCCTGTATTTAAGGTTTCAACATTAGAACCATCTGCATTCATTCTTGTAACTGCAAAATTACCTCTATCAGCTACAACAATTTTATCATCTGGTTGAACTGCAGCTCCTGGAGCATTAGTAAAAACCGGACCTAAATCCTCAATATTAGAGCCATTAGAATTCATTCTCTTAACATTAAAAAGAGTAGTAAATAGAATCTTTCCATCATTCTGTATTGTAAGTCCCCCATTTATAGGAAACCCTGAAGCTAAAGTTTCAATATTGCTCCCATCTGAATTCATTCGTTTTACTTTAGCACCATTATCACTATCTGTAAAAACAATTTTTCCGTCTGATTGAACAGCGATTCCAGAAGGAGAATTAATCCCAGCTGTAAAAATTTCAATATTAGTCCCGTCTGAATCCATCCTTTTTATAGCATGATTATTAGAATCCGATACTAAAATCTTACCATCAGCTTGAACTGCAACCCCAGAAGGCGCATTAAACCCTGAACCTATTATCTCTACACTTGTTAGATTAGTAAACTGTTCCACATAATAAACACCATTACTTAAAACATCTGTACTTGCTAAAGGTGTACCACCTGTTGCAGTTGTAAACCATTGCGCAACTGTTCCTGTACTTGGCGTAGCTACTAAATCGGCAACTGTACTTGCAGGAAGTAATAATTGCGTATTATCTGAAATTCTGTTAACAGTTATTGCTAATCTATTAGTACTTTCTACTCCGTCAATGGTTTGCGAAGCATAATAAGTTGTTTCATCAACCAAAAGTGTTGTACTTGGCAATAAATTGCCACCAATAGCAGCATCGTACCATTTTAAACTGTTTCCAGAAACAGTTAAAACTGTTAAATCTTTATCATCACCAGTGTACACTTGTGTTGTCCAAGCAGTTGTAGGTGGATTTGTGTAAGCATTAACTGTGACTACAATTTCGCTTCTTGAAGAGCTCTCACAACTAGCGCTACTTGTTGAAGAAACCCAATAAGACGTTGAGCCTACCGTATCAGTTAAAGGTGTAGGTGCAGTAGTTGCACCTGTTCCTCCAGTTGAAGTTGTGTACCATAATAATCCACTTCCTGAAGAGGTTGCTGTTAATGGCACCGCTACATCGCCTTGATCATACACTACTGGAGAAGTAACCGTTGGAGCTGTTAATACAGTAGGTTCTGTAATAGTGACTAGTGTTCCGCCTGCTCCACTCATATAATCTGTACAACCAGCATCATCTGTTATCCATGCTCTATAAGTACCTGCCCTAAGATTATTCCTAGTAAATTCATACGCTGTACCATCATCCCATAAAATTGTATAAGGACCAACTCCTCCAGATACACTTAGACTGACGCTACCGTCATTACCATCAAAACATGTAACATTTGTTTGACTTGTGATGGTAACTGTAAAGACGCTTACTGTAACAGTTACTGCAACTCTGTCACTTTCACAACCTGCTGCATTTACATTGGTTACATAATATGTACCAGTTGTTAAATCATCTGTAGGGTTTAAAACAGTTGATGCTGTTGCAGCATTATACCAATTTATAGTAGCACTTGGCGCTGGCATTAAATCATTTACGGTTGAAGCTGCGCAAAATGTTTGGTTACTCGCTGTTGGAGCAGAAGGTATTGTTGAACCGGTTGTTACAGGAGAACCTGCCAACCAATTTGAAGTAACTCCGCTTAAAGCAAAATTTGTTAAAGTTCCATTATTTGCATTTGAAGTTGCATCATTTAATGTAGTAATTGCAGTATTATCAGCTTGATCAATACCTTGATTAAATTTATAATAAGCCACTAAACCTGTTTCATTTCCTTGTAATTCACAGTTTTTTGATGCATTTATTTGTGTTGCTGTCCTTACTATATTCCAGATGCGAACCTCCTCCATGTTTCCATTGTAATACCTACCTGTCATTTGAAGGTTTTCACCAATAGCAACATTATAAGTAGAATTGTTTATGTTAGCTGTACCTGCTAATTGATTCTCTAAAACGCCATCGATATATATATTTGCATTTGCTCCGTCATAAGTTGCAGCTATATGATGCCAATTCCCATCAGTTACTGAAGTTGTAGAATAAAAGTCGCTAAATGCATTTGTTCCTGCAAAAGCAATTGTACCTGTTGCTGTTAAAGCCACTCGCCAACTATCATCTCCTTTTACAACTAGCGCATCCCATTGTTCAGGATTAACATTGGAATTCATCCAAAACTCAACTGTCATTTGATTGGTAAAATCAAAACTGCTTTCATTAGGAAGTTGTATGTAATTATTTATCCCATCAAAATTTAAGTGAGTTGCTGGAATAGGTATATCCACAAATGTTTTAAACAATAAATCCCAACTTGTTGAAGGCCCAAAGTTTCCATTATATAATATACCTCCGCTATATAAATCTTCATTCATTGAAAGGTTCAATCTACCAGTGCTTCCAGTTGCAGGTGCTATTTTAAAAGTATTTATTGTCCCAGAAGTAACTGCAATCGGCGTAAAATCTATATTCAGTTCGCCAGAAAAATCATCTGTAACACTAAAAGAATGAGTCAATAATACAGTTCCTGCAAAGCCATCTCCTTGATAAATTGTTAATTCAAAATCTCCTCCAATGGTATTTAGAACGATATGAGACTGAACATCTATAGTTATTCTAGAAAGAGAACCTGTTAAACCATTTGTAAATGATTGTGATAAATGAGGATAGGATGGGTTTTCAATAGTTTGTGCTCCACCATAAGATGTATTACTTTGATCTAATGTTTGGCTAAAACCAAAAAAACTTAGAAAAAGTAAAAAAAATAAATAGTAATACTTTTGTTTCATAAATTATATATTAATATTAATGAAACAAAAGTATTTTTTAAAAGAATAATTTTATTTTAAATGTTGTAGAATGCAGACTTTTGTATGTGAATGACAACTAAATGTCATTTTTATAATTCCTTGAGATAGGTAATTCAATGTTATCTATAAAAATACTTGAAGAACTTTTACTTGTAATTTTACTTTTATTAACCACTATGGAACGATGAATCCTTACAAATTGTTCTTTATCTAATTTTTCATAAAACTTTTCTAACGATTCTCTTACAGAAATCTTTTTAGTATTCGTGTAAATATCAATATAATTACCATCACTTTTAATATAAGTCAAATCGCTATATGAAACTACAACTTCATGATGACCATTTTTTATTATAATTTGATTAGATATCGTTTTAAAATTCGCTAATTGAATAGCAGCTAATACATCCGTTTTTTTTATTGGTTTTGTTAGATATGTTATGGGATTCGTAGCTATTGCATTTTGTATGGTAGCGCTATCATTTTGAGCTGTAATATAAATGATTATTGCTTCGTCATTTTTTTGTTTTGCAAGTTCAATCCCAGTATCTTTCCCTTCTACATTTATATCCATTAATACGATTTCTGGTTTAAACAAATTCATTTTAGAAATAGCCTCTTTACAGTCGTTAGCAATTTCAATATTTCTAAAACCTGAATCCGATAACATTTCAAATATATAATCTGAAATCATTATTTCATCTTCAACTATTAAAATTTTTTTTGAAAAAATCATATTAAATATCCTTTGAAAATTGAAACTTGAACCCTTTTGTAGTTTCAATTGAATAACTAACTTTTAATTGTCTACAAATTTTAGAAATTAATTTAGGTTCTATTTTTTTATTTATCCCTTTTTCGCCATTATTGAAATAAGTATAAATAAATTTATTATTATCAACTATTAATTCAAAATCAATCAGTTTTATTGACTGTTCCTTATGATAAGCATGTTTCATTGTATTTATATAAAGTTCAGTCAATAAAAGTCCTAAATACATGGCAACATCTGTTTTTATTTCAAAAGATTCTACATGAAATTTTTCTGTAATATTATGTTCTTCAAATAACTCAAAGAAATTGCTTTTAATTTCTGTTAGATAGTCTTGAATATTAATTTTTTCTTTATTTACCGATTTGTATAAGTGACGATGCAAAGTTGCAATAGAGTCAACTTTAGAAAGAATTTTTTCAATTCCATCTGTTTCATTTTTATTGCTTTTTTTTAATTCTTCTGAAATTAAAATTGTTATTAGTTGCAGATTGTTATTTATTCTATGATTCGCTTCGCTTAATAAAAACTCATTTTCATTTGACAACCGTTCTAATTCTTTATTTTTTAAATTTATTTTTTTATTGTAAAAAACTAAAACTAAAACACCTATTAAAACCAAAAAAACTATTAAGTAAAAAAGTTGTTGTGTCTTTTCTACATCTTCAAGTTTTTGTTTATTAAGATTTAGCTCGTTTTGTTTAATTCTAATTTTATTTTCAATTTCTAAGTCTTTAATATAAAGATTATTTTTATTTCGTTCAATTTCTAATTTTTTTGCTGCTGCTTTTTTATAATAATCATGAGCATTCTCAAAGTCCCCATAAGCAGCATATAAATCAGAAATATACTCATAAAAAGTTAATGCTTGAAAAACATCTTTTTCAACATCAACTTGTTTTTCTATATTTTGTAAAAGACCTATTGCCCCCTTTAAATCAATTTCTTTTATTTGAATAAATCTTGCATAATTAATACTATTATCAATTAACGACGAGGACAAATGGTTGCTTTCAGAATATTCATTTGCCTTTTCATAATATTCTCGACTCCCTTCTGTATTAACTCTATATTCATATACTTGAGCAATTTCATTTAATGTATAGGCAACAATTTCTTTATTCTTAATTTCTGAATCTAAGTTTAAAATCGTATCTGAAATATCAAAAATCAACTTTAATGTATCTTTATTTAAGGAATGGAATGCATTGAAACTAGCCATTTTTCTATTTAGATAATAAGCAACAATATCGGTGTTATTAAAAATGTCTTTATTTCTATTAAAAAACAAATCAGCATCACTAATTGTTCTATCGTTTAAAGATTTAGAAACTGTACTTCTTGAAAGCTCAGCCTTTAGTGCGTAAACAAGTAATATACTATCTGGAAAATTATTTTTTTTTATCTCATATTCTGCTTTATCTAAATAAAAATAACTACTGTCAGGTTTTCCTAGTATTTTTAAAATCTTAGAATAAGTTACCACAAATTTTGAATTTGAGCTTGGATTTATTTTATAAGCTTTCCTGTAAAAATAAGCAGCCGAATCAATTTTATTATTATTGAAGTAACTTATCGATTTTTCATATAAATAATCGGATTGAGAATATAGCGAACCAGTAAATAGTAGTAGTATTAATAAAATAAAAAAACGCATATTAAGTATTTTTGCTCCTATTTACAAATTGTATTAAAATGTTAATTTAAAAAACTAACTACTTTTTTAAAATATTATTTTTTATAAAATGGATGTAAAAGTAATTATTTAAAATGAACCAAAATAAATTTAATTAGACTTTCAAAATCTTATCATTTTCAATTCAAATATTTCTTTTATATTTACAATCAAGTTTAGACTTATTATTAGTTAAGTCTACTAAATACACCCATCATTACAATTGATGGGTTTTTTATTTTTTACTTTTCTTGGACGCAAAAAAACTATAATGAAATTATCCGAATATATAAAAAAGAGAAATGGAGTTCCGATAGGACATTCTAAATCACTTCAAAATAACCTGAAAAGATCACTAGGAGCTAAAAATTTTTCAACCTTTTGGAACTTTTGGAATCCAATTTTCAGCTATTATCTTGGTACAAAAATATTTAAACCCTTAAAAAAAGTATTTCCCATAGGACTTTCTCTAGTTCTGACATTTGTTTTCTGTGGTCTAATTCATGACTTAGTAACGACTGTAGTAAGAGGAAAAATTTCGCTATTTTTTACGGTTTGGTTTTTTATAATGGGAATTATGGTTGTCCTTTCAAAACAAATCGATTATGACTTATCTCATAAGAAATGGATACTAAGAGTATTCGTAAATCTATCCCTAATTGGAGTTTCTTTATTTCTTACCAATGTTTTAAATAGATTACTTCATTTTTATTAAAATACACAGAAAAAATAAAAAGCCCCGTAAAACGGGGCCTTACAAAAGTGAATCATCTAATCACAATGATAATCTTCGTTCAGTTATTTGGTTAACAGCCGTAAAATTAACATCTACCAGAAATAGTATCGTCATAAAATCTATTAACTTATCCCAATAATTGCCCTAATTATTAAAGGGATGGTATGGATTAGATAAGTGACACTTTTAAATCAAACTTTAATTTCTGCTAATCAAATTTATTAAAAATTTCATTACCATTTCTTAAAATAAAATTAAGATTCAATTTATTATGATTTCATATTCAAAAACACTTTTTTAAAAATAATCTTTGTTTCGCATATATAATGAGACAAAAAAAGACATCTACTAAGATGTCTTTTATATTTAAAATAGTGGTTAAAACTTCTTATTTAGTTGCTTTAACAGCTACACTAATTTCGATATCTTTACTAATCATCCATTCTGCTGGATCTGCTTCTGTAGTACCAAATTTAATACCCCAGTCTGCACGATTCACTGTAAAATCTGCTAAAATACTTACTGTATTCTCTACTACATCAATTTTAGCTGGAAAAGACACATTCATAGTGTTCCCTAATAACGTTAAATTTCCACTTAACATTTTGTTTGCACCAGCAACTCCTTCTCCTTCAGCAACTGGAGCTGTTAAGTCTTCCACTTTTGTGATTTTAAAATCTGCTGTTTTGTTATTTTCAACGTTAAAGAAATCAGCATTTTTTAAGTGCGCTTCTAAATCCGCTGCTTTTTTTCCTTCTTCTGTAACTGAAGCTGGATCTACTTTTAAAGACTCCATATCGATAACAAAGCTACCTGCATTCACAGCATCACCAGAAACTGAAATTTCACCAGTTTGAATACTTAAAGTTCCCCATCGTGGTGCAAAACCACCTTTGTGAAACGCTTTCCATTTTACAACAGAAGCTGTAGTGTCTACTGCAAATACATTCTCAGTTGTTGCTGCTACCTCTTGTTCTTCAGTTGTTGTCGTGTCTGTTTTTTTATCTCCACACGATACTAAAATAAAACCTGCTGCTACTAAAGCAAATAAACCCTTTTTTGTCATAATGTTCGTTTTAAATTATTTTATTTTTTTGAATGGAACAAATTACGGAATTTCAAATGAAAACAAAAGTTAATCTAGATTAAGAAATGAATAAACCATAAAAAAAACAGTTTTACTACAGATTGATTCTTGAGATTTGAAAAAAAATCAAGAATAATGTATTTCAAAATCAAAACCTTTCTACTATTTCTATTTACTTTTTCAACTGTTTTTTCGCAACAGAATACTACAACCACTCTATCAGGAAAAATAATTGATACTAATAAAAATGAATTACCATATGTAAACGTCACTTTACATAGTGTTCCTAACAATGATTTTATATCCGGAACAATTACAGATGACAACGGTGCTTTTTCAATTTCTCAACTTAAAAAAGGAACTTACAAAATTAAATTTACTTATATAGGCTTTAAAACCAAAGAAGAAACAATCTATATTGGTGAAGTTTCCGATTTTTTAGACCTAGGTAAAATTACACTAGAAGAAGATATTTCTCAATTACAAGAAGTTGAAATAACTTATAAAAAAGATGCGATAAATGACAAAATGGATAAAAAGTCATATACGCTAAGTGATAATTTAAGTCAGACTGGTGGTTCTGTGCTACAAGCCATGCAAAACCTTCCAGGTGTTAGTATTCAAGATGGCAAAGTCCTTTTAAGAGGAAATGATAAAGTACTCGTTTTAATTGATGGCAAACAAACAGCTCTAACAGGTTTCGATAATCAAAATGGATTGGATAATTTAGCTTCTTCAGCCATAGAAAAAATAGAAATTATTAATAACCCTTCTGCAAAATATGATGCTAATGGAAATGCTGGAATTATCAATATTATTTTTAGAAAAAATCAAGATAATGGTTTGTCGGGAAAAGTAGGTTTAAATTCGGGTTTAGGCTCTCTTTGGGTTAGAAAAGAGAATTTACCTTCTATTCGTCTGCAATATCAAAACACACCAAAAATTAACCCTTCATTTAATTTGAATTTTAAGAAAAATAAAATAAATGCATTCTTTAACTCTGATTATCTCTACACAGAAACTTTAAACAAAAATGAGTTTGTAACACGAACCTATTCTGATGGCACAGTAATTAACCAACAAACCAAAAGAAATAGAAACACTCATTTTTTAACCTTAAAATCTGGAATTGATTGGAATATTAATGACAAAAACACCCTTATATTTTCTACTCTATATGGATTAGAAAAAATTATAGATAATGGTGACGAACCCTTTTTTAATGCTGATTTTTCGCAAAGAATTAGACTATGGCAATTTTTAGAAGACGAATTAAAAACGACTTTTATGACCTCAACTTCTTACCAGCATAAATTTAATGAACCTGGTAGTTTTTTAAATGTAAATTTCAATTATACGTTTCACAGAGAAGATGAAAAATATTTTTTTGACAACTATTTACCATCTAGCTCTGGAACTGATGCTTTTAAATTACTTTCTGATGAAAAAGTAACTGACTTAAATATAGATTACAGTAAACCTTTAAAACAAGGAAAATTAGAATCGGGATTGAAATTCAGATATCGAGAAATTCCAACTAATATGAATTTTATTCAAGGATCAAACTCTGTTTTAGATGCTTCAGCAGGTGGGAAAGCAACGTATAAAGAAATAATCCCTGCAGTATATTCGAACTATAATTATGAAAACAGTAAAGTACAAATTGAAACCGGTCTTCGAATTGAATATGTAGATTTAAACTATTATGTAAATCCAAATCATAATACCTATAAAAGTGATGGTTACAATTATTTCCAACCTTTTCCAAGTCTTCGCTTTTCTTATAAGGTAAATGAAAAAGACAGATTATCATTCTTCTATAACCGACGTGTAGACAGACCCAAAGAAGTAGATATTCGAATTTTTCCTAAATATGATGATGCCGAGATTGTAAAAGTGGGTAATCCTGCCTTAAAACCACAATACACAAATACTTTAGAAGTGAGTTATAAAAAAAACTTAGAAAAAGGATATTTCTATGCTTCTCTTTATCATAAAATCGTAAATGCAACAATTTCTCGTATTGCTACAACTGACAATAATTCAAGCAATACTATTATATATAATGTATTTCAAAATGCAGGAAACAGTAAAAACTCAGGAATTGAATTACTCTTTTCAAATGAAGCAACCGATTGGTATACCTTTAATTTAAATGGAACTTTCTATTATAATGAAATCGATGCCTTTACCGTTACAAATCTTTACCCTACTCCAAGTGTATATAGTTCAGACAAACAAAGTATTTTCTCAGGAAATTTAAAGTGGAACAATACTTTCAAATTTAAGCCTAATCTTTCAGGACAAATAGCGGCTTATTATTTGGCACCTGAAATTGTCCCTCAAGGTAAAATACAATCGAGATATGCAGTTGATTTGGGTTTAAAGAAAATCATTCAAAAAGGCAAAGGTGAAATTTATTTCAATGCAACAGATATTTTCAACACTTTGGTTACCAAAGCTTCATACAAGGGAAGTAATTTTAATTATACAAGTAATAATTATGCAGAAACACAGGTTTTTAGATTCGGTTATAATTACAAATTCTAGAAATAAAAAAGCATCTCAATCGAGATGCTTTTTTTCTAAAATCTAAAATCTAAAAAACTTATTCTATTCCTACAATTTTGATAAACTCTCCTGAAGAGCTGAATAGTAAATCTTGCTTTTTTCCATCTATTTTTAATTCAACTTCGTAAGTAACTGCTTGTTGTATATCGGTAATTTTTGCTGTTTCTCTTACTTTACTTTTTGGATATTCTTTAGCTAAATAGGTAAGTACGTTTTGAGGCAATTCATTTTCGCTTATCTCTATTTCAGAAGCGGTCTTATTGCCTTCAAAATCATAATTCTCTGAAGCATCTTTACCGTTAATTTCAAACTCTGCCTCATAACCATCTTTTTCAACTTCCCAACTAACTTTCACATTTGGATGTGCTTTTTCAAACGCATTACGAACATTTTGTGGTACTTTTTTTTCTTGAGCACAAGACATTATGATGGATGTAAATGCTACCATAATTGCCATTACTGATTTTTTCATTGTTTTCTTTTTTTAAGGTTTATTTTCAAACTTAAAGAAGAAATCTATTGCAATTCTGTATTTTGTAAAAGCTTAAAATAATGCTTCCCGTTTTCATAATAATAGGAAATTTGAATTGCGTTTAATTGTGCAATTTCTTTTACAATCGAAAGTCCTAAACCTATTGAATTGGAATCATTAGATATTTTTTGAAAACGTTCATAAATAAGTTGTTCGTTTAAAGGTTTTTCGTCACCATCATTTCCAATAATGATAGCATTGTCTTCATTAAAAACGATTAACTCACCACCTATTTTATTATGTCTAATGGCGTTTTGAATTAAATTATTCACCATTACATATCCTAACTCTTCATTGATTTGAATGAAAAAAGTATCGGTTACTGCATTATTAATTCTTAACTCTTTTTCATTTATAAAATGCTCATTATTTAAAAGAATCTTCTCAATTATTGGCTTGATTTTTATTTTTTGAGAAACTTCAAATTGATTGTTTTCAATCTTTGATAATAATAAAAGAGACTTATTAATGCGACTTAATCGGTTAATTGCATCGTCTATAGCACCTAATAAATTATATTCGTTTTCAGATAAGTTATGAGATTGCATTAATAAATCGATTTTAGATTTTATAATGGCTAATGGCGTTTGAAATTCATGAGAAGCATTTTCAGAGAATTTTTTCTGATTATTGTAATCCAAAATCATTTTTTCAGTCATGTTTTGAATTGATTTATTTAGTTCTTCAAACTCTGCTATTGATGTTTTGTGGAAAGACAAGGGTTGGCCGTTAGTGACTTTAAAGTCTTTAATTTTTAAAACAGTTTCAAAAAAAGGATGCCAAATTAACTTTGAAATTCTAATGTTTATAAAAAGAATTGTTAGAAGTAACAAAACTAAAATTGTAATAAAAACGGTAATAATTACTTCTAGAACTTCATCATATTCCATCGAACTTTTCCATACTTTGACCAAATAATTTTTGCCTTGAATGGTCGCTTTTTTTTGTAACATTTTATTCAACACAAATTCTTGTTGAATTTCGGAATAGATTAAAGTATCTGTTATTTGATTGGATACAACTGTGGTTGCATCAATTTCTTTAATAAATATTTCTCTATTTTCCTTAAAAATATTCAATAATATGGTATCGTTTTCTATAAGATGCTGTTCCACTACTTGCATTCTTGTAGTAAGTAGTGCTTCATTACTTTCTCCAATTTCATGTAACATAAATAAATATGAAAATACAGCCGAAAATAATAGAATTGGCAACGTAAATAAAATATAATACTTGCTCGTTTTGTTTATTAGTTTCATAAAATTGTTTTAAAGGAATACCCTATACCATAAATGGATTTTATATAGTCGTTACATTGTAATTCTAATAGTTTTTTTCTTAAGTTTTTCACATGATTATAAATAAAATCAAAGTTATCAAACTGATCGGCATTATCTCCCCAAAGATGTTCCACTAAGGCATTTTTTTGAATAACTCTATCTTTATTTACTAAAAAATATTCTAATAAATCATATTCTTTTGTAGTTAAATTTACTACTCTATCATGAATTAATACTTTTCTTTCTTCGGGAATAATTTCAATTTCATTGAAAATAATTGAAGAAGTTCCTTCATAATTATTCCTTCTCATTAAAGCTTTAATTCGGGCATTTAGTTCTGGCAAATAAAAAGGTTTCGGTAAATAATCGTCTGCACCTAAATTCAAACCATCAATTTTATCATCTAAAGAATTTTTTGCTGAAATAATGATGATTCCCGTTTTAGGCCTAATGTTTTTTATTTCTTGAATTAAATCTAAACCTGTACCATGAGGTATCATAATATCAATTAAAATACAATCATACTCATACAAATGTATCTTTTGCATGGCTAAATTGAAATCAGAAGCATACTCTACTAAATATTTTTCCATTTCTAAATATTGTAGAATACTATCTTTCATTTCTATCTCATCTTCAACCAAAAGGATTTTCATTTTTATTTTTTTTTGAGGATAAAATAACTTACAAATTCTATTTAAATTCTGTTTTTTTTTGCTTCAAACCAAAAATACAGATTTGCTACAGAATTCCATTTAAAATTTGTTATAAAAAAACAAATGTTTACATTCTCACCTCGCAATAGCAGATATCAATTATTAAAAGCGTTTATAATTTGGTTTCTATTATTTTCATTACTGCTAAGAATTATATTCTTTATTTGGCACTTTAATGACGTTTCTAAAACGTTTAGCAATCTGATACTAACTTTTGGACTTGGTTTTGTATTTGACGTGGGTGTGATTAGTATGATTACATTTCCCTTGGTAATTTACATTGCAATTTTTCCAAACAAATGGGTTGGTAAACTATTAGATAAAATCCTGTTATACTTCTTTACTTCGCTTACTTTATTCATTTTAGTCTTTACTTTTTTAGCTGAAATCACTTTCTGGGAGGAATTTAAAAATCGATTTAATTTTATTGCTGTTGATTATTTAATCTATACGTTTGAAGTTATAGCTAATATTCAAGAATCTTATAATTTAGCCTTGTTAATAGCAATTGTTGTCATAATAACCTTAGCTATTTTATATGTTTTTATTAAAAAGAAAGTTTTTACAAAAACATTTAAATATTCTACAGGTTTAAAAACTAGAGCACTTGTTCTAAGTACTTTTATTTTCATAATTTATATTTACATAAAATTCATCCCTAATAATTTAGCTGAAGCAACAGGAAATCGTTACAACGATGAAATCTCTAAGGCAGGAATTTATTCCTTTTTTGCTGCTTTTAGAAACAATCAAATGAAATATGAGAAATTTTATACTTCTATTGATAACAAAAAAGCTTTTGTAATTATTCGAAAAAAATTAAGCGAGCCTAATAGTACTTTTGATACCTTGCAGTCTCCAATTCATCGATTTATTCCAAAAAATGATACTATATCTACTCAAAAGAAAAATGTTGTTTTCATTTTAGTAGAAAGCTTAAGTGCCAGTTTTTTAAAAAAACATGGTAATCAGGAAAATATAACTCCCTTTTTAGACAGTTTAACACAAAATGCAGTTTATTTTGACAATCTATATGCTACAGGAACAAGAACTGTGAGAGGTATGGAAGCTGTCACTTTATGCATTCCTCCTACTCCAGGACAAAGTATTGTTAAAAGACCCGAAAATCATAATTTATTTACTATTGCTAGAGTTTTTAAATCAAAAGGATATCAAAATAATTTCTTCTATGGTGGTGATGGTTATTTTGATAATATGAATTCTTTTTTTGGTGGTAATGGTTTTGATATTTATGATAGAGGTCGAGGAAGTATCTTAAATGATGACATAAAAACTACAAGGCACAATATAAATGATAATGAAGTAACCTTTGAAAACGCATGGGGAATTTGTGATGAAGATATTTACAACAAAATGCTTACTGTCGCAGACCAACAATATGCGGAGCAAAAAATGTTCTTTAACTTTATCATGACGACTTCTAATCATAGACCTTATACTTATCCTGAGAATAAAATCGACATTCCTTCAGGAACCGGAAGAAGTGGTGCCGTTAAATATACTGATTATGCCTTACATCAATTTTTCAAAAAAGCCAAAGAGAAAGCTTGGTATAAAGAAACCGTTTTTGTAATTATAGCGGATCATTGTGCTAGTAGCGCTGGAAAAAATGAAATCGATATTATCAATTATCACATTCCTGCATTTATCATTAATGCTCCAGAAATTGAAAATCAAATTATCTCGAAACAATGTTCTCAAATTGACCTCTTCCCAACATTATTTGGTGTTTTAAATTGGGATTACGAATCTAATTTTTATGGCAAGAATGTACTTGAAAAATCATTTGAAGAAAGAGTTTTATTAGGTACTTATAGAAAACTGACTCTAATGAAAGGTAATAAAGCTTTTATTTTATCAGACCAAAAAAGACAAACGTTTAATATTTGGGATAAAAACACAAATAATTTAAAAGAAATTCCAATCGATAACACTTTTAAAGAAGAAGCAATTTCATGGTATCAAACTGCTGATTATTTATTTACACACAAACTTTTAAAGTAAATTAAAATGGGAAAAAACAATAAAATTGCAGCAATTACTTTAGTGTTTTGGTTATTAAAAATTATTGCCACGACACTTGGTGAAACATTAGGTGATTTACTATCTATGACTTTAAATTTAGGATATGGTAAAGCTTTTTTAATCACATTAGCTTTCTTTTTAGTTGTTTTAGTAATACAGTTAAAAGCTAAAAAGTACATCCCTGTTTGCTTTTGGTTAGTAATTATCAGCACAACTACTTTTGGAACAGAAATCTCAGATTTTATCGATAGAACACTTCATTTTGGTTACACTCTTGGAACATTACTATTAGCATTAGGTTTGGCTATTTCATTAGTAATTTGGTATAAAAAATATAAATCACTAACCGTTTACCCAATATTTGAAAAAGAAAAAGAACTGTTATTTTGGATTGCCGTTTTATTTTCGAATAGTCTTGGAACTGCTTTTGGTGATTATATAAGTGATGTACTTAACTTTAGTTATATTAATGGAGCTCTTATAACAGCAGGTATTATAATTATAGTAGTAGCACTCCATTATTTCTCTAAAATAAACAAAGTCGTATTATTTTGGATAGCCTTTATTTTTACAAGACCTTTTGGTGCTACATTTGGAGATTTTCTAACGAAACCAATTAATAAAGGTGGTTTAGACTTAGGGACTCTAAATGCAACAATCATTTCATTAGGTCTTATCATAATACTATTACTTTTTAATCATTATAAAAGAAATCAAAAAATGGAAATATGAAAAAAGTTGTCCCTCTACTACTCTTATTACTTGCCAATTACACCTACTCACAAAGCAAGCAAAATGATTCCATCCAAAAAAATAAATTCAACTATAAAGCACTTATCATTCCCTCAGTATTAATTGGATATGGTGTAATAGGTATAGAAAGTGATGGAATAAAAAATTTTAATTCTGAAATTAAAGAAGAAATTAACGAAAATATTGATGAAAAGATTTCGATAGACGACTTTAGTCAATATCTCCCTGCTGCAAGTGTTTACGGATTAAACTTGGCAGGAATTGAAGGAGAACATAATTTTAGAGACAGAACTGTCATTTTAACCACATCCTATCTTTTAGTTTCAGCAAGTGTTCTCAGTATTAAAAGCATTTCTCATATTGAAAGGCCTGATGGTTCTTCAAACAATTCTTTCCCTTCAGGACATACTGCAACAGCTTTCGCAGGTGCTGAGTTTCTTTGGCAAGAATACAAAAACCAATCGGTATGGTATGGCATTACTGGATATGCAATAGCAACTGGAACAGGTTTGTTTAGAATGTACAATGACAGACATTGGTTAACTGATGTAGCAGCTGGGGCAGGGATTGGAATTTTATGCACCAAAACGGCTTATTGGCTATATCCTAAAATTAATTCGTTACTCTTTAAAAAAGAATCGAAAAATAAAGTTGCTGCGTTACCTTATTATAATGGTAAACAATTTGGATTTGCACTAAGTTGTCATTTTTAATTGCAATAGCATTCCATAAATTTTTATTATAACCCAATTTTTACTACATTTAAAAGATAAATTTTATCTTAACTTAAAAAGTATCACTATGGGAAAATTTGTAATCTCTAAAAGAACTAACGGAGAATTTCAATTTAATTTAAAAGCTACTAACGGACAAGTTATTTTGGCAAGTGAAGGTTATGTAACTAAAGCTAATTGTCAAAATGGAATTGAATCTGTAAAAAAGAATTCACAACTAGACGAACGTTTTGAAAAGAAAACTTCTTCTAATGGAAAAGCATATTTTTCTCTTAAAGCTTCTAACGGCCAAATTATTGGTTCTAGCGAAATGTATGAAAGTACAGCTGCACGTGATAACGGAATTGAATCGGTTAAAAAAAATGCTCCCGATGCAACTGTTGAAGATTTGAGCTAACAACTTATAATATTACTTTATTTAAAAGCTATTGTTTCAATAGCTTTTTTTATTTTACAAACAACTCTTATTCAAACATTTACTTTAAATTATAAAATATTTTTTAACTTTTCTGTAACATTTTTAATTACTTAAACGTAAAACTACTATCAAAGAAATTGAAATTGTAACCCATGAAAACTGCCCCTACTCTTCAAATTTTTAAAAAGCCTGTCAAAAGCTTTTGTGATAAACTTCCCGATTCAGCTGGAGGCGTATTTTTAGGAATGTAATCAAAAACCATCAGGTTAAACCCTAGTATTTTATCATCGTTATTGTGTCTGTAACTCCTTATTGAGTCGTTAGCAGTAAATCTAGCTATGCTATATAGTTAGGAATGCTTTCTATATTGAAATTTTAAACCTTACATACTATTAATCTATTTTTAATTTATTTATCATGTTAACATTTTTTGGTTATTTATTAGTCATTTTTGCTATCGTTGTTACTATTGTTTATCCCTATTTACATAAAAAATGGAGCGAAAGCGAAAAAAAATCTTCTTATTTAAACTTCATCTCCTATTTGAATTTTAAAGTTAGAGCCGCACTTTTTCTTTTTGGTTTACTAATTCTCTTAATTAGCGAATCGGTTATCTTTTCGAAAGAAGGACATCAATATTATATTTTAAGCCCAACTGGAGCTCGTTCAACCATTATGACTCCTGGTCTTAAGTTTATTGTACCTTTTAGTAAAATTCAAGAATGGGAAAAATTTATCGACATCAAATGTGTAGCCTTAGACAAAAAAGGTAATTACAAACAAGATGTAACGGGTATTGAAGGTGTTATTCCCAATGGTATTAATGTGCGTTTTATTGATAAAGTAGATGCTAACGTATATGCTTCGGTTCGTTTTGAAATGCCAAGCGATGACGAATCCTTTATTAAATTAGTGGAAACGTACAGACATCCATCTAACTTAATTAACAACACTTTATTGCCAACAGTTTCAGAGCAATTAAAAAACGTAACCTTTATGTATTCTGCTGAAGATTATGTTTCTGGTTCGGCAACTGATTATCGTATGACAATTGAAGATGCGTTGAAAAATGGTGGTTTTGTCGTAAAAAAAGTGGAAGTGCATGATACAATTTATGACGAATCGGGTGTTGAAGATGTTTTAAATAAAAAACGTCATATTAAAGAAATCAACAAATTCATTCGCAACGAAAAAGTATATGTGAATGGAGTACCAAAAAGAATTCCTCATGAAATTAACGTGAATAAAATTGTAACTGCTCAGGTAATTATTGATGATGTTGATTTAAATAAAGCTTTCGAAGACAAATTGAAACAACAAAGAGACATTTCTGCTGAGAAAATTATTGAAATTCAAAAAGTGGAAACCGCAAGAGCTGCACAACAACGTATTGTGGCTGAAGGGGAAAGAGATAAAGCAGCTGAACGTGTAAAACAAGAAAAAATGCAGGTTAACACCTTAATTGCGATTGAAACGCGTGTAAAAGAAGAGGAATCAAACAGACAATTAGCTGAAATTGCAGTAAAAACTGCCGAACTAGAAGCAAAAGCTTTATTAATTAAAGAAAAAGCACAAGCCGATGCCAACCGTCTTAAAGTAAACGCAGGTTTAACTCCTCAAGAAAAAGCGCAAATTGAAAAAGAAACACGCATTGGTGTTGCACATGAGCTTTCTAACATGCAAGTTCCTGCAAATATGATCATTTCAGGTGGAAACAATAGTGGTAACACTACCGAATCGTTATTACAAATTAAGCTTTTAAACGATTTGACCACTAATAAAAAACAATAATGGTTATTTTAAAAGTCACTCCTTATAGAGTGACTTTTTTTATTTATATTGCCGACTATATAATTTCCACAACACTTTAGCGTTCTATCGAACAAAAGTTAGCTGGAAAAACCGCACTATGATAAAGAAAATTGTACTGTTATTATTTTTAAATCTACTTATTTTTCAACCTTGTTTTTCTCAAAAAAAAACAGAGGAAAAGGATTCCGTAAAAATCTATCACGACATACATGAATACTCTAAAAAAGGTAAGTTTTCTAAGTTTGTATATCGTTTATTTTTTCGTCCTTCTAAATTAAACGCAAAAGAAAACAAAACTCAAAAAAAAGTGGTAATGGTTGATTATTCAAAGTACAATGGAAAAATCATTCGCAATATTAACATTCAAACGCTGGATCCTTTTGGATATGCTGTGGATGACACCGCTAAAAAACCTAAAAAAAGCTTAGAGAAAGCGGGTAATGCGTTGCATGCTAGGACCAAAAAATTTACTGTTAGAAATTTATTACTCTTTAAAAAAGATGAGCCCTTTGATAATTTGGCCATTAAAGAATCAGAACGTTTAATTCGAGACCAACGCTATGTAAGACGTGTGATAATCACTCCCAAAACTATATCTAAAACCTCAGATTCTATAGATGTAGCTATCGTTCTTTTAGATTCTTGGAGCATTTTACCAAATGGTAGTTTATCTTCAGATCAAGGACGCTTTTCATTAAAAGAAAGAAATTTATTAGGTACCGGGCATCAATTAAGTGGCAGCTTTAAAGAACGCTTTTCAGATGGATATACTGCCAAATCTGGAGCGTACGCCATCAATAATATTAAAAATAGTTACATCAGTTTTAATGCCATTTACGAAAATGACTTTGATAACAATACTAGAAGAATTCTCTCTCTTAATCGAAGTTTTTTCTCCGCTTTAACCAAATGGGCTGGCGGAATGTATTTTGAAAATCGAGTTCTTGGCGAATCTTTTATTATTCAAGCTGATAGTGTTTTTATTAGTCCAACTAAATCTGAATTTCAAGAATATTGGATTGGACGTTCCTTTAAATTATCCAACAATAAAGATTATGATAGCAGAACCCAACGCTTAGTGGTATCACTTGCTTATAATAAAAAAATATTTTTACAGAAACCAGATATAACATTAGATCCCACTTCTTTTTTTGCGAATGAAACCAATATTATTTCTCAAATTGGTATTACTTCTCAAAAGTATTATAAAGACAGTTTCATTTTTAACTATGATATTGTGGAAGATGTACCGTATGGAGAAATTGCTGCAATTAATGTGGGTTACCAATATAAAAATGATTTAACACGGCTGTATTTAGGTAGTAAAATTGCCTATGGAGCCAAATATGATTTTGGCTATGTTAGTGGCACTGTAGAATGGGGTAGTTTCTTTTATCAAGGAGATACCTATCAAAACACATTAAAAATTGGATTGAATTATTTTAGTCCCTTGATGCAATTTGGAAAATGGAAAACCAGACAATTTATTAAACCTTCTTTTGTTTGGGGTAATAATCGTGATGCCTCACAAAAAGATTTAATTGGATTAGATGGAAATTCTGGAATTCAAGGTTTCACCGATTTAGTAAAAGGAACCAAAAAGTGGTTAATTTCGTTTCAAACACAAACCTATTCCCCAGGTAGCTGGAAAGGATTTCGCTTTAGTCCCTATTTAAATATAACTATGGGCTCAATTTCTGAACGTAATAGGAGCTTATTAGCGGGACGAGTGTATTCTAAATTTGGTATTGGTTTACTAATAAATAATGATTATTTAGTTTTCAATAGCTTTCAAATTTCTTTTTCCTATTATCCTAGTATTCCTTTTCAAGGTACCAATGTAATTAAGACCAATTCTTTTGAAAATGATGATTTAACATTACCTCAATTTCGCCTTTCAAAACCCTATCATATTAGATATCAATAAAATAATATTTTTTTCACAGTTGGAAAGGTAAAAAACTGTACATTTGCCGCTAATTTATTTTTTACCTATTACTTTCTAGGAAGTATTTATCTCTTTTACTTATGAATATGAAAAAAATTGTAGAGTATCGTAAATTACTCAACGTAACAAAAGACGTTACTCTAAGCGAATTAAAATCTATCTATAGAACCAATATGAAAGAAAATCATCCGGATAAATTTACGGATGAAGAAAAGAAAAAAGAAGTAGAAGCTATAAGTACTTTAACTATTGAAGCGTATCATTTCTTAGTTAGTATTGCCAATGAAACTTTAGCAAAAGATAAAGAAATGTATTTAAAAACGACTTCATCGGTAAATATTGAAGATTTCTATATGGACAATAACGTTTTGTATATACAATTCTTAGATGGAAACCGATACGAGTATTTTGGTGTACCGAAAAATACCTATGTTAAGATGATTAACGCAGAATCTCCTAGTCGATTTGCAAGAAGACATATTTATGGAAATTTTTTATACCGTAGTGCTTCTAAATTAGTTGCTGCAGAATAATTTTTCAAAACTATAAAATAAAGAAGCTGCCCCGCAAGGCAGCTTTTCCTTTTAAATTTGCTTACTATCAAACAAACTTAACAAAACAAACTCTAAACTATCTACTCAAAGATAAGTCGATTTAAAACAAAAAAAAATACGTATTTACACGTATTTTTAAGCCTTTTTCATACGTAATTACACGTATCTTGTTATACCCAGTAGTCTTTTTTATTAAATTTCTTCTAAAGCAATGAGTTGGTATTTTAACGCAAATACAACAACTCCTATAAAATTTTTTGAATTTGTTTTTTCCATAATGTGTTTTCGATGAGTTTCTACAGTTCGCACATTAATATTTAGTATTTCCGAAATTTCCTTGCTGCTTTTTCCATTTGAAACCAATTTTATGATTTCAATTTCTCTAGCAGTCAAACAATTTTCATCAATTTCAAAACTATCTTCTACCTGTTCATCATTGCGCTTTTTTTCCCAAAGCATCACTTCCCGAATTACCGAACCTAATTCATTCCCAAAATAATAACCATTTTCTTTGATACTTATTATGGCATTATGCAATTGAACCGGATCTGAATTTTTTGTAAAAAAGCCATGAGCTCCTAGTTCCATCACTTTATGAATACTTTCTTTAGTGGTTAATTGAGAAATAATTAAAACATAAATATTGGGATATTTATCTTTTAAAATCCTACACGTTTGAAATCCATCCATTTCAGGCATTTGGATATCCAATAATACTAAATCAATGTCATATTCCTCAATTGAGCTTAAAAACTCTCTCCCATTATTTGCTTGTAAGACTACTTCAATCTCGTCAAATGAATTGAGCAAATGGGCTAGACTCTTTCTAAAAAGTTGATGATCATCTACTATCGCTACCTTCATTATGTTAATTTTTTTACCGAAATTACGAATTCATTTCCTAAAACAGATTGATTTTGCTTAAAAATTGCATCTATAACTTTTAATCTTGAACTAATATTCTTTAATCCAGTTCCTTTTGATAAGACATACATTTCTTTAAAATTAAAAGGTATTCCATCATCGGCAATACAAATAGAATAGCCTAAACTATCTTTTAAAATTTGAATTTCACATTTAGAAATATTCCCGTATTTTATCATGTTAGTAGTCAATTCTTGAATGACTCTAAAGAGTTCGTAGGAAATTTCATTGGATAAATCAACTGTATCCAAGTCGGTTGTTATAAAAAATTTCGCAGTAGTTTTAGAGTTTAAGCGTGTAAAATAATCTTCTAAAGCCACTAAAAAACCGGAAGTTTCTAATAAAGGCGGCATTAATTTGTAAGAAACCAATCGCGTATTTTCAATCGCCGCTTCTACTCCAGTTTTAATATCATCATACAGCGCTTTTTTTTCTTCAGAAGTTTCAGTTTTATAAAGTACAGAGAGAAAATTACGAATGGCATTTAAATCTCCTGAAACACCATCATGTATGTCTGCAGCAATTCTCTTACGCTCTTGTTTCTCAGATTCTAAGGAAGTTTTAAGAAGTAATTCGGCCTCCTTACGTTTCATTTTCATCACATAGGTTTGATAAAAAACAGCTAAAAAGAGAACAATTAGGACTAATAAAACTATAAACCCTGTACCTATAAAAATTAATGTTCCAATTTCACTCTTGCTTTCCAAACGGTAAAAATTAAAGTTAGCCTTAATAATGCGTTAAAAATAACAATTATATCCCAATAATAAAGCAATTCAAGCGAATCATTGTTAATGATATAATCTGTCATTAAAAACATTAAAAAGGTGGCACAAAAATAAATTAATAAAACTGAAATATAATAGAACTCGATTCTTCTATAAAGTGGTACATCTTCTAACTTTTTAAATACTTCTATAAACCAAAAAAAACTCGAACAAATTACAGTGAGTGTAACAATTATATTCAAAGGCAAATCATTTAAACCTCTTTTCTCTGTATTCCATTGAAATAATAAATATATATAAGCTACTAAATAAATTATTCCAAAACCAAGCAATATCTTTTTAAAATTTAACAATTTGTAATAAAAGTATAATACAGTATAGAATTCTAAAAATATATAGGATCTAAACCAATATTTTGTTCTCAATTGAAAAATTGAAGTACCTACTATTTCATATAAACTGGCAAAAGCTGTCAAAAAAATCAAAGGCAAAAGATAACGTGTTTCAATAGTCACATTTCTGTTGAACAGATAAATAATCAATGGAATTATACCAAGAAGACACACAAAATCAACAAATGCAAAATTTTCTATATACTGTAACATTAATAGCAAAGGTAAATAAAAAGAGAACTTCAAGAAGTTCTCTTTTTATATTAATAATTTTATTTGATTAACGGACTCGACGTATCACAATATTCTGGACATGGTTTCAATCGATCTAGAATAACACCCTCTACCATGTCTCTACCAGTAGCATCTACTCCTACTAATACTGGGGATAATTTTCCTGTTCCATTATCATATCCATTATAAATACGAACACCTATACAATTTGGTTGAGATAAGATAAGATTAATTGTTTCAATACCTACGAAAGAAGCTTTAATATCTTTTGGATTATTACTTCTAAAAGCACTAACTAACTCTAATGCTACATCTAAACTAATTTTTTCACCTGAATTTGGGTTAATTGACATAATTTATCTTTTTAGGGGTTAACAGAACTAAAATAAACATTTTTTTAACAAAAAAAGGTCTTAAAAAAATTTTTTTAACATTTTTTTAATAAAATAAGACTAAAAAAGAGACTGAAATAAACTGGACTATGAAGCTAATCATTTTATTTAGAAGCAGGTATAATAAAATCATTTTAAACAAAACTCTTATTAAAAAATAATGATTTTATCATCGACCATACAATTCTTACAGCGATAAAACTAAATGAAAAAGAAATAAAATGCTTAAAATCATAATCCAGTAAAAAATTAATTAGCATGGCAAATGTTAAATAACCTATAGAACATATCATAGAATTAATAAAAATTCCAGATGGATTACCTAAATATTTAATACTTCTTTTATGATCTGTAAAAAGAAGTAAAACCGTTGAAACGCAAATATTCATAAAGAACCAAATAAAAGACATCACAAAACTAATTCCCATTACATAATAAAAATTCTTATCAAAAAAATAATTTTCATCAATAAGTAATAAGAAATCTTGCTTAAATAGAAAAAATGCAATTAAAAAATAATAGGTCTGACCTGCAATTGCTAAAAATACAGTTCGCTTATTAATTTTTAAATCTTCTATTAAACTAACCAAATACATGTTACTTTATTTATTCAATTCGTTATTCATTCAGTATCAACGTTTCAAAACTAAACACAAAAACAAAGCCAATCAATACGTATTTATACGTATTTTTCAGCTTTTTTAGTACGTATTTATACGTATTTTCTAGATTTCATCGGATTTTTAGCTTGCTTTGATAAAAAAAATTTGCATTTTTAGAAATGTTTTTTCATTCATTTTTTAATTATATTTGGTATACTAACCAAAAAATTATTAATCATGAATTATTTAGCAATTTTAGTCGCTGCTTTAAGCACATTTGTTTTAGGTGCCATTTGGTATAATCCTAAAGTTTTTGGAACAGCCTGGATGAAAGAAACAGGTTTAACGGAAGAACAATTAAAAAAAGGGAACATGTTCAAAATTTTTGGATTTGCCTTTGTATTTGCTTTTTTAATCGCTTTTTTAATGCCTACCTTAGTCAATCATGAAATAGGTGCTATTCAAGCTGCTGGTGGTGACGCTAATGACCCTGCATTAATTGAATTTTTAAAAGTACATGGAGGTAAATTTCGTTCCTTTAAACATGGTGCATTACATGGTACTTTTATTGGAATATTTTTAGCTTTGCCAATCTTAGGAACAACTTTCTTATTTGAACAAAAATCTTGGAAGTACATTTTTATTCATGCGGGTTATTGGATTGTTAGCTTTGCCATTATGGGCGCTATCATTTGTGGTTGGGTGTAAAGATTTGTAGAAATTAACATTTTATTATATAATAATCGTCCTATTTTTGTGGGACGATTTTTTTTTACCTTGGAAAACATTACTTTTAAAATATATCGAGATGTTCAATCACTTCCTGAGCAATGGGACGATATTGCATCCGAAAATCATTTTTTACAAAAACCCTATTTAAATGTGTTGCAACATACAGCACCTATTAATATGGAGTGTTTCTATATTGGTATTTTTAATACTACTGAATTAATTGGTGTTTCTATTGCGCAATATGTGAATGTAGACCAATTGGAATCTTTTGGTGAAAGAGACAATTGTTTGAAAACGCATATTCGAAATTTTATCTTTAAAAATTTCTGTTCACATGTATTATTCTTAGGCAATAATATGATTACTGGCGAGAATAGTTTTGTATTTAAAAACAAAGTTCCAGTAGCTTGGATTAGCAAAATTCTATCGGAATGTACCAAAGAACTTATTCATTATTTCAAACAAAAAAAGATTAAAATTCATATTGTTACCTACAAAGATTTTTATAAATCTTTTACCAAGGAACTAAAAGCACATGATTTTCATTCTCTTTACGAATTCAATACACAACCTAACATGATTTTTAAGCTGCGCCCTGAATGGCAAAGCAGTGCCGATTATGTAAACACTTTCACCAAAAAATACAGAGATCAATACAAAAGGGCGCATAAAAAAATTGAAGGTATTGTTACTAAAGAGCTCAATTTAGAAGAAATCATTCAATATGAAGAACGCATTTATGAACTCTATCATTATGTGGCTGTAAATGCTCCTTTTAATACCTTTTTTCTTTCCAAAAACCATTTTTCTTTTTTCAAAAAACAATGTGGCAATCGTTTTAAGCTATTTGGCTACTTTAAAGACTCTATTTTAATTGGTTTTCATACCATTTTATTAAACGAAAACACCTTAGAGACCTATTTTCTAGGTTATGATGAAGAACATCAAAAAGAACACATGTTGTATTTGAATATGCTTTATAACATGACCGAATTTGGTATTGAACATCAATTTAAAAAAATTATTTTTGGACGTACCGCTTTAGAGATAAAGAGTTCTATTGGTGCAGAGCCTATAGATATGACAGGATTTATTTTTCACACCAATCCTTTAATTAATTTTTTAATGCCAAAAATTTTCAGCAAACTAGAACCTAATGTTTCTTGGCAACAACGTCATCCTTTTAAATAAACTATTTTAAGGGACAGCTACTTTCATTTGAGCAGGTAAAATACCCACTTTTAATTCGTCTTCTTCTCCACAATATTCACCATCAATTTGAAAACTAATTTTCTTATGAGTAGTGATTACTGCTTGATCAGTGGAAAAAATACTTACTTCTTCCGTGTCAGAAAGAATGTTTCCGGTTACAATTTTACCGATGGTAAACACATCCAAACTCTTTAAAACTACGATTTCAAACTTTCCGTCATCTATCTTGCCATTAGGATTAATTGTCACTCCAGTTCCATACTTTTGAGAATTGGCAATCACAATCATTTTAGCATTGGTATGCATCTCGCCTTCCGTTGTTTTTATAACAACCTCAAAAGGCTCGTCATCTGCTTCTGTTAAGGTGTTAATAACCTGTAAAGCATAGCCTAATTTACCTCTAGTATCTCCGTTTTCATAGTTTTTAACTAATAAAGCATTCAATCCTAAATCACTTAAATGCAAACTTTTCTTTCCATTAATTTCCACCATATCAATTGCGATATAGTCGTTTTGAAAAGCAATTTTAATATTTTCTTCAACAGTAGTTGGTAAATTTAAATCAATCGATAATCCATTAGCAGAGCCTGCTGGAATGATTCCAAAAATCACATCTTCTTGTTCCAAAGCTTCTCCTACCATTTTAATAGTGCCATCACCACCAGCAATAAGTACGCGAACGGGTTGATGTTCTTGATATAATTTTTGAATGGCCACTTCATCTTGATTACCTGTTGTCTCATAAACCAAAATTTCTTGTTGTAATTCTTGAGCAAAATCTCGGATTTGGGTAATCAATGTAGCTTTATCTCTATCTCCTGAAATAGGATTTACGACTAGTAAATAATTATTTTTAACCGACATATTATCGAATCCCTAATTAATTTGTAATTTGTAAAACTCTTAATCAAATGTATAAAATTAAATGAAACCGGTTCTAAAATTATATCGTGGCTATGCAAATAATCAAGAATTAATTGTAATGGGTCATGTTTTTAAGCCTAATAGTATTTCCGATTATGATTTTCAAAAGAAAAATTTTCAGAATGCACAATCCATTATTCGCCTATTTCAAGTAAAAACAAAACCCAATACCGATGTTTTTTTAGACATTAATGGAACAACGATTCAAACTAAAACACTGGATGATGGCTATTTTAAGTTTTGCATTCCTTTAAAGGATGATACCACTTTTGGGTGGAAAAAATATACAGTTTCTATTGTACATGAAGAGGAAAGAATTACTGCTTCTTCTAGTTATATTCAACCCAAGCTGGGAAAATTTGGTTTTATTTCTGATATAGATGATACTTTTTTAATTTCCCATACACGAAATCCTTTTAAAAAAATCTACATCCTTTTGTTTAAAAATGTGACTAAAAGAAAGGTTTTTGAAGATGTAGTGCCACATTATCAAGCCTTACAAAAGGCAGGAAGAACCAATAAGGAGCAAGAAAACGCTTTTTTTTATGTTTCAAGTAGCGAATGGAATTTATACGGTTTAATTACCCAATTTACTGAAATACACAATCTTCCTAAAGCCGTTTTACTTCTAAAAGACATTAAAACCAGTTTGACCCAATTGTTTTTTACAGGTCGCGGGAATCACAATCATAAGTTTGAAAAAATCAAACACGTTTTAGAGTTTTATCCAGAATTGCAATATGTTTTATTAGGTGATGATTCGCAACAAGATCCTAAATTGTATGAAGCGATTTGTAAAATTTTTCCTTTGCATATTACAGCCATTTATATTAGACAAGTAGGCCGCTCTAAAAAGCAGGCAACAGATAAAATTCTAGCCAATATTGAAAGTTTAGGTGTTGCCGTTTGTTATTTTAAATCGAGTAAAGAAGCCATTGCGCATTCAAAATCGATTGGATTGATTGACTAATATACACCATAGTATAGCTTGCTTGCAATCAATTAAAAAATTCTTAATCCAACTTGTAAATATCATCATAGGTAACATAAGCGTTTCGGCTTAGCGTATACACAATTCTTCCATCTTTATCTAATAACATCCCTTCACTTTTATCCTTTTTTGGGAAAAAAAGTTGATACTCTCTTCCATCACTCAATTGAATTCCATAAGTAGAAACTCCATTTTTATATTCAATTGAATGTTGCGTATACTCATATTTTACTGTTTCCCTTTTACTATCCTTAGTAATTATTTCCTTTGCAGTAAAGGTAATTTCAAATCTTTCATCATCTCTATTGATAGCTTTCCATTTACCCTGATAAGCATCAGAACCTTCGCAAGAAAATAAAACAATCGAAAACAAGAATAATAAAAGTAGTTGGCATTTTTTCATAAATAATAGTTTTTAACTTTATCTAGATTTGTGTTTAGCCAAATATAAATTAAACTTTTTGATTCTTGAAATTTCTTTTCATCAAGATAACAACAAATAAAAAGAGGCATTTTTAAGTCAGAATACCTTTATAAAACAACAATAGCAGAAGTTTTTCTGCTATTATTATCTTATTATTTAGTAAACCTACTTTTTTAGGCTTCTATTTGCATATGGGTACTCACTGCAATTCGGTTCCAAGCATTAATTGTTATTATTGCTATAATTAATTGCGCAATATAATTTTCACCGAAAATAAGACTTGCTTTTTTATATGTCGCTTCAGATAACCCTTGTTGGTGCACCAATGTAATTTCTTCAGTCATTTCTAAAATTACTTTTTCTTCTTCCGAAAACAAAGTAGTTTCTCTCCATGCAGATATTAAAAAGATACGTTGTTGTGTTTCTCCATTTTTCAAAGCATCTTTGGTATGCATATCAATACAAAAAGCACAACCGTTAATTTGTGAAGCACGAATTTTAAGCAATTCTTTATGTGCTTTTGAAATTTGAGTGGTGGTTAAATAGTTTTCTAAACCTAACATGGCTTTAAAAGCCTGTGGTTCTAATGTGTGAATGTTTACTCTTGCTTCCATTTTTTAGTGTATTTATAATGAACAGAACAAAGTTCGCCATCCTAATACACAAAAAACTTAAACTGGTTTAAGAACGCTTCTGATTTCTAATTTCGCTTAAATATTCTGGAGTAAAACCTAAAAAAGAAGCAATTAAATATTGTGGTACTCGTTGTACAAATTCAGGTTGGTTTTTACAAAGTTGAAAATACGCTTCTTCTTTAGAGAAATCATAAAGGTATTTAATACGCATTTGAGAAGCTGCAAAAGCACGTTGATAAATAAACCGAAAATAACGCTCTAATTTAGGATGTTCTAATAATAATTTGTCCTGCAACTGTTTGTCGATAACCAATACTACTGAATTTTCTACTGCTTGAATATAAAACTCCGTTGGTAAACCTCTTTCATACGCAATGTTATCTGTAAGCCACCAATTTTCAATAGCAAATTCGGTAGTTTGCTCTACACCTTTGTTATTGATAAAAAATTTTCTCAAACAACCTTCTAATACAAAGAAATGCGTTTTACAAAGCTGTCCTGCAGTTAACAAATTTTCTTTTTTACTTGCCTTGATTGTTTTAAAAAAAGGCAAGACCGCTTCAAACTCTGCCTCTTCTAGTTTTGTAAACTTAGTAATGTGTGAATAAAAAGAATGAGCCATAGTTTTAGAATTAGCTTACTCATACAAATATAAGAACTATCCTTAGGATTTAAGATGATAAAATTAAGAGAGATTATAAAACTATTAAATTAGTTTGATTACTTATTTTTAGTACATCTAAGAATTACCTGTTTTCCTAAAATGTAAGTTTACTTAGTTTACAGGTACAATTACCCTTTTGATTTTTCAAGAAAAGATACGCTTACCTAAGATTATAATTCAGAATACATTTGCTAAGTAATCTATACCGATTATGTAAAAATTTATTAACTTAAAAATTATTTAAAATGGCAGGTGTAAAAACGTTCATCAACAATTCAGGTCAGTATGTAAATGTTACATTACTTATTAGACAAGGTTCTAACATTCAAAAACCATCTTTGGAACAAAACTTCTCATTAGAAGCGGGACAAAAATTAGAAGTAACTTATGGAAACGGTGAAAACATCTATTTAAATGGTCTTGTATTTGAATGGAAAGATGCAACTACACAATCTTTATCTACAGACAGACAAGAAGTAATAGCAACAGGTGTAGCACCAACATTTGATTGGGTTTTAAATACACACAGTGTAATTACTATTAAGTCTTTAGAAGGTTTAGCGATTAGTGCTAGTAATTAATCTTAAAAAACAAAAAACTCTAGTTTAAGACAAAATTAAACTAGAGTTTTTTTTATTATTTAAATATGTTCTCCTTAATTTTTATAGCCCAGAGCGAAAGGAAAAGCTTTTTTTAAAAAACACGTTTTTTTCTTGACTTTACAAAGCGACTTAAAGAAGCTCTAGTAAAGGCTTAGAAAATACCTGTTTTTTTTAAAAAACTTGCACTGGAGCGCTGGAAATAGCTGCTTAAAAAAATCATCAGTGTCCTGTTTTGAGTTTTTACTAACTGTTAGAACCTGCTTTCAAATTAGTTCATCCCATCAATCTCTTCTTGAACCGTTTCCCAGTCTTCTAACAACTGATCCAATTCTTTCTTTTTCTTTTCATAAGCTGTAAAGAAAGACGCGTTTTCAATTAATTTATCGTAATTAGTGGCCAATTCTTTGTCGTCTTTTTGAATATCTCTTTCCAATTCCTGAATTTGGCTTTCAATTTTACTCAACTTATTTTGCAACGTTTTTTGCTTCTTTTGCTCTTCATAAGAAAGTGATTTTTTTTCTACTATTGGCGCCGTTTGTTTTTGAGTCTTCGCGGTGTCTTTGGTTTCAAAAGCACGCATATCTTGCGCGTTTCTTTGCTCCAAGAAGAAATTGATATCGCCTAAATACTCTTTAATTTTTTTATCTTTAAACTCATAGGTAATATTAGCCAAGCCTTGTAAAAAATCCCTATCGTGTGAAACTAATAGCAAAGTACCTTCATATTTTTCCAAAGCAGCTTTTAAAACGTTCTTAGATTTAATATCTAAGTGATTGGTAGGCTCATCCATCAACAAGACATTAATTGGCTGTAAAAGTAGCTTACATAGCGCCAAACGGTTTCTTTCTCCTCCCGAAAGCACCTTGACTTTCTTTTCCACATCATCACCTCTAAAAAGGAAAGCACCTAACATGTCTCTCACTTTGGAACGATTGGAATCTAAAGCTGCTTCAAGCATCGTATCTAGTAAGGTTTTTTCACCATCTAAATATTCGGCTTGATTTTGAGCAAAATACCCTAGTTGCACATTATGTCCTAATTTGATAGTCCCTTTGTATTCAAATTCGTTTACAAGCGCTTTAATAAAGGTAGATTTCCCTTGACCATTTTGACCTACGAATGCAATTTTACTACCTCTTTCAACTAATAGTGAAATATCTTCTAAGATTACTTTATCACTATACGCTTTGGTAACATGTTCAGCTTCCACAACAACTCGTCCTGGTGTTTGTGAAACTGGAAAAGAAATACTCATGACCGAATTGTCATCTTCATCTACTTCAATACGTTCTACTTTATCTAATTTCTTGATTAAAGATTGAGCCATTGATGCTTTAGAAGCCTTCGCACGAAACTTTTCAATTAACTTTTCTGTTTCTTCTATCTTTTTAGCCTGATTTTTTTGAGTAGCCAATTGTTTTTCGCGAATTTCTTCACGCAATATTAAATATTGGGAATACGGTTTGTTGAAATCATAAGCTTTACCTAAAGATATTTCAATCGTTCTGTTGGTTACATTATCTAAAAACATTTTATCGTGAGAAACAATCACTACTACTCCTGGAAAACTCTTTAAGAAACCTTCTAACCAAATGATACTTTCTATATCCAAGTGGTTGGTAGGCTCATCGAGTAATAAAATATCATTAGATTGTAATAATAATTTAGCCAATTCAATACGCATTCTCCATCCACCAGAAAAGGTACTCGTTAAATTATTGAATTCTTCTCTTTTAAAACCAAGACCTAATAAGATTTTTTCAGTATCACCCACATAATTATAACCACCTAATATCTCATAATGATGTGTTACTTCTCCTAATTCTTCAATTAGTTCAGAATAAGATTGACTTTCGTAATCGGTTCGGGTAGCCAGTTCATGATTAATTGCGTCGATACGCATTTCGGCTTTTTTAATTTCACTAAATGCTTGATAAGCTTCTTCTAAAACCGTTCTTCCTTCTTCAAAATCGATATCCTGACGAAGAAAACCCATTCTCACTTCCTTTTCAGTTGCTATAACTCCTGAATCAGGTTTTATGTCACCTGCTAAAATCTTTAACATGGTCGATTTTCCAGCACCATTTTTTCCAACTAGACCTACTCTATCACCTGCACCTAAACGAAAAGTTACTTCTTCAAACAAATAGGTTCCACCAAATGAAACCGATAAATTATGTATATTAATCATGACAATTTTGTTACTATTGTTACACAAACCCACTCTTACAATTTATACCTTTGTGTAAATATTTTGCAAATGTTAAAAAAAGGAACGAAAATAAATAGCATTTTAACAGGAAGTTGCCCTAAATGTCAAGAAGAAAGTATGTATGTAGATAAAAATCCATATCATTTACAACATATTTATCAAATGCATGAGAGATGTAGTCACTGTCATACCCGTTATAAAATTGAACCTTCTTTCTTTTATGGAGCCATGTACGTTAGCTATGCTGTAGGGATCGCTTTTGCAGTAGCCGCTTTTGTAATTTCAAAAGTATTTTTGGATACTAGTCTAATGACTTCTTTTTATGCAATCATTGGAACACTTTTGGTTTTTATGCCATTTATCATGCGTGTTTCAAGAAACATATGGATTAATATGTTTGTTCATTATGATAAAAATTGGAAAGAGAAAGAGAAAATTAAAGAAGAAACTAAATAAGGTTTCTTTTTTTGTAAATACGAACGATATCGATTTCTTTCTCTAAATTATCTCCCAATACCAGATGATTGAAAAGTTGGTTTGCCAAAAACGGAGCCAACATTACCCCTCTTGTTCCAAGTCCATTTAAAACGTGAATATTTTTATAGTTGTAATGTGTACCAACTAAAGGCCTCCTATCTTTTACTGTGGGTCTTACTCCTGCAAAATGCTCAACTATTTTATAGTTGCAAGTAATTGTTTCATTCAGTTTATCGGTTAATTCCTTTTTACCAGTTTCTGTTGGTACATTGGTTTTATCATTCCAGTCATAAGTAGCTCCAACTTTGTATAAATTATCACCAATAGGAAGAATAAATATATTGGATTTTATAGTGACATCAATTTTCAGATCTGCAGCTTCTATGATTAGTAATTCACCTTTGGTTCCATCCAAAGGCAAATCATTAAAATAAGGATTAGCGTGTAAACCAAAACCTTCTGCGAAGATGATATTTTTATATTGTTCACCTTTATAAACAATGAAATCACTTGTAATTTCAACGGTTTCATAATTAAAACGTTCTGAAATAAACAAATTAGAAGCCTTTAGATAAGAAGCATAAGAAGATACTAATTTTTTAACATCCAGATATCCAGTATACAAGACTTCTCCGTAACCATAAGAAGCATTCACAGATGCGTATTTGTTATCTATGAGTTTGGTAGACAGAAACTCAGACAAACTAGGCTTATCTGCAGCAGTGAACCAATCATTTTGTTCTTCAACAGATGCAAATCTTCTATAAATTGGTATTTTATAGTCAAATGTAGTTTGAAGTTTTTCTTCTAAATTTTGATAAAAAGGAAAAGCCAATTGCAATTGTTCTTTAGCTTTCCAAACTTCACTAAACCTTTTTAACACAACAGGATTATACAAACCACCAGCAATACGTGATGAGGGTTGTGAATTATCATCAAAAACCACAAAGGATTTATTATGCTGTTTACACAATTCGGCAAAAGAAACACCAGCAATACCGGCACCAACAATTAAGAAATCTTTCATAAGGCAAAAATAAAAAAACTCTTATCAAATTAATGATAAGAGTTTATATTAAAATTGGAGAAATTTTATATTAATAATTCCACATATCTTGTTCAAAATTACGTAGCTTTTCTTTGATGCGTTCTGCTTCTAAAAGTTGCATTTGCGCATTCTCTTTCATGTAATCTTTAATCTGACGATCTCCATAAACGTTTTCTTCTTGATAAATCACAGCGTTAAATCTTCTAGAGTTTAACAAGTGATCAAAAGAAAATGGCATCGCAGAGTTTTTGTTATTGAACGATTTAGCTTCGTGTAAAACGTCTCTAACCGCTGGGAAATAAACCCAAAATAATTCAACATCTTCTGGTTCTTCACTATTCAATGTAAATACATCTGGAACAACTGGACAAATACCTAACATACGATATTTCATTTCTCCTTGACGTTTGTCAAAGTACCAGTAACCTACAGTTTTGTAAGCATTTACGTGAAAAGCTTCAATTTCTGTTTTAACGATATATTCTTCAGGAATTGTTTCTCCTGCATTGAAATATTCTCTACCAGCATCAGTAGTATCAATATAAACTAAAGAAGCTTCAATATCACTTAATGATTTCTTTTCAGTAAAATAGCTACTGTCGTAAACTTCAGTAATCTTACCATCTTTGATTCCATTAATTAATACATTATAAAGTGGTTGTCTATCTGGACCTAAATCACCTTCAACAGGGAAGTATAAAGGAAAATTAACTCTTTCATCAAGGTCAATATATTCCCAAACTCTTTTACCCATTAAAACATCTCTGTCCATAACATAACCATAAGGTAATGGTTTGTCATTATCAGCCACTAATTCCGCTTCTGTTTTCTGACCAATTTGATCAGGTGTTTTTGCATTTAAAAGATTAGATTGAGCAAAAGTAAAAGTAGAACTTAAACCTAATGCAACAACTAACATAAAATTTCTCCAACTCATCTTTTCTATTTTTTAGTTTAATGAATAAACCTCTTGAAAACTTCTTATTTAATTTCGTAAGTACAAGGAGCAGTTTTCTTCATCATGATTGAACTACCTCTTAACCTTGTTTTAATTTCAGAAATGATAATTACATCACCTCTACTAGCTTTTTGAATAGCACCTTTAGCTCTACTATCCATTCTGTTTCCAGATACTACGATTGTAGGTTGACCAGGAACTTTAATATTGAATCCAGTAACATCAATTCCTAATTCAAAATCAAAATCTTCTAATTCAGCAGTAACTGTTGAAACTTCTAAACTTGATTTTGGACCAGATGCAGCCACCTCACCACGAATTTTACCTTGTGGACCAGGAATATCTTTGATACGGAAAGTCTTTTTGTCAGACACGTTTGAACCATCAGGTAATTTACCAGTAACGTTAATTACTACTTCTCTACCTTGACCTGGACTCATGTTGTATTTTCCAACACCAGAACCTTTTGACAAACCAGCTGCAGAAGCATTTACTTTATCATCAGAGATACCAGCAAATGAAATTGTCATAGGGTTAACAACACCTCTATATACAACATTCATTTTATCAGCAGAAATTGTAGCTGAATTTGGTTTAGGAACAACTACATAATTTCCTTTAATATCAATATCAACAGGTTTACCATCTTCCATGAATGTAAATTTACCTTCAATGTCATGCTCACCAACGTTACCAGCGTTAAATCCTAGGTTAACTTGCCCATCAGTTACAGCTGTCGCTAAATCAATTTCTCCACCATTAACTACAACTTTTGTTGGAACAGTTGATTTGTCATAACGTCCTAAAACAACTTTACCTTTAAACTGCTCACCAGCAAAGAAAGCTGATTTTTCAGGTATAACAATAGCATTATAATTTCTGAAAGAAGCAATTGTAGTTAAAGCATTTCCTAAGAAAGCATTGTAAATATCAGCTTCAATTGATTTAACATCATTTTGCAAAGCTGTTATTTTAGAAACAGTAGCAATAGCTGGAAAACCTTTAAAATGATAATCTAAATATTTCATTTTAACACCTTCTCTATTAGTTACATCACTAGTAGAAAATTTTTGTTCTAAATTTTTAATAATTGGTTGATATTTTACATCGTTACCAAATACTTTTTTTAAATCAGCAACATAAGCATTGAACTTTGTCTCTATTTCTTTACCTTTTGGAGAATATCCATCTCCTTGAAACCATTCTTCATCAATAGTACTTTTATCCATTGCTTCATAAGGTAATTTTCCTTCTTCTTTTTCAAACTTACCTTCAACATCAGCTTTTAATGTTCCTAAATAAGCATAAAAAGATTTTGATATTTTAGATACTTCGTCAGCTTTCTTTTTAGTAGCTGCGAACTGTTCTGGACTATCATTAGCTTTAGTTTCTAAAGATCCTAATAAACCATTATTACTGTTTTCTAAAGAAGTGTTAGCTGATTCAAACTTTTCGTTCATCAAACCAAAAGCCGTTAATACTTCTTTTGACATATTTAATGCCAACATTGCGATGAAAACCAAGTACATTAGGTTAATCATCTTCTGTCTAGGGGTTAATTTTCCTCCTGCCATGTCTTTTTAATTAGTTTTTTTTGATTAATAAATTGATTAATTTAATGATAAAACTAATTATCCTCTATTGTTCATTGCAGAAAGCATACCTCCATAAACCGCATTTAATGATGCAATGTTAGAAGTCATAGACTGCATTTGCTCTTTTAATTTAGCTGCATTATCAGCAATTTCTTTATTAGCTTCAGCATTTCTTGAAGCACTTTCTAATTGAACTTTATATAAACTGTTTAAAGCTTCCATTTGAGCAGCCGCTTGAGACATTTCTTCAGAATATTTCTTTTGAGAAGCAATAGAATCTACAGTTGGAGAGATACTTTTTGCAGCTCCTTCAAAGTTTCTAATACTACTTCCTAAGCTCTCCATTAAAGCTCCATCTATTTTAGCTTCTTTAAGCATATTATCTAATTTTTGAGATAATAAACCTTGAGCATCAGTTGGGTTTTCTTTTTTCTTTTTGTCACCAGCATCTCCACCAGCTAATTCTGGGTACACTAAAGACCAATCTAAGTCTTTTTCAGGTGCCTCGAATGCAGATAAAGCAAAGATAGCTGCCTCTGTTAATAATCCTACAATTAACATTTCATTAGCACCAGGCCAGTGTTGTAATTTAAATAATGCTCCAACGATTACAACTGCTGCTCCCATTCCATAAAGGAAATTCATTGCTTTTTTGCTTAAAATTGCCATAATAAATAATTTTAGTTAGTTAAGTTTAATTTATAATTTAAAAATTGGTTAAATATTATTTAGGACTTGTTGCAGTTGCAGCAGTACCCATGTAATCTTGTACAGTTCTGAAACCGATATAGCTTCTTGCAGAATCTGCATACTCATAATCACGAGTAGAAACTTGTAAGAAGTAAGCCACATCTTTCCATGAACCACCACGAACAACTTTTCTTTGATTTTTACGATCCGCTACGTTTGGATTCATAGTAGACACAAATTCGTAAGCTGTTACATCATAAGCTGATTCGGTCCATTCAGAAACGTTACCTGCCATATTGTACAAGTTGAAATTGTTAGGTTCATATGATTTTGCCTCAACAGTATACAAAGCACCATCAGCAGCATAATCACCTCTATTTGGCTTGAAGTTAGCCATAAAACAACCTCTATCATTTTTAGCATAAGGACCACCCCATGGGAAAGCCCCAGATTCTAAACCACCTCTTGCTGCATATTCCCATTCAGCTTCAGTTGGCAATCTGAAAGAGTTTACTTGATCTCTTCCTTTTTTCTTTTTAACGTATGAGTTTTTATATAACGTTCTCCAAGCGCAAAATGCTTTAGCTTGATTCCAAGTAACTCCTACTACAGGATACTCAGCATAAGCTTGATGCCAAAAGTAATCATTATGCATTGGCTCATTATAAGAATATGCAAAATCTTTAATCCAAACTGTTGTATCTGGATAGATTTCAATAGGAGGAACTTCTTTATATAAGTCTTTACGACCTTTAACAGTTACCGCTTTATTCCAATCAACTTCTCTAAATCTAAATTTCAACTTAGAAACATCAATCGTTTTTAACCCATTATACGATTCTGATTCTGGAAGATACATAGAATCCATTACTTCAACGTAATACTCATCTGGATACTTCTGTGGATCATTGATTAATTTAGCTTTACGGTTTAATTTTCTACCTGCGTAGTTATCGTCTTCCGTACCAATACTGTAATAGTTTTCATACATGTATTTGTCATAAGGAGACATTTCTTCCACATTAGCATCAGCGAATGCGTAATCACCAATTCCTCCATCAGAACCTTCTCCTCCACCTTGACCTACCTCGTCTGCCAAGATTGCTAATCTAGTTCTAATTGTAGAATCTTTTACCCATTCCACAAATTGTCGATACTCCGCATTAGTAATTTCAGTCTCATCCATATAAAATGAACGAACCGTTACTGTCTTAGTAGGAGCATCTTGAATACTAGCCAAATCATCATCTGATTTACCAAGAATAAACGCCCCGCCTGGCACTAATGTCATTCCATAAGGCTTTTCTGGATGCCATTTTTTTCCTTTTACACCTACCAGTTCACCTCTATCGCCTTTACCACAACTGGCAAACAATGATAAGATTGCTGTAAATACAACTAACTTCTTCATATAAATTTGGGTTAAAATATAATTTCACTTTTAAGGGCGTAAACCTATTCAATAATTTTGAAAAAAACAATTTTTTTGAAGTATTTCTTAAAAAAATATTAAAATTAACACAAAAAAAATCGTTCAACTCCCTAAATAATCCTTGATTTACAACAAATTACGCCTATACGCCTTCCACCACCTACTCGGTATTTCTTGTTCACAAGCTGCCAAATAATCGTCGTGCGTGCATGGTAATAACGTATTTCTTTTCAATTTATTATTCTTATTATCTAAAAAAGGTATTTCTATCCACCATCTCTCGGTTTTATTGCTTTTAAAAAAGATTAATTCTTCTTCTTCTACCAAAACAATATACTTTAAATAGTTCTCTTTTGTACCAAAAGGATACTCTTTAGAGCGGTAACTAAATCCTTCAATAAAATACCATACAATTTGTGCAATTAAAATAGATTCTTTTTCAGAAGGATTCCAATCAAATATACCAAAAGTAGATACTTTATCACTTATACCTGAATACCTTGCTAACGCACAAATTTCTTTACCATCAAAACCATTTGGATTAAAATCTTTTTCATTACCTGAATAAGCTGACTGTACTGATTTCATATCCACACTTACTACATCTGCATCTCTAAAAACAGGTTCCGCAATTGCAAGCTTATGTGATACTTCTCCTAAGCGATACGCATCAAAATACAATTTTTCAATTAAATCTATTTCTTCCTGCGAATTGTAATAGGTTTGATATCCAATATTACTAAAGTTAAACATATTATTAGGTTCATCCACAATAACCTTTGTTAAAAATGCCCTATTAAAAGCTACATTTTCCTTTGCAAAATCAAATTGATTGTCAATAGTAACCAAATTAACCATTTGATCTAAATTATCATAGGCTCTATAAATAGGATAAGTAACATCGTGACTACCACCTATAATAATAGGAATAATTTTTTTTCTTAATAAATCTTCATTGATAGACTTAACCAAAAAATAAGTATCCTCTAGGGTTTCTCCAAATTGTATATTACCTAAATCAACTAAAGAAACATTCCAATTTCCAGGAAACAAAGAGTAAAAGTGTTTTCTAAAAAAAGTAAAAGTATTTTTTTGATTTTCTTGCTCACTTCCTCTATATTCATTTACACAAATTATTGCAATATCAACACCTTCTAAATCTGGAAAGTCTTTAACAGTATGAAACACCACTTTTTTACCTAAAGCATGATTAGGCAAATGCTCTTTGAATGTTATAAAATCATCACTAACAGGTTGTAAAAAATCGAAAACCATTTTCAACTATTTCTTTTTTGAAGTTGTTTTTTTTGCGGCAGTTTTCTTAGCAGTTTTTTTTGCAGGTGCTTTAGCCTCAATTAATTCTTTTACTTTTTCTAAAGTTAATTTAGCAGCATCGACATCTTTACTTAATTCGATTTTTAATTTACCTTTTAAAATAACAGAACGTCCCCATCTTGCCTTTTCTACTCGTATTCCTTCTTCTTCCCAATGATGAACTAACTTATCTTTTTCTTTTTGCAATTTATCTATTATAAGTTCTTTCACATCTGACTGCGACAAATGGTCAAAATCATATTTTTTACTTACATTGATAAACATATTATTCCATTTAATAAAAGGTCCAAAACGCCCAACTCCTTTTTGAACAGGCAACCCATCATAAGTAGCTATAGGTGCATCAGCTTGCTGTTTTTCCTGAATCAATTCAATTGCTCGATCCAACGTAACATCTAAAGGCTCTTCTCCTTTAGGCAGCGAAATAAAGGTTTTACCAAATCGAACATAAGGGCCAAATCGTCCATTATTAACTTCAACTTCTTCATCTTCATATTTTCCTAAAGATTTTGGCAATAAAAATAAAGTAAGCGCTTCTTCTAGGGTAATAGTTCCAATATTTTGTTCTGGCAGTAAGCTTGCAAATTGTTTTTCTTCATCTTCTTGCTCCCCTATTTGTACCATTGGACCAAATTTACCTAAACGTACAGAAACTTGTCTTCCACTTTCAGGGTGTTTACCTAAAATACGCTCTCCCGTTTCTCTCTCAGCATTTTTTTCAACATCTACTACATTAGGATGAAAATGCGTATAGAAATCATTCATCATTTTTACCCAATCTTCATTTCCAGAAGCAATTTCGTCAAAATCTTGCTCTACTTTTGCAGTAAAATTATAATCTAAAATAGTCTTAAAGTTCGAAACCAAGAAATCATTAACGATAATACCTATATCTGTAGGAACTAATTTTCCTTTATCAGAACCTGTATTTTCCGTTAACTCTTTCGAAATTACTTTTCCCGTTTCTAAAACCAATTGATTGTATTTTCTTTCTTGTCCTTCAAATGTACCTTTCTCAACATAATTACGATTGATAATTGTTGAAATAGTTGGTGCGTATGTCGAAGGTCTACCAATACCTAATTCTTCTAATTTTTTAACCAATGAAGCTTCTGTGTAACGACTTGGCGGTCTCGAAAATCTTTCAGTAGCTGTAATATAATTGTTACGTAAATTTTCTTTTATTTTTAAAGCAGGTAACATGCCTTCTTGTTCTTCTTCATCTTCATCATGACCTTCTAAATATACTTTAAGAAATCCTTCAAATTTGATTACCTCTCCAGTTGCTGTAAAAATTTCACTATGATTATTCGCTTCAATTTTCACATTGGTTCTTTCAAGTTGTGCATCACTCATTTGAGAAGCCAATGTTCTCTTCCAAATTAAATCGTATAAACGCGCTTGATCTCGGTCAATATCAACTGTATGTCGAGACATATCTGTTGGACGAATCGCTTCGTGGGCTTCTTGCGCTCCTTTTGATTTTGTATTATAATTTCTGGGCTTACTATATTCAGCTCCATAGTAACTAACTATTTCAGCTTGTGCCGCTTGCATCGCTTCATTAGATAGATTAACACTATCTGTTCTCATATAGGTAATTAACCCAGCCTCATATAATCGTTGTGCAATTTGCATCGTAATTCCTACTGGAAGGTATAATTTTCTTGCGGCTTCTTGTTGTAATGTTGAAGTGGTAAATGGAGCCGCTGGAGATTTT
Source organism: Flavobacteriaceae bacterium (assembly GCA_002862755.1). Classification (GTDB taxonomy): domain Bacteria; phylum Bacteroidota; class Bacteroidia; order Flavobacteriales; family Flavobacteriaceae; genus Flavobacterium. The sequence continues at coordinate 107,595 of PKDY01000016.1, read as the reverse complement.
TTAGTCGGTTTTGTTTCTAAATCGGCTACTTTATAAGAAGAACCTATATTTTTTTGAAGAAAATCTTCTGCTTCTTTTTTAGTGCTGAAATTTTTAGGCAATTTAGCTTTAAAAGTCTTTCCTGCTTCATTTGTAAATTCTGCATTTACAGAATAAGATGCTTCAGAAGTGAAATTTTGAATTTCTCTTTCTTTTTCAACTATTAATCTAACTGAAACAGATTGTACCCTTCCTGCAGACAAGCCTCCTTTAACTTTCTTCCAAAGTACAGGAGACAATTCATAACCTACTAATCTATCTAATACCCTTCTAGCTTGCTGTGCATTGACTAAATTATAATCTATTTTTCTTGGATTTTCAATTGCTTTCTGAATAGCTGTTTTTGTAATCTCATGAAAAACAATACGTTTCGTCTTATTTTGGTCTAATTTTAATTCTTCTGCTAAATGCCAAGCAATGGCTTCTCCTTCACGGTCCTCATCGGAAGCCAACCAAACCATTTCCGCTGATTTTGACAAGTCTTTTAGTTTTTTAACCAAAGCTTTTTTATCACTAGAAACCTCATACTTTGGCTTAAAACCATTACTTACATCTACTCCAATTTCTTTAGAAGGTAAATCTGCAATGTGTCCAAAACTGGATTCCACTTGATACTCCTTTCCTAAAAATTTTTCGATAGTTTTTGCCTTTGCTGGGGACTCTACGATAACTAAATTCTTTGCCATTATCAATTTTATTTGGGACAAAAGTAGGAGTTTTTTTTAAATTTTAAGTTTTAATGGCCTATTTAAAAAAAAATAAAATTTAAAAATTGTTTCAAAAACCACTTTAAAACTGCGATAAAAAAGAATTTGAAAACACATCAAATTATATTTTTGTTAAAGTAAATATGACATCTTGTCAGAATTTATAATTTAGTATTATCTTTGCTGCTTGAAATTTGTATTGAAATTACAGAATATCTATTATGGAGAAGATAATTGAAGAAAACAAACAAGGCACAAGTCTAGTTTTAGAACAAAAAGAAGGAAATGCAAAAAAACTTTTTATAGAAAGTTATGGTTGTCAGATGAATTTTTCTGATAGTGAAATTGTAGCTTCAATATTAGTTAACCAAGGATACAATACCACTCAAAATTTAGAAGAAGCAGATTTAGTATTGGTAAATACTTGTTCCATTCGAGATAAAGCAGAACAAACCATCAGAAAGCGTTTAGAAAAATACAATGCTGTAAAAAAGATCAATCCTAGTATGAAGGTAGGAGTACTTGGCTGTATGGCAGAACGCTTGAAAGATAAATTTCTAGAAGAAGAGAAAATTGTAGATATGGTTGTAGGACCAGATGCTTACAAAGACATTCCAAACCTTCTTAAAGATGTAGAAGATGGTAGAGATGCTATTAATGTTATCTTATCCAAAGAAGAAACTTATGGCGATATAGCTCCTGTTCGCTTAAATTCTAATGGCGTAACTGCATTTGTTTCTATTACTCGTGGATGTGACAACATGTGTACCTTTTGTGTGGTTCCATTTACTAGAGGACGCGAAAGAAGTAGAGAACCTCAAAGTATTTTAGATGAAATCCAAGATTTATGGAACAAAGGTTTTAAAGAAGTTACTTTATTAGGACAAAATGTAGACAGTTATTTATGGTATGGTGGTGGTTTGAAAAAAGATTTTGTAAAAGCCACTGAAATGCAAAAAGCAACGGCTGTAGATTTTGCCCAATTACTAGATGTATGTGCTACTCAATTTCCTAAAATGCGTTTTCGTTTCTCTACATCAAACCCACAAGACATGCATGTGGAAGTTATTGAAGTAATGGCAAAACACCATAATATTTGTAATTATATCCATTTACCAGTTCAATCTGGAAGTACGAGAATCTTAAAAGAGATGAATCGCCAACATACCCGTGAGGAATACATGACCTTGATTGACAATATTAAAAGAATCATCCCAGATATTTCTTTATCTCAAGATATGATAACTGGTTTCCCAACAGAAACAGAAGAAGATCATCAAGACACTCTTTCTTTAATGGAATATGTAAAATATGACTTTGGTTTTATGTTTGCTTATTCAGAAAGACCAGGAACCATGGCTGCCCGTAAAATGGAAGACGATGTAGCAGATGAAGTTAAAAAACGTAGACTTACTGAAATTGTTGATTTACAACAAGTACACGCTCTAGAAAAAACACAGCGATTTGTAGGTCAAACCGTAGAAGTTTTAGTTGAAAAAGACTCGAAACGTTCAAACGAACATTGGTCGGGAAGAAATTCCCAAAACACAGTAGTGGTTTTTCCAAAAGAAAATTATAAACCAGGTGATTTTGTTCTTGTAAAAATCACAGATTGTACAGCCGCTACATTAATAGGTGAAGCTGTTGGATATTCTGAAATAATGCAGGCTTAAAAACTGTTTAATATCGTTTAATATTGCTTAAAGTTGTTTCATTAGAATCAAAAACAACCTTAAACCTTTAAACTTTTAAACCCTTTAAACAAAGAAAAAACATGGAAACAGTACAAGCCATAAAACAACGGTTTGAAATTATTGGTAACGATCCAAAACTCAATCGTTCCATTGAAAAAGCCATTCAAGTTGCTCCAACTGATATTTCGGTATTGGTTACAGGAGAAAGTGGTGTTGGTAAAGAAAGTATTCCAAAAATAATTCATTCGCTTTCCCATAGAAAACATGGTAAGTATATTGCCGTAAACTGTGGTGCTATTCCAGAAGGAACGATTGACAGTGAACTTTTCGGACACGAAAAAGGAGCTTTTACAGGTGCTACAGCTACTCGTGAAGGTTATTTTGAAGTGGCAGATGGAGGAACTATTTTTTTAGATGAAGTAGGTGAACTTCCCTTAACCACTCAAGTTCGTTTGCTACGTGTATTAGAAAATGGTGAATTTATCAAAGTTGGTTCTTCTCAAGTTCAAAAAACCAATGTAAGAATCGTAGCTGCTACTAATGTAAACATGTTTGAAGCTATTGAAAAAGGGAAATTTAGAGAAGATTTATATTATCGATTAAGTACCGTTGAAATACAATTGCCTCCCTTGCGCGATCGAAAAGAAGATATCCATATTTTATTTCGAAAATTTTCATCTGACTTTGCACATAAATATAAAATGCCTCCTATTAAATTAACAGATGAGGCAATTGCCTATCTCATTCGTTATCGATGGAGCGGAAATATCCGTCAGTTGAGAAACATTGCTGAGCAAATATCTGTTTTGGAAACCAAAAGAGATATTAGTGTTCAAACTTTACAACATTATTTACCATCTGAAGGAAGTAATTTGCCCTCTGTAATTAATACGAAAAAGAATGAAAATGACTTTAGTAATGAAAGGGAAATTCTATACAAAATTCTTTTCGATATGAAAGCGGATTTGAATGATTTGAAAAAGTTAACTTTAGAACTGATGCAAAACGGTACAACAAAAGTACAAGAAGCAAATAAAAATTTAATTCAAAGGATTTATGGTCAAAATGACGAAAATGTTATCTTTGAAAAAGAACCAAAATCGGAAATAATTCCAGTTCCAAATCAAATTACACAAGAACATTTTGAGGATCAAGATTTAGAAGATGATGAAAATTATCTTTTTGCAGAAACGGTCGAAGAAGAAGAAACATTGAGTTTAGAGGCTAAAGAAATTGAATTAATCAAAAAATCATTGGAACGCAACAAAGGAAAAAGAAAAGCTGCAGCCGATGAATTAGGTATTTCTGAACGAACATTATATAGAAAAATCAAACAATACGATTTATAAATGAAATCTTTTTTAAAAATAATAGCTTTCACCTTATTCATTACAGTTAGTGGCTGTAAATATTACAATTTTACAGGAACTGCTCCTATAGACGCAAAAACTTTTCAGGTAAATTATTTTCAAAACACTGCTGAATTAGTAGAACCAGGTATTGAAAGAACCTTTACTTTAGCGCTACAAGAAATTATTCAAAATCAAACCAACTTAAATTTGGTATCACAAGGTGGAGAATTATTATACGAAGGAGAAATCACAGAGTATCGTATTACTCCTATGACAGCTACTGCAGATCAAAGAGCCGCTCAAAATCGATTAACTATTTCTGTTATGGTTCGTTTTTCTAATAAAAATAAAGAAGACGATGATTTCGAAAGACGTTTCTCTTTTTATCATGATTATCCAGCAAATGAACAAATGACAGGTAGTCGTTTAACAACTGCTTTAGATGAAATTTTTACTCGAATTACGCAGGACGTTTTTAATGAATCGCTAGCCAAATGGTAAAATAAAAATAGACAATTGAACACAACCGATTTAACATACCTTTTGAATAAACCTCATGCCATTAATGACAAACAAACAATGGCATTAGAAATCATGTTACAGCAATTTCCCTTTTTTCAAAGTGCAAGAGCGTTACATTTAAAAGGCTTATACAATCAAGAAAGTTTTAGATACAATTACGAATTAAAAAAAACTGCCGCACACACTCACGATAGAAGTATTCTTTTTGATTTTATTACATCACAACAATTTGCGACTCTTCAAAAAAATCATGTAGAAAACCAAGAGGCTCTAATACACAATATTACAGTCACGGATAGTTTTGTAGTAACTCCAATACAGAAAGAAACTGTAGAAAAAACAAAAGAAGAAACTCTAGAAATTATTGAAGAAAAAACAGAAGAAGTATCACAACCTTTAGATGAGGATACAACTCCTTATGTAGTTGCATCCGAAGTTAAAACAGAAGAAGAAATTACAATTGAAAGTACAATTGAAAAAATTATTGATACAAATGATGATATAATTGTAGAAGAAAGTAATTCGGAAGAAAATACATCCGAAGAAAATAAAATTTTAGAAGAAAAATTAGAGATTGGTAAACCGTTAGATTTTAATCAAAGTGAAAAACATTCTTTTCAAGAATGGTTACAACTGACGAAATTTGCACCAATAGAAAGAGAAATTGAAGAAAAAATAGCGGTTAAAGAAGATGAAAAAGAGGATGAAAAATTAAAAAAAATAGATATTATCGATCGATTTATTGAGTTAAACCCCAAAATTTCACCTGTTAAAGAAATTGTATCAACGCCTTTAAATATAAGCAAAAGTATAGAAGAGCCCACACATTTAATGACAGAAACTTTGGCCAAAATATACTTAGAACAAAAAAAATATCAGAAGGCAATACAAGCTTATGAAATTTTAATTTTGAAATATCCAGAAAAAAGTAGTTTCTTTGCAAACCGAATTAAAGATATAAAAGATTTACAACAAAATAATAATTAGATTATGGGATTCACAGGTTTTTTAATTGCAATAACAATCGTTTGCTTTTTATTAATTTTAGCTATCATGGTACAAAATCCTAAAGGTGGTGGTTTATCATCTTCTTTTGGTGGTTCTCAACAATTAGGTGGTGTACAAAAAACGACTGACTTTTTAGATAAAAGTACATGGACTTTAGGTGGAATTCTTATTGCACTTATTTTATTATCCTCTTTAGCTTTTAGCGGAAGTGGTACTAATGGATCTAAAGTATTAGGTGATGAAGAAGTAAAAGTTCCAACACAAACTACGATTCCTGCAACACCTCAAGCAACTCCAGCAGAAGCTCAAACTCCTGCACAAACAGAAGAAACTTCTAAATAATATAATAGAGTACGATTACAAAAATGCCAGCCTGTCAGTGCTGGCATTTTTATTTCAGTAAAATTGGCACAAATTGATTTTGGCACAATTTCTGAAAAAAAAGAAGCAAACAAATACTAATTTAAAATTTTAAAAAATATGTCATTAAACATTAAACCAATTTCAGATCGCGTAGTGATTGAGCCAATGGCTGCAGAAACTACAACAGCATCAGGAATTATTATTCCGGATACTGCAAAAGAAAAACCTCAAAAAGGGATTGTTGTAGCTGTAGGTAATGGTAAAAAAGACCATACCATGACTGTAAAAACGGGTGATGTTGTACTTTACGGAAAGTATGCTGGCACAGAATTTAAATACGAAGGTAAAGATTACCTTATTATGAGAGAAGAAGAAATTTATGCAATTCTTTAATTCAAAAGGAATTTTTAAACTTTAAAAAATTAAACAATAAAATGGCAAAAGATATTAAATTTGATATTGAAGCACGCGACGGATTAAAGCGTGGTGTAGATGCATTAGCAAATGCAGTAAAAGTAACTTTAGGTCCAAAAGGAAGAAATGTTATTATTAGCAAATCATTTGGTGGTCCAACTGTAACTAAAGACGGGGTTTCTGTTGCAAAAGAAATTGAATTACAAGATCCATTAGAAAATATGGGTGCCCAAATGGTTAAAGAGGTCGCTTCAAAAACGAACGATTTAGCAGGTGACGGAACAACTACTGCTACCGTTTTAGCACAAGCTATAGTAAAAGAAGGTCTTAAAAACGTAGCTTCTGGAGCAAATCCAATGGATTTAAAAAGAGGAATTGACAAAGCTGTTGAAACGATTGTAGAAGACTTAGGAAAACAAACAGTAGCTGTTGGTGATTCTTCTGAAAAAATTAAACAAGTAGCTTCAATATCTGCTAACAACGATGAAACAATAGGTGAATTAATTGCTACTGCTTTTGGAAAAGTAGGAAAAGAAGGTGTTATTACAGTAGAAGAAGCAAAAGGTACAGACACTTATGTAGATGTAGTTGAAGGAATGCAATTTGATAGAGGATATTTATCTCCTTACTTTGTAACTAATGCAGACAAAATGATTGCTGAATTAGACAATCCCTACATCTTATTATACGATAAAAAGATTTCTAATTTACAAGAATTATTACCCATTTTAGAGCCTGTAGCACAATCTGGAAGACCTTTGGTTATTATTGCAGAAGATGTAGACGGTCAAGCTTTAGCTACATTGGTTGTCAACAAACTTAGAGGTGGTTTAAAAATAGCTGCTGTTAAAGCTCCAGGTTTTGGAGACAGAAGAAAAGCAATGTTAGAAGATATTGCCATCTTAACAGGGGGAACAGTAATTGCTGAAGAGAGTGGTTTTGCACTTGACAATGCTACTATTGAAATGTTAGGTACAGCTGAAACAGTAACTATAGATAAAGACAATACAACCATTGTAAACGGTGCTGGCAATGCTGAAAACATTAAAGCACGAGTAAACCAAATTAAAGCACAAATCGAAACTTCTACTTCTGATTATGACAAAGAGAAATTACAAGAACGTTTGGCTAAATTAGCCGGTGGAGTTGCTGTACTTTATGTAGGTGCTGCTTCCGAGGTTGAAATGAAAGAGAAAAAAGATCGTGTAGACGATGCCCTTCATGCCACTAGAGCTGCTGTAGAAGAAGGAATTGTTGCAGGTGGTGGTGTCGCTTTAGTAAGAGCTAAATCAGTTTTAGCAAATCTAAAAACTGAAAACACCGATGAAGCAACAGGAATTCAAATTGTAAATAGAGCTATTGAAGCGCCTTTACGTACTATTGTTGAAAATGCAGGTGGTGAAGGTTCGGTAGTAATTGCAAAAGTTTTAGACGGTAAAGGTGATTTTGGTTACAATGCTAAAACAGGTGAATATGTTGAAATGTTAAAAGCAGGAATTATCGATCCTAAAAAAGTAACACGTGTCGCTTTAGAGAATGCAGCTTCTGTTGCGGGTATGATTCTTACTACAGAATGTGCATTAATTGATATTAAAGAAAATGAACCAGCAGGACACAGCCATATGGGTGGTGGTATGCCAGGAATGATGTAATAGAATCATTTATATAACAAAAAAACCGATTAGCATTCTAATCGGTTTTTTTATTAATTATTCTTTTTTATAATCGTTCATACTGACAACAACCATGTAATTTTTCATAATCTTCATCAGTTGCTTTCACTTTACCTGCATCATGACCTGCTTTCGCTATCGCTTTTTGTACATCTGCAACCGAACATTTATTTTCATCTATAATTAAATGTAAATCTTTATGGTCTGTATGCCAAGCAGCACTTTTTACACCTTTAACAGAAAAAGCCGCTTTTTCAATTCGCTTTTTACACATTTCACAATTGCCATTAACAGCAAATTCTACTTTTTTATTTTTATCTTTCTTTTCTTGAGAAAAGCTTGTTAATGCAAACAAACTCATTAATAAAAGCATTATTATTTTTTTCATTTTTTTTATTTTAAAGTTACTTATTTTATTTTAAATCGCAAACCTGCATAATACATTTGACCAAAAACTGGGCCATAAATCATACTACTATCAAAATAGGTTCCAAATGGATCTGATGCGCTCACAATCGCATTGTCTTGTTTGTAATTCCCAATATTCTCTCCTCCTATATATACTTCGAATACACTTGAAAAAGTTCTCGTGATTTGAGCATTAAACACCCCAAAAGCAGGAGCATAAGGATTTAATCTGTAAGCTGGCAAATTAGTAGTCGTATTGGGGAGTCTTTGTTCTCCTAACCAATTATAGGTTACGTCATATTTCCATTGTTGTCCTTTTTCTTTAATATGTGTTTCAAAAGAAACATTGGTAAAAAAACGATGCTTTGCTTGTAAGGCACGCTGCAATTGCCCCATTTTATACTGGGATTGTACATCATAATATTTATAAGCAGTTTTTACACTAAAATGTTTGAAAGGCTCAATAGTAAACTCTGCTTGAAAGGAATTGGCAAAACTTTTTCCTTCTAAATTGTAAAACAATACTTGTTGCGGACTAAAATCTACATCTACCACAGCTTGATTTTCAAAATCGGTTCTGTAATAATCTAAAACCACTTCCGATTCGGCTCCAAATAATTTGAAAGACTGAATGAAACTTACTCCATAATTCCAAGCAATTTCAGGATTTAATCCATACAATTTCCCATCATTCGAAAGAATTGAAAAATCCCTACTTGACGCAAACAATTGTTGGTTTTCTGCAAAAATATTAGCTGCTCGTTTCCCTCTTCCTATAGAAGCTCTAACCACTGCATCTTTCCAAGGATTGTATCGTAAATGCAATCTAGGAGTAATAAATGTTCCCAATCTATTATGATTGTCTACTCTTGCTCCGGCCACCAAACTAAAATTGTCTAAATTATCATAGGTATATTCAAAAAAAGCACCTACCGAATTATCAATCCTCGAAAAATCTTGTACAAAATTCACTGCAACAGCTTCATCATAGGCATCATAGGTAAAGTTTACACCTGTAGTAAATTTATTTTTTGTATTGGATATAATAGAGTTGAACAACAAATTGGAATAATAACTTTTTTGATGAATTTTATATTGGTTCAAACCAAAATAAGAATCTTGTTGGTGTGATTGAAATGAATTTTGAAAACCAATACTTTGATACGGCATATCTGGAAATACATATCCCGTTTTATTTGAAATTTCAATTTTCTCGGTATTAATTTCACTTCCCCACGCATTGGTGGTGAATTTATCGCTATCTGGATTAAAGTCAACTTGACCCGATTGCTTTTCGTCGTTCATATAACGTATATTCAAAAAACTCACAATGCCTTTTTCAGCATCGTTATATTGCCAACGGTTTAAAACATTAATTTGTTTTCCTAATGGATTATCTAAAAACCCATCATCATTCATATCGTTTTTAATTTGTCTTGTATTTCCGTGTAAAAACAAAGTCGAACTTAATTTGTCTGAATATTTTTGATTGAAATGAGCATTTACTTCATACCTTCCACCCATTCCTGCATAGGCATTTAAGAAAAAAGGAATGTCATTAATAGGCTTTAACAATTCATAATTAATTTGTCCGGAAATACTCTCGTAGCCATTAATTACACTTCCAGCACCTTTGGTAATTTGAATGCTTTCCACCCAAGTTCCTGGCACAAAAGACAAACCGTAAGCTTGTGAAGCTCCACGTACCGAAGGAATATTTTCTTCAGCTATTAAAATATACGGACTGGTTAATCCTAACATTTTAATTTGCTTATTTCCTGTTACTGCATCCGAAAAATTAACATCAATAGAAGGATTGGTACTAAAACTTTCAGATATATTACAACAAGCCGCCTTTAGCAACTCTTTTTGTCCCATAGTTTGCACATTGGTAACTTGAAATTTAGAATGTTCCGTACTTTTCTTAGTTTTTGAAACCGTAACTTCTTCTAAATTGGTAACTGCTTCTAATGAAATGGTTAAAAAGTCTGTAGCAGTAATCGTTATTTTTTTGGTCTTGTAACCAATATAACTCACTACAAGGTTATCCGATTCATTCGATTTTTTTAGTGTAAAATTACCATCAATATCAGAAGTGGTACCTGTAGCTGTGTTTTGCCAAAAAACATTGGCTCCTAAAAGGGGTTGGTTATTTTCATCTACAATTTTTCCTTTAATTTCTTCTTGTGCAGATAGAAATGAAGTGAAAAACAATAGCCATAACGCTATATTTTTATACATAAATTATTTTTAATGTTTTTGAAATTTTAAAAATTTTAAATTCGAAATAACATTAAAAATTACGCGTAAAAAACAAACTGACAATATAGTTTATAAAAAGGAGGTGCGTTGGAATCGCAATAAAATTGAGGAGAATTATTTTTTACTTGTCTTTCTGAAAACTGAAAAACAAATGGATAAGCAACTATTACACTTGGACAAGCAATATCAAATTGAAAACCCGAAACTAAAGTATGCTCAGTTTTCTTTTCAATTTCAACAATTTTATTGGAACAACAAGAAGCATGATTATCAATTGCTGCACAACACGATTTCTGATTTTCGACACAAGCCTCTTTAAATTGATAATCTACAGAAACTGAAGACAATTTATCATGACAGTAATGCAAATTAAAAGCCAATCCCAAATTTGAAAAAAGGAATACGGTAGCTAGTAATAAAGAGATACTTTTTCTAAAACGCATGGTGCAAAATTAGTAATTTATTTATTTTAGAAAGTTAATTTTATCTAAATTTCGAAAATCAACATAAGAATTAATGGAAGCACATAATTAATTCTAAAGAGTGTAAATTTATTTTTTAATCATTTTTTGATAGTAAAAAGCGGGTACAAATAATACTAAAAATAAAGGTTGAATTAAAAAACGTCTCACGTAAAAAAGAATGAGATAGTTGGGGTGCTTTGTTGCATGTAATAAAAAGAAAAAACACCCTATTAAAACTAAAAAAAATAGAAAATACAATATGGAAGACAAAAAGATGATGTTTTTATCTCTAAAAAGAAGGTACAAGATTAGCAAAGACAAAATCATATGCAATCCATATCGAAAGGCAATCCCTAAAAACAATTGTAAACTTTCAAAATCTGGTAAAACTTGATTTTGATAATCACTTTTAAAGAATGCTAAAAAAGGATCGTAAAATAAAAAGTCTTCATAAGCTCTTATCAAAACGATACAAACTAAAGCTATGACTAGCAAGCCAAAACGAAAAATCTGATTAGGAATTCCTTTCGCCATAACCTGAAAATTTCATTACCCAAAGTACCCATAACAAAAAAACCACACCATATATAAATAATGGAAAAACAGTCCCATGTAGCAATGCTTCATGTTCTGGATAATAATACAAAGCATATGTTAGTAAAGTAATTCGCACTACATTTAAAATATGAATGATCAATCCTCCTAGTAGGATATACAAAAAGGTAGGTTTAAACTTCACAGAAAAAGCAAACACAAAGGCCGCAAATAAAATAATCACACTAATGGCATTACAACCTTCAATCATTCTTGAAACATATTTCCCCTTGTATAGAATCTTCAAAGAGGGATCATTCGGGTTTTTTATAATGGCCGCTTCATGACCCAAAAAAGTCAAAAGTGTTTTGGTTTGGTTCGCTACACTAACCGATATTTCATCAATCTCATTTTGAGCAGTATCAAAACCATTTAAATACATTTGATACAGAAATGTAAAAAAGATATAGAAAAGTAAAAACTTTGCTAAAAAGACAAGAAAAGGTTTATATTCAACAAAAAGAGATTTCAAACTGGTATTTTTAACAAAAATATATAATTTTTGATAGGAAAGAATAAATACTTTTGCAAAAACATTTTAAACCATGTCATTCGAAAATTTAAAACCAGAAGTAACCCAAATAATTGCAGCAGAAAACACGTCTCGCGACCAGAAGTTATTACAAATTTGTCAATTATTACAAGATAACATTTCCTATTACAATTGGGTCGGATTTTATTTTGCCAATCACGAAACCAAAACCTTACATTTAGGTCCGTATGTAGGTGCTGAAACCGATCATACGGTAATTCCATTTGGCAAAGGCATTTGCGGTCAGGTAGCCGAATCCAACGCTAATTTTGTGGTGCCTGACGTAGCGGCTCAAGACAATTATATTGCTTGTAGTTTTACCGTAAAATCAGAAATTGTGGTACCTTTATTTGTAAAAGGCCAAAATATTGGTCAAATCGATATCGATTCTCATGTAATTGATCCTTTTACTGAGGCAGACGAACGCTTTTTAGAATTTGTGAACGAACAAGTAGCTACTTTATATTAATTTTATTTTTTGGAGCCATTTCCAGCTGTACACTATATCTTTTTACTTTTTTGATTATAAAGACGTTATAAAAAAAGTAAAAAGGATGCCGTTTCCATCTGGGCTATTAAAAATAAATAACAAAACATAGTAATTAATATATTATAATTTCTATATTTGCACCCGAATTGGAATAACATCCATTTCATACATAATAATCATTTAAAATAATATTAGCATGTACTTAACTAAAGAAGTTAAAGAAGAAATCTTCGCTAAACACGGAGGAAAAGCAGAAAACACAGGATCTGCTGAAGGACAAATCGCTTTGTTCACATTCAGAATCAACCACTTAACAGGACACTTAAAAGCAAATCGTCATGATTATAATACTGAGCGTTCGTTAGTGAAATTAGTAGGTAAAAGAAGAAGCCTTCTTGACTACTTAAAAAAGAAAGATATCAACAGATATCGTGAGATTATCAAGGAATTAAATATCAGAAAATAATCAACTTAAAGGGGCTTTGCGCCCCTTTTTGTTTTATATATTTTAAAGAAAAAGTTTGGTTTTTCATTGGGTTTCAAACAACTACGCACACAACAACAACACAACTGACCCTTTGTTTAATTAAGAATTACATTTTATGATTCCAAAAGTATTCCAAGAAGTTATCGATTTGGGAGATGGTAGAACCATTACAATCGAAACTGGAAAATTAGCCAAACAAGCCGACGGATCAGTCGTAGTAAGAATGGGAGACACTATGTTATTAGCGACTGCTGTTTCTGCTAGAACTGCGAATCCAGGAGTTGATTTTTTACCGTTAACGGTAGATTATCGTGAAAAATTTGCTGCTGCAGGACGTTTCCCTGGCGGATTTTTCAAAAGAGAAGCACGTCCTAGCGACAGTGAAGTATTAACAATGAGATTAGTAGACCGTGTATTACGTCCACTTTTCCCAGATGATTATCATGCAGAAACACAAGTGATGATTCAATTAATGAGTCATGACGAAACTGTTATGCCTGATGCCTTAGCAGGTTTAGCTGCTTCAGCTGCTTTAGCTGTTTCAGACATTCCTTTTTACAACTTAATTTCTGAAGTTCGTGTAGCACGTATTGATGGAAACTTTGTAATCAACCCAAGTAGAGAGCAATTAGAACTTTCTGATATCGACATGATGATCGGAGCTTCTTTAGATTCGGTAGCTATGGTTGAAGGAGAAATGCATGAAATTTCTGAAGCTGAAATGGTGGCTGCTATTAAATTTGCTCATGAGGCAATTAAAACGCAAATTCACGCACAACAACGCTTAAGAGATGCCATTGGTACACTTACCTACAGAGAATATGAAGGTGAAGTAGAAGATGAAACTGTATATGAAAAAGTCAAAAAAGCGGCTTATGATAAATACTATGCCATCGCTCAAGAAGCATCAGCAAAAAGTGAAAGAGGTGAAAAATTTGCCTTAGTAAAAGAAGAAGTAAAAGCTTTATTTACTGAAGAAGAATATGCTGAAAATGCAGATTTAGAAGAATTAGTAGGTAAATACAATTATAAAACACAAAAAGAAGCGGTTCGTAATGTAATCCTTGAAAAAGGAATCCGTTTAGACGGTAGAAAAACTACAGAAATCAGACCTATTTGGTGTGAAGTAGATTATTTACCATCAGTTCACGGATCGTCACTTTTTACGCGTGGAGAAACACAAGCATTGGCAACAGTAACTTTAGGAACTTCAAGAGAAGCTAATGTTATTGACAATCCTAGTGAACAAGGTGAAGAAAAGTTCTATTTACATTATAACTTCCCTCCTTTTTCAACAGGTGAAGCAAGACCTCTAAGAGGTACTTCTCGTAGAGAAGTAGGTCATGGTAATTTAGCACAACGTGCTTTAAAAAACATGATACCTGCTGATTGTCCTTACACAATTCGTGTAGTTTCTGAAGTATTAGAATCTAATGGTTCTTCTTCAATGGCTACCGTTTGTGCAGGAACAATGGCCCTAATGGATGCTGGAATTCAAATGACAAAACCAGTATCTGGTATTGCTATGGGATTAATTACAGATGGTGAGAAATTTGCTGTTCTGTCTGATATTTTAGGTGATGAAGATCACTTAGGAGATATGGACTTTAAAGTAACGGGTACTGCTGAAGGAATTACAGCTTGTCAAATGGACATCAAAATTGATGGATTACGTTATGATATTATGGAACAAGCTTTGGCTCAAGCTAGAGATGGTCGTTTACATATTTTAGGTAAATTAACAGAAACCATTGCACAACCAAGAGCAGATGTAAAACCAAAAGCGCCAAAAATCATTACAAGAACTATTCCTGGAGCTTTCATTGGAGCTTTAATTGGTCCTGGCGGAAAAGTAATTCAAGAATTACAAAAAGAAACAGGTACTACTATTGTTATCAATGAAGTTGATGAACAAGGAGTGGTTGAGATTTTAGGAACAAGTCCAGAAGGAATTGCAAAAGTGCTTGCTAAAATTGATTCTATCGTTTTCAAACCTGAAGTAGGTGAAGCATACGAAGTGAAAGTAATAAAAATGTTAGATTTTGGAGCAGTAGTAGAATATACAAAAGCACCTGGAAACGAAGTTTTATTACACGTATCTGAATTGGCTTGGGAAAGAACAGAAAATGTAGCTGATGTTGTAAAAATGGGAGATGTGTTTATGGTAAAATATTTAGGTATCGATCCTAAAACACGCAAAGAAAAAGTCTCTAAAAAAGCACTGATTCCTAGACCTCCAAGAGAAGAGAAAAAAATCGAAAAGAAAGATAACCCACAAGGTTAATTCAATTATTTAGTTCATAAAAAATCCCGTTTTATTTATTTAAAACGGGATTTTTGTTAGAATCACACTTTTCTCTACAATAAGATTACCACTAAACAAAAGGCTTATCCTTTTATCTACATATTGCTAAACCTAATTATTTGTTTTAATAATCAAGACGTTAAAATCGGATGTATAGATTTTTTAATTGAAAAAATAATCTATATTTATAAATTCAAAACAAATAAACAAAATGAAAGTAACAAAAAGAGTTCTTTTAATCCTATTCTTTTTGGTTTCCATACAATCTAAAAGTCAAAGCTTAAATTCAATTTTCGACTATTTCGACTCGCAGGTTAGCCCCCAAAATTCTCACCTTTTTAACGGTCGATTATACATCAATTCCTACTTAGTTCTGAATTCAAAAAATCAATTTTTAAAAGCAAATAAAAACTATACCATAGGTAATATAACTATAGAAAACATAACTTTCAATCAAATAGAATTACAATATGATCTTTTTTCTCAAGAACTTATCGTAAAACCCGATCCAAAAACTTCATTATATGGTGTAATTGTGGATTCAACAAAGTTGACTCATTTTACGATGTATGGTTTGCATTTTGTAAATCTAAAAAGCACTGAAAACTCTTCTTTGCAAGGTATTTATGAGTTAAGTATTGACAAACCAATCGCTTTACTAATCAAACATAAAGCCAGGCGCTTTAAAAAATTGGATAAAAATTCAATACACTATGAATTTGAACCAAAATATGATTATTACATTGCTTACAACAACAATTATATAACTGTACACTCAAAAAAAGATTGTATCAAATTATTTCCAGAATTAAAAAAAGAAATTAAAAATTTCTCTTCTGAAAATGCTTATATAGAGAAAAATGCCCCAAAAGAATTCATGAAAAAATTAGTCCTTTATATCAATACGTTAAAAGTGGTTATAAATGAAAAATAAAATTAGTATTTATTTCCTCTTACTATGTTTCCATATACTTCATGCTCAGATTAAGGAACCTACTATTTCGGTTTCTTTTAGCGACAAACCTATTAAGGACTGCTTTTTGGAAATTGAAAGTAAGTGTAAGAAACAATTTTATTTTGATAGTAATTGGTCTGATTTAAATCAAAAAATAACCGCTTCATTTACAAATGAGCCTGTTTCCTTAATTTTAAATACTCTTTTAAAAGAAACCAATCTCAATTTTTTTCATACAAACAATACGTATATTATTACACAAAATAATTTTATTTACGATCAGTTAAATTCATCACTAATTCAGACTGATAGTTTGCCTTCTACAAACCAATCCAATCCTCTTTTCTTTGAAAAACTAGTAGATGCAACAGATGAAAAGGATGCTATCACTATCATTGGCAAACAAAAAGAAGGAGATATTAAAAAAACACATCTTATAGAAGGAGTAATTTTAGATACAAAAACTAAAAACCCTTTGTCTGGTGTACTTATTTCAGTGACCAACAGAAATATAAAAACGGAAACAGATATTGACGGTCATTTTAAAATAACACTTCCAGATGGCTTAAATTACCTTGAAATTAATGCCATGTCCTACAAAAAACTGAACCAAAAGATTATCTTGAAAAAAGATGCTGTCTTAAATTTTCAGTTAACAGAAAGTGTAACTTTATTAAATGAAGTCGTTGTTGAAAGAGAACGCAATAAAGAAGTTAAAGAAATAGCCAGCGGAGTTACGACTTTTAATGTAGAAAAAGCAAAGAGCGTTCCTCTAGTATTAGGAGAAAGAGACATTATCAAATTGGCTTTGGCATTACCTGGAATTAAAACAGCAGGAGAAGGAACCTCTGGAATCAATGTTAGAGGTGGAAAAGACGATCAGAATTTATTTTTATTAGATAATGCAACTATTTATAATCCTTCTCATTTTTTTGGTTTTTTTAGTTCCGTAAACCCTTATTTAGTAAATGATGTTAATATTTACAAAGGATTTATTCCAGCAGAATTTGGCGGGCGAATTGCTTCCGTTTTTGAAATTAATTCCAAAGAAGGAAACTATGAAAAATTTAAAGGCGAAGGAGGTATTGGGCCAGTTACTTCAAACTTAACTTTTACAACTCCCATTATAAAAGAAAAAGCCTCCATTATAGGTGGTGTAAGAGCAACTTATTCCAAATGGATTTTAAAACAAATTGACAATAAAGAATTACAAAAAAGTGATGCTAGCTTTTATGATGCTTACTTAAAATACAGCCATAAAATTAATGAAAACAACACTTTAGAAACGAGTATTTACTACAGTAAAGATAAATTTAAAATTTCTTCTGATTCTTTATATAGTTATTCCAATACAGCTGCATCTCTAAAATGGAGACATAATTTTAACGCTAAAAACATCGCTACTTTTCAATTGATTAATAGTAATTATGCTTTCGCGATTGATTATGACTCAAACAACTTAAAATCATTCAATTATAATTTTAACATTAACGAATCGAAATTCATTTTCAAAAATGTATATTTCTACAATGAAAAACACAAATTTACGTATGGATTAAATTCGATTTTGTACCTTTTAAATCCAGGTGAGTTAAATCCTAACGATGCTAACTCCTTGTTAACGTCTAAAAAAATAGATCAAGAAAAAGGTTTGGAAAATGATCTTTTCATAAATGATGAATACACATTAAATAAAAAACTTTCCTTTAATTTAGGTCTTCGCTACTCTACTTTTTTGGCTTTAGGACCAGCAACACAAAGGGTTTACCAAGAAGGTGCTCCTATAGCTCCAGGAAATGTAAAAGAAACAAAAGAATACAACAACAACGAAATTATTAAAAATTATAACGGTTTTGAATATCGATTCGGCACACGCTATCTTCTCTCAGAAACCTCATCTATCAAATTAGCATATACAACCAATTATCAGTATTTGCATAAATTATCCTCAAATACGACTCAATCTCCAACAGACACTTGGAAATTAGCCGATTTAAATATCAAACCATCTTATGGCCAACAAATTTCTTTGGGGTATTTTAAAAATTTTAAAGAGGATTTATACCAATTTAGCATCGAAGGCTATTATAAAAAAACAGAGAACTTTTTAGACTTTAAAGTTGGCTCTGATCTCATTTTAAGTGAATCTATTGAAACCGATGCCATACAAGGTAAAGGAAAAGCCTATGGAGTAGAATTTTTAATTAAAAAAACAGAAGGCAAACTTAACGGATGGATTGGCTATACGTATTCTCGCTCTTTAATTCAGTTGGATGGTGACACTGCAGACAAAAGAGTAAATAACGGCAACTACTTTGCGTCTAACTTTGATAAACCCCATGATTTTAATGCCATTTTAAATTACAAATTTACCCAAAGATATAGTGCTTCATTTAATTTCACTTATCAAACAGGCAGACCTGTAACATATCCTATTGGTTCATATACTTATGGTAATGCTCAATATACTTTATATAGCGATCGAAATAAATTCAGAATACCTGATTATTATCGAGTAGATGTTGGGTTTAATATCGAAGGAAATCATAAAGTAAAAAAACCGTTTCACAGTTTTTGGAACATATCAATCTATAATTTACTTGGTAGAAACAATCCTCAATCTGTTTTTTTTGTTACTGATAATGGTAAAATCAAAGCCTATAAATCAAGTATCTTTGCATATCCAATTCCTACAATAACTTATAACTTCAAATTTTAAAAACATGAAATTAAAACAGTACATCGTATTAATTTTGATTGCCATTGTAAGTTGTACGGAACCTTACGAACTACAAACCGAAAATTTTGAAGATTTATTGGTAGTAGAAGTTATTATTACAAATGAATACAAAAAACATGTTGTAAAATTATCACACACCATTCCTTTGGAAGAAACCACTCCTCCCATCGAGCATGGTGCCAATGTAAAAATAATTTCTAACACAGGATTGGAATTTCATTTTTCTGAAATAGAGGATCAATATGTTTCTGATCAAGAATTTCAAATTGAACCTGGCTTAGATTACACTTTGCAAATTCAAACTAGTAATGGAAAAACTTATATTTCTACTCCAGAAAAAACTCCTACAGCAATAGGCATTGATGAAGTTAATGCTTTACAAGAAACAAAAGACACAGTTTTAGGTGTTGCTATTAAAGTTACGAGTTCTGACCCAAGCAATACTGCTAAATTTTATCGTTATGAATATACCGAAACGTATAAAATTATCCCACCCTATTGGAGTCCAAATAAAGTAGAAGTGAATGCAAATGACGAATTAATTGTTTCTCCTCGAACAACTGAAACCCGAGTTTGTTTCAGCTCCAAAGAATCCAATTCAATTAATGTTACTACAACTGAAGATCAATCTGAAAATACTGTATCCAATTTTAATGTGCATTTCCTATCAAAAAAAGATCCTAAAATCACCAATAGGTATAGCATTTTAGTAAAACAATACATTATAAGTTCAGAAGCCTATAACTTCTATAAAACTTTAAAAACTTTATCCTCTAATGGAAGTTTACTATCACAAGTTCAACCTGGGTTTATTGTTGGGAATATAACAAACACTAATAACCCTGAAGAGAAGGTTGTTGGCTTTTTTGAAGTTAGCACCGTTTCAGAAAAAAGGATATTTTTTAACTTTGATGATATTTTCCCAAATGAAACTTCTTCAAGTTATTTTTATGATTGTGGTATTCAAGATTATACGAGTCTAGTAGATTTCCCTTCTCCAAACAGCCCTCTTTTTGGCGGAAGAGTTGATCTTTTTTATTTCATTAGAAATAATGAAATAGTATATTATGATCATCACCCTACAAGTGGTCTCTATTTAATGGTGTATTCCTATTGTGGAGATTGTACTTCTTTTTCATCTAATATTCAACCCGATTTTTGGCAATGAAAAAAGTAACCCTATTATTTCTATTCTTATATCAATTCCTGTTTAGTCAAACCATGAATTGGAATCTATATAAAGAAACTATGGCTTTACAAGTAAATGCCAAAACTCTTATAACAGGAGAAAAATTAAGATATACTTTATATTGTTTACAACAAAACAATCAAGCAAGTGAGCTGAGTAAAGTAGCCTATGTGAAATGTATTGATGCTTCTGGAAATGAGATTTTTGTACACAAGCATTATTTAGAAAACGGAACTGCTTCAGGTTATTTTTTCATTCCTACAGAATTAAAAACTGGAAGCTATCAGCTTTTAACTTACACCCAATGGATGTTGAGCGCTTCTCCTTTTAATTATACTTGCAATGAATTGCTCATTATTAATCCCTATCAGAAAAATCAAAATGAAAAAATAAGATTTGACACCATAAATGTTTCTAATCCAACTTCTCCTGAAATCGAATTAAAAAAATATTCCAAAAGAGAAGCCATTACTTTTAGCGATTTTATAACCAATGAAAAAGGTAATTTCACCATTTCTGTTCGAAAAACAAATGCCATAAATATTCCTTTTGGTTCGCTTTTTAGTTTTCCTAACCCAGTTTCAAACAACAAGCCACTTACGCTTCTTCCTGAAGCTAAAGGAGAACTCCTTTCAGGTAAAATACAACGATTGGACAGTCTACTCCCTCTCGAAAACATTGGCATCTCTCTATTAGATAAAGGCAATAAAGACTATATACAAGTTACTGCTACTAATAATAAAGGGCAATTTCATTTTATTTTAGCGAAACCTTTACTCAGTTCCAATCTCTTTCTAGAAATCATTAGTGAAAGTAAAAACTATACATTGGAATTGGATTCAAAATTACAACCGCAAATTCCAACTGTAAAACAAATTCCAACCCTACATTTAGTAGCAAACTATACTCAAGAAATTGAAAAGAGAGCCATTGCTTCTCAAATCGAAAATGCATATTACGAGATTAAAAAAGACAGTATCCAACAACCAGAAATTATTCCTTCAATTAACCCACATTATTTAGAAGTTTTTTCAGTTGAAAAATACAATCGTTTCACTTCTCTAAAAGAATTTATCACGGAAGTGCTAAATCAGGTGTATTACACAGAAAAAAATGACCAATTCAAAATTCTTTTTAGAAATTCAGGAATTAATCTTGAACTTAATGAAAATCCACTAACTCTAGTAGATGGTTCAGTAATTATGAACCCAAACGACCTTTTAAAAATAGAATACAATAAAATAAAAAGTATCGCTATAAATAACCAACCGTATTACTTAGGTAACAAATTATACAGTGGCCTATTTATCATACATACTACAGAGGGTACTTTTGAAGATAATAGCACAAAAAAATGGAATACCGAATATATAGTTCCTCTTTACAAACAACAACCTTATGTCCCCGATTATAATGACAAGGCTTCTTTAGATCGAATTCCAGATTATAGAACACAATTGCTTTGGCAACAAACCTCTACATTAGACCAACCCTTTTCATTTTACACCTCAGATGTAGAAGGAAATTATGAAATTTCAATTTATGGGTATACCAATGAAGGTCAGTTTATAGACAAAAGCAGTTTCTTTAAAGTAGAATAATCAATTCTTTACAAATTTTGCCTTATTTTTTCCTACCTATTGGTTTACATTTTTTTAAAAAACATTTCTTCTGAAATCGATTAATAAATAGTGAATAAAATAATACGTCACTACTGGTAACTGCTTCCCAATTATGATATAAATTAGAACTATTTCTTTTTAACAAAACTGACATATGCTTTACTTTAATTTGCCCATTTTATGAAGATGTTTAAAATGAGACGTTACCATTTCCAATAAAGTCTTATGATGATAAGGCAATTGATATTTTTGAGTGGTTTCCTTAATAATTGTATTAATTTCCTTGTAATTGACGTGACAAATATTGGGAAATAAATGATGTGCAGCATGACAATTAGAGCCTCCACTTATAAATCTAGCCCAAGATTTATCTGCATTCCAATCGCAACTCGTATATAGTTGATGTACGGCCCATGAATGCTCTAAATTTTCATCATTTGAAACTGGATAATAAGCTTCTTCAAAAAAATGAGTTCCCACTAGCATCACAATAAAAATTAGCGAGGTAAATGCACTCGATAATAAAAAAGCAATGAGTATGATTTTCCAACTGAATGTAGTAAAAAGCATAGGAAGAAGTAATACTAATGTAAAATACACTATTTTGTAAAGAAAAAAGCGAAAATACAATTCTAGAGTTGAAATTCCTTTTTTCATCCAATCATAATCATTGGAAAACAAATAAATCCAATCACTCACAAAAACTGAATGCAATAAGGTTAGCATATATACAAAAGGAGCATAATAGGCCTGAAATTTATGTTTTGGAGTCCAAGGATGTGTAGGACTTAATCGCAAAAAAGGATTTTTATCGATATCAACATCACTACCTTCTACATTAGCATATAAATGATGGGAACGAATATGTCTTAAACCCCATAACATCGGATCAATACCCACAGTCATAAAACTAATAAAATGAAGTATGGCATTGCATCTTTTATTTTTAAAAGCAGTATTATGACTCGCATCATGTCCTAAACTAAAGCCTATAAGTAGGCCCGACAATTGAAAAATAAAGTAACTCATAAAAAATTGAAAAACCGATATTTCTCTTAAAAAAAGTATCACATAACTGGTATAGCAAAGTAAAAACCAAAAAATGCCTTTTCTCCAAAAAATCACATTTCCATGACCAATCTGTTTATCATTAAATTGCAACCGTACTTTCTCCTTTAAAGTGGAATAAAAAACACGCTCTTCTTCTGATTTGTTGAAATATTTTGCTTTCATATATTTAAGAATGGATTAATAGTACAACAAACCTACTTCATAAATCACAAAAAAAATTGCGTTAAATAATATTACTTATATTTGTATTTGCGAAAATCACAAAATGAAAAACCAAGAACTCCTTTTAAAAGCCATTCAAAAAAAGGTTCAAAACAAATCTCTTTTAGATGAAATTGCGAAAGTTTTAGGCATTAGTTACGATGCGGCGCATCGAAGAATTTCATTAAAGAGTAAATTTTCTATTGATGAAACCATCCTTTTGTGCAATCATTTTGCTATTGCTATGGATACCTTATTCCGAAAAGAAAACAAGTATATTTTAGACAAAACCAACACCATTAAATCTTTAACCGATTTTAAAGCCTATTTTGAAAAATCGATTAGCTTATTACAGCCCTATAATAATCACAAAAGCTGTATCTACTATTCTGCTAAAGACATTCCTTTACATTACACCTTAGGAGGAAGCCTTTTTTCAAAATTTAAAATCTATGTTTGGTTAAATATTTTAACATCCGATCAAAACTTGAGCTTTGAAAATTTTATAATGGATGCGTCCTTATTACAAGAATCTACTCGCTTAGTCCAAATATTTAAAAACAACAAACGCATTGAAATTTGGAACGACACCACTATTAATAGTTCGTTACAACAAATGTATTATTTCTATGAAGCAGGACTACTCCACTACAACAATGCATTATCCATTATTGAAGACATTAAAAATATTATTTTGAAAATAGAAGAAGAGGTGCGCAATGACAGTTCCTCTTTTGAACTGTTTTACAATGAATTATTACTTTTAAATAATACCGTTTTGTTTACCAATGAAAAACAAGCTTCTTTTTTCATTCCACACAACATGCTAAGTTATTATGTTACCTCAGATGCGAAGATTTGCAATGAAGAAAAAGAATTCATTTTTAATCAATTGAAAAACTCCATGTCTATCTCCAAAGCCGGCAAAAAAGATCAAAAAATATTCTTCAACAGAATGTACCAAAAAATCGATTTTTACACCTCCAAAATAAAAAATTACCTCATAGAATAATTTTTTTAAAGTTTTTGTAACTTTTTAGTAACCTCTTACGTATAACTACAGTAACACTTAAAAATTTAGAGGAATTATATAAATGAGACAACTCAAAATCACCAAGCAGGTAACGAATCGTGAAACTGCTTCCCTAGACAAATACCTACAAGAAATTGGAAAAGTTGACCTTATTACTGCAGATGAAGAAGTAGAATTAGCACAACGTATTAAGGCAGGAGATCAAAGAGCTCTTGAAAAATTAACAAAGGCTAATTTACGTTTCGTAGTTTCCGTAGCTAAACAATATCAAAATCAAGGTTTAACATTACCCGATTTAATTAACGAAGGAAATCTTGGTTTAATTAAAGCGGCACAGCGTTTTGACGAAACCCGTGGTTTTAAATTCATTTCTTATGCGGTTTGGTGGATTCGTCAATCGATTCTTCAAGCTTTAGCTGAACAATCTCGTATTGTACGTTTACCCTTAAATAAAATTGGTTCTATCAATAAAATCAACAAGATGTATGCTTTATTAGAGCAATCTAGTGAGCGCGCTCCATCTGCTGAGGAAATTGCAAAAGAACTAGACATGACCGTAAATGATGTAAAAGAGTCTATGAAAAACTCTGGGCGTCATTTATCAATGGATGCGCCTCTTGTAGAAGGTGAAGATTCAAATTTATACGATGTATTGCGTTCTGGAGAATCTCCAAATCCTGATAGAGAATTAATTCATGAGTCTTTACAAACAGAAATTGAAAGAGCTTTAGAAACCTTAACACCAAGAGAAGCTGATGTAGTTCGCCTTTATTTTGGTTTAGGTGACCAACACCCAATGACTCTTGAAGAAATTGGAGAAACTTTCGATTTAACTCGTGAGCGTGTACGTCAGATTAAAGAAAAAGCAATTAGACGTTTGAAACACACTTCTAGAAGTAAAATATTAAAAACCTATTTAGGATAAATTATAATTTCTAAGTTTCGGGATAAATTCCAAATTCCAATCTTTGTAATTTGGAATTTGTTTTTTAATTTTACATCATTACAAAACAGTCACTATAACTGATTTTAATAGGTTACTCCGTTTCTCTCCGTCAGTTCGAGCAAAGCTCTCGGGTGATGATTGAAACCAAACATATAGAAAGCAACAACAGTTTCAATAACTGTTCGTTTTTTGATTGATGATTGAAACCACGGCTGATTACCGTGGTTTTGTTTTTTAATTATAATTTCTTTTTGGTTTTCTATATAAAATTCAAATCTTATCTTATTTTTACATAAAATCTAAGCAGAATAACATGAAAAAAACAATTGTATTACTTTCTATGCTAGCGATGATAGCATGTAAAAAAACAGAAGAAAAAAAAGATGAACCAGGAGTAATGGATGCTGTTGAAGGCTTTAACAACATTAGTAAAGCAGGAGACGCATTAAAAGAAAATGAAAAACAACTGGAAGCTTTAAAAACCATGACACCTGTTTCCAATGATGTTTTAAAAGAAGTATTGGCGGAACAAGTTGGTGGATTAAAAAGAAACCGTTTTAATGCAGGTGATGCTTCCATGATGGGATTAACAACAGCCGACGCGAAATATGGTGATGAAGTAACAGGAAAAGAAATTGAAGTGAGTATTATGGATGGTGCTGGTGAAACTGGAAGTAGCATTATCAGTTTAACCATCATGGCGCTGTCTATGAATGTAGAAACTATCAACGATACAGAAACTAAAAAAACAGAAACCATTCAAGGTTTCAAATGCTTAACAGAGGAAGACGAAAATCCAGATAATATTAGTTCATCTATTACTTTTATTTATAAAGAGCGTTTTCAAGTGGCTTTAAAAGGGGATAAAATAACCTTAGACGAATTAAAATCATTCTTAAAAAAACTAGATTTATCTAAATTAGAGCAATAATAATTGCAACATATTCTTTTAAAAAGCTTTTTTGAATTTCAAAAAAGCTTTTTTTATGCTTTAGAAAAGGATTTTATTTCTAAAACTATTTCAATCTAACTTCTAAATAATATCTTTGCACAAACAACATAACTACACAATGAGTACTTCAAAAAATACCTTGATTGCACCATCTGTTTTAGCAGCAGATTTTGCCAATTTACAAAGAGACATCGAAATGATTAACAATAGTGAAGCAGACTGGTTTCATATTGACATTATGGACGGTGTTTTTGTTCCGAACATTTCTTTTGGAATGCCGGTTTTACAAGCCATTAGTAAACATGCTAAAAAAACCATCGACGTACATTTAATGATAGTCGACCCAGACCGTTACATTACTACTTTTAAAAACTTAGGTGCCGATATTCTTACGGTGCATTATGAAGCGTGTACGCACTTACACCGTTCTTTACAAGCGATTAAAGCAGAAGGCATGAAAGCAGGTGTAGCCATTAATCCGCACACCAATGTAGCCTTATTAGAAGACACTATTAAAGATATCGATTTGGTTTGTCTTATGAGTGTGAATCCTGGCTTTGGTGGTCAATCTTTTATTGAAAATACGTATAAAAAAGTAAAACAATTAAAAGAAATCATCAGTCGAAATAACGCAACAACGCTTATCGAAATCGACGGTGGTGTAACCAATCAAAATGCCAAACAATTAGTAGAAGCTGGTGCCGATGTTTTAGTGGCAGGAAGCTATGTGTTTGGAGCAACTAATCCAACAGCTACTATTGCGAATTTAAAAGAAATTACACAATAAAAACAGTTATCCTGACAGGCTATAACGCTTGTCAGGTTTTTTTCTAGTATTGATCGATTAAGTATTTAATCAAATCGGTGGTCGTTACAATACCTACTAATAAATTTCCTTCACAAACGGGTAAGGCATGAAATTCTTTAGAAGCCAAGATTTCAGCAGCCTCTTTAATCGTAGTTTCAGGCGCTATAGTTACTAGTTTTTTCGCCATTACTTGCTCTACAGTAAACATATTATATACAGTAGTGTCTATTTCATCTTCATCATCATCCACAGCATCTGCAAAAGAAATCCGAAGTAAATCGGTATAACTTAGCATCCCAATAATTTTATTACCGGAAACAACAGGAATGTGCCTAATGTGATGCTTTTTAAAAAGAGTTTCAGCTTTAGTGAGATTGTCGGAAATATTCAACTTTACAACATCTTGGGTCATAATCGTTGAAATGGGAACTTTCTGTTTCATGACGCGTATATTTGTTACTTACAAATTTACTAAATATTTAATCACAAAACACATAATCAGCTGAATATTAATTTTTTATAAAACTAATATTGGGTAAAATTAATCATCACTTTTACTTTTTCAAATAAAGGCGGAAATTCCTTTTTAAATTGTTCGGGAGTTTCAAAGAAATGCTCTAAGATAACTGCGATAAACTCAAACTCATTGGTATACGCATAAATTCTAAAATAATTGGATTGCAATAATTTGGAATAATTAGCAGGGTATTTTACTTCTTTGATAATTTCCTCATAGGTAACAGCAAAAATAGTAGCCGAAGTATCGGAATTATTAAGTCCTTGATAATGCAATACATGACCAAATTCATGCAAACCTAAATTCAAATTATCGTTACTAATTTCATAACCTTCTAAAAAATGTTTCCAAGAAAAAACAATGGCTTTCATTCTCGGATTGAATTCTCCTTTGTGATACTTTTGATTTAAAGTAGAATAATACACATCGGGATAAATAATAATTTTATCAATAACCGTAAACAAATAGTTCCGCATACCAAAGGTCAACATCACAGCCGTAGCCGCAATAAGCACTTTCATTTCATCGGTTACTTCTAAACCGTCTTTACCAATAAAGGGATAGTTTTGAATAAAAGTAGCGACTCGGTGCTCAAAATATTTTTGCTGAAGCGGAGGCAATTTTTGATAAAAATCAAATTGGTCATGCAACATCTGCAATTGCGGTAAGCTTAATTTTTTAGGAAATAAATACAAATGCACATAAATGGGTTTTCTAAAAAAAAACGCATAAATAGGCTCAATAATTACATTATAAGCAAATACTAAAAAAAACACAATTCCTAAAGCAAGTAATAAATAAGCCACGGGTTGAAATTTGGGAAAAACGAATATACTGAATATAACCTAATTACAAAAAAAGAAAGCATCCTATTCTTTCAAACAGCACACTTTCTTTTCACTTTAACTTTTGACTTTCAACTTTCGACTTTTGAATTATCACTTATCCCTTCTTACTTTTATCCAAAACGGTTAAAATAATCATCCCAACGCGTCCTATTAAAAAGGTAAACATGCCAAACACTACAGTTAAAAAAGTGACTTTCAAACCACCTGCTAACATTTCATTGGTTATGCTTCCCATGGATTGTATGGCATCAAAAGCACCAATTAATCCGATGGCCTGACCTAAAAATCCCCAAACCAAAACAAAAAGGCTTAAGGAAGCAATCAACTCTTTACACTTGTGTAAGTTTTCTCTTTTCAGCAATGCCCAAACTAACAATACTAAAATGGCAATTAGAATAAAAACAATTGGTACCATAAAAAAAGGACCACCTTCGTAAATTCTGTCTAAAATAACTTTCATAATTCTATATTTTTTCGATTTATAACATCACAAAGCTATTTCATAAAACAAACCGTATTCTTTTTATGCGACGTATGAACCTTTTCATTCCTTTTTTAACCGAAATGAGACGTGAAAAGTACAATTTAAGATTTATTTTGACAAATAGGGTACGAAACCGGTTATCTGTCGCAATTTTAAAAACATCACAAATATTTAGTTTATCTTGCTACCATGTTTTCAAATTGGTTCCAAACAACAAAATCCCTACTCCTCCATTGCTTCTTTTGGTTTGGAGTTTGGTTCTTTTTTGTGTATTTCTTTAGTTATAATTCAAACGATACGGTTTATATTACTTGGTTCTCAAGCTTACTATTACCCATAACCCTTCTCACTACTTACATTACCATTTACATCCTTATTCCTAACTATTTGCTTACCAAAAAGTATGGCCAACTCCTATTGTATGGTTTTTACACTTTAGCCATGAGTGTTTACCTGATTACTTTGGCTATTTATGGAAGTTTTATTTTCATTACCAAACTCGATATTGCCAAAGTACCTCCGATGGGTCGGAATTTTATTTTCATCCTAATTTTAGTGTACCTCATTGTGGCTGTCATTAGCTTTGTGTATATCTTAAATCATAATTTCAATGTGCAATCGCAGTTTAAAGCGTTGGAAAACAAAATATTGGAAACCAATTTACAAATTAAACAACAAGAACTCAATTATTTAAAAAAACAAATACACCCGCATTTTTTATTCAACACCTTAAATACGATTTACGGTTTGTCTTTGAAAAAATCGGAATACACACCCGATGTTATCTTAAAACTTTCTAACTTACTCGATTATATTTTGTACCAAGTTCAGAAACCTAAAGTCGTACTTTCTGAAGAAGTCGCGCACATTCATGAATATATCGATTTGGAAAAAATACGGTTTCAAGAACGGTTGAAAGTCGATTTCACTACCGCTATTGAAAACGAAGCTCTTTTGATTCCGCCCATGTTGTTTTTGCCTTTTATTGAAAATGCTTTTAAACACGGTAATATTATCAACCATTTTTTAACGATTTCCATTCGATTGCAAGCTACAAAGGACCAACTGAACTTTTATTGTAGCAATAGTGCCTATTTAAAAGAACAAGAAAGTAGCACAGGCATTGGTTTGGAAAACATAAAAAAAAGATTGGCTTTGCTCTATCCTGAAAACTATAACTTGAATATCACAACCACAACAGATAGCTTTGCTATTTCTTTAGAAATTAAATTGAAGTAAGATGAATACCTACAATTGCTTGATTATTGATGACGAAATTACCGCACGTGAAATTTTAGAATCGCATGTGGCTAAAATTAATGCATTTCAGTTGTGTGGCAGTTGCAAAAATGCATTGGAAGCCTTTCACCTCATCAATACCCAGAAAATCGATTTGATTTTTTTAGACATCAACATGTCTGAAATTAACGGTTTATCTTTTGCCAAATCAATTAACAAAAACATCAAAATTATTTTTACTACCGCTTACCGCGAATATGCCATAGCGGGTTTTGATTTACAAGCGGTAGACTATTTATTGAAACCCATTTCGTTTGAACGTTTCTTACAAGCCGTGAATAAATATTTAGACGAAAATATTCAAATAGAAGTTACTCCTATTACGGAAAACCTATCTTATGAAACGGATTTTATTTTTGTAAAATCGGACCGTAAAATGGTCAAAATCAATTTCGAAGACATCTTATATATTGAAAGTGTGAGCGATTATTTAAAAATCGTAACTACTCAAAAAAACTGTATCACTCGAGAAACCATTTCCAATATAGAAGCCAAGTTGCCCCAACATAAATTTTTACGCATTCACCGTTCGTTTTTGGTTTCGGTAACCAAGATTGATTCGTTTACCAATGAATATGTGGAAGTACATCAAAAAGCGTTGCCCATTAGCCGAAGCTATAAAAAAGGCGTTTTGGAACAATTAGAAAATTTATAATGGGTTTTTATTTTGGGTTGTACCAATATAAATTACATTACTTATTACCTATTAAAAAAGTCTCAAAAACACTTCCATGAGAGAAAATTCTTTCAGTAATTGTAGTTGTAAGAAAAAAATCTTAAAAAAATCTTAAAATTTTCTTCTTTTGGTACTTTTAAGAAGTGTACTTTCTAAAAAAAGAAGTACTTTAGAGTATTGCTATTACCAAATGAACTCAGTTGTAACCCATTTGTAAGAATAGCATTATGAACCTACGTTTACCCATCGGTTTTGGAAAACCAACAGCCAAATCCACCCACGACTCTTCCAGAAGTTTTTTTAAGGCTTTGCGTGTAACAAAGTATGCAAAAAAAATGAGCCTGTTTTTAGTGATGCTGTGTGCATTGATGGGATTTACCACCTTGCCTACTTCCGATTGCGACATTGCCCACGAAGGGACTTTCATTTATTTTTATGAACAGAAGGAGGTGAAAGTTACCATTCACAAAGACCTACATACCGAATACCATGAAGGAGGCAAATACATCATTCAATCGCACATTCACTGGATTGATGATTGCTCTTTTATTGCTTCCTGCATTAAAAACACATTCCCTGATCCTGCGTATACTGTAGAAGACCAAATGTATGTTAAAATCAACCGTGTAATAGACAACGAAATTTATTTTACTTCTATCATCAACCGTTTTGAATGGAGCGGAAAAATGGTAAAAGTGAAGTAAGTTTTAGCTTGTAACTAATTCCTACTTTCTTTTTCCAATTGCTTTTGGTATAATTTGAGAGTGAGCAATTGGCGCTGGTATTTGGCCTGCAGCTGTAGTCCATTTTTTTCCACTTGAGCCAACGCTCTATTTTTTACATTTTGCAGAATACAAACTTCTTGTTCGTTCAAATCTCCCTGACTTACATGAACCTGTACAAACTGGAGGGTGTTTTCAGCTTCTTGAAACTGCTTTTGCATTTTTGCTAATTTCCTTTCTAACACTTCCGTTTCCCATTTGTTTTTTGCCAATTCTTCCTGTAGCATCTCTTTTTTCTTACCTTCCTGAACGGTTCTATGAGAAAGCTCTGGAGTAGCCAATGGCAATTGTGCTGCACTTTGTAG
Source organism: Flavobacteriaceae bacterium (assembly GCA_002862755.1). Lineage (GTDB taxonomy): Bacteria > Bacteroidota > Bacteroidia > Flavobacteriales > Flavobacteriaceae > Flavobacterium. The sequence goes on along the minus strand of PKDY01000016.1, from coordinate 75,853 downwards.
CAGTTTGGCTAATTTTAGGGTTGCATCAGTAGGAATACTACGTAAACCTGAAACATACATCGACCAGCTACTTCGCGTAATCCCTAACAATAAAGCCATTTCTTCTTGAGAAAATAATAAAGGCGTTTCAAAAATTTTTCTATCTTTCATAGTGTAATTCTATAAATTAAAAACAAAATAAAGTTGTGTCAACCGTTTTTGTGTCTCATCAAATAACACAAATAGTTTGCCACATTTTTTGTGGCAATGACTTTTTTTGAAAAAGTTTGACACGGTTTGGTATTAAAATAGTTTTATAAGAGAATAAGGAGTTTGTATTTTATGACATCCAAAAGTTTATTTCAGACAGAATTATCCATTTACCTTTTATTTTTTCAAAGACAACCATATTTCCAGAGCCACAAAGTTGACCACAATGACGTTCATAATATAGGGTAGCAAAATTTTTATAATAATTAATTTTTGAAAACCCTATAATTTGTTTTGTTCCATATTTTTTCTGAACGTTTTTCCAAGCCTTTTCATTCCTTTTCGGTTTTTTACCAAAATAAGAATCGTATTGTCGAGAGGTTATCGTTTGAATATTCAGTTTGTCTGTTTTTAGTAATTCGTCATTTAATGTAGGATGATTTTGAAAATCAGTTGTAAAGTCTTTCATAGCCTTTTTTAATTCAGTATCATGCATCACTCTTTTAACAAACTCGTGATTGTTGTATGTTTGGATTGATAAATACCACAAATCCGCATTGGGTATACTATCAGCCGTTAAATTTACGAAAACATCAAAATCGGGTTGTATTTTTGGGCTGTATTTTTCCATTAAAATTAGAGAATCTATTTTAGCATTTATCCCAAATTTTAGTTGTTCAGAAATGACTTTAGAATAGATTTCATAGTTATCTTGATCCGATTGCGAAAAGGATAAATTCGTTAAAAACAGCAGTACGAGAAACACTTTTTTTATACTATACACAACAAATAGTTTAGCGTTTATTAATCTTCCCAACCACAAAGCGTTAATCCTAATGCTTCCGCTTCTGATTGCTTTTTTGGCGTAATTTCATGTTTGCAACTAGACAAACCGCGACAAGATTTCGTAAGATGGTATTTTTTAGCTCCCTTTGAACCACACAAATAGACTTCTCTATCATTTGGCAAAGAAAAAAAGTAAACAGCACAAAATAGCAGTACGATAACTTTCATTTTTTAAAAATAGCGGTTTATTTTTAATTTTCCAATGCTAATTTGATTTCACTAAGCAACATTATTACCTTTTTCCAATATTACTTTTAAAGAAAAAATTAAAATAAAACCTGCAAATTCACTAACTGCGCCACCCTATTTTAAAATACATTATTCTTTCTATCTTAGCAAAAAGTAGTTTTTTACAAACAAATTTTTCGCACTAAAGTAAATCCTATGGCTCTTCAAGAACAAATTCTTAGTAAAAATGCAGGTCTTGTTATACTCAATACGTATATCCCCACGTTATTGGAACGCTTGGAACTCATTACATCACACCAATTTGTAACTCCAACTGCTCAAGAAAAAGCCGTCTTTTGTCTACAATATCTTGTAACAGGGCTAACAGATACGGAAGAAAATTTCCTAACGCTAAACAAAATTCTTTGTGGCTTACCCTTAACCACTCCGCTTCAAATCTCATCCATTACGCTAACCAAAGCCGAACAACAACTAATGGAAAGTCTATTTCAGGCAGTTATTGCTCATTGGCCTGCCATTGGTTCTACTTCTATAGAAGGTTTTAGAGGAAATTGGTTGGTACGTGACGGGAAATTACAAGAAAATGAAGAGCGTTGGGAATTGACGGTTGAAAAGAGAGCCTATGACCTCTTATTGAACCAATCACCCTTTTCCTTTTCTATCCTAAAATTTCCATGGATGCCAAAACCTTTACACGTTACGTGGTCGTATTAACTAGTATGTCAAAATAGAAATTGGGTTTTGAAAAATAATGTGTAATTTCGTTTACCAATGCTAATTTGATTCTGCCATGCAAGACCACTATGCTTTTTCAGATACTGCTTTTGAAGCCCAATTTAAAGCAGGCACTTTTCCAGCTGAATTATTCACACATGAAGCACATTTGCGATTGGCCTGGATTCACATTCACCGCTATGGTGTCGCACAAGCGGAAGAAAACATTGTACAACAATTGCAAGACTATGTCGCGCATTTGGGTGCTACAGATAAATTTAACATGACGCTCACCATTGCAGCGATTAAAGCGGTCGCGCATTTTAAAGCGAAAGCCAACCACACCCATTTTAAGGATTTTATCACAGCTTTTCCTCGTTTGCAAACTCATTTTAAGGAACTACTAGCACAGCATTATCAAAAGGTGAGTTACACTTCTGAAGAAGCGAAAAGGGTGTTTGTGGAACCTGATGTGATGGGGTTTTGAATTCTGTCACGAAGCAGGGTTGACTCCGTTTTCCCTGTAAACCTCCGCTTTGAGAATAAAACAAAAGCTAAAAAAACATTTAAAGTAAACTTAGTATTAGTACTAGTAAGTTATTACGAAGCAGGGTTGACTCCGTCTTCCCTGTAAAGCTCCGCTTTGAGAATAAAACAAAAGCTAAAAAAACATTTAAAGTAAACTTAGTATTAGTACTAGTAAGTTATCACGAAGCAGGGTTGACTCCGTCTTCCCTGTAAAGCTCCGCTTTGAGAATACTTTAAAAACAAAAAAAACAGCTTAAGCGAGCTTAGTGTTAGTACAACTATAGTATCACGAAGCAGGGTTGACTCCGTCTTCCCTGTAAAGCTCCGCTTTGAGAATACTTTAAAAACAAAAAAACAGCTTAAGCGAGCTTGCTGTTTTTTCATTTTTAAAGTATTCATTCGTGACCTCGGCAGGGTTCGAACCTGCAACCAACGGAGCCGAAATCCGCCATTCTATCCAGTTGAACTACGAGGCCATTGCCATTGTGGTCGCAAAAATACCAAATTATATGAGCTGTTGTATGGATCCAACTATTTTTTTATTTCGATTTTACATAGAATATTGATAGTCAAATAAATAACAAAAGAGATAACTTTACCAAGTTACTAAAGCATTTTCCACAGCATACCGCACTAAACCCACTACATTTTTGGAACCGGTTTTGCCAAACATACTGCTTCTATGGGTTTCAATCGTACTCACACTTATAAATAGCTTTTCGGAAATTTCTTTGTTGGAATACTCCTTGCAAATCAAATCTAAAATTTCCATTTCTCGAGTGGTTAAATAATTGGAAGACACATTACTTTCCGAACTATTTTTAATAAGTTCCATCATAATAGCGGTAATTTCACTACTGTAATAGGTGCCTCCATTGACTATCTTTTGTATGGCTTTGCACAATTCTTGCTTGCCTGCAATTTTTAGCATAAAACCTTCAGCACCTGCATTTAAAATTTGCTTTACTTCTTTGCGATCACAATCCATACTCAAAACCAAAATGGGAATCTCAGGTTTGGCTTTTTTAATTTTCAAAATCAAATCTACCCCACTAATGTCGGGCAAATTCAAATCGGTAATCAAAAAGTCAACGTCACTATTTAAAATAATGTCGAGCGCTTCTTTTCCTCGGGTAACCGGTGGCAACAATTCTAATCCTTCGTGGGATTCTAAAATAGAACCAAGTCCGTCTAAAAATAACATGTGGTCGTCTACTAGCAGTGTTTTTAACATTCTTTTACACATAGTTGAAAGATTAAACGTATTCCAATAATAAATTTAGTAAACAGCAGTAAATACAGGAGAAAAGGACATGGGGTGATTTAATTCTACTTCTTCAATAGGATTATGTCTTACTCAAATGTAAGGAATATATCTTATATTTTTCATTCCTTTTGGGGCAATTTAATAAGAAAACCCAGAAATTTCTTTGCTGGCAAATGATGAAAAAAACAACTTAGTGTTAAGAAATTATTTTCATATCAAGTATATATCATGGAAAACCACGAGGCAATTTCATGGTAAAACGCTATTCCTTTTTTCGGCATAAAACTTCAATTTTACATCAAACAAATAAATACTTAATAACATGAAAAAACTTTTTTTTAACAAGCTACATCTAGTGTTGGCTTTAGTCGTATTCTCATTGGTGAGTTGTGAAAAAGAAAATGATGACATTACTTTGGATCAAGAGCAAGCAACTGCAACAGTTGAAACTTTAAAAGCTGCTTTAGTAGCACCAACAACGCAAGAGTTACCAAAAGCGGTAGGTGACCAAATTAACGACAGTAAAGCAAATTTGGCTTTATATGCAAACAGTGGAATCGAAATTGCAGAAGTAAGAGTATTAGGAACAATTTCTTCAGACGCTACCTTAAACTTATCGAAAGAAGTAGTTTCGGGTTCTGAAAGTGTAGTAGCTTCTGGAGATTTAACACAACCTAATTCGATTACAACAGGAAAATTAAAAAATGTATACACTGGTAATGAATTAGCAGAAGTACAAAAAAACATCCAAGAAGTGGTTACTAACGAAGTAAAAGTTAACGATCAAGTTCTTGAAATTACTTGGAACATCCAAAATCAAAAAGTAAAAACGTTATGTTTTTACAATAACAATGGAATTGTTTGGGATAACGTAATCGGTGGTTTAATCATTTCAGCTGATGTAAGAATTGACGATAGTGAATCATTTGATACGCAATCTAGATTGGCTTCAAGATGGAGAAGTTTAACATGGACAGCGAACTGGCTTTGGGGATCTAAAAGAGGTGAAATGGGTGCGAAAATTACTATTTACTATTCTGGATCAACAGTAAGCAGCACAGACCGTTCTGATTGGGCTTACATTTCTTTAGGTAAAGCAAAAAGCGAAAGTAAAACTACTAAAAACAGTGGTTCGTATGGAAAAATCCAATATGCTTTAGGACTTTGTACTCCAGTAGGTTCTTTAAGCTTCAACAGTAGCAACTTTACTGTAAGCTTCTCTGGTTTAGGAAGTAATGTAGTAGCAAATGGTACTATAACTTTATATCCATAATACAAAAGGCGTTAAAGAAGGGTTGTCTGATGAGTTATTCATTGGGCAACCCTTTTTGCATTTGTTTTTCAGTATCATTTAAAAATAATATATTTAAACTATAGAAATAAAAACTGCCCTTTAACCTACACTGGTACGTATTCTATCTTTTCAATTACGATGGCATGAAAAAAATATTCCTTTGGGCACTACTCCTATTCTTTTTCATTGGGTTTACCCAAAAACAAATAGATAAAACAACTTTATACCAACAAATAGACACACTCAGTCATTATATACAAAAGAACCAAATGGAGCTTGCCAATGAGAAAGCTGCTGCTATTCAAAAGCAAGCGCTATCCTTTGATCTCAATACCCAATTGGATGTTGCTTACAAATTAAGTTTGTCGTATTTGCATCATAGTTTTAATGAGGAAGCCAAAAGAATCCTTTTAGCCAGTGAACCCAAAATTAAAAACTCCACAAATCACGAAATCAACGGAAAACTCTACAAGCAATTGTGTTACATTGGTATGGTAGAATACGATGTCCCATCTGCTACCAAATACTACGAATTAGCAAAAGACAATTTTAGCAAAACCAAAGAACCCAACTTGCGCTACAACTTGGATTTGTTAGTGTTTAAAATGTATTTGAATTTGAAAAAATACGATTCTGCCTTAGAAATTGTTTCCACTTGCTATGCACGAAGTGTGCAATCGAAAGACAGTACCCAAATGATTAATGCCTTCTCTTCCTTAATTGATTATTACAAAGCCGTAAATGATTATAAGAATGTTTTAAAATATGCTAAAAAAGGAGCCGATTTAAGTGCCAATGGATTTCAGAATTCGCATTCTTATTTTTTAGAAGAACAAGCCAATGTATACGTTCATTTGAAAAAGTTCGATTCTGCGACTTTATTTTTTAAGAAAGCTTGTGAAGCTGTGGTAAAGGACACTTCTTCTTTTCATAATTATAAAACCTGGCGCATTAATAAATTAGGAGCCGAATTATATGCACTTCTAAATGACAAAGAAAATGCCTTAAAACATCTAGCCTTAACGCGTGATTATCCGTTTGAAAATAATTTAAAAGAACAAAGTGAGTATCTTTTTTTTAAAGCCAGTATTTATGAAAAATTAGGTGATTATGATTTGGCGCTTAAAAACCTCAGACTTTATTTGAATTTGAAAGAAGAAATTGATAAAAAAGAAGCCCAACGCTATTTAATCAAATACACTTCTTTGTATGAAAGCATTGAAAAAGAGAAGAAAATCAACGCGTTAATCAAAGAAAATCATGAGAAAGAAAATTTAATTTACAAAAGTGATTTAAAACGGAAATTCATTCTGTTTTACTTTTCAATACTCTTCTTATTCTCCATTTTATCGTTATTGGTTTGGTATCGGTTTAAAACCAAAAAAATTCTCATTAAGGCAGAAAATTTACGCTTTCAGTCGGTGATTGATGCACAAGAGAAAGAACGCATTCGCATTGCTAAAGATTTACACGATGGCTTAGGCCAAAATATATGCGCTATTAAAATGATGTGTTCCAATAGTTTGGACTTAGAAGACCCATCTAATAAAAAACTCACGCATATTATTGATGAAACTTATGAAGAAATCAGAAGTATTTCTCACAACATGATGCCTAGTGTTTTGATTAAAAAAGGATTGGTACCAGCCCTTCAAGAAATGATTCAAAAGCTAGAAGACCATAGCAACATCCATTTCGATTTCCAACATGATTTTCCAGATACTATGGAAGAAAATGTAGCCATTTCTATTTATCGTATTGTTCAAGAAGCACTTTCTAACATTGTAAAACATGCCCAAGCCAGCAAGGTAACGATTCGATTAGGGAAAGAGAAAAAAAATTATATCCTATTTATACAAGATAATGGAGTAGGTTCTAAAGAGTTGGCCCAATTTCATTTAAATAGCGATATAGAGCATAAATCACAACCAACAGGCATTGGTTTAAAAAATATTTTATCGCGTACCAAAATGATTGAAGGAACTATTTTTATAGACAGTATTCTTAATGAAGGTACTACTTTGAAAATTATTTTTTAAAAGAGTTTCGTTTTTTTATTAAAACGTCAGTTCGAGTATTTTTGTGAAGTAAATGGAACAAAAATGTATCGAGAACTGCTTTAATAGTCATTTTTCTTGTTCTCGATATATTTTTCTAACGAAAAACACTCGAACTGACGAAAAATTAGCATAAAAATAAAATAGATTATGCTTGTTTAAAAGTAAAAAAGGTATAAAATACCATTTAAAACAGTACGTTATACCTTTATATATCATTTGAAAGTAAAAGAATTATACCAATAATTTCTTTACAATTCCAGAAATTACTTTTCCTTCCGCCTGACCTCCAATTTGTGCAGATGCTAAGCCCATTACTTTACCCATAGCAGCAATTCCATTAGCACCTGTTTCAGCGATAATTTTTGAAATGATTGCTTCAATTTCAGCTTCTGATAACTGAGCTGGTAAGAACTTCTCAATTACTGCAATTTGTGCCAATTCTGGTTCTGCTAAATCTGAACGCCCTTGATTGGTATAAATTTCAGCACTGTCTTTACGCATTTTCACCAAACGTTGTAATAATTTAATTTCATCCGCTTCAGACAAACCTTCTGATGCTCCTGCTTCTGTTTTGGCTAATATAATAGCTGCTTTAATCGCTCTTAATGCTTCTAAGGCAACTGTATCTTTTGCTTTCATGGCTTCTTTCATTTGATCCATGATTTTTGCTTCTAAACTCATATTCTTTTTATTATATGTTGGATGTTATTCTTATTTTAATTTTTTAAGGCATCTCGATTGCACTCAATGTGAAAAACTATCTTCAACGCAATCAATTTGATGTTTTTGTGAAATCTGTTGCAAAAATAGTAAAAAAAATCCCGAAAATGTTACTTCTCGGGACTAAGGTTAGGTTAGTTATAAGCAGATTTAATCTACGTTATCATGCAAGAATGAATTGTTAGATCGCAATTGTAAATCGTCATTGCTATCTGTCCCTAGAGACATTCTTGATTTTGCATTAGAATCGGTTGGTGCAGAGGTTACATCAATTCCCATTCTTTTATATGCTGGCTCTTTTTCGATTTCATCGATATAAGTTGCACTATTGTTGAACTTATAATTAAATTCTTTCATTTTACGTTTACGCTCTTCAGAGCGTGCTTTTAGCGTTTCTTCAATCGTCATTTCGAAAGGAGATTCGGTTTCAAAAACAGGTGTTTTTTTAACTTCTGGCTCCGTCTTTTTAACAGCAAAATTCAATTCTTCATCAATTGGTTCTTTTACTTCCGCTACCGGCTTAGAAGACAATAATTCGTCTTCTTTTTGTAAATAATCCTCTAATGAATATTTGATAACGCCTTCTTTATTTACTTCCGTTACGGGTACCACATTAATTGGATCTTTTACCTCCATTTGTTTGGTTTCTTCCGTTAACTGGAATTTCTTCTTAGGTTCTTCTTCTATGGTTTCATTCGCAAATAAATCTAACGAAAAAGAGAATTTATCCTCTTTTACAACAAATTCAGGATCCACTACCTCCATATTTTTAATTTTTGGAGTTATGATTTCAAAAACAGGATCCACCATTTCTTCTTCTTTAGCGGCTACAATTTCAAAAGTAACATCTAAGTTTTTAATCCATTCTGAAGTAGGTACTAAATCCATAGTTGGAGTAACCTCTTGAATTTCAAACTGAATTTCTTTTTCTTCCACTTCCTCATCTAAATTGAAGATCACTTTATCTTCCACTTTAGTTTCCGCTACAGGTTTCTTTTCTTCTTTAGGAGCACTCGTTTCAAAAACAGGATCATTAACCACCATATTGGCAATGGTTTTGTTGGTTAAGTCGTGTACAATTTTTTGATCGTCTTCTAAAGAGTGAATTATTTTTTTAGGTTCAGAATTTACAATTTCAGCTTGTTGCTCAATGTTAAAACCCGTTGCAATAATGGTTACAGCCACAGCATCACCTAAAGTTTCATCTTCACCCACACCCATAATGATGTTAGCATTGAAGCCAGCTTCCGCTTGAATGTAATCGTTGATTTCACCAATTTCATCAATGGTAATTTCAGAAGTACCTGAAACAATTAACAACAATACATTTTTAGCACCTGTAATTTTGTTATCATTCAATAATGGTGAATCTAATGCGCTCATGATTGCTTCTTTTGCTCTGTCTTCTCCAGAAGCTGTTGCAGAACCCATGATTGCCGTACCACTATCTGCTAATACGGTTTTAGCATCTTTTAAATCGATATTTTGAGTATAGTGATGCGTAATAACTTCTGCAATACCTCTAGCAGCAGTTGCTAATACTTCATCCGCTTTTGAAAACCCAGCTTTAAACCCTAAGTTCCCATATACTTCTCTTAATTTATTATTGTTAATTACAATTAAAGAGTCCACTTGTTTGCGCAGTCTTTCTACACCTAACATCGCTTGTTCCGAACGCACTTTTCCTTCAAATTGGAAAGGGATAGTTACGATTCCAACGGTTAAAATGTCTCTTTCTTTCGCTAACTGAGCAATTACAGGAGCAGCACCAGTACCTGTACCACCACCCATTCCAGCAGTTATAAAAAGCATTTTTGTATTGGTATCCAACATCTTTTCAATGTCCATGATACTTTCTAAGGCAGATTGTTGCCCAACTTCAGGATTAGCACCAGCACCAAGACCTTCAGTCAAACTTACACCCAACTGAATTTTATTTGGCACCGCACTATTTTCAAGTGCTTGCGAATCGGTATTACAAACAATAAAATCTACTCCTTTTATTCCTTGCTTAAACATGTGGTTGATGGCATTACTACCACCTCCTCCTACTCCAATAACTTTGATAACGTTGGATTGGTTTTTCGGTAAATCGAATGATATGCTTTTAAAATCTTCCATAGTTGTACTTTTTATTCTGCGTTATCTAAAAACTCTTTAATTTTTTCTATATACTTGTCAAAAAATGATTTTTTGATTTTGCTTTCTGTGGTTTCTATTTTTTCTACTTCTTTTTCTTCTTCCTGTTCTTCGATTGTTTCTGCCACATTTTTTGGCTCGAAAACAGGCTCTTCTTTTTTCATTTCAACTAAAGGTGTCGCACTTTTCGTATTGTTTCGAATACTATTCATTACTAAACCTACCGCTGTAGCATATAACGGACTTGATAATTCTTCATCTGAATTACCTGCTAAATGCTCGTTTGGATATCCAATACGGGTATCCATTCCAGTTATATATTCTACTAATTGTTTGATATGTTGCAACTGAGAACCGCCTCCTGTTAAAACAATACCTGCAATGAGTTTTCTTTTGGGATCTTCGTGCCCGTATAATTTTATTTCCGCATACACTTGCTCAATGATTTCTACTACGCGAGCATGAATAATTTTGGACAAGTTCTTTAACGAAATTTCCTTAGGCTCTCTACCTCTTAATCCTGGAATAGAAACAATTTCATTGTCTTTATTTTCTCCTGGCCAAGCAGAACCAAAACGAACTTTTAATAATTCCGCTTGTTTTTCAATAATTGAACAGCCTTCTTTAATATCTTCTGTGATGACATTTCCTCCAAAAGGAATAACTGCTGTATGACGAATAATTCCATCTTTAAAAATGGCTAAGTCAGTAGTTCCACCACCGATATCAATTAAAGCTACACCTGCTTCTTTTTCTTCCTGACTTAAAACCGCATCGGCAGAAGCCAAGGGTTCTAACGTAAGTCCAGACAATTCCAATCCTGCACTTTTTACACAACGTCCTAAATTGCGAATAGATGCCGCTTGTCCAACCACAACATGAAAGCTCGATTCCAATCGACCACCATACATTCCAATTGGTTCTTTAATTTCTCCTTGTCCGTCCACTTTAAATTCTTGTGGTAAAACATGAATAATTTCTTCCCCAGGTAGCATGGCTAATTTGTGCACTTGTCCAATTAAAGCATCAATATCCACATCATTAATTACTTCTTCAGCATTCGGTCTACTGATGTAATCGCTATGTTGAATGCTACGAATGTGTTGTCCGGCAATACCCACAACCACATCGTTTATTTTATATCCTGAATCGCTTTCCGCTTCTAAAATAGCTTGTTGAATGGATTGAATTGTTTGCGTAATATTGTTTACAACACCTCTATGAACACCTAAACTTTTGGATTTTCCAACACCTAGAATTTCCAGTTTCCCGTATTCATTTTTCTTACCAATCATCACTACAATTTTTGTAGTTCCGATATCTAATCCTACTGCAATATTATCTTTGTTCATAATTCACTTCTATTTCTTACAAACTACTTGTTCGGTAAACATTACGTTTACTTCTTTATAATTCTTAATCAATGTATCTTTAACCGCATGTTGAAAAAAAGCTTTGTAATTCTTTAATTTCTTTTCAACATAGACTGGTTTCCCAAAAATTATTTTATAATCATAATTTCTGCTGGTCAAAATAACGCTTCCCGAAGGCAAAACTTTAATTCCTGTGATGTTCTTTTTCAAGAAATCATCTTTGTAAATTTCGTTACACAACAAGACATAATTATCTCTCTCTTTTTCATCAAAAGTGCCCATAAGAATAGGAACTCTTGCAGAAAAGTTTTCAGACAAAGGTATTTCAACACCTTTATTGTCAAGATAATACATCGTATTACCTGACACATATCGTACAATTGGGGTCTTTTGTGTTATATTAGCATTTAGAGAACCATCTATCGTTGAAAAAATTTCACATTTTTCAATCATCTTGTGATTATTAAGAGCAGTTTCTAAAGACTTCAAATCTACTTCTTCTTTTTTAATAGTTAACGAACCTCCTAAATTTTGTTTCAACAAGTTATTAACTATTTCGTGAGTTATGAACAAATTTTCTTCTCCTCCATAAAAAGAAATGGTAACACTTTTTAACCTCCTTTTCTCGTTTCTATGAGATGAAAAAGAGTATAAAAACACCATTACGATGAGTATTACAATTAAGCGTATATTTTGCCAATTAATACTTTTCATGTAATTCTTTTTTTATGTCCTTAACCAATTCACCGATATCTCCAGCACCAATGGTAACATAGACATCAGCTTCTGTATTTTTTAATTGTGCTACCAAATCTTCCTTAGCTATCAAACACTTATTTACATTGGTAATCTTATCCAACAACCAAGCTGAAGTTACTCCTTCGATAGGTAATTCTCTTGCTGGATAGATATCCAACAAAATAATTTCATCAAATTGAGACAAACTTTCTGCAAATCCATCAATAAAATCTTTTGTTCTTGAAAACAAATGAGGTTGAAAAGCAGCCACAATTTTTTTATTGGGATATAATTCTCTAACCGCTTGATGCACTGCATTTATCTCTGTAGGATGATGCGCATAATCATCGATATACACTAATTTCTCGGTACGTATCTGAAAAGAAAAACGTCTTCTTACTCCTTTGAATGAAGCTAAAGCGTCTATTATTTTTTGATTTTCAACCCCATAACTTTTAGCCATAGCGAATGCAATTAAGGCATTGGATAAATTATGGTGTCCTGGTAAACCAAATTTAACATTGGTAATCAATTCATTATTCGTTTTTACATCAAAAACATAAAAACCATTTTCTATGCGAATATTTTGAGCCGAATACGTAGCTTCTTCTTGTATACCGATAGTATTTCCTTCCAACGGTAAACCTTTAGCAACAAATAAGTTTTGAGGAGTTACTTTTTGCGCAAACTCCACAAAAGAAGCTTCAATCGAAGCCGTATCTCCATAAATATCTAAATGATCGGCATCCATTGAAGTCACACAAGACAAATTAGGATGTAAATGCAAGAAAGAACGATCAAATTCATCTGCTTCCACAACGGTAACAGTTTTTCCTTCACCAATAAGATTGGAATTGTAGTTTTCAACTATTCCACCTAGAAAAGCAGTTACATCTACACCACTTTGAAACAATACATGTCCTAAAATACTTGAAGTAGTTGTTTTTCCATGTGTTCCTGCTACTGCAAAACAGAAAGTATCTTTGGTTATCAAACCTAAAACAGCGGCTCTTTTCTTTACTTCAAAACCATTTTCAAGGAAATAATTCCATTGTGAATGCGATTTTGGAACAGCTGGTGTGATTACCACCAAAGTAGTTTCTTTATTTAAAAATGGAGGAGCAATTAATTCTAGTTTATCTTCAAAATGAATTGGCATTCCTAAAGCCTCCAATTCATCAGTTAATTGTGTTCTTGTTTTATCATAACCTGCTACATTTTTACCAATATTCATAAAATAACGAGCCAGAGCACTCATTCCGATGCCTCCGATTCCTATGAAATAGATATTTTGTATTTGGTTAAGATTCATTTTTTTATTTGTTGTTGTTTTTGATTTTTATTATTTCTTTCAGAGCAATTTTTCTATTTCATCTACAATTTCATTCGTTGCATTTGGCAAAGCCAATTTGTATATTTTCTTACTTAATTTGGCTTGCTTTTCGTCGTTTGAAATAAGGTCGGCAAAGATATTCTTAAAATCGACATCCAGATCTTTTTCTTTCAACAAAATCGCAGCTTTTTTATCCAAAATAGCTTGTGCATTCTTAGTTTGATGATCCTCAGACACATTAGGAGAAGGAATAAAAATTGTTGGCTTACCTACAATGCACAATTCAGATACAGATGAAGCACCAGAACGTGAAATTATGACATCAGCTGCTGCATAAGCAAAGTCCATTTTATCAATAAAAGCAAAAACGTGTACGTTTTCTTTCGTATTAAAATGGTTGTATTCTTCAAAATATAATTTTCCGCACTGCCATATAATTTGGACTCCCAAAGCCAATAGAAAATCAATTTCTTTAGCTATAAGTTGGTTAATTCTTCTCGCACCCAGACTTCCACCCAAAACCAACAAGGTTCTTTTAGTACTATCCAATTCGAAATAAGTTAATGCTTCAAATCTTTTATCATCACTATTTAATAAATCCTGACGCACTGGATTACCCGTTATGATTAATTTTTCTTTAGGAAAGAATTTTTCTAATCCTTCATAAGCCACACAAATGGCATTGGCTTTTTTAGCCAATAATTTATTTGTAATTCCTGGAAAAGAATTTTGTTCTTGAATTAACGTGGGTATATCTAACATAGTAGCCACTTTCAAAACGGCACCACTCGCAAAACCACCAGTTCCAATGACTACATCTGGTTTAAACTTTTTTATGATACGATACGATTTCCATAGACTAGAAGTTAGTTTTAAAGGAAACATCACGTTTTGCAAGGTTATTTTTCTTTGAATTCCAGAAATCCAAAGTCCTTTGATATCATAACCCGCTTGAGGCACTTTTTGCATTTCCATTTTATCTTTGGCACCCACAAATAGAAATTCGGCATCATGAAAACGATATTTTAATTCGTTTGCAATAGCAATTGCAGGATATATATGTCCTCCTGTTCCACCACCACTGATTATAAATTTCAATTTCTTTTCCATATTACTGATTCAAAATGGGTTCTAAAGGGTTAGCCACTTCATTTTCCTCTTCTTTATGTTTACTATCTTCAAATTCTATTTCTTTATCAATAATGCGTTGTAAAGCTTCTTCTCTTTTCTTCTTTTCTGCTTCATCTAAAACAACTTCAGCTTCTTTTTTGGTTACACTTAAAATAACACCCACTGCTACACAAGTCATCCAAATTGAAGTTCCTCCACTACTAATAAGCGGTAAGGTTTGTCCGGTTACTGGTAACAATTCCACTGCCACAGCCATATTGATTAACGCTTGAAAAACAATTGGAAAACCTAGGCCAATGATTAATAATTTACCAAATAAGGTGGGTGCTTTTTGTGCATTTATAATAAACCTAAAAAACAGTAACAAGTACAAGAATAAAATTCCTATTGCTCCAAGCAGACCATATTCCTCTACAATAATGGCAAAAATAAAATCAGAAGATGATTGAGGAAGAAAGTTTTTCTGCACACTTTTTCCAGGACCTAATCCATAAATTCCACCTGAAGCAATGGCGATTTTTGCTTTTTCAATTTGATAATCATCTTCATTGGGTTTATCATCTAGGAAACGTTCGATTCTATTTCCCCAAGTATTTACCCTGCTAAATAATTTGTTTGTAGGGAAAGCTTTGGCCAACAATAAAAACAATAATAAAGCTGCGATTCCTAAACCCATTACTGTTGCTAAATATTTTAAAGGATAGTACCCAACGAATATTAGCATACATACCATCGAAAAAATAAGTGCTGTAGTGGAAAAGTTCGTTGGTAAGATTAAAACCAAAACTCCAAAAACAGGCAACCACAACTCTAGAAACGACTCTTTAAACGTATATTCTTTATCGCTTACTTTGGCTAAATAACGTGCCACATAAACCATTAAAACTGTAAAAGCTAAAGTAGAGGTTTGAAAACTAACCCCTACAAAAGGAATTTGAATCCATCTACTCGCATTTGCACCACCAATAGTTGTTCCTTGAAATAAGGTATAAAGTAAAAGAACTATTACGAGGGGAATTCCAAAAATGGACAAAGCTCTAAAATAATGATAGGGAACTTTGTGCACAAAATAGATAATAGCAAAACCAAGGAACAAATGACCAAGATGTTTCACCAAATACCCCATGGTAGACCCTTTACCTATTACATAAACTAGATTAGTACTAGCACTATAAACAGGCAAAAAAGAAATGAGAGCCAATAGAAAAACTATTGCCCAAATTACCTTATCTCCTCTTAATCTAGCTACTAATGCTTTCATTTTTTCTTATAAATTATGTACTGCGTTTTTAAATTGACGCCCTCTATCTTCGTAATTTTCAAATAAATCAAAACTTGCGCAACATGGTGATAGTAAAACAGTATCTCCTTTTTCAGCCATTCTTTGTGCAATTTTAACTGCCTCAGTCATAGAAGTTGTTTCTATCATTACATCTACCACATCGTTAAAAGCGTTGAATAATTTTTGGTTATCTACACCTAAACAAACAATACCCTTTACTTTTTCTCTAACCAATGGCATTAATTCGTCGTAATCATTCCCTTTGTCAACACCACCTACAATCCAAACCGTTGGACCAGTCATACTATCTAGTGCAAAAAAAGTAGCGTTTACATTGGTTGCTTTGGAATCATTAATGTATTGTACATTTTGTATTTTTAACACTTTCTCCAAACGATGTTCTGCACCTTGAAAGTTACTTAGACTTTCCCTTATCGTTTGTTTTCTCACTTTCATTAACTGAGCAACTGCAGTTGCAGCCATGGCATTTTTAAGATTGTGTTTTCCTTCTAAAGCTAATTCGTTGATTGGCATGGTAAATAGGTCGTTATTAATTTTACTGTTCAAATTGTTATTTTCTTCAAATCCTCCTTCTTCAACTGTTGTTGTCAATGAAAAAGAAAGTTTTTTTGCTTTTGTTTTATTATTTTGAAACCATCTATTGATTTCTACATCATCATGGTCTACAATTAAAAAATCGTTCTCCGTTTGATTTTTTGTAATTCTAAATTTAGAAGCGATATACAAATTATAATCATAAGCATAACGATCTAAATGATCCGGACTCAAATTGGTAATTACAGCGATATCAGGTCTATAATTTACAATCCCGTCCAATTGAAAACTGCTCAGCTCTAAAACGTAATAATCGTGATTATTTTCAGCGACTTGCCAAGCAAAGCTTTTTCCAATATTTCCTGCTAATCCTACATTTAAACCACCTTGTTTTAAAATGTGATAGGTTAACAAAGTGGTGGTCGTTTTTCCATTACTTCCCGTTATTCCAATGGTTTTAGCATTGGTAAACGGAAAAGCAAACTCTATTTCAGAAATTACGGGTATATTTCGTTCCAATAATTTTTTAACAATAGGTGCTTTCTCTGGAATTCCTGGGCTTTTCATGACTACATCTGCATCTAAAATCAAAGATTCAGTATGCTTTTCGTCTTCCCAAGGTATTTGATTAATGCTAAGAACTTCTTTGTAATTTTCTTTTATTTTACCAAAATCAGATACAAATACTTCGTATCCTTTTTTCTTTCCTAAAATTGCGGTTCCCACTCCGCTTTCTCCTCCTCCTAAAATGACTAACTTCATGTTACCTTAGTTTTAATGAGACCAATGAAAATATAGCTAAGAGAATCCCAACAATCCAGAAACGCGTTACAATTTTACTTTCATGAAATCCTTTCTTTTGATAATGGTGATGCAACGGTGACATTAAAAAAACACGCTTTCCTTCTCCATATTTTTTCTTTGTATACTTAAAATAACTTACTTGTATCATTACCGATAAATTCTCTGCTAAGAAAATACCACACAAAATAGGAATCATCAATTCTTTACGAATAGCAATTGCAATAACTGCTATAATACCTCCAATAGTCAAACTACCCGTATCGCCCATAAATACTTGGGCAGGATAAGTATTGTACCAAAGAAACCCAACTAATGCTCCTACAAAAGCTGCAATATAGATGGTCATTTCACCCGAATTGGGGATATACATGATATTGAGATAATCTGAAAAAATGATATTTCCAGAAACAAAAGCAAAAATACCCAGAGTAAGCACTGAAATAGCGGAAGTACCAGCTGCTAAACCATCAATTCCGTCTGTTAAATTGGCTCCATTAGAAACTGCAGTAATGATGATAACTACCATCGGTATAAAAATAATCCAAGCCCAATTTTCATAACCATCTCCTAAAAAAGACAATACCTCTGCATAATCAAATTCATTATTTTTTAAAAATGGAATGGTTGTAGCTGTTGATTTTTCATGTAAACTCGTTGGATCTATATTTTCAATTTTTACTCGTTCTCCTATAGTGTCTTTACGAATGGTTACGTTTGGATGCAAATACAAAACACAACCTACAATTAATCCCAAACTTACTTGTCCAAATACTTTAAAAATTCCTTTTAAACCTTGTTTGTCTTTTTTAAATACTTTAATATAATCATCAATAAAACCAATGGTACCCATCCAAAGTGTGGTTACAATTAATAAAATGATATAAATATTTTCCAGTTTTGCCAATAAGAGCACAGGAATAAGTGTCGCTAAGATAATGATGATTCCACCCATAGTAGGCGTACCTGCTTTTTGACTTTGCCCTGCTAAGCCTAAATCACGTACGGTTTCACCTACTTGTTGTTTTCTCAAAAAGTTGATGATTTTTTTACCGTAAATAGCTGCAATTAACAAAGATAAAATAAATGCAAAAGCCGATCGAAAAGTAATATATTGAAACACTCCCGCTCCAGGAACATCAAATGTTTTGTCTAAATATTGAAAAATATAATATAACATATCTTTATTTTTAAATTCTGTTTTTAAAAATTACTTTCCTAATTCTTGCAACAATGTTGTTACAATTTTCAAATCATCAAAGTCATGTCGTACACCGTTAATTTCTTGATACGTTTCATGTCCTTTTCCTGCTATGAGGATAATATCGTTTGCTTCAGCTAATTGACAAGCCGTTTTAATCGCTTGTTTTCTATCTAAAATAGACAGTGTTTTTTTATAATTTTGAGGTTCCACTCCTTTTTCCATTTCTTCCAAAATTACTGCTGGATCTTCAGTTCTAGGATTATCTGAGGTAAAAATGGCTTTGGTACTCAGTTCTGAAGCAATTTGAGCCATGATAGGCCTTTTCGTTTTATCTCTATCACCTCCACAACCAACAACCGTGATTAATTGTTCATTTTTAGTACGAATATCTTCTATTGTTTTTAATACGTTTTCCAATGCATCAGGAGTATGCGCATAATCTACAATCGCTGTTATTTTACTAGACGAAACAATATATTGAAATCGACCTGAAACACTTTCTAAATCAGAAAGCAATCGCAAGGTTTCTTGTTCTTCAATTCCCAATTCAACAGCCGCTGCATAAATCGCTAACAAATTATACGCATTAAAAGAACCAATCAATTTTGTCCAAACTTCATTATTATTAATTTTTATCAATAATCCTGTAAATTGATTCTCTAAAATTTGTGCTTTGTAATCTGCGTAAGACTTCAAAGCATACGTTATTTTATTAGCTTTGGTATTTTGGAACATAATCGCTCCATTTTTATCATCTATATTAGAAATTGCAAACGCCGTTTTAGGCAAATCATCAAAGAATTTCTTCTTCACATCTCTATATTCAGCAAAAGTCTTATGATAATCCAAATGATCATGTGACAGATTCGTAAAAATGCCACCTTGAAATTGAAGCCCTTCCGTTCTTTTTTGGTGAATTCCGTGGGAACTTACTTCCATAAAACAAAACTCACATCCCGTTGCTACCATTTCATTTAAATAGTAATTGATAGTCAATGAATCTGGAGTGGTATGCGTTGCTTTGTATTCGGTTTCATCCACAAGAATTTTAACCGTAGAAAGCAAACCAACTTTATAACCTGCTTTTTTAAACAATTGATACAATAAAGAAGCGATTGTGGTCTTTCCATTTGTTCCAGTAACTCCAACTAATTTTATTTTTGACGAAGGATTTTCATAATAGTTTGAAGCCATAAAAGCTAAGGCTTCGTTTGAATTTGTAACTTTAATATAGGTTACACCATTCACAATAACTTTAGGAAACTCCTCACAAATAACAACACTTGCACCCAAGCTCAAAGCTTTTTCAATAAAATCATGCCCATCGGAAACAGCACCACGAATTGCCACAAAAACATCATTCAATTCTATTTTTCTAGAATCAAATTCAATTTTTTGGATAACAACATCAGTAGCGCCTTTAACGGCTTCAATACCTACTTTATACAATATGTCTTTTAAGACTTTCATGACAATTCAATAGTTATGGTTTGATTTTTTTGAATTTTTTCACCTGGTTTCACCGATTGAGAACTTACTTTACCAATTCCTCTAACCGTTACTCGTACACCTAAATTTTCCAATAAAGCAACCGCATCCATTCCATCCATTCCATTTACATTAGGTATTAAAGAAGTTGCTTTATCTACTTTATTATAATAGGTATTATATGCCTTTTCAGTTACTACAATTTGTTTCTCTAAATCTTGTATATGATTTGTAGGTGGAGAATCGGTATAAATTTTTTGAGCAATACGTTTAAAAACCGGTCCCGCCACATCTGCTCCAAAATAACCCGCTGAAACATTGGGTTTATGAATGATTACAATACAAGAATACTTCGGATTGTTTGCAGGAAAATAGCCCGCAAAAGAAGAGATGTAATGCAATTTGGATTTATCTCGATAGTTAGCTTGAGCCGTTCCTGTTTTTCCTGCCATTGAAAAATCTTTAGAATACAACTTAGAAGCTGTTCCTTTCTTTACTACATTTTCTAAAACCGCTCTAACTTTTCCCAAAGTTTCATCTGATGCAATTTTAGGATTGATAATTTCAGTATCGTATTTCTTTATTGTTTTATTCCATTCTTTGATTTCTTTCACAAAATAGGGTTTTACCATAACTCCGTCATTTGCAACAGCATTATATAAGGCCAATGTTTGTAAAGGCGTTAATGAAATATTATATCCGAAAGCCATCCATGGTAAAGTAGTACCATACCATTTTTTATCCCCTGGTTGTGGTACGTAAGGTTTGCCTTCACCTATTAATTGTAAACCTAAAGGTTTGTTTAAACCATAACTGTTAATTCTGTCAACAAATTGTTTCGGATCATCCTTATAATTATCATATACTGCCTGAACTAAAACGGTATTAGAAGAAACTTCAAAACCTCGAGCTAAAGATATTTTACCATACCCTCCTCTATGAGAATCTCTTACTTTCTTTTTATAATATTCAACGACTCCTTCATGTGTATCATAAATCTTACTGGTATCTACTTTTTTATCATCAAGAAGTGCAATTAAATCAAACAATTTAAAAGTAGAACCGGGTTCATGTGATTCTGCTACCGCATAATTTTGAGTTTCATAATACGACCCATTATTCGCTCTACCTAAATTAGAAATGGCTTTAATTTCACCTGTTTTGGTTTCCATAACCACTACACATCCATGATCTGCTTCATAAAATTCCAATTGTTTCAACAAAGCATGATGCGCAATATCTTGTACATAAACATCTATTGTAGATACAATATCATATCCATCTTGTGGTTCTAATTCGTTATTATCATTAATAGGTTTCCATTGATTTTTTGCGATTTTTTGCATCATTCGATGCCCATTTTTCCCATTAATGTATTTTTTAAAAGCAAACTCTAAACCTTTACCATCACTTTCAGTTCTTTCATAACCAATTGTTCTTTGCGCAATTAATCCTATCGGATGTTCCCGAACTGTTTTTTGCTCAACAATAATTCCTCCTTTATAAGGACCTTTATTAAAAAGTGGAAAACTTTTAATTCGCATGTAGTCGGTATAACTTAATTTACTAGCAACCAAGTAATATCTATTTTGATTCGACCTTGCTTTTTGTAATACGGCTTGATAATACCCTGTGGACTTACCAAACATCACCGATAAAGAGTCGCTTAATGCCTTGATATTCTCTTGGAAATTTTCTTTAGAAGGAGAAAGTGCATCAAAACGTATAGTATATTCAGGAATTGAGGTAGCAAGCAAACTTCCATCTGCAGCATATACATTTCCTTTATTTGCTGGAATAACAAAATTCTTAACGGTTCTTTCTTTGGCCAATTTACGGTAATAATCGCCTTCTAACCATTGAATATTATTGAGTTTTATCATAACTAAAATAGCCATCACAAACATGGTGAAAGCCACTAAATACATACGGTAGTTACTATTTTTTTCTTTTACTGCCATATTTTTAATTTGTCTATAAAACTCTTTTTATCTTCTTTTTTAGTTTTTACAATAATTTTTGTAGGTGGAACATCAGCTGAAAAAATACCTCTTACTTCCATCTTCTTAGCTACCGTAGATTCCATCTTTAATTTCATCAATTCGGAACGCCTATCTACAAATTCAGAACGAAGCTCTTTCACTTTATTGGTTAATTCTGTAATCTTATAATTCTTCGCATCATATCGATGATTATTTGCAATCATAATCATCGCTAGAAAAATTAAAAAAACAATGAATTTCCAGTTCTTTAAAGCATCATCACTCACTAGAAATTTTGCTTTGAGTAAACTATAAATACTGTTTTTCATTTTTTATTACGATTACAAATCTTACTTTATTTTTTTTCAGCAACCCTTAACTTGGCACTTCTAGCTCTATTATTACTTGCAATTTCAGCTGCATCTGGCACAATCAATTTTTCAATAATTTTAAAGGGAACTTCATAATTACCAAAAAAATCTCGCTCAGGCTCCCCTTCAAACATTCCATTCCTAAAAAAGCGTTTCACCAATCTATCTTCTAAAGAATGATACGAAATCACACTCATTCTTCCTCCTACTTCTAATAGTTCTAAAGACTGCTCTAAAAATTCTTTTAAAACTTCCATTTCTTGATTAACCTCAATACGTATGGCTTGATATATTTGAGCTAAAATTTTATTGCTTTTGTGTGCGGGTAAAAATTTAGCCAACACTTGCTTTAAATGTTCCGAATCTTTTATCTGTTTGTCTTTTCTAGCAGAGACAATTACATTCGCCATTGCGCCTCCATTTTTCAACTCTCCATATTCCAAAAAAACACGCTTCAAATCGTGTTCATCATATTCATTTACTACATTATAGGCACTGATATCACCTTTTTGATTCATTCTCATGTCTAACTCTGCATCAAAACGAGTAGAAAACCCTCTTTCTGCAACATCAAATTGATGCGATGAAACACCTAGATCTGCTAGTATTCCATCAACTTTTTTAATCCCATGGAATCTTAAAAAACGTTTGATGTTTCTAAAATTTTCATTAATCAATAAAAACCGATCATCATGAATTACATTTTGTAAGGCATCTTCATCTTGATCAAAAGCAATTAATTTTCCATTTTCACCCAAACGTGATATAATTTCTCGAGAATGACCTCCGCCTCCAAAAGTCACATCCACATAAACACCGTCAGGTTTTATATTCAAACCATCAACCGTTTCTTTTAATAAAACCGGATTATGATATTCCATGCTCATCATCATTTAAATTACCCATTACTTCTTCCGCTAAATCTGCAAAATCATCAGTTGCATTTTCAATCACATTTTCATACAAGTCTTTGTCCCAAATTTCAACAATATTCACCGCCGATGACAACACTATATCTTTTTCAATCTTAGCAAAAACAACTAATTCTTTTGGAATCAACAACCTTCCATTTGTATCAATCTCTACCATTTTAACTCCAGCTGTAAAACGACGTATAAAATCATTGTTCTTTTTTACAAAACGATTTAATTTATTGATTTTCTGCATCATTTTATTCCATTCATCCATTGGATACAATTCTAAACAAGGCTGAAAAACAGAACGTTTCAATACAAAACCCTCTTCCAAAGAACCAAATTGCTTCTTCAGAGACGTGGGCAGCATCAACCTTCCTTTAGCATCTACCTTGCATTCATATGTACCAATAAATGACGTCAATTGCACATTTTTAATTAGAATATGGACAAATTTAAAAAAAAATTACCACTTTTTACCACTTACTCCCACTTTGTTAATAAGTTTTTCCACTCTTATTAATAAATGAAATTGCTAAAAACGAACTCATTAGTACTAAAACAAAGCTAAAAGACCTTTGAGAAACAATTAAAAAAACAATAATTTTAGACAAAAAAACTTATAAGAACCCACTAATATTCTCTAAATGTGTTGAAAACTAAAAACTTAACTCTTTACACTATCCCTTAAAAAAGGTTTTCAAATAGTTTTTTTCAATTGCTTTTAATTCCTATAGAAAATCTTATATTTGTCAAAATTTCAGAAATAAATTTGAGATTCATTTTATGTTAAAGAAAGAAAAGAAATACACCTATTTTGAAGCTGGTGAAGGCACACCAATTATCGTGCTACATGGTTTAATGGGTGGTTTGAGTAATTTTGAAGCCGTAGCTGATTTTTTTCCTAAGAATGGATATAAAGTAGTAATACCAGAACTACCACTTTACACACAGAACATCCTTAAAACCAATGTAAAAGCTTTTTCAAAATTTGTAAAAGATTTTATTGTTTACAAAGGCTATGACAAAGTAATATTACTTGGTAATTCTTTAGGGGGGCATATTGCGCTTTATCATGCAAAAATGTATCCAGAATTAATGAAAGGATTAGTAATTACAGGAAGCTCAGGTTTGTATGAAAGTGGCATGGGTGAAAGTTATCCTAAAAGAGGCGATTATGAATATATCAAAAAGAAAAGTGAAGATGTATTCTATGACCCAAAAGTAGCTACAAAAGAGATTGTTGATGAAGTATTTGCTACTGTAAATGATCGAATTAAGTTAATAAAAACTTTAACCATTGCTAAAAGTGCGATTCGTCATAATATGGCAAAAGATTTACCAAATATGCAAACACCAACTTGTATTATTTGGGGTAAAAATGATAAAGTAACTCCTCCAGAAGTAGCAGAAGAGTTTAATAAATTGCTACCCAATTCTGAATTGTTTTGGATTGACAAATGTGGTCATGCCGCTATGATGGAACATCCAGATGAGTTTAACAGATTATTGTTACATTGGTTAGAAAAAAATAATATTTAATAAATTCCCCATTTTGGGGAATTTCAGTTTTTAAAAAGATGAAAATAACAAGTGCTGAATTTATTATTAGTAATTCTGACGCTAGTAAATGTCCGAATGAACCGTTACCAGAATATGCTTTTATAGGAAGATCCAATGTGGGTAAATCTTCTCTAATAAACATGTTGACCAATCATAAAAATTTAGCCAAAACATCTGGAAAACCAGGAAAAACGCAACTTATCAATCATTTTAAAATAAATCAAAACTGGTTTTTAGTTGATTTACCAGGTTATGGATATGCACGAGTTTCAAAAAAAACAAAAGAAACCTTTCAAAAATTCATTACCGATTACTTCGAAACGAGAGAACAACTGGTTTGTGCTTTTATACTGATTGACATTCGATTGGAAGCTCAAAAAATTGATTTAGAATTTATCAATTATTTAGGCGAAGCCGGTGTTCCATTTTGCATTATTTTCACAAAAGCTGACAAAATTGGAAAAGTAAAAGCACAACAAAATGTAGCTGCTTATAAGAAAAAGGTACTTGCTAATGGCTGGGAAGAAATGCCTCAACACTTTATTACCTCTTCATCAGACGGAACTGGAAAAGAAAATCTTTTAGCGTTTATCGATCAAATTAACGAAGGAATATTTAAAGAAAAAGGGTTTATTTAAAAACCCTTTTTCTTTAAATATTATTATCGAAGTCTATTTTAGTTCTAATTTTTCAGCAAAATAGTCGCAAAAGTCTTTCATAGTAGCAGCCATTTTTTCATCGTTTGTTGCTCTTTCAAATGTATCAGCCATAGCCACTAAAGTTTGATGAAAAAACACTTTCATTTCATCTACAGGCATTTCTTTCGTCCATAAATCAATACGAAGTGTTTCTTGTGCTTTTGCATCCCAAAGGGAAACCATCATTGCCTTAGCTTCTTCATGTTCCACACCACCATCTTGTGCAGTCCAAGTTAATTTTTCAGGTATTCTATTTTCGTCAAGTTCAACTAAAAATTTTATTTCTGACGTTATTGTTTTTGCCATTATTTATTAGGTTTATATTTTGATTTTTCAAAAATGGTTTTAGCATCGGTCACTAATAATTGATCTAAAGAAACATCATTATTTTCCATATAACTTCTCACAATTTGCCAACCCAACCATTGTCCAACTCTTCCAGGAGATTCATTATCAATTTCTAAATAAAATTTAGAAAATGGAGCTTCATTGATAAAGCGAAATTCATTTTTAACATTACTTTCGTAAAGCAAATTATTTTCAATAAAATAACTCCACATATAATATTCATTTTCTTTACACCAAGCTAATTGTTGTTCGGTATATCCAATTTTAGCTGCATCAGTGTATTCAGGAATTAATTTGTCTTTCAAATACAATTCTTTACCATAATAAATCATAATAGAAAGCAATGTTCTATCTAAAGGCCTGCTAATTTTTCCATAACTAAAACTAGTTACTAAATCGGGTAATATTTGATTTTCTTCGAAACCTAACCGTTGGTAATCGGAAAAATCGACATAAAAAGGATGTTCTTTACCCAAATAACAATCCAAAGAAATTAACGCAATGGAATCGGCATAAATGGCTTTAGCTTCTCTATCCACCTCAGAAATTACCGCAATGACTCTAGGGGTTTTATATTTTGGAAAATAATATTGAATGTGTTGAAACAACGCCTCTAAATCCTTATCGATTTTAGCTGTAGTGGGATATTTTTGTTTTACTTCTTTGTATAGATCTTGTAATAAAGGGTTATTTAGTTTATTCAACCAAACCGAATCCTCATTACCTTCTGGAAATAAAAAAGGATATTTTGCTTTAACCGCAACTAAATTTGAAGCATCAGATTCATAGAACATTTTATCAAATCGTTCCACTTCAAAAGCTACGGGAATAGTAGCCACTTTCTCTTCAATTTTATTTTCTTGCTTACAAGCAATTATCAAAAATAAAAGACAAGCCAAAAAAAGCTTTTTCATATGGTGTATTTTTTATATTTTTAGACCAATTAAGAATTCCAAATTCTTTGAAAATAAAAGCGCAAATA
The DNA here is from genome assembly GCA_002862755.1 of Flavobacteriaceae bacterium. Classification (GTDB taxonomy): domain Bacteria; phylum Bacteroidota; class Bacteroidia; order Flavobacteriales; family Flavobacteriaceae; genus Flavobacterium. The sequence goes on along the minus strand of PKDY01000016.1, from coordinate 49,144 downwards.
TACAGTTTACACAATTAAATTCTCTTAAAAAAATGACAAATTCAACCTCTTTCCATGCTGAAAAAATCAATCAACATATTGTAAAATGGTTATTGGACTATGCTACTAACGCAAAAGTTAAGGGATTTGTTGTAGGCATTTCAGGAGGAATTGATAGTGCTTTAACTTCTACCTTATGTGCGCAAACTGGATTACCTACACTTTGTGTAGAAATGCCAATTCATCAAGCAGAAAGTCATGTTTCAAGAGCAAATGAACACATCCATCAATTAAAAGAAAGATTCCCCAACGTAAGTAAAGAAAGAGCCGATTTGACTCCCGTTTTTGAAACCTTTAAAAAGCAAGTTAGTACCACTTCAGATGAAAAAGCGCTTCATTTGTCTCTTGCTAATACTCGTGCAAGATTAAGAATGACAACCTTGTACTATTTTGCAGGAATTCACGGTTTATTAGTTGCAGGCACAGGTAATAAAGTTGAAGATTTTGGCGTTGGTTTTTATACCAAATATGGAGATGGTGGAGTTGATTTAAGTCCGATTGCAGATTTATTAAAAAGCGAAGTACGCTTACTCGCAAAACACTTAAATGTTCCAAAAAGTATTTTAGAAGCCAAACCAACTGACGGACTTTTTGGTGATGATAGAAGCGACGAAGATCAATTGGGCGCTAATTATGACGAATTAGAATGGGCGATGCAAGAAGCAGAAAAAGGAAAAATAGCTACTGATTTTTCTGGTAGAGAAGCGGCCGTTTTTTCCATTTATAAAAGATTAAACCAAATGAATCAACACAAGATGAACCCTATTCCTGTGTGCCTTATTCCAGAAGGATATAAATGATTTTCAATAGATTACTAATTAATTAACAAGTAATTACATTTTTTTTCTTAACTTTGAATATTAAGTTCACTATTTTTTAATTAACACTTTAGAGTCATGATAAAAATTTGTGTTGCTGATAACCAGCCTGTGGTTGTTCAAGGTATAAAGTCCTTTTTTAATAATCATCCGACCATTCATATTATGGCTCATGCCTATGATTTAAAAAGCTTAATTTCTCATTTACAATCCAAGCCAACTGACATTGTTTTACTCGAATTTGAACTTTCAGGAATTACAAGTATTAGAGATATAAAAGCCTTATTAAAAGAATTTCCCACTACGAAATTTGTCCTTTTTACATCGGTTTCAGAAAAGATGTATGCGCCCACTGCTATTAAAGCTGGTGTTTCGGCTTATATCCAAAAAACAATTGCCTTAGAAGAATTAGAAAACGCCATTATTAAAGTATATCAAGGTGTTGTTATTTTTAGCGAAGCGGTAAAAAAGAATATTGATATTTTATCGAAAGGGAAAAAATCGGATCGCTTATTTAAAAAGTTATCTACTCGAGAGATTGAAGTATTACGCTATTTAAATGACGGCAAAAAAAATAAAGAAATTGCTGAAATTTTAAGTTTGGACGAAAAAACCATTAGTACTTATAAACTTCGTCTTTTAGCTAAATTAAATGTCACGAATCTTGTTGATTTACTTACGAAAGCAAAAAGTCTAGAAATCATTTAAGAATATCTACTCATTACACGTCCTAGTTTTTTGGAAAACATATTGGTTAAACCTAAATAATCCATAACCATAGCTAATGTTTCAGAATTATCCTCATTATTTTGTGTAACTACTTCAGTTTTTAATTCGTCAATAATTTTATTAACCCAATACCATCTTAACGTTAAAATGGTTTCCGTTACATATTGACCAATGGTTTTATCTTTAAGTTTTACAATAATGTGCTGTGATTCCCAATTATGCAAAACTTCTCTTTCTTCATGCATTAAAATAGAAGTTACCTCATTGGCTATTTCAGGTTTTATTTGTTTCAAATAATCTTCAATTTCGAAATGCTCTGTTTGATTATAATAGGTAATAATATCATTATATATCGACTTAAAAACAGGATTTGCTAATTCAATTTCATCTTCTTGCAAACTCAAATAAATGCGATGAAATACCTTGTAAAGATTCTTTTCTTTCACCTCAATTAAATCACCTTCTTCATTTGCCTTAAGAAGCACATCTTCAAATTCTTCCTCCACACTTCCGTACAGTAATAATATTTCAATTATTTTTCGTTCCAGTTCATCTTGAATATCGATTTTAGCAGTAGCGCTTGCCGCTTCATTTTTAAGCACTTCAAATGTTTTAGACTGCTGCTCCTCTTTCAGTTTTTTACCCGTATCAGCCAAATCTTTTTTATCAATTTGAGCCAATGTATTAAACAAGACATCTTCTGAAATATCCATAATTCTAGAACATTCTTGTAAATATACTTCTTGTTTAATTCGATCTGGAATTTTAGAAATACTAACCACCATGTCTCGAATTAAATCTGCTTTTTTAATAGGATCATTTTTAGCTTCATTCATTAAGAGAGATGCTTTGAATTGGATAAAATCTTTAGCATTCTCTTCTAGAAAAGCAACTAATTTTTCGTAAGGTGTTTTTTTAGCAAAACTATCTGGATCTTCTCCATCAGGAAAGGCACAAACTTTTACATTAACACCCGCTTCTAAAATTAAATCGATACCACGAATGGAAGCTCGTAAACCTGCAGCATCTCCATCAAAAAGCACGGTTATATTTTTAGTTAAACGACTAATTAATCGAATTTGATCTGGTGTTAAAGCGGTTCCAGACGATGCAACTACATTTTCAATACCAGCTTGATGAAATTGAATCACATCGGTATACCCTTCTACCAAATAACAATTGTCGTGTTTTGCAATCGCTTGCTTGGCATGATAAATACCATATAACACTTTACTCTTATGATAAATTTCACTTTCTGGAGAATTTACATATTTGGCTGCTTTTTTATCATTTGTAAGGATACGTCCGCCAAAACCTAAAACTCTTCCACTCATACTTTGTATGGGAAACATTACACGACCTTTGAATCGGTCAAATTGTTTGTCCTCTTTTACAATAGTCAAACCTGTTTTTTCAAGAAATTCTAGTTTATAGCCTTTCCCCAGAGCCTCTTTGGTAAAAACATCCCAAGAATTTGGAGAATACCCTAAACTAAATTTAGCTATCGTATCATTGGTAAACCCTCTTTCTTTAAAATAAGTTAAACCAATCGCCTTTCCTTCTTCTGTATGAAGCAAGGTATTGTGAAAATATTTGTTTGCAAATTCGGAAACCAAATACATACTTTCTTTTTCATTAGCCACAGCCAACTCTTCATTATTTGGCACCGTTTCTTCAATTTCAATATTGTATTTTTTGGCCAAATACTTTATTGCTTCAGGGTAACTAAAATGTTCATGTTCCATTAAGAAGGTAACCACATTTCCTCCTTTACCCGAAGAAAAATCTTTCCAAATTTGTTTTACAGGAGACACCATAAAAGAAGGTGATTTTTCATCTACAAAAGGACTTAATCCTTTAAGATTACTGCCCGATCGTTTGAGCTGTACGAAGTCGCCAATAACTTCTTCTACTCTTGCAGTTTCAAATACATTTTCTATGGTTGTTTTAGAAATCAATTTTTCCTTTTTTTTGATAAGAAGCAAAGATACAAAGTTGAAACTAAAAAAGCACTTCTTAAAAGAAGTGCTTTTTTTATGTTACTATATATTTTTTCTTATTTATTATTCAACACTACATTACTGCTGTTTCTTTGAATTTTAAGATATCTAAAATCTGGAGTTATTGAAAAATCTGGAGTTTTGAAGTAATCGTTGATTAATCCATCTGAAGTTTCAATTCCGTTTTTAGAAGTAATGTAATCCGTATCTAAACCTAATCTTTCACCATTCATACTAGAGAAAATGTTAGTACAATGTCCTACTACTAGATTTTTAAGTTTTACAAATTTTTCAAACTCATCCATCATTGGGTATTTGTCTAACATTAAGAAGTCTCTAAAACCATATACCACACTATTTGATAAGCTTAGATTTGCTTCATTAGACACATAAACAGCTTCTTTAATAAGTCCTTGTTTGTTATCTTCCACATTAACTAAAGTAATATTAGTTGCTTTCACATTCGTTTTACTTCTTTGTGGATCAAATTTTTCGATTTCATTGTATGATTTTACTTCCATACATCTTGGATTTCCAGGATTGGAAGAGAATGGATGTCTTAATGCAATACTATTAGAAAATTCTGCTTGAACGCCTTGTGTAAAGTCGAAATCATCGTCTGCTGCTCTAAAAGAAACTAATTTTTGAGCTTTTACATTTCCTCCATAGAATTCAAAAGAATCGTTATCAGAATAACTTACTTGTATTCCTTCTATTACAGTTCCACTTCCTACACCTGCGAAAGTAATTCCTGCGATTTGTCTTTTTGTAGCCGATTTTCTACCTGCATATTCCACACGAATATGTTTTAACACACCAGCAGATCCTGCAGCATTTTCACCACCAAAACGATTGTATTGTGGCTCTAAATCGTAATTAAGAACGCTCATTCCTCCAAAACCACTTACTGGAGCATCACCCATAACAACAATACCACCCCAATCTCCTGGTTTTCTTGAATATTCGTCATTATTAGAAGTAAAAACAATAGGAAAACTTTCAGACCCTTCTGCCATAATTTTTGCTCCTTTAGTAATAATAAGTGTACCACAAGTTTTAGAATCACCTCTTAAAAGTGTTCCTGGCTCAATAGTTAATACTGCATTATTAGTTATATATACATTACCTTGTAACAAATAAGTATCTCTGTTAGATAATGTAGTATTTTGGGAAATGACACCTGTTAAGATTTTTTGAGGATCTCTATAGTCTTCTTTTTTAGGATTAAATTCTGTCCAATATCCTAACCAATTTTCTTTTTCACTAATTCCTAATCCAGACTGCGCATAACTTGCAAAACAAAAGTTGCAAATAACTGCTAATAAAAGTAGGTTTCTTTTCATAATAACAAATTTTGTAATTAAACATATCCTGCACTGCTACAAAATTCAAGTGATTTCACCTGGAGTTTTCAATACATTCAGCTTTACTACAAATTCAAGTATGGGCAATACTCATATAGAATTCTATTAAGCTGTAACGAAGATACGCAATCTTTTTCAGATAATCAAAAAAAATCATCGAAGAAATGCACTTTTTTTCGTTAAAGTGTTAATTGACCCCTATTTTCTTACAAATACTGGTTGTTTATTAAGAAAAGAAACCTAATAATTTTTTGAAAAAATATTATTTATTTACCAAATTATTATTGGTTCTTTCAATTTTCAAATATCTAAAATCGGGAGTTTGTAAAACATCAGAATTCATGAAATAGTCTTCTATTTTTCCATCTGAAACTTTTACATTGTTTCTAGAAAATAAATAATCTACATCCATAGTAAGTAAATCTTTAGGTTTCAAACTTGAAATGGCGTTATCACAATGACCTACTACCAATTCTCTCAATTTTACATGTTGCTCAAATTCTTCAAGAATAGAAAAATCTTTTAACATTAATAGGTCTTTAAAGCCAAAAACAACGCTATTAGTAAAGTTCAACATACTTTCATTAGAAACAAAAATAGCTTCCTTAATTAGACCTTGATTGTTGTCTTCGGTATTCACCAAAACCATGTTTGAAGCTTTCACATTAGTTTTTTTACGTAGAGGATCAAACTTTTCAACATCGTCATTGGAATTAATTTCCAAACATCTAGAATTTTCTAAATCAGATGAATACGGATTTCTAATAGCAATACTGTTTGTAATATCTGCTTGTACACCTTGTGTAAAATCAAAATCATCATCTGAAGCACGATACGAGATTAAGTTTTTTAATTTTACATTTCCACCATAAAACTCAAAGGAATCATCATCTGAATAACTCACTTGCACATTTTCAATTTTTGTTTGGCTGCCTACTCCTGCAAATGATATTGCATTAAACTCTTTTTTAGAACTTGCTTTTTTTCCAGCATATTCCACTCTAACATATTTTAGCACACCCGCTGAACTTTCAGCATTTGCTCCACCGTAACGATTGTACGTTGGGTCTAAATCAAAATTTAGAATTCCTACACCACCGAAATTATTAATTGGAGCATCGCCCATAATTATAATTCCGCCCCAATCTCCAGGTTTTCTGGAATAAGTATCTTTATTTGTTGTAAACACAATAGGAAAACTTTCAGTTCCTTCAGCAATTATTTTTGCTCCTTTAGTGATTACCAAAGTTCCACAGGTTTTAGCATCCCCGCGAATTACGGTTCCTTGTTCAATCGTTAAAACTGCATTATTCACAACATATACCGTACCTTCTAACAAATAAGTATCTCTACTAGAAAGCGTAGTATTTTGAGAAATGTAACCTGCCAATATTTTTTTAGGCTCTCTATATTCTTTCTTTTTAGGATCAAATTCGGTCCAATATTCAAGAATGTTTTCTTTTTCGTTCAATCCAAGTCCAGATTGTGCATAGATAGAAAAAGACAGACCGAAGACAATAGTCAGTACTAGTAGGTTCGTTTTCATAATAATTTTTTTATAGTTTTTTTGCTTTATTTTAAACAATTTAGATTGGGCAAAGTAAACTGTTGTTTTATTTCTGTATCAAATTAAGCTTTAACAAAGTAACTAAAAGGGATTGAGTTAGTTTTACAACAAAATTAGAAAAAATGTTAAAGTTTAAAACATATTCTTAACATTTTGAATTTCGTAAAAATAATTTTAAATTATTAAATATCAGTTATTTACGTTTTTTAAATCCGGTTATTTAGAATAAAAAATCTGACAAAATGTTAAAAAACAGAATGTCAGATTTTTCAAACAACCTTTAAACGACTAATATTGCCGTTTAAAGAATATAATTAATTATATCCCAATTATTTATTTACCACAGGATTGAAGTTTTTCTCCATCTTAGTATATCTAAAATCTGGAGTTTCCTCAAATGAAGGGTTTTTAAAAAAGTCAGCTATTTTTCCATCTAAAGTATTTATAGCATTTTTTGAAAAGAAATAAGAATTTACAGTGATAGTTCCATCTCCTTTTAAAGTTCTTAAACTATTATCACAATGTGCAATAACAAGATTCTTCAATTTTACATATTCTTCTACTTCATCAATTAAAACATAATCTTTTACCATTAAAAAATCTTTAAAACCATAAATTACACTGTTATTTAAAGTAAAATAACTATCGGTAGCTACGTAAACAGCTTCTTTTATTAATCCTTGATCATTATCTTCTGTGTTCACTAATGTAATATTAGTTGCTTTTACATTGGTTTTATTTCTTTGTGCATCAAATTTTTCAATCATGTCATAAGAATCAATCTCCATGCATCTTGATTTTTCAGCATCAGTAGAATAGGGATGTCTAACAGCGATACTATTTTTAAGATCCGCTTGTACACCTTGTGTAAAATCGAAATCATCATCTGAAGCTCTGTAAGAAACTAAGTTTTCCATTTTTACGTTTCCTCCATAAAATTCGAAAGAATCATCATTAGAATAACTCACTTGAATGTTTTCAATTTTAGTTTTATTTCCTACGCCAGCAAATGAAATTCCGTTTAATTCTTTTTTTGCGCTCAATTTTCTACCAGAATATTCAATACGAACATATTTTAAAGCTCCTGACGAACTTTCTACATTGTCTCCTCCATAGCGATTGTATTTTGGATCCAAATCAAAATTTAAAATACCAATTCCTCCAAAAGTATTTACTGGAGCATCTCCCATAACTATAATACCACCCCAATCGCCTGGTTTTCTAGAATAGGTGTCTTTATTAGTTGTAAATACTATAGGAAAACTTTCTGTTCCTTCTGCTATTATTTGAGAGCCTTTAGTTATTACTAAGGTACCGCAAGTAGCATAGTCGCCTCTTATGATAGTTCCTGGCTCAATAGTTAAAGTCGCATTATTGGTTACATAAACAACACCTTGTAACAAATAAGCATCTCTACTATATAAGGTTGTATTTTCGGTAATATAACCTGTAAGAATTTTTTTAGCTTCTCTATACTCTTTCTTTTTGGGATTAAATTCAGTCCAATATTCTAAGGTATTTTGTTTTTCATTGATTCCTAAACCCGATTGTGCATAAGTAAGAAATAATGTGTTTAGAAAAAAAGCTACAAAAAGTAAATAGTGTTTCATGATACTAAAGTTTGGTTTATTTTGCATCCCAAAACTATTGCTACTCCTTTATTATAATCTTTCTTCTATTTTATGGTTTTGTTACTTTCTCTTTCCAATATGAAATAATTATTAAATTAAAAAGATGCCTTATTTTCATAAGACATCTTTTTGTATGAAACCCTAACCCAAATTTATTTTAATTAAAATCGAAACGCACTCCTAAGGAAATATTATTTTGATCCACTGCATTATTTTTAAAGACAGGATTTAAATCATATTTTACATAAATACTAGTTTGACGGTATCCTATGTAAGCACTTAAACCATATATATAATTAGACATATTAAAATCGCCTTTCTGTTTGTCTTTTACTTTAGTATCATCTATTTCGTATTTTAAAATTTGTTTTGTTTTAATACGTACACCACCATAACCACCTACACCTAATCTAAATGATTCATGCGTTCTAAAATAAGTATTCCCTTCTTTATTGGTTTTTTTAGGAGTAAAATCAAATTCCAAATGTAAAGGTGCTACTAAATAAACATTTCGAATACGCGATTCATTAAAATCTACTGCTCCTGTTTGCAATTCGGTTTGTCCTCCGTTTTTTACAAAATACCTGTTTTCTGTTGGTCTTAAATTATTATACATTACTGAAAAACCATACTTAGCATGAAGTAAATTATTATTCTGAAAAATTCTCGTATTGTATGTTAAACCCCATTCGTAAAAATGTGAACCCCAAACACGGAAATCTGAATTTTCAAAATCCTCACCTTCTGTTATTAAATTATTCAATCCTCCAGCGAAGACAAACTGAGAAGTTGTTCTTTTTGATTTTCTTCTTATTTTTTCCTTTTCACCATTATAGATTTTAAAAGAACCTAAGTTTATTTCAGTAACATCACTAATTGAATCAGAACTACTACCTATAATAATGGTTGTGCCACTTCTTTTTTTAACGGTATCATATTGAACTAACCCATTAATTTTGTCTTGAATAAGTATTTCCAATTTTTGTTGTTCCAAACTTACTTTTTCCTCTATCGCTTTAGCAGAGTCGTCAGCCGCTTTTTGCTTTAGATTCATCGCTTCACTTTTGTTAATAATACCCTCTTCTAAGTTTTTATCGATTATATAAACTTGTTCTTTTAAAGCCTCTTTTTCAGCTTTTACAATAGAATCGATTCGTTTTGAGATTAGCTTTGCTCTTCCTTCAAAAGAGTTTTCTTGAGCTATTCCTTTCGAGATTAAAGTCAGCAAGAAGATTCCTGCATAAAAAATAATTTTTTGCATAACTGTTCGTTTTTTGATTAAATGATTATTTGATTGAGATGATTACTCTTCGTAATTTCTATTGGCCAGTGCCGATTTTACTTGTTTAAAATTTCTAGACAATTTATCTAAGGTAGTTTCTTTATGATTTTCATCTAACTCTTTTTCAACTGTAGTTAATAAGTTAGACGTATTGACTCTTATTTTTGTTTGCACTTCAGTATTCAATGTTTCTTTTTTTTCTAAAGGTCTATTTTCAACTGCTGCTAACATCATTTCACCAGTAACATATTTATTAGTAGTTTTCTCAATTACTGAAATTTCCTGGATTTTATTTTTAGCATCAACCTCAGCTACAGTAGTTACTTCTATTCTATGAGGGTTTATAGTACTATTATTATCAATTTCTTTTCTCACTTGCTTTTGTAAAGGCACTTCAACTAGAACATTTTCCTTTTGAATTATTTCATCCTGTTCTTTATATTGTTCCAAAGCATTATTCTCTATAATATCTTCATTATCAATATTTTTATCTTCTACAACCACATTATTTTTTGGATGTATCGGAATATCTAAAGCATCATTCGTATTTGCTTGAAATAACCAAAATCCCAAAGCAATAAAAAGCAAAACAGAAGCAGCGATTCCTATATATTTATATAGGCTAAAAACTTTTTTAGGTTCTTTTTTTTCAGCCAAAGAAAGCATCGCATCTAATCGATCCCAAGCTTGGTCGGTTGGCTTAATTTCTCTTGAACCTAACTGCTCTCTAATTTTAGTATCTAATTTATTTGGTTCCATTTTCTTTTAGCTTTAATAGGTTAATTTGATTTTGAAGCATTTTTCTGGCATGCGACAATTGCGATTTTGAGGTTCCTTCACTAATATGTAGCATCTTAGCAATCTCATGATGCTTATAACCTTCGATAGCATATAAATTGAAAATCATTCGATACCCATCTGGTAAGCTATCAATTAACAATTGTATGTCATCTACTGAAAAAGTATCCATTTCAATACCACTTTCACTTTCAGATACAATTACAGTTTCAATTTCCTGATAATTAAAAATATTTTTTTTAACTCTAACAAAATCAATACACTCATGAATCATAATGCGTCTTATCCAACCTTCAAAACTTCCTTTATGTTCAAACTTATTTAAATTAGTAAAGACTTTCATAAAAGCAGTAATCATAACGTCCTCTGCATGGTGCACATCTTTTATGTATTGTCTACAAACACCTAACATTTTAGGAGAAAATTGAGTGTATATTTGATGTTGGGCTTGCCTATTATTTAAAACAGCTTGCTCAATCAATTGTTTTTCTTCTCTATGTAAGTGTATGACTTTCATTTTTAATTTCAATATTAATTCCAAAAATCAATATCAATTTATAACTATTATTGTTTCTTTTTTATATAGACGAGATGGTTTTAAAAAAGGTTGTATCAAAATTAAAAAAATTAAATAAGCCTTGTATTTCTCTTCTAATATTAAAGACGAGGTGATTAGAAAAAAGGTTGTATGAGAACATAAAACTCAACTAAAAAAATTCAAAATTTAAACATACTTTTTAATAACACTCTCCATTTATAGAGACGAGATACATTTTAAAAAAGTTGTATGTATATGTGACAATTTGTTAATGTGTCAATTTGATGATTTATAAAACTCAGTATCTATTGCCAAATTGATAGATTCAAAATTATATTTTACGTTCAATAACGTAATTGACCATTAATTCTAATGCTTCTTTATAAGAGGAAGCAGGGAAGTTTTGTAATAATGCTAAAGCTTCTTGTTGAAACTGTATCATTTTTTGTTCGGCATACACCAATCCGTTTTTATCTTTCACAAATTGAATGACTTCTTTGACTCTTTTTTTGTCTTTATTGTGATTTTTAACCGAATTAATTACCCAACTTTTTTCTTTTGGAGTACAATTATTTAAAGCATAAATTAGAGGCAATGTCATTTTTTGCTCTTTAATATCGATACCAGTAGGTTTACCAATAGCATCTTCTGTGTAATCGAACAGGTCGTCTTTAATTTGAAAAGCCATTCCTATAAGCTCTCCAAATTTTCGCATTCGTTCCACAATTTCTTTATCTTCAGGAACAACGGAACAAGCTCCTAATGAACAACAAGCAGCAATAAGAGTTGCCGTTTTTTGACGAATAATTTCATAATAAATGGCTTCTGTAATATCTAATCTTCTGGCTTTTTCTATTTGCAACAATTCTCCCTCACTCATCTCTCTTACAGCTACAGAGATAATTTTTAACAAATCGAAATCATTATTATCTATGGATAACAATAAGCCTTTAGACAATAAATAATCACCAACCAAGACTGCAATTTTATTTTTCCAAAGCGCATTGATGGAAAAGAAACCGCGTCTTTTATTACTGTCATCAACTACATCATCATGTACTAAGGTTGCAGTATGAATTAATTCGATAACGGAAGCTCCACGATAGGTACGTTCATTGACTTCATTACTATTTGCCACCATTTTTGCAGTTAAAAAAACAAACATGGGTCGCATTTGTTTTCCTTTTCGGTTGACAATATAATGGGTAATTCGATTCAGTAAAGCAACTTTTGAAGACATCGATTCTCGAAACTTCTTTTCAAAAAGTTCCATTTCTTTAGCTATCGGTAGTTTTATTTGCTCTACTATTTTCATCGCGATAGCAAAAGTAACTAAAACATAATTTGTAACAAAGCAAAAAAAGATTTTATAGCCCAGATAGAAATGAAAAGTTTTTTACTGTAGCATAGCCTTTTTTTGTAGGTGTACAAAAGCGCCCTTTGGAAGCTCTTTTTACGACTTACAAAAATGGTTATGCTGTAAAAAAATTGAAATGTATAGCTGGAAATAGCTTCTAAAAAAGAAAAGCTAAAGCAAGTTCAGCATGATCATCTACTTTAGGATTTATTTGCCAATTGACCGCAAGCTGCATCTATATCTTTACCTCTACTTCTTCTAACTTTTGCTACAATATTGTTTTTTTCTAAAGCAGTAATATAGGCATCAATTACTTGAGGAGCTGCTTGTTGAAATTCGCCATCATCGATAGGATTGTATTCGATAAGATTGACTTTACAAGGTACATATTTACAAAACTTTACTAAAGCGTCAATCGATTTTTTATCATCGTTAATACCTTTCCAAACCACATATTCATAGGTTACTTTGCTTTTTGTTTTTTTATACCAATATTCCAAAGCTTCCCGCAATTCGTCTAACGGAAAACTTTTCGTAAAAGGCATAATATGATTTCGGGTTTCTTCGATAGCAGAATGCAACGAAACTGCTAGTTTAAACTTCACCTCATCATCTGCCATTTTTTTAATCATTTTGGAAACTCCTGAAGTAGAAACCGTGATTCTTTTTGGTGACATCCCTAATCCTTCTGGAGAAGTTATTCGATCAATGGCTTTCATAACATTAGGATAATTCATTAAGGGTTCTCCCATTCCCATAAAAACGATATTAGAAAGCGGACGATCATAATACAAACGACTTTCATTATCAATAGCTGCAACTTGATCGTAAATTTCGCCTGGTTCTAAATTACGCATTCTCTTTAAACGAGCCGTGGCACAAAAATTACAATCCAAACTACATCCAACCTGACTTGAAACACAAGCTGTAGTTCTGGTTTCTGTAGGGATTAAAACAGATTCTACAATTAAATTGTCGTGCAAACGAACCGCATTTTTTACTGTTCCATCTTCACTGCGTTGCATGGTATCGACCTTGATATGATTGATGACAAAATTAGCTTCTAACATGGCGCGTGTTTCTTTTGAAAGATTTGTCATGTCTTCAAAAGTATGGGCGCGCTTTTGCCAAAGCCATTCGTATACCTGGTTTCCTCTAAAAGCTTTATCTCCATTAGAAACAAAAAAATCTCTTAATTGTTCTTTGGTTAATGCTCTAATATCTTTCTTTGTCGTTTGCATGGTGCAAAAGTAATGAATTTAGAGTTTAAAAGTAAGTCCTCAAACAATGTTTAGTTTTTCAAGAAAACGAAATTTTCGATTACCAAAACATCTAATGCTGTTTCTCTAAACAAATCAAATGCTTCTTCAGGTGTTTCTACGATAGGCATCCCTTTTTTATTGAAACTCGTATTTAAAACAACAGCAATGTCACTTAATTCATAAAATGCCTGTATTAAATTATAAAATTTAGGATTCCAAGAAGCATCAACCGTTTGCACTCTTGCCGAACCGTCTTTATGAGTAACATTTTTTAAGTTTTCCAAATGTTCCTTTTTCGTTCGGTCTACTAAAATCATATACGGACTGTTTCTTCCAACTTCAAAATAATCTTGTACCTTTTCTTGTAAAACCGCTGGTGCAAAAGGACGAAAATCTTCTCTAAATTTAATAGTAGCATTGATATGGTTTTTCAAGTTTTCTATTCCTGGATGTGCCAAAATACTTCTTCTTCCTAAAGCTCGTGGACCAAACTCAGAACCCGATTGAAACCAACCAATAGTTTTTCCGTGAAGCAATGCTTCTGCACTATACTGTAAGAGTTCGGATTCTTCAAAGAAGTCTATCATTTTCAATTCTGGTTTATATTCTTCATACGCTTGTAGAATAGCTTCCTTTGTATAGTGTTTACCAAAACATGTACTACCATTAGGTTCTTTTTTAGGTTGTTTCAAATAAGATAACCAGCCGTAAAAAGCGCAACCGAGCGCTAAACCATTGTCACTCGCAGCGGGTTCAAAATAAATAGATTGAGCAACATTACAGTCTTCTAATTTTGCATTAGCAACAGCGTTTAACGCCACGCCACCACTATAACATAAATTTTCATGTGGAAATTGCTTTGTTCGTAATTTTATACATTGCAAAACGGCTTTTTCAACTTGCTCTTGTGCCCATTTCGCTACATTGGCATAATACTCAAAATGTTCTTTAAAAAAAGGGTATCCATTTGAAGGTTGGTTTAAAAATGTTTTCCAATCTTCTTTTACAACTAATCGGTCATTTATGAACTCAAAAACTTCATAATCATATACACCAGTTTTACCGTAAGGTGCCAATCCCATTAATTTACCCACATCATCCATATTTCCAAAAACATAATTACTGATGGTCGCGTAAAAACCTCCAATGGAATGTTTGGTAGTAGGTAACGCTATTTCAGATGAAGAAAGATCTGACATCTCACTAAAATCTTTAAACAAAGGCATCATGTCTTGACCGTCGAAATGATAAAAACTATCTTTTTCGCATTGCATTTGTTTGGAATTGAAAACATCCGACGCAATACTTTCTTTTTCATTTTGATGCAATAGTAAATACTGCTCTAATGGACTTCCACAACCATCAATTACCATAACATTACAACTTGTAAAAGGAGAAGTTCCAACCGCACTGTAAGCATGTGCTAAGTGATGCGAAATATTGATGAGTTTTGGATTCTTATTTCTATTAAATACTCTTTCACCTCTAAAAAAATCTCTTGATGGAATTTCAAAATTTTCACATTGCACTACTAAATCCACATCAGATAATTGTATTCCTTCTGTTTCTAAACAATATTGGATTGCTGCTGTATCATTACCTCCATCGTGTTTGATTCTAGTAATTCGTTCTTTTTCAATGGCCACGCATATCTGACCATCTTTTAATAATACTGCCGAGCCATTATGTGAAAGTCCCGTACCTAAAATATAAATAGGTTTTTTGTCCATTGTTATCTTTTGATAATTTACGGAAAACTACAAAAAATAATTTGATAACTTTGACTAAAATTAAAACTCAGCGTTATCATGCATTTTATTTCAGAAGAACTAGAAAATTATGTTGCCCATCATAGTCAGGACGAGCCCGAATTATTAGCAAAGTTAAACAGAGAAACCTATCAGAAAATCTTACAACCTAGAATGCTTAGCGGACATTTTCAGGGTCGTGTTTTAAGTATGTTAGCTAAAATTATTCATCCAAAGCATGTTTTAGAAATTGGAACGTACACGGGCTACGCAACTCTATGTATGGCTGAAGGTTTAGCGCAAAATGGAACGATAGACACTATAGATATTAATGAAGAATTAGCCGATTTTCAAAAGAAATATTTCGATGCTTCAGAATGGAAAAATCAAATTTTCCAACATATTGGAAACGCTTTGGATATTATTCCAACCTTAAACAAACAATTTGATTTGGTTTTTATTGATGCCGATAAAGAAAATTACATCCATTATTTTCATTTAATAGTTCCAATGATGCGCAAAGGAGGCATTATTTTATCGGATAATGTGCTTTGGAGTGGAAAAGTAATTGAAACTTTGGATCCAAAAGACACTAGTACAAAAGTATTATTAGAATACAACGCTTTATTAAAAAACGACCCAAGATTAGAAACTGTTTTATTACCCATTCGTGACGGATTAACTGTAAGTCGCGTAATTTAATCTTGAATAGATGAAGGAAAATATTTGCTTAAAAAATAAACATACAGCTTATAAAAAGTAATCCCAGTTAGTAACCCATACGTATACCCAACTAGAATATCTAACGGAAAATGTAGTCCAAGATAGATTCTACTGTAGGCAAACACCAAAGGAAACAAATAGATTACAAAAGCATATTTATAGTATTTTCTCAGAATTAAAAATAAAAAAGTCATGGATGCACAAGAACTAGAGGCATGTCCTGAGAAGAAACTGAGTGTATCACTATGCTTTACAATTCTTATAATTGATTTAATCTCGAAATCATTACAAGGTCTCAAACGTTGAAAATAGTATTTGAAGAGATTGGTAGTTTGATCCGTAAATGCAATTAAAAGTGCAATAAAAAGAAGTGCAATTCCTAAATTTTTCCAACCAATTTTACGTTGAAGAATAAATAGTAACAATAAAAAATAAGGCGTCCAATTGAACTGTTTGGTAATTATTAACCAAAAAGTATCATATTTTTCAGAACCTAAACCATTAAGAAAAACAAATAATTCCTTATCTAAAGATACAATATGTTCTAGCATTAAAATTGTCTTTTTATAGGTCCTGAAAGATTTTCGATATCTTCTTTTACCTCTTGAATGGGCTTATTGATATCATCTACGATTTCAGATGACATATCTTTTAAAGGATTAATAGCACTAGATATATCTTCTTTAGCTTTTCTTATTTCTTCAGAAATACCACCAGTAAACGAATTCACATCAACACCCGTATGTTTTGCGCTATTATGAATTTCATTCTTAATTTCGTTAGTTGCGTTTTTTAATTGTGCCATAGTTTTTCCTAAAAAACGTGCCATTTGAGGAATCTCTTTCGACCCAAAAAGCATTAAAACGGCTGCAAGCACAAATAAAAGCTCTGAAAATCCGATACCAAACATGTGTTCTTAAATTATTTGTGACAAAGTTACAAAGAAAAAAATAACCTATGCCAAACTTTTATTTTTTGACATAGGTTTAACTATTTTTTACAGTTGTATTTTATTTATCTAATTCATCAAATTTTGAAGTAGCTGCTTCCGCTGGCCAAACATTATTTGTGGTATCAATATCTGCTGTTTCTAATTTTGGATCCAATTGTATTTTTACAATTTTCTTATCGGTTGCAAAAACACGTTTTGCAGTATCATTATTTTTTCTCCAAATTTGAACCGGGAATTTTTGCATTTCAGTAGTTCCATCTTCAAAATGTAACTCTACAATAATTGGCATCATTAGTCCTCCTGGTTTACTAAATTCTACTTCGTAGAAATATTTAGGAGTTGCTAATTTTTGTTTCTCTTCTACTGAATAATTTTTAGATACATATTCATCAAGAATTTGCACATCTTTTACTTCAAAAGCTTTTTTCGTATTTGGATTAAATTCTTTGTGATTTTCGTCAATTAAATAAATAAAAGGTCCTGTATCTCGTAAAAATCTACCTCTTCTTGCTACAAAATCTTTCATTTCTTGAGTTGGTTCTAATGAAACATAATATTGTTTTACGTCATTAATTCCTAAATCCACATAATCTGTAGAATAAAACCAACCTCTCCAAAACCAATCTAAATCTACAGCAGAAGCATCTTCCATAGTTCTAAATAAATCTTCTGGTGTAGGGTGTTTAAACATCCATCTTTGTGCATAGGTTTTGAAAGCATGATCAAACAATTCTCTTCCCATAATCGTTTCGCGAAGGATATTTAAACCTGTTGCTGGTTTTCCATAAGCGTTTGAACCAAATTGGAAAATATTTTCTGAATTTGACATAATTGGCGCAATAAATTGCTGATTCCCTTTCATATAAGGTACAATTTTAGCCGCTGGCCCTCTATCAGTAGGGAAATTAGGATCAAATTCTAATTCTGTTAAATATTCTAAGAACGTATTTAATCCTTCATCCATCCAAGTCCATTGTCTTTCGTCAGAATTTACAATCATTGGAAAGAAATTATGACCTACTTCATGAATAATAACACCTAACATACCATATTTCACACGATCAGAATATTTCCCATCTTTATCTGGACGTCCAAAGTTCCAACAAATCATTGGGTATTCCATTCCTTGGTCTTGAGCAGAAACCGAAACTGCTTTTGGATAAGGATAATCAAAAGTATGCTTAGAATATGTTTTTAAAGTTTGTGCAACAGCTCTTGTTGAATATTCTCCCCATAAAGGATTTGCTTCTTTTGGATAGATTGAAATTGCCATTGGTTTTTTAGTATCCAATTGTACAGACATTGCATCTAACATGAACTTTCTTGAAGTTGAAAAACCAAAGTCACGCACATTTTCTGCTTTAAACTTCCATGTTTTTTTAGCTTCAGAAAACCCTTTTTCAGCTCTTTCTGCTTCTTCTTGAGTTACGATAATAACAGGTTTGTCAAAAGTATTTTCCGCTTGCGTCCATCTTTTCATTTGTTCTGCGGAATACACTTCTTTTCTGTTGGTATTTACACCTGTTCCTTCCATGATATGATCTGCAGGAACTGTAATACTTACATCAAAATTTCCAAAAGTAAGTGCAAATTCACCTCTTCCCCAAAATTGCATGTTTTGCCAACCTTCTACATCACTATAAACAGCCATTCTTGGATAAAATTGAGCAATTACATACAAACGATTTCCGTCTTCAAACTGTTCATATCCTGAACGACCACCATCTACCTGATAATTATTGATATTGTACCACCATTTAATAGAGAAGGTTACTTTGTGTTTTGATTGTAAAGGCTTGTCTAAATTAATACGCATCATGGTTTGGTTGATGGTATAACTAATATCCTTACCCGATTTATCTTTTACATATTCAATATGAAAACCACCTTGAAAAGGTTCTTCCATGAATCTTTTTGCAAATTTATCTGGAGCCAACGCTGGATCCATTCTTTGACTTTCTACCAAAGGCGTTTTAGAGTCAGCTGCTCTAATATTTTGATCCAATTGAACCCACAAGTATTCTAGTGGTTCTGGCGCATTATTATAATAGGTAATTGTTTCTGAACCGTATAACTTTTTATTTTTGTCATCGAGTTCAATATTCATTTTATAATCTGCTTGCTGTTGATAGTAAGCAGGTCCTGGTGCTCCAGATGCTGTTCGAAACATATTAGGAGTAGCCATCAAGTCATACATCTGACGAAATTTATTTTCGTTATAGTGACCTGGTTCTCTTTTTTTGTCCTCAGTTTTATTATCTTGAGCTGTAGTACTTAAAACAGCTAAAAAAAGAAAAACAGAAGAAAATAAAATTCTTTTTTTCATGGTAGGCTAATTAATTTTAAAATTCTAAAAAAGCAGTAGTTTCTGAATTGGTTAATAAAAAACTACTCTTTTCATTATTAATATTTGTATGTACTAAATTTTGTTGTTCTCTGAACATTTCAGTAAGAACTGAATTTTCGATTCCGAAAGTAGTAATTTTTTCAGAAAAACTAACTTTTAAGTAACAAATTAACACATCATTATCAATTTCGGTTCCCAAAAATTGTAAATCGTAAGCTTTTTGATTAATACTTACTCTAATTTTTTCTTTAAGATAACTTTCTACGAGTTTCGTAGCCCCTTCAATTTGTCTGTTAGAACCCAAATAAATTTTCTTATTGTATTTTTTTTCGAGTACCTTGTTAAAATCATCAATAAAAATCCTTGAGGTAATTTCCACTCTTTTTTTAGAAGGCACATAATCTATTTGGGTAACAGAAACATAAAATTTATGCATTCCAAAAGAAGACAATAAAACCAGACAGAGAAAACTTAAAACGAGTATCTTATTATTTTTCATGTTGCAAAAGTATTGATTCTTCTTTAGTTTCTTCATAAAATGAATTTGCTTTTTTTACTAAATGTTCGATTAGTTGTAACTCATTTTCTGGTTTCAAAAATTCTGCCAATTCTTGACTTGAAACTTCTGCATAAGCTAAAAAGCGAGTAATATCATCTTTCTTAATCTTTAAATTAGATACAAAAAATTGATATGAAAAACGTTCTTTCATATGATCTGCAAAGGATGTAACTTGAATATCATGCAATCTTCTTTCTGCCATAACGCGAGTTGCATTTTTTTTAGGATCATTTTTTATTCCAATCCATTTTCCAATTTGCTTCCCAATGGCTTTTAAATTGATTCCAGATCCATTAGGAGCAAAATGATCCGGTGAAGTCGTTATCTTTGTGCCTTTTGAAAAGCGTGCGTCTTCATAATAGACAACCTTACTTACATCTACTGGAGACAACTCATAGGTTTTTATTCTTCGGGTATCTTCTTTTAAATTTCCAGTTAAACTAGTTGGTGTGATTATCACTTCTTTTAGTTCATTAACGTTTACATTCAATTGGATTTCTAATTCCTCAGCCAAAATATCACTCTCGGTTACTATATACTTTTTAGAAACAAAAGCAAGCGCTTGAAAAAACAAGGTATCAGAAACCCTAGCTTTTATCGAAAATTTTCCTTTAAAATCCGAAACCGCACCCACATTAGAAGAAATATTAAAAACAGTGATGTTTTCAACATCTAATGAATCCGATATTATTTTCCCGCTTACAACCACTCTTTCTTTGCTTTGAGAAAATAAAAACTGAGTCGCTATGAAAAAAACCAGTAGTAGATTATTTCTTTTCATCTTTTACTTCATTTTCATCTAATGCTTTTAATTTCAGATATTCATCTGCTAGCTGACTCAAAATAAAACTTGCCATAGTTTTATTATCTCTTTTCATTTCAGTGGTAAACCGAGCATCTTCCACCACATAAAAAAGAAAACCTTCTACATAGTCTTCTGGAACATGTAGCGTATTCATTATATATTCTTTAGTAAACATACTCGTCGTTTTTTCTTGTAACATTTCTTTACCTTCAACCACCAGTTCTTTCTTAAGCATAGCGGTTCTTCCACTAATAGCATTAACCAAACCATCTACACTCATTCCTCCAACAGGAATCAATAATGGACTATACCATTTAAAATCTCCAGCGGTTACTAACTTGCGTTCTGCTGGAGTATAGGTTCTTTGCCCTTTTGGAACAATTCCTAATGATTCCGCATTTATGTTTTTATATTTTGTAAGTGTAATTCCCGCTAATTGGTTTTCATAAATTTCCATAGGAATAAAAACCAACTCTTTATTAAAATCCTGAGAAGTAACTACTCTTTGATATCCTTTCAAATGTACCGCACTAAACATAAGAGTATCATTCTCTGATGCGAGGATTTTAAAATAACCTCCTCTTTCAGATAAAACACCTATCTTTTTAGATACATTTATAATATGAATATCTTCTAGATAATTCGATTCAGATACAATTTTACCTTTAAAAATAGTATCATTTTGAGACCAAATTAAAATAGGAAATAAGAAAAGTAAGAAAAGTAGTTTTTTAATCATTTTTGAACTTTAAAAAGTATGATGTAAAAATAATAGATAGGGCTGCCAATTAAATACTAACAAGATTATAAACTTTTGTTAATTGAAAAATAGTAATTTTGAAAAAAAATGAATCATGAAAAATATTATTATAGCAAGTACATCAACACTACATAATGGAAGTTATCTAGACTATTTACTACCTGAATTAGAACAACATTTTAGTAAAGCAACAACCGTTTTATTTATTCCATATGCAAGACCAAGTGGAATTTCTCATGATTCTTATACTGAAAAAGTGAAAGAAGCTTTCGCTAAAATAAATAAAAGCATTATAGGAATTCATGAAGCTCAAAATCCTATTGAAGCCATTGAAAATGCACAAGGAATTTTTACAGGAGGCGGTAACACTTTCGTTCTTGTGAATGAATTATATAGAAACAATCTTTTAGACGTATTAGAAAAGGTAATTAAATCTGGTACTCCTTACCTCGGAACAAGTGCAGGGAGCAATATTTGTGGCCTCACTATGAATACAACCAATGATATGCCAATAGTTTATCCTCCTAGTTTTCGAACTTTAGGGTTAGTTCCTTTTAATATTAACCCTCATTATTTAGACCCCGATTCCAATTCTACTCATATGGGAGAAACCAGAGAAACGAGAATTAATGAATTTCATTTTTTTAATCCGCAACCCGTAATTGGACTTCGAGAGGGTAGTTGGCTAAAAGTAGCAGGCGATTCTATTCAATTAAAAGGAAATTTAACAGCTCGAGTATTTCGTAAAAATCAAATTCCAGAGGAAGTACTTCCTGAAACGGAACTAAAAGATATAAAATAAAAAAACCTCAAACAATGTTTGAGGTTTTTTAGAGCGGAAGACGAGGCTCGAACTCGCGACAACCAGCTTGGAAGGCTGGAGCTCTACCAACTGAGCTACTTCCGCAATGATTTTTTTACAACTTTCATTAAAGTTTAGAGCGGAAGACGAGGCTCGAACTCGCGACAACCAGCTTGGAAGGCTGGAGCTCTACCAACTGAGCTACTTCCGCATAAAATTCAATCAATTCACAACTGATTTCCTTTTGTGGGTGCAAATATACTCTAATTTTTTTCTTAGTTGCAAATTTTTTTTAGAAAATTTTATACTTTATTTTTAGCATAAATAAACCCTTCAACCCCTATCCATATAAAGACTTAAAAATGAATCTTTTATAGGTGATTATTTTTTTATACAAATACAATTCTATTGTTTTCATTATTAAAATGAAATTTTGGCACACTTATAGCTATGCTTTTTTAAGAAAGATTTATAATAAATTTTACACAAGACTAAAAAAGAAATTTACAAAACCATAAAAAAGGACTTTCTTTTTTATAATTATTCTAATTACACGATGAAATGTTTAAAATTATTGATAAAAACCAATATAAGAAGCCATACAGTCATAAAAAAAAACTGTATATTAGTTAAATAAAGTAGGAGTAAAAAATCACTATTTATAATGATACTTTCAATAAAATGTGTGTGTATTTTTGCACTGTATCATTTCAGATTATAGAATTATTATTTATTCCAATTAAAATTGCCATTAAAATAGTTAGCGCTTTTATGATAAAATTTATACCCTTTATCTTTTTGTTTTCCCTTTTAATAGGTTGTAAAAACAACTCTAATGAAATCGCTATAGACGATAGTTTAATTAAAGATGCGACTACTCAAGAAGTCGTAAGACCATTATCCGTAGAAAACATTGAAAGTTTAGAAGACAGTATCAAAATATACTATCAAAAACTAAATAATTATGAAATTTGGTATAGTTTAAAAAACAGAACCGAATTAATAAATGAAATTAAAAATTGTTACAAAGACGGTTTAAATCCTGAAGATTATAACCTGAAAAACATTCTTGTTTTAGAAGACAAAAGAAAAAAGCTAGAAGATGAAGAAGTAATACAATATGACATTCTCTTAACAAAGTCTTTTGAAAAATTAGCGTTACATTTATATAGAGGTAAATTAAATCCAAAAAAATTATATACCGATTGGGATTTAACTCCAAAAACCATAAGCCTTTCTCCCTATTTAGAAAAAGCAATTAAAGACAAAACAGTAGCCGCTACATTTGAAGAATTAAAACCAAAACACTTCGTGTATGCTAAAATAAAAGAAAGCTTAGTCGTAATTGAACAGTTCCCTGACTATACCTTTGACAAAACAGAAGTTAAAGATAAAATTCAATTACACGACACTATTAATGAAATCATTGCCATCAAAAAGAAACTGGCCTATTGGAACGATTACACTCGAAAAGACAGTATAACTACAGCAATTTATGACACTATCACCTATTTAGCTGTTAAGAAATTTCAATCAAGACATGGCCTAAAAGCAGATGGTGTAATTGGTAAAGGCACCATTCAAGCATTAAATTATACAAAAGAAGAAAGAAAACAGCAAATTATAGCCAATTTAGAAAGATGGAAATGGTTCCCAATTGATTTTGGAAACGAATACCTTATGGTAAATCTTCCTAATTACAATATTGTTTACGTGAAAAAAAACGACACTATTGCTACTCACAATATTGTCGTGGGTACACCAAAAAGAAACACACCGGTATTGATTTCTAAGTTATCTAATTTGGTATTTAATCCAACATGGACTGTTCCTCCCACTATCATTAAAGAAGACTTAACTCCATCTGCAAAGAAAAATTTGGAATATTTCAAAAAAACCAGATTAACCATCTATGATTCTACAGGACAAGTCGTAACGCCAGAAGAATGGAATTCTGACGCATCTAAATCCTATCGCTATGTTCAGGTTTCAGGATACAATAATTCTTTAGGACTAGTTAAATTTAATTTCCCAAATAGACACACCGTTTATTTACACGACACCAATCATAGAGATTATTTTTCTAGAGAATACAGAGCTTTAAGTTCGGGGTGCGTTCGTGTTGAAAACCCGTTACTCTTAGCTGAAAAAATACTTTTCAACGAAGATGAAGGTTGGACAAGCGAAGAAATTGATAGTATTATAAACAAAAAAAACATTAAAACTGTTCCGATTAAGAACACCATTAATGTTTATTTATTGTATTGGACTAATTGGTTGAACAAAGACGGTTTACAATTTCGGGAAGATATTTATCATCTCGACAAGAAACTGTATGCAGCTTTACGAAACTAATTTGGATTTTATAATATAATTTCTTGAAGGATGATAGATAAACAAACATGATTTATCTTTAATCAATTCAATTAATTCTTTTGAAATTTCATTTGGAACAGCAGGACATCCTTGACTTCTTCCTAAACGACCATTTGCTTTAATAAAGTCTTCAGAAACATAATCAGCACCGTGAACAACTACAGCACGATCTCTTGCATGATCATTGATTCCATATTCAAGACCATCTAAACGTAATGACAAACCATGTTTACCCACATAAGTTTCACCTGTTGTATAAAAACCTAAACTACTTTGGTATGATTCCGATTTGTTTGAAAAATCATTTGCAAATAATTCTCCAGAATTTCTTCCATGAGCAACTAATGAACGAAGAATGATTTCTTTAGTATTCATATCAATTACCCACATTCTTTCTTCATTTGAAGACAAACTAAAATCTACAATTGTTAAAATTTCTTTTTCAATAATTCCTTGCTTCTTCAATTCATTATACCCTTCAAAAGCTTTTGAAAAACTCTCATAGTTAGGCAATGATAATTCATTAGATTGAATTGAATTATAAAACGACTTACATTTAGCTTCTAAAGAAACTTTCGCATTTGAAGCGACTAATTTTGGGTCAGTTGGATTATTTTTTATTTCTTTGCTAGTGCTTAGTGAATTAAAGCTTAAGCAAATAAAACTAAGGGCAAAAAGAGAAAATAATTTGTAATTCATTGTTGTTCTAATAGTTATTCGGTTGATTTGAGGTTCCAAATATATTTAAAATTTTTAACCAAACAAACTTTTTTATGCTTTTTATCGAAAAAAAATGCATTTAGTCGATTTAATATCAAAAAGTTAAAGATTTTATAATTTGTTTCCCTCAAAAATGAATAATCCTAAATTTGTAAAAAAGATTTCATGCATAATAACTTCGTTTTCTGCCTTTTATTGTCCTTATTTTCAAATTATTTCTTCGGACAAGAAGTTTTAAACACAAAAAGTGTTAAAAAAATCACAAAAGCTGAAAAAAACACTTCCCTTATTTCAATTGATGGTCAACTTGATGAAGAAGAGTGGACAAAAGTTGTACCTGCAAAAGATTTTTACACTTTATCTCCAGACAATGGAAATCTAGAAAGTCCTGAACTAAGAACCGAGGTTAAAGTACTTTATGACAATGATGCGGTATATATTGGCGCAATTTTATATGATAATCATCCTGAAAAAATTTTAAAAGAAATAACCGAAAGAGATAATTTTGGAACTTCAGATTCTTTTGGAGTATTTATAAACGGTTACAACGATGGACAGCAAGACTTTCAATTTTATGTAACCGCTGCTAATGGACAAGCCGATTGCAACTTTACATCACAAGATGGGGAGGATTATTCTTGGAATGCGATTTGGTCTAGTAAAGCTAAAATAACCGATTTTGGTTGGGTAGTGGAAATAAAAATTCCGTATGCCGCTTTACGTTTTCCTAAAAAAACAGAACAAGTATGGGGAATTAATTTTTTTAGAGAAGTAAGAAGAACCCGTCAAAAATACACTTGGTCACCTGTTTATAATAACATAGGTGCTTTTTCACAACAAGCAGGTATTTTAAAAGGAATAGAAAACATAGAACCTCCTACTCGATTATTTTTAATCCCTTACACGTCAGCTTATTACAATACAAATAAAGAAGATTCAGAATTGACACTGAAAGGAGGTTTAGATATTAAATATGGTATTAATGATGCATTTACGCTAGATGCTATTTTAATTCCAGATTTTGGTCAAACCAAATTTGACAATGTGGAGTTAAACTTAGGACCATTTGAACAGCAATTTAATGAAAACAGACCTTTCTTTACAGAAGGAACAGATTTATTCAACAAAGGTAATCTACTCTATACAAGAAGAATTGGCGCTTCACCTCAATTTTACCCAGAATTAAATAGCGATGAAGTCATAGAGGAATATCCAAAAACAACCAATTTACTCAATGCAATCAAAGTTTCTGGTCGTAACAATGATGGTTTAGGAATAGGTTTTCTAAATGCAATTACCGAAGAAACCAAAGTAATTATAAAAGATAACGCTTCTGGAAATACTAGAGAAGCTGTTGTTGCTCCGTTAACCAATTATAATGTAACTGTATTCGACCAACGTTTTAACCAAAACTCTTCTGTAACTTTTATTAATACTAATGTTACTCGAAATGGTAGTTATAGAGATGCCAATGTAACCGGTTTAGTTTTTGATTTAAATACCCCAAAAAACACCTATAATTTATCTGGAAAAATTAATTTGAGTAATACATTTGATATTGAAAATAAAAATGGAATTGAATCAAATCTTGCCTTAGGAGAAACTTCTGGCAATTATCGTTTTAGTATTGGTGGCGAATACCTTTCTAAAGATTTTGACAAAAATGACCTTGGTATTGTATTTCTTACCAACTATTATAGCTATTATGCCAATGCTTCTTATCGTATTTTAACTCCGACCAAAACTTTTAATTCGTTTAATATCGGTTTATATACTTATATGGAACACAACAATGCGAGTAATCAAATACAAAACAATAATTTTAGCTTAGATGTAAACACTACTTCTAAAGACAATCATTATTTCGGTTTTGGCTATAGAATAAAACCATTTGAACGATATGATTATTATGAACCTAGGCACGAGGGAAGATACCTTATTTTACCTAGATTACAAAGCTACTGGGCAGGTTTTTCATCAAATTATAATTACAAATTTGCTTTCGACCTGCAACTTTCTAATCTATTTTATAATCAAAGTGGCCGTTATGATTTAGACATCTTTATTAGTCCTAGATACCGTTTTAGTGACAAATTTTCTTTAATCTACTCTATTAATCCTTACATTCAAAAAAATAACATCGGTTATATTGATTACTTAAGCGCTTCAGATGAAATTATTATAGCACAAAGAGATCGTCATACCATTAATAACGCATTAACAAGTAAGTTTTCAATTAATAGTCAAATGAACTTCAATCTATCCGTTAGACATTATTGGTCATTTGCGGAAAACAATACGATTTATGCGCTTCAAAACAATGGAAGACTACTAGAAAAAAATGATTATACTGAAAATAAAAATTCTAATTTTAGCACTTGGAATTTAGACTTGTCTTATTCTTGGTGGTTTGCTCCAGGGAGTCAGGCGACAATTCTTTATCGAAATAATGCTGCGAATTATTCTAATGATATCGATAAAAATTTTAAAACTAATTTTGACCAACTCTTTACAGACAATTTAAATCATACTTTTTCAATTAGTATTCGTTATTTCATTGATTACAATCAAGCTAAAAACTGGATTAAAAAAAGCTAAAAACCCTTTATAATTACTCAATCGTTTTCGCATTTTTATTGTGAAATTCAGCTGTATTTTTTCTGTGCGAATTTGTCAAATAGCTATATTTGTAGAAACACATCCAAAATGAACAAGAAAGTAATTTTAATGATCTTAGATGGTTGGGGAAAATCTCCTGACCCAAAAGTTTCAGCAATTGATAATGCACATACTCCATTTATTGATAGTCTATATACAAAATACCCAAATGCACAATTAAGAACAGATGGTCTAAATGTAGGACTACCCGAAGGACAAATGGGTAACAGTGAAGTAGGTCATATGAACTTAGGTGCTGGAAGAATTGTATACCAAGATTTAGCAAAAATAAATTTGGCTGTAGCCAATAAAACCATGCATCAAGAAAAACCATTGACGGATGCATTTGAATATGCAAAAAAAAACAATAAAGCCGTTCATTTTTTAGGATTAGTCTCTGATGGCGGTGTTCATAGTCACACCTCTCATTTAAGAGGTTTAATTGATGTAGGACAAAGTTTAGGAGTTCAAAATATGTTTGTTCATGCTTTTACAGATGGTAGAGATGTGGATCCAAAATCTGGAGCGCAATATATTGAAAATCTTCAAAGTTATTTATCTCATACCAATGCGAAGTTAGCTTCTGTAATTGGAAGATATTATGCCATGGACCGAGACAAAAGATGGGAAAGAGTTAAACTTGCTTATGATTTAGTGGTAAATGGACAAGGTACTACATCTAAAAATGCAACACAAAGTATCCTAAATAGCTACGAAAACAATATCACTGATGAATTTATTCAACCTATTGTAATGACAGATTCCAATGAACATCCCATTGCAACTATCAAGGAAGACGATGTTGTTATTTTCTTTAATTTTAGGACGGATAGAGGACGTGAATTAACAGAAGCATTATCGCAACAAGATTTTCATGAAGAAAACATGCACAAATTGAATTTGTATTATGTTACCATGACCAATTATGACGAAACATACAAAAATGTACAGGTAATTTATGACAAAGATAACATCACTGAAACCTTAGGAGAAGTTTTAGAAAAAGCGGGTAAAAAACAAATTCGTATTGCTGAGACTGAAAAATACCCACACGTAACTTTCTTCTTTTCAGGCGGTCGAGAAGAACCCTTTGTAGGAGAAAGTCGTATTTTGAAAAATTCACCAAAAGTGGCTACTTACGATTTACAACCAGAAATGAGTGCTTACGAATTAAAAGACGCTTTAGTTCCTGAATTAAAAAACGGAGCAGTAGATTTTGTATGTCTTAATTTTGCGAATGGAGACATGGTTGGACACACTGGAGTAATGGAAGCTGCTATTAAAGCTTGTGAGGCGGTAGATGTTTGCGTAAAAGAAGTTATAGAAACCGCTTTGGAAAATGGCTATACTACTTTACTCATTGCTGATCACGGGAATTGTGAAACCATGATTAATCCAGATGGCACGCCTAATACAGCACACACTACAAATCCGGTACCGCTTATATTAATAGACAACGAATTAAAAGTTATTCATGATGGCGTGTTAGGCGATATTGCTCCAACGATTTTAGATTTAATGGGCATTAAAAAGCCAGAAGCTATGAGTTGTAAATCATTGTTGTAAATGAAAAAAACTATTGTATTAGTAACTTTTTTGCTAGTTCTTTATAGTTGTTTTACTTTATTTCAAAAAGTCCCTACAGAAAATTTTGTCACCTATAAAGTAAATCCAACTAAAGAAACGGTTTCTTTTTATTGGAAAAATGAGAACAATTTAAATTTTGGAAGTCTCGGTAACTTAAAAAACTGGTTGGCATTAAAAGATAAAGAATTGATTTTTGCAACCAATGGAGGTATGTATACAAAAGACTTTTCACCTCAAGGTTTATTTATTGAAAATTATATCAAAAAGTCATCATTAGATACTACTACAGGTAAAGGTAATTTTTATTTAAAGCCTAATGGCGTTTTTTATATTACGAAACAAAACAAAGCGTATATCTCTAAAACTGAAAACTTCGAATATTCAGAAAATATAAAGTATGCCACACAATCAGGCCCAATGCTTATAGCAAATGACAAAATACATAATGCTTTTACCAAAGATTCGAAAAACCTAAACATTAGAAATGGTGTAGGCATATTAGATAATGGAGATATCATTTTTGTAATGTCAAAAAAAGAAATCAATTTTTATGATTTTGCAACTTATTTTAAAGATTTGGGATGTAAAAATGCCTTATATTTAGACGGGTTTGTATCTCGTACTTATCTCCCAAAAGGAAACTGGATACAAACTGATGGTAATTTTGGAGTTATCATTGGTGTTACAAAAAACAAATAAATTATGAAAAAAATTAGTTTATTCTTGCTTCTCCTAATTATCAACAGTTGCGTATTACATTCTAAAGGTGAAGATGGAAAACCTGGAACAAATGGAAAAAATGAAAGCAATGGAATAGATGGAGCAAACGGAAAAGATGCAAAAGCTACTCTTGGATTGAATTTGAATAAAAAAGACAAACCAAAAGAAATTGTCGATGGAATTCTTATTGGTAAAACCAAAAAAACAGACTTATTACAAGAACCTTTTAAGGAATGGTTTGAAAATGGTTTTACTGATTACCAACCTGATTCTGAAGCAATCAACTCCTTAAAAGAAATCAACATAAACTACACTATTACCATTTTTATGGGAACTTGGTGTGAAGATAGCCAGAATCAAGTACCCAAATTCTATAAAATTTTAAACGACATTCATTTTCCAGAAGACAAGGTAACGTTAATTACCATGTTAAGAGACAAAACAACTCCTGAAGCATTCGAAAAAAACCTCTATATAACAAATGTCCCCACTTTTATTTTCTTTGAAAACGACAAAGAATTAAACAGAATTGTAGAATCTCCAGTTGAAAATTTAGAAAAAGACATGTTTACTATTCTATCCAAAAAGCCTTATCGTCATATTTACAGCGAATAAACTACGTTAAAAAACGATTTATGTAACAATAAGTCCTTGTTTTTTATATTTTTGTGACCAAGTTTATTATTGCTATGAAATCAATACATTTTACACTGATATTCAGTTTTTTAGTTAGCTTTTCACTATTTGGTCAAGGAGGAGCTTCCTCTTGTGCAGAATTAGCCGCAAATCCTGAAGCCTATCAATCCTGCGCAACGAATGTTCCCTTTTCAAACTCTGTCGGTCAAAATGGGGAAAACTTTAATACTACTTGTATTGGAGAGAATTTTCAAGGCCCTACTTGGTTTTTTATAAAAATTCAAAATTCTGGCCCCATTACTTTACAAATTAGCCAAACCGATTTATCTGGTAATGGAACTGATGTGGACTTTGTACTTTGGGGACCCTTTACAACACTAAATAATGTTTGTAATCAATTAAATACTGGAACAGAAGTAGATTGTAGTTGGTCTGCAGCAAGTATTGAAAATATCAATATTCCAAATGCCGTAACTGGACAGTTGTATGTTATGCTAATCGATAACTACTCAAATATTGCTGGTAACATCACTGTAACTCAAATTTCAGGTTCAGGATCTACAAATTGTGACTTTTTATCTTTAACTAAAATTACAAATACTGACGGTACTGATATTACCACAACTGATTATTGTAAACCCGCAACTAAAGACATCATGGCAACCGTTGACGTGACAAACTTTAGTGGTTTGGTTTCTAATTTAAGATTTAGCTATACTTGGTATAAAGATGGTGTTCAAATTGGAACTACAATAACAGACTCAACCAGCCCAACTAACACCATTACGGTAAGCGAAACTGGAAATTATAGGGTAGAAACAACTGCCTATGATATTACTAACCCTAGTATTGTACAAGATAGTAGCACAGACATTGATTTGAGCTTTCATGTTGTTCCCAATATTAGTATTCAAAATTCGAATACCGCTTGTTTGAATACAAATCCAGTGTTGAACACCACTATTACAAATAGCGCACTATTAGACCCTATTGTAGATGTTTTAAGTTACCAATGGTATTTAAATGCTGCTCCAATAACTGGACAAACAAATGCTTCAATTACTCCAACGCTTCCAGGTGATTACTATGTTATTGTTTCTAACAATTCCTGTTCTGATATACAATCCAATTCCATTAGAATAATCGCAAATCCTAATATTACCATTCAAAATGACCAGACCATATGTGAAGGAGATACTTTTACAATTACATCTAACAATACAAATGCATCACTAAATACTAATGTAACTTATGAATGGTATAAAGATGGTTTACCAACAGGAATTACAACACCAAGTTATGATGTAAATGCAAGTAATCAAACTGTTAACACAACAGCTACTTATTATTTGGTTGCAACCGAACAAAACACATGTACTTTTACGTCTAATACAGTTTCTGTTACCATAAATGCACTACCTGTAATAAACACTACGCCTATACTTTTTGAACAATGCGATTACATTCCTTCTACTCTAGATGGAATTGCTGAAATGAATTTAACCAGTTTATATGATATAATTACAAATGCAACTCCTGGATTAACACTTTATTATTATCAAGATTCAGGTTTAACCAATGCAATTACAAATCCAACTAATTATAGCAATACGAGTTCGCCATTTAACCAAACTATCTATGTAAAAGCCGTTAATGAAGGTATCACTCCAAACTGTACCTCATCTGGAACAGCCGTAATAACAATTCAGGTAAACCCAACAAACCTATCCAATTATTCAGACATGGCTCCGGTTTGCCCTGAAATAAATCAAACCTATGGTTTTGTTGATTTTGAAGCCCAAAGAACTTTTATAAAAAACACTTATTTTCCTTTATCAAATGTAATTATAACATTTCATGACAATACCTCAGATGCTTCTACAGGTTTAAATGGTTTAACCAATACCAATCAAATGCCAATTGGAACTACCACAATTTATGCTAGAGTTATTTCAGCAACTACAGCTAGTTGCCAAAGTGTAGGTACATTTGATGTCATTGTATCAACACCACCTTTACAAACTACTGTAAGTACAGCAATGGTATGTGTTTTAGACAATTATTTACTAAGCTCTAATGATACAGAAGCATTAACAGGACAAAATCCTACTGTAGTTACCTCGTATTTTAATTCCTTCTCAGAGGCTGTAAATAACCAAAATGCTATAAATAAAAATGCAGCATTACCTTTAACTCTTGGTACTAAAACTTATTATATTCGACTATTTGATACCGCTACACAATGTATTTCAGTAATTAATTTTGACATCAACGTATTTCCTAATCCAACGGTTATTCAGCCTAGCCCTATCACTCATTGTGGTGAAAATACAGCATTTTTTGATTTAGAATCTAGAATTAATCAAATTACAGCTGGAAATACAAATTATCAAGTTACCTTTTACGAAACACTTGCCGATTTAAATGCTGGTAATGCAATTGCAACTCCTTCGAATTATGAAAGCGCAACAACTACCGTATACATTAATGTAATCGATACAGCTAATAATAATTGTGCCTCAACAACCACTTTAGACCTAGCTGTACTACCAAATCCAGGTGCTTCGAATAACCCAACACCTTTAGAAATATGTAATGATGCTGGGTTTGATGTATTTGATTTAACCGTTCGTGAAAACGAAATGGCTGGTTCAACTCCTACAACAGATATCGTTTTTAGTTATTACATCAATTTAAACGACGCATTGAACAATACGAACACTTATATTTATAACCCAACCCTATTTACTAACACAGTTGCCAATTCTCAGAAAATATATGTTCGTTTGAACAGCAAAGTAAATAGAGATTCAGAATTGAATATCGCTTGTTTTAAAATTTTAGAATTAGATTTATATGTTAGACCTTATCCTGAAAATCTCTTATCTAGCGAACCATACATTATATGTATAGATCAAGAAACCAATACAATTACTCCTGTAGAAGTTAAAACTGGATTAGATACTACAAACTATAGTTTTACTTGGTATAATGGTTTTGATGCAATAACTGGCAATGAAATAAACAATGAAACAAACGCTTCATTTGTTACCTCAACTGTTGGAGAATATTCAGTTATGGTTACCAATATTTCTAATGCAGCAATGTGTTCTAGCATTTTCAATTTTACAACAGCAACATCATTAGCCCCTAATTCCATAACAGCATCCCCATCAGAATTAATTGCTTTTGATACAGAAAACACAATTACGGCTATTGCATCCCCTAATTCTTCTGACTATTTATATAGTATTGACGGAACATCTTGGCAAGAAAACCCTATTTTCACAAATATTCTACCTGGAAAATACAAATTAAGCGTGAGAAGCAAATTTGGTTGCGGAGATGCATATACCGAATTTATTATTGCTGATTTTCCACGTTTTTTCACACCTAATGGAGATGGTTTTAATGATACTTGGAATATTCAAGGAAGTGAAACTATTGATGTTTTAACCATTTATATATTTGATAAGTATGGAAAACTTTTAAAACAATTAGCTCCTAATGGCACTGGCTGGGATGGAACATTTAATGGAAAGCCGTTACCATCCACTGATTATTGGTTTAAATTAATCTATACAAAAGACAATATTACAAAAGAATTCAAAAGTCACTTTACTTTAAAACGATAAATAAAAAGCATTTTTAATCCTGGTTCTTCCAGGATTTTTTTGCAACAATTCTAAAATAAAAGTTAAACTTTCAATACTTAATAGTGTTACTATTATATTTGTAAGTATAAATATCAGTTATGACTAATTTACTTGCCAATCTTAGTATAAGTGTGAACGAAAAACTCTATGTTAAAAACCCTGAAACTTCAGATTTAGGAAAAAAAATTATTGAACATAGCATTTTATTAATTCACGAAATTGGATTTGAA
The DNA here is from genome assembly GCA_002862755.1 of Flavobacteriaceae bacterium. Lineage (GTDB taxonomy): Bacteria > Bacteroidota > Bacteroidia > Flavobacteriales > Flavobacteriaceae > Flavobacterium. The sequence goes on along the minus strand of PKDY01000016.1, from coordinate 14,480 downwards.
TCTTTTACTTTTAAAAAGTTAGGCGATAAAATTCAATCCAATGAAAGTTCGATTTATCGCTATTTTGAAAACAAACATAAGTTGCTCCTTTACTTATCTTCATGGTACTGGTCTTGGATTGAGTATCGGCTGGTATTTGCTACCACAAATGTTTCTGATCCTATGGAAAAATTGGCCAAAGCAATAGAGATTGTAACAGAAGAAATAAAAGATGATCTCTCTATAACACATATTAATGAATCTATTTTAAATAAAATTATCATTGGAGAGTTTACCAAAACATTTTTAACAAAAGAAATAGATGAAGAAAACAAAGAAGGCTATTTTTTAGTTTATAAAAGTGTTGTCAATCGCATTATTTTGATGATTGAAGAAGTGAATGCAGATTATAAATATGCCAAAACATTAGCTTCAACAATAGTTCAAGGCGCATTGCATCAACATTATTTAAAAGAACACTTTAAAAATATCACCAATTTATCTGAATCCAATTGTTTAGCTGATTTCTATATTGACTTAATTAAAAAAACAGTACTATGACACCATTAGAAAGATTTAAAAACTTAATTCTAATTGATAAAAGAGATATCTATCAAATTTTTCTTTATTCCATTTTTGGTGGTTTGATTAGTTTAACTTTACCATTAGGAATTCAATCGATTGTTAATTTTATTCAAGCTGGAAAAGTATCAACCTCTTGGGGAATTTTAGTTATTGTTGTAGTTATAGGAGTAATTTTAGTAGGTGTTTTTAAAATTATGCAATACCGAATAACAGAAAATTTGCAACAAAAAATATTTGTGCGTTCTTCCTTTGATTTTTCGTATCGTTTCCCAAAAATAAAATTCAATCAACTTTATAATCAATATCCACCAGAATTAGCGAATCGTTTTTTCGATACTTTATCAGTTCAAAAAGGATTTTCAAAATTACTACTAGATATTTCTGCTGCCATTTTACAAATTCTTTTTGGTATTATACTTCTTTCTTTATACCATCCGTTCTTTATTCTTTTTGGAATATTATTATTAGGATTATTATATTTTATTTTTAAAGCCAATTTTAAAGTAGGTTTAGAAACCAGTTTAAAAGAGTCTAAGTTCAAATATAAAGTAGCCCATTGGATACAAGAAATTGCCCGAAATCATTTAAGCTTTAAAAATCAAAACCTATTCGAATTTTCGCTTAATAAAAATGATGATTTAGTAAACGACTATTTAAATTATAGAGAAAAACATTTTAAAGTTTTAAAACGACAATTCATACAATTAGTAGGATTCAAAACCATTATTACTGCTGGATTATTAATTATAGGTGGTATTTTAGTTTTAAGCCAACAAATGAATATTGGACAATTTGTAGCAGCTGAAATTATTATTTTAACAATTATTACAGCAGTTGAAAAATTATTTGGCGGATTAGAACTGTTTTATGATGTATTAACTTCGTTAGAAAAATTAGGAGCCGTCTCAGATTTAGAAATTGAAAAGGAAAGCAATTCACAAAATTTCTTTCTAGACAATGAAGGCATGACTTTAGAAGTAAAAAATGTATATTATAAATATCCTCAAGCCGAAATTCCTATTTTAAACAATGTTAATTTGACCATTCGTCCAAAAGAACGTGTTGTTATTAAAGGAGAAAACGGATCTGGTAAAAGCACTCTTATCCGATTATTAGCCAAAATAATAGACCCAAGTACGGGCACATTATTTGTAAACAATGTGAATATTGATAAAATTAACATCGCTAATTATCGTTCTAAAATTGGTTTAATTACACGAGATGATTCCACTTTTGAAGGAACTATTTTAGACAATATTACGTGTCAAAATGAAAATCTTAAAATGAATGAAATTAATACTGTTTTGGAGCAAGTCCAATTAATTGATTTTATTAAAACATTACCCTTAGGCTTAGACACACCTTTATTTCCTGGCGGAAAACAAATAAATGCTTCTGTAGTACAGAAAATTATTTTAGCAAGGTGTATTTTATCCAAGCCAGAAATTATTTTATTAGAAGATCCTATTAATAAAATTGACAAGAAACAGTCTCAAAAAATCATTGATTTTTTAATGGATAAAGATCATCCTTGGACAGTTGTTGTAACCGCATCAAGTAAAGATTGGTTACCACAAGCCACTCAAATTATTACATTAGAAAATGGTCAAATTGTTTAAAGTCTAAATTGAAAAAATAATGCTAAATATAACTAAGAATAGAGTAGATTCCTATCTTGATTTATCAAAATATAAATCCAATAGTGTTTTTGCAGAGAACAAAGGCTATTTATTTATTAAAAGACTTTTAGGTGCGATGGCCATTTTAGTCTTACTTTTCCTTTTTCTCCCTTGGACACAAAACATATCCGGTTCTGGTTTTGTAACAACATTAAAACCAAATCAAAGACCTCAAAATATACATTCAGCTATTGCTGGTCGAATTGAAAAATGGTATGTAAATGAAGGTGATTTTGTTAAAAAAGGAGACACCATTTTGTTTATTTCTGAAATTAAAGAAGATTACTTAGATCCAAATTTAGTCGAAAACACAGGAAATCAAGTTGTTGCTAAAGAAAATGCAGTCAATTCGTATGCTGGCAAAGTAAAGGCTTTAGAAATGCAACTTGGTGCAATTGAAAGTGAAAAAAACTTAAAATACAAGCAAGCTGAAAACAAATTAAAGCAGGCGTACTTAAAAGTAAAAAGTGATAGTATTGATTTAGAAGCGGTAAAAACACAATTAAAAATTGCAGAAACGCAATTTAACAGGGCTGTTAATTTAAATAAAGAAGGTTTAAAACCGCTTACAGATGTTGAGGAGAAAAGAGTCAAATTACAAGAAATGCAGGCTAAAATAATCACCCAAGAAAACAAATATTTAGCCAGCCAAAATGAAATTTTAAATGCCTCTATGGAATTGAATCGTATTGCTGCTGAATATGCAGAAAAGAGGGCCAAAGCCAGTAGCGATAGGCAAACCGCTTTGAGTTCGCAATATGATACTGAAGCCCAAGTGAACAAATTAAAAAACCAATACACCAATTATCAAATCAGAAACGGTTTATATTACATTACTGCACCTCAAGATGGTTATGTAAACAGAGCGATTCAATCGGGTATTGGTGAAACGATAAAAGAAGGCACATCTATAGTAAGTATCATGCCTGCTAATTTCGAAATTGCAGTAGAAACGTATATTGAACCTGTTGATTTTCCTTTAATAAATAAAGGTGAAAAAGTCAGAGTTTGGTTTGATGGATGGCCAACGATTGTATTTAGTGGATGGCCTGGAGCTTCTTATGGTACATTTGGAGGCGTAGTTGTGGCAAAAGAAAATTTCATCAGTGAGAATGGCAAGTACCGTGTTTTAATTGCCCCCGATCCCAATGACAAAAAATGGCCAGAACAACTAAGTATTGGTGCAGGAACACAATCTATAGCTTTATTAGAAGATGTTCCTATTTGGTTTGAAATTTGGAGAACCTTAAACGGCTTCCCTCCTAATTTTTACCAACCGGAAAGTGCAAAAAATAAATCAGAAAAAAAATAAATGTATGAAATCGAAAATTTGTATTCTTTTCTGGTTTTTAAGCAGTTTTATAATAGCTCAAGAACCTTCAAGAGAATTTACTTTTGAAGAGTTTCTAGGTTATGTAAAGAAATACCATCCTTTGGTCAAACAAGCCGATTTAAAAATCTCTGAAGCTCAAGCAAAGCTAATGAAAGCAAGAGGTGCCTTTGACCCAAAAATTGAAGCCGATTTCTTAAAAAAACAATATTCTGATAAAACCTACTATTCATTATTTAATGGTAGTTTTAAAATACCAACTTGGTATGGTATCGAAATTAAAGCGGCCTTTGATAATAATGAAGGTATTTATTTAAATCCAGAAAATTCAGTTCCCAATTCAGGATTAACTTCATTAGGAGTTACCATCCCTATTGGACAAGGACTTTGGATTAATGAAAGAATGGCAGAATTAAGAAAAGCCAAATCGTATCAAAAATTAAATCAAGCTGAAAGAGATTTAGAAACTACAGCTATTCTTCATGCAGCAACTGTGAGCTATATTAATTGGAAAAGAAGTTATGATGAAAAGCAACTATACACAACTTATTTAGAAAATGCAACGGAACGATACAAAGGTATCATCGTATTAATTGAACAAGGAGACAAAGCTGGCATTGATAGTATTGAAGCAGGAATAACTGTTAAATCTAGAAAGTTAAATTTAGAAAATGCGCAATTAAAATTAACCAAAGCGAAGCTCGAGTTGTCAAATTTTTTATGGACAGAAAACAATATTCCATTAGAACTAGAAGATGTTTTGTATCCAGATTTAAATATTGAAAAAACGATTTTAACTACGTTAAATATAGAAGATTATTTGTTGCTTAATATGGATAACCACCCAAAATTGAATGCATTACAATCAAAAATTGACATTTTAAACACCGATCGACGATTACAAACCAATCGCATTTTACCCAAATTAGATCTTAGTTATAATTATCTTTCTGAACCTAGTGCATTTGAGAATTATCGCTTTGAAGATTATAAAATTGGAGTGAATTTTTCTTTCCCTTTATTTTTAAGAAAAGAAAGAGCCAATGTAAAGTTAGCTCAATTAAAAGTTCAGGATACTGAGTTGAGCTTGCAATTTGAAAAAGAGAATTTAACCAATAAAATAGAAGCGCAAAAACAAGAAATTGAATCCTATAAAAAGCAACGCATTTTAAACACGAGTTTAGTAAATGATTACAACATCATGCTTGCTGCAGAAGAACGATTGTTTCAAATGGGAGAAAGTTCTTTATTTTTAATTAATTCGAGAGAAAACACAGTAGTAAGTTCGCAACTTTCAAACATTGCTTTGGAAAATGCTTATTTATTAGCTTCAGCAGGGCTATTTAAAACGATGGCTAAACTTAATTAAATAAAAAAATCCCGAAATAATCGGGATTTTTAATTTATAACACTACAGATAATTAGTAACGACCACCTCTATTGTTATCTCTGTTAGAAAAGTTTCCTCTTCCTCCTCCACCATTACCATTACGGTTGAAAGATCTTCTTTCTCCTTCAGGTTTTGGTTCAGATTTGTTTACAACGATAGTTCTGCCTTCAACAGTACCACCATTTAACTCATCGATAGCTTTTTGTGCTTCCGCATCATTTGGCATCTCAACGAATCCAAATCCTTTACTTCTTCCAGTAAATTTATCAGAGATAATCTTAACTGAATCAACAGTTCCATACTCTTCAAAAAAACCTCTTAAATCTGCTTCCTCAATACTAAAAGGAAGGCTTCCTACAAAAATGTTCATAAATATATTTTAGAATTGAAACAAAGGTAATCTTTTAATGAATACAAAATTTTTTTATTTCATTTATTTTCAAATGTTTACATAAAAATAATATTTAAACTAGCAATGTATTGAATTACAAACCATTTACTAAATCAAAATAGGCTTTTTCAATCCATTCTTGGTGGGTTGGATGCGCAATTTTTACCAGCTCATTTACTCTTTGTTTTAAGGTTTTACCATATAAATCAGCAATTCCATTTTCTGTAATTACATAATGGATATGAGATCGAGTAGTAACCACTCCAGCGCCTTGTTTTAAATAAGGAACAATTCTACTTTCTCCTTTTTTTGTAATTGATGGCAAAGCAATAATAGCTTTTCCTTTTTCACTTAAAGAAGCGCCTCGAATAAAATCCATTTGACCTCCTACACCAGAATACATTTTAACACCAATTGAATCGGCGCAAACTTGCCCTGTAACATCTACTTCAATCGCTGAATTAATCGCAACCATTTTTGAATTTTTACGAATGCGAGCAGTATCATTCACAATAGAAGATTCTTTCATCTCAATAAAAGGATTATCATTTACGAAATCATACAATCGTTTTGAACCTATCAAAAAAGTTGCCAAAGCTCTTCCATTAAAAACACCTTTATAATTACAATTAATTACGTTTTTTTCAATTAAATCGATTACTCCATCCGAAAACATTTCAGTATGCAAGCCTAAATCTTTATGATGAATTAATTTTGATAAAGCGGCATTCGGGATAGATCCAATTCCCATTTGCAAGGTACTTTTATCCTCAATTAAAGAAGCTACAAAAGTTCCTATTTTTTCTTCTGCTTCTGTAAATGGTGCTACTTCATGAGCATGTATAGGCAAATCCACTTCAACCAAATAATCAATTTTTGAAATGTGAAGGATACCATCTCCAAAAGTTCTAGGCATATTTGGATTTACCTGCGCCACCACTTTTTTGGCACTTTCAATTGCCGCAATGGATGCCTCGACAGAAACCCCTAAAGAACAATATCCATGTAAATCTGGAGGTGAAACATGAATAAAAACCACATCTAACAACACTACTTTTTTTCTGAAAAGCAACGGCAATTCACTTAAAAAAACAGGCGTATAAGAACCATTTCCTGCTTTTAATGTGTGTCTTACATTGGCACCAATAAAAAAAGAGTTCACATGAAAACTTGCTGCTAAATCTGGGTTAGCGTAAGGAGCCTCTCCTTCGGTGTGCAAGTGACAAATTTCAACATTTTTAAGTTCAGAGGCTCTTTCGGAAAGCGCTTTGGTTAAAACCGTGGGTGTGGCTGCTGCTGCTTGAACGTACACTCTATCACCAGATTGTACAATTTTAACCGCTTCAGCTGCTGTTACTAACTGACTCATACCTTTTATATTTATTGCACAAAATTAATATAGCTTAATTACACAAAACATGATTTTTCTCATCTTTTACTACTAAAAAGGAATTCAAAATAAGTCTGATAAAATGATTTAAAATTGTATTTTTGCTTTTTGAATTGGATTATTATGATTGTTATAAAAACGAAAGAAGAAATTGAATTAATGCGCGAAAGTGCCCTAATCGTTTCTAAAACATTAGGTATAATTGCCAAAGAAATTAAACCTGGTGTAACTACGCTATATTTAGATAAAATTGCTGAAGAATATATTAGAGATCATGGTGCAGAACCTGCATTTTTAGGCATGTATGGCTTTCCCAATTCGCTTTGTATGAGTCCTAATACACAAGTAGTACACGGTATTCCTAATGACACACCCTTACAGGAAGGTGATATTATTTCAGTAGACTGTGGTGCTTACAAAAATGGTTTCTATGGAGATCATGCTTATACATTTGAAGTGGGTGAAGTAGATACAGCAACCAAAAAACTACTTCAAGTAACCAAAGAATCGCTTTATGAAGGAATTCGAGCTACTAAAGTAGGTAACCGAGTAGAAGACATTGGCTTTGCCATTCAACAATATTGTGAAAAGCATGGTTATGGTGTGGTTCGTGAATTATGTGGTCATGGTTTAGGAAGAAAAATGCATGAAGATCCAGAGGTTCCTAATTATGGTAAACGTGGTAGAGGTAAAAAATTAGTTAACGGAATGGTAATTGCGATTGAACCGATGATAAATATGGGTACTAAAAACATTATTCAACATAGAGACGGTTGGACCATTACTACAGCCGACGGGAAACCTAGCGCTCATTTTGAACATGATGTAGCTATTGTTGATGGAAAACCCGAATTACTATCTACTTTTGCTTATATCTATGATGCTTTAGGAATTACAAGTAAGGAAGAAGAAGGATTAAGACAACAGGCATTCGTATTGTAATTTTATTTAAAAACCAATCCATTGTTTCCATTTTAAAGCAAACACCATGAACTGTAAAACATGTGACAACCTATTAGAGAATCAGGATAAATTTTGTTCCAATTGTGGGGCAAAAATTGTTCATGATCGATTGTCTTTTAAAGGAACTATGGAAGAGTTTGTGGGTCCTTTTTTGAGTTGGGACAACAATTTTTGGAGAACATTTATAGGTTTATTCAAACAACCTAAAGAGGTTTTAGAAGCCTATATCAATGGTGCTAGAAAAAAATACTTTCAGCCCTTTTCTTATTTGATTTTATATACTACAGTAGCTGTACTTTTTTATAAATTGTTTCCTTTACCTGACATTTATGATTTTACAGCTAATTTTAACAAAGGTGCTACTGATCCGAAAGTTCCACAAATAGATATGAAAAAGTTTTATAGTTCCTTCTATAATTACTATAATTTTATCATCATCTTAACGATTCCTATATATGCCTTATTGACTTATCTCACATTTAAAAGAAAAGGGAATAATTTTTTCGAGCATTTGGTATTCAATTCCTATATGCAAACGAATATTGGCTATGTTTCTATACTCATACAAATAATATTATTACACCTTCTACACCAACCTTCACCGTTTTTTACCATACAAATTTTATTTTCGGTTTGTTTTAGTGTTTATGTTTTTAAGAAATTGTATCATTTAAATGCGAAACAAGTGGTTGTTTCTATTTTAAAATTTTGGGGCTTAGCCTTATTGATATATATCATTTTATCAATTCTTATAGGAGGTATTGTAATTTTAACTATGTTTCTATCAAAGTAATTATACATGAAAAAGATATTCAAGTTTATACTTAATACCATTCCAAGACCGCTACTCATTCGCTTGAGTATTGTTGTAAGACCTATTATTGCTTTTTTATTAAGAGGAAATAAATATACAGACCCTATTGATGGCAGAAGTTTTTCTATGTTTCTCCCGTATGGTTATGGCACCCAAAGAAACAATGTGTTATCTCCAAGCACTTTATCTTTAGAAAGACATCGTTTACTTTGGTTATATCTTCAAAATGAAACCAATTTTTTCACTTCTGAAGAGAAACTAGAGGTTTTACACTTTGCTCCCGAACAAGAATTTTACAAACGATTCAAAAAGCAAAAAAACCTTCACTATACGACAACCGATTTACTTTCACCTCTCGCAGATGTAAAAGCAGATATTTGTAATTTACCTTTTAAAGACAATACCTATGATATTATTTTTTGCAATCATGTTTTAGAACACATTCCAGATGACACTAAAGCAATGCAAGAATTATATCGCGTTTTAAAACCTGGTGGAATGGGAATCTTTCAAATTCCTCAAGATTTATCTCGAGCTACAACTTTTTCAGACGATAGCATTACGGATCCAAAAGAACGTGCCAAAATTTTTGGACAATACGATCATGTAAGAGTTTATGGACGTGATTATTTTGATAAATTAAGGAGTATTGGCTTCAAAGTAAAAGAAGTAAATTACACCCAAACACTTTCTAATGATTTAGTAGAGAAATACTGTTTAGCCAAAGGAGAAATTATCCCAGTTTGCTTTAAATAATTAGATATGCCCATTTCAAAAGAGACAAATCATGCTTTAGTATTTGATTTATCTTATCATACTATTTTAGAAACCTACACTCCTTCTGCTTATATTGTTGAGCAAAATGAAGGTGTATTATCTTATATCATTAAAATTGCTAACTCCAAAACGATTGCAGAATCAGAAATTGAATTAAATGCAACCGAACAGCAATTATTAAACATTTGTGACAAACTGACCGCAAAACAAATACTTTCAAAATACAAGATTAAAAATAAAGAGGCAAAGAGCCTAGAATTACTTTTAAGTGATGTAAAAGTAAAAAAACTAGTCTCTCATTTTGTTACTTTTTCCATGGAAAGTTTTTTTAAGCTCATATCATCCACAGTCCTTCCTTTAAGTATTGATTTAAACAAAAAAGATGTTTTTAACAAACAACAAGTGGTATTTGCATCAACACCACTGGAACCCAAACTTTATTTTTCTAAGACAACTGAAAACCTGATTTACCGTTTGAGTTTATTGGATGACCAAAATGAATTTTTCCCTTTTAAACAGGAGTTGAAAATTGTAATGAACGAACCTTCGTGGATTACTTTCAACGGAAAAATATATCATATCCAACATATCAATGGAAATAAACTAAAACCTTTTTTACAAAAGAAAGAAGTTATCATCCCTAATAAAAATAGCATTGAATACTTTAATAAGTTCATCAAAAATGTTATTAAGAAAGTTCCCATAGAAGCGGAAGGCTTTAGTGTTATAAAAGACAGTTCTTGTAAAGGTTGCATTATAAAGCCTAGCTTATCAATTACACATAAAGTATATCTGTTAGAAGTTTTTTTTGTTTATGAAGATTACACCTTCTCAATTACCGATGAAAAAAACTCACATATTAGTTTGAATTATAACGAAAATAATGAGTTTACCGTGCTTCAAACTGTACGCAATAAAAAACAAGAAGCTGCATTTGTAAAAGAGCTTGAAGCTAACGGATTATTATTTCTAAATTCAAAGTTTGCATCGTTCACCAATGCTATTACTGAAGTTTCAGAATATTACAATATAACAGCACTAATTGCTAAACAAGATAAAATTACAAATACAAATGTTACTATTGATTGGAATATAAATGACAAATTAATCAATACAGCAGCTTATAATATAGCATCTCATTTTGTAGAAAACAAAGATTGGTTTGATATTGAAATGACCATTGAAATTGGCAACTATTCTTTACCGTTTTCTGCAATTATTCCTTATTTAAAATCGGGCAATCGTTTGTATGAATTACCAGATGAGAGTATTTTTATAATCCCTGATGAATGGTTTAGTAAGTATAAGCCTTTGGCAGATTTTGGGAAACACCAAAATCAGAAAATTCAAATTCAGAAAAACCAATTTACCTTATTAGAAGAAACAGGAATTGCTACAGAAAATAATTCTTTCAATAAAGATATTATTCCTTACGAGACAACAGGAAACATTCAAGCTTCATTAAGAAACTATCAAATAGAAGGAGTGAATTGGTTGGTAAAAAATTACCAATTAGGACTTGGCTCTTGTTTAGCAGATGACATGGGTTTGGGAAAAACCATTCAAACGCTAGCTTATTTGGATTTTGTTTTTACTCGTTTTGAAGAGGATTTTTCAATTGTACAAGAAGACGAATCTTCATTTGATTTATTTAGTACTCCACAAAATAAAGAAAAAAAGTTAAAAGCACTAGTCGTTGCTCCAAGTTCGTTAACCTATAACTGGTTTAATGAAACCAAAAAATTTGCACCTCATTTTACACGATTAAATTATACAGGTTTAGATCGAAAAATAAAACGTAAAAAAATAGACAAAGTAGACTTGGTTTTTACATCTTACGGTTTATTACTGAAAGATATTGCGCTACTAAAAACGATACCGTTTCATTTTCTAATTATAGACGAAAGCCAGCAAATAAAAAATAGAAATTCTAAGATTTACAAAGCGATCAATACTATAAATGCGACTCATAAAGTATCTTTAAGCGGAACTCCCATAGAAAATTCTTTGAGTGATTTATGGAGCCAAATGCAATTTATAAATCCAAATTTATTAAACAGTTTTACTTTTTTTGACACTTATTTCAAAAAACCAATTGAAAAACAAAAAGATGTTCAAAAAATTAAAGAATTAAAATCGTTGATCAATCCTTATTTATTGAGGAGAACCAAAATGGAAGTGGCACAAGATTTACCTGAAATTTCAGAGCAACTATTTTATTCTGAAATGAGTGAACAACAAGCCAAACTATATGACAATGAAAAATCAATTATTAGAAACTATTTAATTGACAAAAAGATAAATACTTTGGAAGCCCATCAAAATTCCAAAATTTCTATTCTTAATGCTTTATCCAAATTACGACAATTAGCGAATCATCCTATTTTAATTGGTGAAGAAATGGATTCTGGTAAATTTTCAGATGTAACGGCTTATTTAGAAACATTGGTACAAGCGCAACAAAAAACATTAATTTTCAGTTCCTACACTTCTCATTTAAAAATCTATACCGATTGGTGTGAGAAACAAAAAATGAACTTTTGCCTTTTAACAGGAAACACCCCTTTAAAAGATCGAGAAAAACAAGTGGCTGCTTTTCAAGAAGAGGAATCTCAATTACTTTTCTTTATATCTTTAAAAGCTGGCGGAACAGGTTTAAACTTAACAAAAGCTTCCTATGTACTTCTTTTAGACCCTTGGTGGAATCCTTTTACAGAATTACAAGCCATTGGAAGAGCACATCGTATTGGTCAAAAAAACCAAGTCAGTGTGGTTCGATTTATAGCGAAAGACACCATTGAAGAAAAAATAAACCAATTGCAACAAAATAAAAGAGAAATTTCAGACGCTATTATTGAAAATACAATTCCAGAGGAAATCTTTGATAATATTAATTATATTTTAGAATAACAAACCATTCTATTACTGCAATTGTAATTTTTGAAAATTAGTGGTAGTAAATTGCTGTAACTGATTCGTAGCATCTGCATATAAAATCATGATATATAAATCTGGATGTTTTGTTGCAAAAGATTGTATATCTTCTAAAGGCATCAACATAAAAGCCGTCGCATAACCGTCTGCCATAATACATTTTGGAGCTAAAACCGTAGCGCTTAAAATATTGTTTTTTTCTCTTTTACCTGTTTTAGGATTAATAATATGAACAAATTTTTCTCCAGTAATAGAATCTGTAATTACCTTTCGATAATTTCCTGAAGTTGCCATACCTAAATTTTCAATTCCAATGGTAGCAATTAATTTTCTTTGATCGGGTTCTTGTAAAGGATTATCTATTCCTACAACCCACTTTTTATGGTCGATAGTATTACTGCCTATTGCTACCAATTCACCACCTATTTCAACGATTGCATTTTTAATCCCTTTGGCTTTTAAAAAATCGATTACTACATCTACAGAATAACCTTGAGCGATTGCATTGAAATCGAAATAAGTTTTAGGATATTGCTTAGAAATAGTCAAATTTGATTGTAATTTTACTTTACTAAAACCTACATATTGCAACAAACTATCTACTTCTTTTTGAGATAAATTTTGATGTTTTTTACTTGGTCCAAAACCATATGCATTAATTAAAACGCCTATAGTGGGATCAAACAAACCATCTGTTTCTTGATAGATTTGATTGGAAGCACTAAAGGTTTCAACAAATAAGTCGTCCACAACTATAGTTGAATCACCAGCATTCAGCTTCGTTATTTTAGAATCGGGCCTATAAGTGGACAAGGACAAGTCAAATGCTGTCAGTAAGGAATCAACCTGACTTTTAACAACAATTTCTTCTGTTGCAATATATTTTATACTATAAGTACTACCTTGTGCTTCTCCTTGAATTATAAAAAAATCGTTTCTAGCTTCTTGTTTTTTATCTTGGCAAGAAAGTAAAATAAAAAGAAAGAATAGGCAACTATAAAAGGGTTTTATATCCATTGTAATTAATTATATAGTCAGAATTTCTGTATACTGGTTTTTCAAAATCCTCTGCGTTAGCTATACCTACACCCGCAAATAATACTTTGGCATTTTTAGCTTTCGCATGATTCATAAAAGTTTCTATAAATAAAACATTCGGTTCATCAGGATTAATTGGATAAGGAACTGCTTGAACCATTACAAAGTGAAGCGTATTGGTTTTCTTATCAACACAAACAAATTGAGGGTGTTTTTTCAATTGACTATTAATCGCTATAAATTCAAAACCATTTTTTTCTAAGTCTTTCCCCACATGGCTCATAGCAATTTGATGCAATTCTTGTTCTGTTAATTCTTCCATATTACAAAAGTACAAATTGATTGGGTAGAAATAAAAAAACCGTTCTAAAATAAGAACGGTTTTTATTTATAATTTTTAGATTATCCACCGAAGTCGTCAAATCTAATATTTTCAGGATCTAATCCAAAATCTTCTCCCATTTTTTGAACGGCTTTATTCATCATTGGAGGTCCACAGAAATACAATTCAATATCTTCTGGGTTTTCATGTTGAGATAAATAGTTATCAATTACAACATTGTGAATAAATCCAACAAATCCATCTCCTTCCCCATTGATACCGTCTTTTACTTTCCAGTTATCTTCAGGTAATGGTTCAGACAATGCAAGATAGAATTTAAAGTTAGGAAAATCTTTTTCTAAAGCTCTAAAGTGATCCGTGTAGAATAACTCTCTCTTAGAACGTCCACCATACCAATAGGTTACTTTTCTACCTGTTTTTAATGTGTGGAATAAGTGAAACAAATGAGATCGCATTGGAGCCATACCAGCACCACCGCCAATATAAAGCATTTCCGCATTAGTTTCTTTGATAAAGAACTCACCGTAAGGTCCAGAAATAGTTACCTTATCACCAGGTTTGCAACCAAATACATAAGATGAGCAAATACCAGGATTAACATCCATCCATTTGTTATTTTTTCGATCCCAAGGAGGAGTTGCTATACGAATATTTAACATTACAATGTTTCCTTCTGCAGGATGATTAGCCATAGAATAAGCTCTAAAAATAGGTTCATCATTTTGCATTTTAAGATCCCATAATCCATATTTATCCCACTCCGATTTAAAATCCATCGGATCACGACCAAGAGCAACTAATTCTGGATGTGCTGTTATATCCATATCGCTGAAATTGACAACTGTTGAGGGAACATCAACTTGAATA